>CAZWOX010000037.1:0-30977 GCA_964635345.1 uncultured Nitrospira sp.
AGCCCGGCCTTCTCACCCGCCCGCCCCGGGCGTCTTCGGACCCGCCCACCCCGCGCCCGCCGAGACAGGCGCTTCTCCACGGGGACGCGCCCCGTCCCGCGCCTGGCGACCTCGTCAAGGTCGAGATCGCGGATGCGGCCACCTACGATCTCGTCGGCCGCATCGTCTCTTAGCCGCTCACCATGCCGCCTTCTCGATCTGCTACACTCTCCGGATATTGATGAAAGGGGGCGCATCCGCATGGCAGCCGCTCGTAAAGATTCCGTGGTGATTCTGATCCACTGCAAAGACAGGAAAGGCATTGTCGCCCGCGTGTCGGGCTTCATCCACGACTTCGGCGGCAACATTCTCGACTCGGACCACCATACCGATGAAGAAACGAACGACTTCCTGATGCGGATGGAGTTCGCCACCGAGGGATTGCAGATTCCTCCCGACGAAATCTCCGCCGCCTTCGCCCCCATCGCCAAAGTGTTCGACATGCGCTATGAGGTTCATCACTCCAGCCATCGCACCCGTGTCGGCATGCTCGTCTCAAAGCAGGATCACTGCTTGGCCGACCTTCTCCAACGGCACCGGCGAGGCGAGTTGCGCATCGATGTTCCGGTCATCATTTCCAATCATGACACCTGCGCCGAGTGGGCCCACCTGTTCAAGATCCCCTTCGTGGTCTTAGCGGTGACGAAAGAAACCAAGCCCCAACAAGAGCAGCAAGTCATCTTGGCGTTGAAATCTCATCAGGTGGAACTGGTGGTCATGGCCCGCTACATGCAGATTCTGAGCGCCGACTTCCTCGCTCAAATCGGTTGTCCGGTGATCAACATTCATCACTCGTTTCTGCCCGCCTTCATCGGCGCAAATCCCTATCGGCAGGCCTATGAGCGGGGCGTGAAAATTATCGGCGCGACGGCCCACTATGCGACACAGGATCTCGACGAAGGACCGATCATCGAGCAGGACGTGATTCGCGTCGGCCACCGGGATACGGTCGATGACCTGGTGAGGAAGGGGCGCGATCTGGAAGAGATTGTCTTAGCGCGGGCGGTGCGCCGGCATATCGAGCATCGGGTGCTGGTGTATGGAAGAAAGACCGTCGTGTTCGATTAGTCAGGATACTCAAAGGGGCCTTCGGCGGGGGACGAGGCGAGCGCCCCATCCCCCGTTCACTCACCTACACTTTCGCGGTCAGGAATAGCGCATTGCCGTGGCGGTTGATCAGGATCAGAACATTGTCACCCTTCTTGATCGCAGATGAGGCCTTCTCGAACTCCTTGACCGACTTGACCGGTTGGCGGTTGATCTCACGAATGATATCACCCGTCATCAAGCCGGCCTTCTCGGCGCCGCTCTCCGGCTCGACGCCTGTCACAACGACTCCCTGCGCCTTGCCCTTGAGACCCAGTTCCTTCGCAGTCTCCCGATCCAGGTCCTGGACGGCCACTCCGGCAAAAGCATAGTCCGCTTCACCGACGTCGGCTTTCGCGACCTTCGTCGTATCCGACTGTTCCCCGATCGTTACCGTGAGGTCTTTCTCGTGACCATCGCGGATCACCTTGACCGGCACCTTTATCCCAACCCCTGTTCTTGTCACCAGGCGCTGCAATGCCACTGCATCCTCAACCGGCAAACCCTGATAGGCGGTGATGATGTCGCCTTGCTTGAGACCGGCTTGGTCTGCCGGGCCGTCTTCCTTCACGTCACTGACCAGCGCGCCCTTTGCATGCTTAATCCCGAACGACTTGGCGAGATCTTGACTGAGATCCTGAATCCCGACGCCCAGGTATCCACGCACGACCTTTCCGCTCTTGATCAGGCTTTCATAGATCGGCTTGCCCATGCTGGTCGGCACGGCAAACCCCACGCCCTGATACCCGCCGGTCTGCGAGAAGATCGCCGTATTAATCCCGACCAGTTCCCCGCGCGTATTGACCAAGGCGCCGCCGGAGTTGCCGGGATTGATGGCGGCGTCCGTCTGAATGAAGTCTTCATACTGCGTGATGCCCATCCGGCCACGGCCCAGCGCGCTCACGATGCCGAGCGTCACCGTCGAATTCAACCCGAATGGATTCCCGACCGCCAACACATACTCGCCGACTTGCAGCGTGCCGGCATCGCCCCAGACGACCGTCGGAAGATTCTGTCCATCGATCTTTACCACCGCCAAATCCGTCTTGGGATCGGTTCCGACAATCGTGCCCTTGAATTCACGTTTGTCCGGCAATGTGACCGTGACTTCCTGCGCGCCTTCGATCACATGGTTATTGGTCAGCACATAGCCCTCCGGAGAGACAATCACCCCGGAGCCCTGGCCGCCGCCACGATGACCGCGAGGCTCACCGGGACCTTGCGGCCCACGAAATCCACGGGGGGCTCCCGGACTTTGCGGCCCGCCGAAAAACTCTTCCATCCGATCACGCAGTTCATTGGGGATTTTCCGCCTATCGGAGACTTTCTCTCCCATGAGCGTCGTAATGTTCACCACGGCCGGTGTGACCGCCTTGGCCACTTCCGTAAACCCGTTCGTCGCCGGGGCGATCGGCAGCGCCACGGCGGTTGCCGTGGGCTGGATTCCGCTGGAGGCATGGGAAGAAGGCAGCGATTGACCGCCCCAGATCAGCGCCGCTCCTACCGCGACGACAGCTATGCTTGCAACGACCGCCTTTTGAACCAACTTCTTCATAGTTTCCTCCTGGTGACAATAATGCCGGTGAACGGGTCTTTCTCGCAGTGATATACGAGTGACCGTAACAGCCGGTGATGAAAAGGGGATTAGGAGCGAATTAGAAGTCGTTAAGCGGAAGGACCTGCCAGGGGAATCGTGACCGTAAACGTTGAGCCGACACCCGGCTCGCTCGTCACGTCGATACGACCCTTGTGAGACTCGGCAATCCAGGTGCAAATCGCCAGGCCAAGGCCCGTACCCTTCTTCGTATGGGCCCTGGCGCCATCGGTCCTGAAAAAACGATGGAAGATGCGGGACAGATCATCGGGCGCGATGCCGATCCCTTGATCTGTGACCGACAGGCGCGCGCGCGACGCTTCTGTGACGAGCGAGATCTCGACCTTCCCGTTGGGGTGAGAGTACTTGATGGCATTCTCCACCAAATTCAACAGCAACTCTCGCAGCCGGAGTTCGTCGCCTTGGACGACGGCCGGCTGCACCGTGCCGAGCGTGACGGCGATGTTGCGATCCTGCCCGAGCAGCGTCGCTTGCCGGTGGATGTCTTCCACGAGCGATTCCAGGCCGACCGGCAGCGTCTCCATTCTCACCTCTCCCATGTCGGCGCGGGAAAGGAAGAGCAACTCATCGACGATGCGCGTCATGCGATCGATTTCTTCCAGATTGCTTTCGAGCACGGATTGGTAGTCGCCCACCGGGCGGGGGCGCCGGAGCACCAATTCGGTCTCTCCCTTCATGACGGTCAACGGGGTCCTGAGCTCGTGGGACGCATCGCTGGTAAATTGACGAATCTGCCGGAACGACACATCGAGCCGGCCGATCATGTCGTTGAACATGCTGGCCAAGCGCCCGATCTCGTCGGGAGCGGTCGAGACGGTCAACCGCTGACTGAGATCGCCGGCGGCGATGCGCTGGGCCGCCAGCGTGATCGCGTCGACCGGCCGCAGCGCGCGACCGGCCAGAAACCATCCGCTGGCCAGCGACACCGCCAGCGCAATCGGCATCGTCACCAGCAACACCAGCAGCAGCCGGCGCAACGTGTCTTCGATCGATTCCATCGACGTCCCGACTTGCACAATGTAGAGCAAGGTTCCGCGATACATGATCGGCACGGACACGAGTCGGAGCGGCGGCTCCTTCGGATACTTTGCCGATTCAAAAATGGATTTCCCGCTGAACGTCGTTTCGAGCGCCGTGCGGCTGAGCGGGACTTCGTGTTGCTTGATATTGGGAGAACGGAGCGTGATCGTTCCTGACGGGCTGAAGATCTGAAAAAACTTGTCGATCCGGGCAAGTTCGGGAAACTGCGAGAGCAGCTCTTCTTCGTCGATGAGCGGAAGAAACCCCCGCTCTTCCAGCGACCGGACCGCTGTATTGGCGGTCTCTTCTAACGATTGATCCACCGCATCGCGAAGACTCCGCGCCGTAATGTTGTACAGCACGACGGAGAATACGATAAGAACGAGGGCCAGCGTGCTCCCGTACCAGAGCGTCAACCGAAGTCGTAACGGCATCAGTCGACTTTCAGCATATAGCCGCTGCCACGGATCGTATGGATGAGTTTTTTCGACCGGCCCCGGTCGATCTTGTTGCGGAGATAATTGACGTAGACATCGATGACATTGGTGAAGGTGTCGAAGTCCTGGTTCCACACGTGTTCGGAAATCATGGGCCTCGTCAGCACCCGTCCGGTGTGCCGCATGAGATATTCCAACAGCGCATATTCTTTCAGCGTGAGCTCAATACGCGTCCCGCCGCGCGCGACCTCGCGGGTCGCCGGATTCAGCACCAAATCATCGATTTGCAGAATGCCGGGGCTCTCCGTCGCCCCCCGGCGCAACAACGCCCGGACACGGGCCAGCAATTCATCGATGGCAAACGGCTTGGTGAGATAATCGTCGGCGCCGGCGTCGAGTCCTTTCACCCGTTGGTCTACCTGGGACTGCGCCGTCAGAATCATCACCGGCGTTTGAATCCGTTCGCGCCGCACGGCTTTGAGAATGTCCATCCCCGACATCGACGGCAACATGAGATCGACGACGATCAAATCGTAGTTGGTCGCCAGCGCCATCTCAAGTCCTTTGGCCCCGTCTTCACAGAGATCGACGGCGTAGCTTTCTTCCTCGAGCGCGCGCTTGATGAAACAGCCGACTTTCGTTTCGTCTTCGACCACGAGCACACGCATACGGACTCCTCCTGCCGGCCGATTATACCAAACCTACGGAAGATGTCCTCAGGTAGATGTGGTGAACGAACGGAGTTCCGGCTACGGCCCGATGCATGGCGGCGATATCCTACTTGGGCTGGAACCGAATGATTGAGGCATAGGACGACCTCATGCCCGCAGGCGTCCGTTGAGCCACCGTATGCCGCAACCAGGACCGAGGCATCCTACTTGGGCTGGAACCGGGTGACGGTGACCGGAGCATAGGACAACCTCATGCCCTCGGGCGTCCGTTGAGCCACCGTATGCCGCAACCAGGCGGCATCGTTGCGCGTGGGGAAATCCGAACGGTAGTGCGCGCCGCGGCTCTCCTCGCGCGCGAGCGCCCCTGCAACAATGGTTTCCGCAAGTTCGACCAAACATTGGAGCTCCAGGGCCTGGATCAAATCGGTGTTGAAGACTCGTCCCTTGTCCTGCACCGTGACCGCCGCCGCGCGGTGCCGGAGCTCCCGCACCTTGCTTCCGGCCGTTATCATCGATTCCTTTGTCCGGAAGATGCCGAGGTTCGTGCTCAACGTATCCCCCAGTTCCTGCCGCACCTGCCAGGCACGCTCGCCTTTGCTCTGCGAAAGCAACCGCTCAATTCTGACCTGCTCTTCGGCGAGATGCTGCGGCGCAGGAGTCCCATGCCCTACGGTTCCGGCATACTCACCGGCCTTCACCCCGGCGCGGCGCCCGAATACGATCGTTTCCAACAGCGAATTGCCGCCGAGGCGATTGGCTCCGTGCACGCTGACGCAGGCACATTCTCCTGCCGCAAAGAGGCCGAGGATGGCCGTCTCACCCCATTGGTTGGTTCTGACTCCGCCCATTTGATAGTGCGCGCCGGGCCGAATGGGAATCGGCGTTTCAACGGGATCGAGCCCGGCAAACTCCATCGCGATCTGCCGGATTTGCGGGAGCCGTTCCATAATCTTGTCCCGCCCGAGATGCCGGAGATCCAGCAATACGCACCCATCCACTCCCCGACCTTCAAGAATTTCCTGCCCGATCGCGAGAGAGACCGTCGAGCGGGTCGCCAATTCCATTTGCTCCGGCGCATACCGCTTCAAGAACCGCTCGCCCAGCGTGTTGAGCAGATAGCCGCCCTCACCCCGCGCCCCTTCCGTGATCAGAATGCCCGTGTCTTTCAATGTGGTCGGATGAAACTGGACGAATTCCATATCCATGAGCGGCGCCCCGGCGCGATAGGCCAACGCCATGCCGTCGCCGGTATTGATCACGGCGTTCGTGCTGGTCAGAAAGACCCGCCCACTCCCGCCTGTCGCAAGGATGACCGCCTTGGCTTGAATCAGCCGCAAACCGCCGTGAACCGTATCCCAGGCAATCACCCCTCGACAGACGCCTTCTTCGACCACGAGCGCGGTGACATACCACTCTTCGTAGACCGTAGTACGCCGCTTGAGAATTTGCTCATACAGCGCATGCAGCAACGCATGGCCGGTGCGATCAGCCGCGTAGCACGTGCGCGGGAATCCGGCCCCTCCGAACGGTCGCTGAGCGATGCGGCCCTGGGCATCACGGCTGAAGATCACGCCCAGTCGCTCCAACTCAAGGATGTCCCCCGGAGCCTCTCGGCACATCGCCTCAATGGCATCCTGATCGCCGAGGTAGAGCGCTCCCTTCGCCGTATCGAAGGCATGGGCTTCCCACGAATCATTCTCACCGAGCGCGGCGTTGATCCCGCCTTGAGCCGCCACTGAGTGGCTGCGAACCGGATGAACTTTTGAGATCAGCGCCACGTCCAGATTCCCCGGCGCGGCAAGAGCCGCGCGCATGCCTGCCAGACCGGCCCCGGCGATGAGAATGTCATGCACATGCGTTCGCTGAGTCGTCATCAGGCCCCACGGTAATGGGAAGTATGCCCTCTATCCCCTGTACTTACAGAACTATCCATCTCCAAGGCAAGCAGCGGCGACTCCAGGCCGTGGGATATTGGAAATGGAGCAACGCCATGGTACTCTCCTCGGGCTCATTAGCCATTCACGAACCATCTGATACGAGCGGATCGAACGAACATGCCTCAACCTGATTTTTTGCAATCGACCGATCTCTTCCCGCAGCGCCATATCGGCCCGTCGGACGACGACATCCGCGACATGCTGGCCGTAGCCGGCATGCCGTCGCTGGAACATCTCTGCGATGTCACGGTCCCCCAGGATATCCAGCTGCGAAAACCGCTGGACTTGCCGCCGCAGCGAGGGGAGCAGGCCGTGCTGGGCGAGCTGAAGCAGATCGCGGCTCAGAACCGCGTCTACCGTTCACTCATCGGCATGGGCTATTACCATTGCATCACCCCTGGCGTGATCCAGCGGAACATTCTGGAAAACCCCGGCTGGTACACCCAATACACGCCCTATCAGGCCGAGATCGCCCAAGGCCGCCTTGAAGCGCTGGTAAATTTTCAAACGATGGTCGGCGATCTGACCGGTTTGCCCTTGGCCAATGCGTCATTGCTGGACGAGGGGACCGCCGCCGCAGAAGCTATGGCCATGTGCTTGGCCATAGCTCGCTCCCGGGGCGAAGAGCGGAAAGAATTCTTTGTCTCGCAGGACTGCCATCCGCAGACCCTCGCGGTACTCCGAACACGCGCTGAACCCTTGGAGATCACCATTCGCTCAGGCCCCAACGCGTCGATCAAGTTCTCGGATAAGTCCTTGTGCGGATTGTTGCTCCAATACCCGACGAGCGACGGCTACGTCGGGGACGTCAGCGGCCTGGTCGCTCAAGCCCATGAGGCGGGGATGCTCGCGGTGGTCGCCACAGACCTGCTGGCCTTGACGCTGCTGCGTTCGCCCGGAGACTTCGGCGCGGATATTGCCGTGGGCTCCAGCCAGCGGTTCGGTGTCCCTATGGGATTCGGCGGCCCGCATGCCGCGTTCTTAACCACCAGGGAAGAGTTCAAGCGCCAGATGCCCGGCCGAATCGTCGGAGTCTCGAAAGATACGGCCGGCAATACGGCCTACCGCTTATCCCTTCAAACACGCGAGCAACATATCCGGCGTGAAAAAGCGACGAGCAATATTTGCACGGCCCAGGTGCTCTTGGCCGTCATGGCCGGCATGTATGCCGTGTACCACGGCCCAGAGGGCTTGCGCCGCATTGCGCAACGCGTGCATGGATTGACACTGATGCTTGCCGAAGGTTTGCGCCGACTCGGCTTCGACGTGGGCCCGGAATTGTTCTTCGATACGTTGCGCGTCCGCGCGCCCAAGAACCAGGTCGATCTGATCCGCGTCAGAGCGAACGAACGGCAAGTCAATCTCCGGACCCATGACGACGGATCCCTCGGTCTCTCCCTGGATGAAGCCAGCACCGAGCACGAGGTCAGGACACTCCTGGAGCTCTTCGTCGGCCACGACCGCCTGCCCTTCCAGGTCATCGACCTCGCCGGCGCTGTTGAGCCCCGCTATCCCAATCCGTTGGCACGGACCAGTTCCTATCTCACCCATGAGATTTTCAATCGCTATCATTCCGAGCATGAGATGTTGCGCTATCTGCATCGACTCCAGGGGAAGGATTTGTCTCTGACGCATTCGATGATTCCGCTGGGCTCCTGCACCATGAAACTGAACGCGACAGCGGAGATGCTCCCGGTCACCTGGCCGGAATTTGCCCATCTCCATCCTTTCGCTCCGGCCGAGCAGACACAGGGCTATCAGGCACTCTTCCGCCAGCTGGAATCCTGGCTGGCCGAGATTACGGGATTTGCCGCCATCTCGCTCCAGCCCAACGCGGGTTCCCAGGGTGAATACGCGGGGTTGATGGTGATTCGCGCGTACCACCGCGGGCAGGGCGCGTCCCATCGGAATGTCTGCCTGATCCCTGTGTCGGCCCACGGCACCAACCCTGCGAGTGCGGCAATGGCCGGGATGACGGTGGTCGTCGTGGCCTGCGACAAGCAGGGGAATGTGGATCTGACCGATCTGGAAGCGAAAGCCGTGCAGCACCGCGACCGGCTGGCGGCTTTGATGCTGACCTACCCGTCAACGCACGGAGTCTTCGAAGCGGACGTGCGCCGGATCTGCCAGATCGTCCATACCCATGGCGGTCAGGTCTACATGGACGGGGCCAACATGAACGCGCAGGTCGGACTCTGCCGGCCGGGCGACATCGGCGCCGATGTCTGCCATCTGAATTTGCACAAAACGTTTTGCGTCCCGCACGGCGGAGGCGGCCCTGGCATGGGGCCCATCGGCGTCGCCAGACATCTCGCGCCTTACCTTCCGGGGCATCCTGTGACGGGGCAGGGAACCCGCGAGTCGATCGGTCCCGTGTCCGCAGCCCCGCACGGAAGCGCAAGCATTCTCCCCATCTCCTGGGTGTACATCGCCCTCATGGGCCGCGACGGTCTCAAGAAGGCCACGCAAGTCGCCATCCTCAACGCCAACTACATGGCCAAACGATTGGAAAAGCACTACTCCATCGTCTATACGGGAACGACGGGGCATGTCGCGCACGAATTCATCCTCGATCTGCGCCCCTTTAAAGAAACCTCCGGCGTCGAAGCCATGGATGTCGCCAAGCGCCTCATGGATTACGGCTTCCACGCGCCAACCGTGTCGTTTCCGGTCGCCGGCACCTTGATGATTGAACCGACAGAGAGTGAAGCGAAAGCAGAGTTAGACCGGTTCTGCGAGGCAATGATCGCCATTCGCGCGGAGATCCAAGCGATCGCCGACGGGCGTCAACCGCGCGCCAATAATCTGCTCAAGAATGCACCGCACACGGCGACCACGGTCACGGCCACGGACTGGAATCGTCCCTATACGAGGGAGCAGGCGGCATTCCCGACTCCATCTGTCAGAGCCAACAAGTTCTGGCCGGCAGTCGGCCGCATCGATGAAGCCTACGGGGATCGCCATTTGATCTGCACCTGTCCTCCGTTGGACAGCGACCAACCCTGATCCGTGGCACCGATCTTGTGCCGACGAGAGAATGATCGCACCTAGCCCCGTTCGTATAATCCTTCCCGTAATTTGCTGTCTCGCACTTGGGATACAAGAGAGTCAGGCACAAGCACCGTCGTCCGGTCCGACGCCCCATACAGCAGCGATAGACACGCAGGCGGGACAGAGCTATCGAGCTGGCACCCGCGTGCACGTGCCGAACGGCACGGCCTCATTTCTCATTCCGGCAAATTGGCGTGGAGAACAGCTGGAGAATATGGCCGCCGTGCTCCTGGTCTCAGAAAAAGAAGCCGGCTTTGTGCTGGCCTTCGCGATTCTCAACCAGACGGAAGACGAACTCTTTGCCTTACTCGGAGAGCCGCAACCCATTACCGACACGCTGGTGTTTGAACTGACCGGCAATGTGATTCGTCATGGAAGGAAACTGACCGCAACCTACGTGGCAGGCTCGTTAACCGGCCGCGGCGTGGCAGTCATGGGACCAGACTTGCAGGGAATTCTTTTTCTCCATGCAAGGCCGCAGAAAGAACCATCGATAACCCTCTCCCTTCTCGACCAGCTGGCTGATCATGTGCAATTCATCCCGGCCATGAGCAGTTCCCCGTCTCCGTAAGAGCGCCCTCACCGCGAACGACCTAACCGATTTGCCACTCCCGGACGTCTGGACCAGCTGCCTTCCACCGGGCGCCCCCTTCAATTGTACAAAACTGTCGCTTGCCGCTCCCCTTCTTTTGGGGCATTGTGCGATCGACCTCGCTTCGGCGATAACAAATCTTCACCACAGGGAGATGTTGAGACCATCATGCCGCAAATATTAAATTTCAGCGAGCACGCCAACGACGAAGAGGTCAGCTACCTCACCACACTGTTGCTCTATCACCTCGTCGAGCGCTGCGGCGGTCAAATCCAATTCACCGTGAACGATGTGAATCAAGTCCGCGAAAACCTTTCGACCAAAATGGTTCAAATCCAACTCGGCGACGACGTCCGACTCCGCATCATCGACCGTGTGCCGGAGCTGCAATAACTTTCCTCTCACTTATGCGCTGAGCTGAGATGTTTCCTCATGGTAAGGGCGCGAGGTCCTCGTGGTGCTGCGGAAATCAGCCTCTCTTTCGAAGGTGAACTTACGGCGGTGCGCTCAATATCGGTGGATTAGGCTGCAGCGCCGGCGTCGCGCCCCAAGGCTCGTGCAATCTCACGCGGTTTCGCACCCAGCAGCACCAATCCACGCACCAGCAAATCGATCGAGACGGTCTGGTCAGCCGCTTCCATCTTCGCCACGCGGGATTGACTCGATTTCAGTCGTTTAGCAAGGGCCAACTGGGAGAGCCCACGAGCCTCGCGCCGCGCCCGCAACGCCTGACTCAAGTTCACCTTCATCTCCACCAGCGCGGCTTCTTCGGGGCTAAGCCCCAAGAATGTGCCAGCCGCGCCCACTCGCCATCCTCGAGCCTCAAGCTGTTTCCGCTTTGTCCTGTCCATATTTATTCCTCCTCACGAGCCGCCTCATCGTAGGCGCGCAAACGCCGCCTACAGATCTCAATGACTTGGTGTGGTGTAGCCCGCGTCTTTTTTCTGAAGACTTCGGCGATCACAGTGCGTCGGCGTCTATGCGATAGACAATCCGCCACGTGGCCGCTTCATCGGGGATCCGCAATTCGTGACAACGTGAGCCGATGATGGGCAGCGGTCGTGACCGCGGCATGCTCAGCTTCTCCCCACGTTGCAACCGGCGGAGTAAGGCCCCGGCTTCGATTCTGGCCGCGGCCGACAACGGCGGGCTCTTCACCTCTCCGCGTAACCAGGCCAGTGGCTTGCTTGTCGGCCCTATCGGCATGCTATATGTCAACAATGACATATACGCAATAGTCACAAGAAGCTATGATCTTCTTGTTTCCCGGGGGCATTAGACGCCAGATCCAACTGGGCGACGACGTGAAACTCCGCATCATCGACCACCTGCCGGAATTGCAGTTATCCTCACTTTTCATCCTGTACTGCACGATCCTGCGCTGAACGAATTAAGGGTAGAAGTCGCCATGCAGGGGCGTTTCAAATTGAAGGAGAAATGCTGATCGCCTAACCCTCTGCCGCCTCATTCCTATCACACAGAGGCGAGATAGACTGCGGGCTGATAGCTGAATAGACCGCCGAATTCGCAGTCTATCCCGGAGGGTCGAACCGGGCGACGCGGTGGACAAGCATTGGACTTTGCTGTAGGTTTATCACTCAACGGATGGCCGAGGCGGCCTTGCTACGCTGCAAAGCCAGGCCGCAGCAGATTTAGTAATTCGGCTCCGTTGCCTCATTGTTGTCGCAATTGACAACGCCTCGTCATGTTGGCATTATCGCCAACATGACGCCACTGAGTTATTCCGGCAGCGCATCGTGTACGCCGAGAACCGCTTCGCAGAGCTGTTGCTCTGGCGATTGCCAACGCCATTAGCGGGGTCGCCCCATGGCTTCAAGTACCGCTTGGCCTATGTGGTAAACGAAACCTGTGTGCTCCGCTATGAAAATGAAGCTGGCAAAGGCGATCACCGCCATTGGGGTGGGAAGGAGCGCACATACGAGTTCTCCAATCCGGAGCAGCTCCTGGTGGATTTCCAGAACGATATCGAGAGGTGGAATCATGAAAACAGTGATTCTTGATGTTCGGTCTCCGAAAGAGGCCATGTCCGAGTTTGCTCAGGCATGGCATACACACAAACAACACAAGTCGGCCCGAATCAGCTTCGCGTCGCCCGAGCTGCTTTGGAAAGTTCTGACTGCCAAGCGGTGGGAACTGCTCAAGGCCCTGTGCGGTGCTGGGCCCGTATCAATTCGGGAAGCAGCTCGACGGGTTGAGCGGGACGTCAAAGGGGTCCACGGCGATGTGGTTGCGCTTCTTGGCGCTGGATTGCTTTCCCGCACGGAGGATGGTGCCATAGAATTTCCTTACGACGCCGTGAAAGTTGAGTTTCTCTTGCGGGCTGCATAGTGATTGATTCCCCCTGTGGCCGAACAATCCGCTCCAGCCGACCGCCTGAAGCACCGGCTGAGCTTAAGCGTTCGGAGTCGCAAAGACAAAGAGTGGAACATCGGTGATGACGCTGTCGTTTCTCATCCGCGGGGTTTTGCTGGTGGCCGCTCTTGCCAGCCTCGGAATTATGGTTTACTCAGCGGACCTTTCACATCCACTCCTGTGGCTAGTCTCCTTGGTGTTCGGCGCTTGGGTTGTATCTCCTTACTGGTTTCTTTTTCGTACCTTGAGTAAGGGCGAACCGAACCTCGTTCGCGAGAGAGCCGTGCTCCTCTTAAGTATCGGGCTTGCCTGTTTCGGCCTGTCCATCTACTACGATGGATTCTTCGTTCATCTTGATGCCCAAAACGGCCTTCTGTTCCTGTTCATTCCTCTGTGGCAATGGGTCGCTGTGGGTCTCGTGCTGTGGGGGCTGAACTTTTGGAGGAATCGAACGCGCGATATCTAACATTGCGCTGGAGCGGGACGCGACCCCAGCGCGGCGAGACGCGTTTTTATTCCAGGCGAGCACATCGTTTACCGCCAGTGAATAAATACGCAGATGTGCGGGGTCCGCGAGCACAGGGATTGTCCAAGCTACCCCATCATTTCTTTTTCAACATCCGTGATCTCCATGTTGCACATCTCACCACACGTCATGATCCCCGATTCCGAAATCGACATCCATGCGATGCGGTCGCAGGGGGCCGGCGGGCAGAATGTGAACAAAGTCTCCACCGCCATCCATTTGCAGTTCGATATCAACGCGTCATCCCTGCCTCCGTTCTACAAGCAAGAACTGCTGAAGTTAAAAGACCACCGCATTTCAGAGGATGGAATCATCACGATTAAAGCCCAGCAACATCGCACTCAGGAACGGAATCGAGAGGATGCGCTGGATCGACTGCGAGTGCTCATTCAGAGCGTGGCGATCCCGCGCAAGAAGCGACGGGCGACGAAGCCGACAAAAGGGGCAAAACAACGACGGTTGGAGAGCAAAACGAAGCGAGGGCAGTTGAAAGCGCTTAGGAGAACGCTTGAGTGAGCCCTCGCGCGAGAAAAGCAAGAGATGCGGGACACGCGCGACATACCATGCCTCCGCCTTAGCCTCTCACGCATTTCCCGCCAGTCCCGCGTTTCTCGCGAGACCCGCTGCACGTTAGTCTACCGACGCCAGTGACCCCAGAATATTGTATCCACCATCCACGTAGATCACCTCGCCGGTAATGCCTCGCCCCAGTGGACTGACGAGAAACAACGCGGTGTCGCCGACTTCACCCTGCTCGGTTGCGCGGCGCAGCGGGGCAAACTCCTTGTGGTGATCGACCATCTTGCTGATGCCGGATACTCCGCGGGCAGCCAATGTCTTGATGGGCCCGGCAGAAATCGCATTCACGCGGATGTTCTTAGGACCGAGGTCGTTCGCCAAGTAGCGGACGGTGGCTTCCAGCGCGGCCTTGGCCACGCCCATGACATTGTAGTGCGGCACGACGCGTTCTGCGCCGAGGTAGGTCAACGTGACAATGGACCCGCCATTGGTCATAAGAGGAAGCGCAGCGCGTGTGACGGCAACAAGTGAATAGGCGCTGACGTCCAAGGCCGTCGCGAAACCCTGGCGGGTGGTGTTGACGAATTGCCCCGTGAGTTCCTCACGCGGGGCAAAGGCAATGGAGTGGACAAGGAAATCGAGCGTGCCGACTTCTTTGCCTACGTTCTGCATCATGGCTGCAATCTGCGCATCGTCACCGGCGTCACAGGGAAACGCTTTCGCGCCGGGCATCGTCGCGACGAGTTCCTCGACATTCTCCCGCAGCCGCTCGTTCTGGTAATTGAACATAAGTGTGGCGCCCTGGCCGGCGGCAGACTGGGCGATGGCCCAGGCAATGCTGTGCTTGTTGGCGACGCCGATTATGAGGCCTTTCTTGCCGCTCAGTAACATAAGTGTGCGTGCTCCTTGCTGCTGTCTGCCGAAGTGATGGTGGTGTGCTCTCTTCTGGTTACCCTCATTCGTCAACCGTCAATGCTCAATCGTCAACCGAGGGATTGGAGGAAGGACCCTCACGAATCGCCGTCTTCCCGTTTGACGGATGACGACACGCATTGGCGCGCTGAAGATAGCACGATTTGCGGAGCGGTTCTAGAAGGGAGGGCGGAGAGCGAGCGGATTAGTTTCCTTTGTTTCCGACGGCATGGAGCTGCGCGACTACTCTGGAAGCTTCAGGAATAAAGTCGTCGAGTTGTTGCGCCTTCGCCAGTGTCAATGCCTCCGTCGCGAGCGTCACGGCATCCTGATGGCGGCCTCGCTTACAATAGCTCTTTGCCAGACTGATCCGCGCGTTGACGGCGTCCGGCACCTCATGAATGACATGGCGAAGCACCCGTTCACCTTTCTCCGGATCGCCGCCCAGCATGGAAGGAAGTCGCACCAGCAACGTTCCCCTGGCAGAGAGGGCATCGAGATGATCGGGCTTGAGTTCGAGCGCCCGATTGAGCTCCTTCATCATCCGTCGAAATCCAAACACGGACGAGAGGCTCATCTCGCCATCGATACGCATCAATTCTCCAAGATTGCAGAACAAGGCAAAGTGGGCATCGGCAGACTGCTCGTCAGCCGCAACGGCTTGCTCCCCCAAGGATTGACCCTTCTCGTAAAGGGCCAATCGAGTGGCTCGGTCAGGGGCAATTCTCCCGTCGTGGCAGGCTTGTAAGGCTCCGGCAATGAGGTCCTGGGTGGTCGGCTGGGCTTCACCTGAAGTCGTGCTCCCAATCCAAAATGCGATTGATGCGAAGATGACAAGACCGACTCGCTGCATGACTCCTCCTAGGGGCGGGAAGCAAAATCGTCGGTTTTTATACAGCAAGGCCGGCGCCAGGAACACGCGCGAAAAAGGCAGCTGAATCTTTTTCATTTTACCATCCGGCTCCGTCTAACTCCAGACATCCTGTGGCAGGAAGAAAAGAAACAGGACATAGGTTTTGAGTTGATTGCCGGCGAGATTTGTCCGGACGTCTTTCCCTTCTGGATGTCTGGGGGAGCCGACACATCACTGAAAGGCCTTTCTCCGGTCGGATTTTAAGGCCGTTTGTTTCGCGACTTTTTGAAGCGACCGAAACGCAGCCAACATATCCCCGTATGAGTAGCATGCGTTGCGGCCGCTGGGGTTCGGCAAGAGAAAAATTGGAGCCCCGGCAATGTTGCTGATAGTAGGGCCCAACGGAATCCGCGTCGGTAAGGATCGTTCCGCCCCATACATGGCGCGGTAAATCGTGATGCCCAGCAGCGCCACGATGCGTGGCCGATACCGCCGTACTTTTCTGGTCAGGGCCGCCAGACCCCCACGATATTCCTGAGGCGAAAGGCTGTCGATCCCGCGGCTTGGGCGGCCGACGATATTCGTCAGTCCAAGTCCCCATTCAGATAGTCGCGCATCTTCCTGGTACGTCAGTGGCTCTGCCACCAGCCGAGACTCGTAGAGCAGCTTCCAGAAGCGATTGGAAGGGCCGGCGAAATGATGTCCCATCTGAGCAGACCGCAGCCCAGGATTGATCCCGACAAAGAGAATCCTCACGCCTGGTTGAATACGATCAGACAGTCTTACGCCGTTGCCCATGTCATTCCCCGATCATGATTGAGGCAGTTTAGTGAGGGCTCAGCCAATCTGCCACAGGAATGAGAAGGAATTCACCTTCATTGCTTGATTAGAGCCGCTCTGCAACTCCTCGAATTCATGGACAAACAGTATGCGCTAGACACCCGGCATGCGGCTTGCTCAATATCTGTGCAGTGCCCAATCAGCGGCACGGATCTCAACAACCTTTCTGGAGGAATTTACTATGAAGAGCATGTTGATGGCAGTCATGGCAGTGGCAGTGGCCGTTTCGTTCAGTGCGCCTTCTTTCGCGGGCGACGAGAAGAAGAAGGAAGAGAAGAAGGGCGGCCACGTGGTGGTGTTCGGCGATGAGAAGAAGAAGGAAGAAAAGAAGGGCGGCCACGTCGTGTTCGGCGACGAGAAGAAGAAAGAAGAGAAGAAGGGCGGTCACTGATCCGTCTGGTTTTTTGGCGAGGCTAGCTGGCTTGAGAGGTTTCCCGCTTCACGCGGGAGACCTCTCGGGCGGTTCCCCTGCCGCATCGACTCTCTGATATAGACCGCCTGCAATCCCACAATCGTTTTGGCATCCCGGATCGTCCCGTCTTCGATTTTTCTGATCGCGTCGGCCAGCGGCATTTCAATCACATCCAGCACTTCATCCCGATCGAGCTGTTGCCTTCCCTGCGTGAGCCCCGTCGCTTGATAGACGTGAATCACTTCGTCGGCAAAGCCAGGGGCGGTGAAAATACTGGAGAGCAGCGAGAACGTCGCCGCCCGATAGCCGATCTCTTCTTCCAGCTCTCGCGCCGCACAACTCAGCGGATCTTCACCTGGATTGAGCTTGCCTGCAGGAATTTCATAAATGAACCCGCCGGCCGCGTGGCGGAACTGACGGATCAGCACCACTCTGCCATCCTCTTTCATCGGGACGACGGCCGACGCGCCAGGATGGCGAATTGTCTCCAGATCGACCGTCACGCCGTTCGGCAGGGTGACCGTATCGATATTGAGGGTGACGACCTTGCCTGTATAGATTTGTCGAGTTGACATAGGCTAGGCTAACCCTTGCGCCGATAGAACGGCGTCTTCACGATCTGCGCCGGCACGGCTTTCCCTCGAATATCAATCGTGAGCCGAGTGCCGATTGCCGACAGTACAGATGGCACATAGCCCAGACCGATCCCCTTCTGAAGGATCGGCGAAAGATTTCCGCTCGACACCTCACCGATGGGTTCGGATAAGCGGGCATCGAAGATCTTGCACCCGTGCCGCGGCACCGCCTTCTCCAACAATTCGAATCCGACAAACCGCTTGCCCGGCCCGCCTTCTTTCTGTGCGACAAGCTTCGCACGCCCGGCGAAATCACCCTTCTCGACGCGCACCGTCCACTCGACGGCCGCTTCGATCGGAGTGGTCGATTCATCGATGTCGTTGCCGTAGAGAAGATAGCCCATTTCCAGACGCAACAGGTCGCGCGAGCCCAATCCTGCCGGCTTCAGTCCTTTCGAAGCTCCGGCTTCAACGATCCGCTTCCACAGCAGCCCGGCACGATCGGACGGAGCATACAACTCATATCCGAATTCGCCGGTATAGCCGGTCCGCGCAATAAGGGTCGGGATCGACGCAAGCGTCGCCTCGCAGGTATGGTGAAGCTGGAGTGTCGTCACCGCCGTGCCGCCCAGGGCGATCATAATATCTTTGGACAACGGCCCCTGAAGGGCGATTTGGGCCATCTGATCCGAGTGGTCTTCCAGAACGACACTCGTATCGCGCAGGTGGGCTTGCAACCAGGTCAACACTTTCTCGCGATTCGATGCATTGACACAGAGCAGATAGTCCCCCGGCTTCAACCGGTAGACAAAGATGTCGTCCTTGATTCCGCCTTCGTCGTTGCACACCATGGAATAGTGCGCCTGGCCGACCGCCAGCTTGGCCACATCATTCGTCGTAACCGATTGGAGAAACGCCAGCGCGCCGGCTCCTGACACCATCAGCCGGCCCATATGGCTGACGTCGAAGAGCCCGGCCTTGCTGCGGACGGTATGGTACTCGTCCAGCACCCCGGAATACTGGATGGGCATCTCCCATCCGGCAAAATCGACCAGCTTGGCCCCGGCCGCTCGATGTTGAGCGATGAGTGGTGTCTGTTTCATCGGATTGTCCGATTACTGCACGCCGAGTAATTCGACATCGAACACCAGCGTGGCATGAGGAGGAATGAGACCGCCGGCTCCACGCGCCCCGTATCCGAGATTCGAGGGGATCGTCAGCTTGCGCTTTCCGCCGACTTTCATCCCTTGCACCCCCTCATCCCAGCCCTTGATCACCTGTCCGACACCGAGCCTGAAAGAGAAGGGCTGCCCACGGTCTACTGAACTATCGAACTTTTTACCATTGGTCAGCCAGCCGGTGTAATGAACGGAGACCGTCTGTCCCGCCTTCGCGCTGTCGCCGGTTCCCACAACTTGATCGATGTATTGCAAGCCGGATGACGTCGTAATCTCTTTTCCATCCGATGCCGATAACTCGCTCCCGCTCATGCTGCCTCCTACTCCCAAAGATGGAATACCCATCGCCACAATTGCAGTGAACACAATGCGTCCATACAGGCTATTCATTTCACCCCTGCCGGTGACGTTGGTTGGGCAAACAGCGCCATGCTGGCCGTGTACCCGTGAAGAAAGTTGCGCCCGCCGACCGGGCCGATCTCGCCTTGCGCAAAAAATCCGGCGACCGGGATCTGCCCCAATCGCTCCGCCAGAACCTCTGAATCATGATGCGGTCTGCCGAACAGCCCCTGGCCGCGCCCGCAGCAGCTGAACACGAGCGCGCCGAGCGGCGCGTTCGGATGGCGCGCGCGATCGGCCGCCAGCAACAAGTGCAGATCTTCGCTCGCCGACTTGGCATCGCGAAGGTGAAACTGGACCGTCTGGCCTTCCTGCACCACATCTCCGATGGCCACGGCACCGGTCGTTTGGTCGGCGCCCACCAAATTGCGCACGAGAAAATCGCCCCGCTCAAACCGGTTGCGATGCTCATCGATCACGATGCCGACGTGGAGTGCCCGATGAGCCCGACGCCGGTCATCGCCCCCGAGCGACTCGAAGACCGTCTGAAGCCTGGTCAGTGCCGGCGTTCCGCCCATCTCATGCATGAGGTTGTGCTCGGCTTTCGTCACCACGTAGCGCTCGCCGATCGGGCGGCACCCTTGCGAGATGACCGGTCGCACCTCAATCGGCCCGCTGATCCGCACCCCGACCAACCCGTTCTCAAAGGTTTGCCGTCCGAGAAACAGCCGATTCTCACCGGCATCCTGCCCGCCGCCGGCCAATCCTCCGATCGCCGCCGCTCCCGGATAACGCTCTTCCAACAGACTCAGCACATCCTGCATCGGAGTGGAGAATGGATCTGCGAGAAGGAGAAACGTGCTCTTTTGCCCGTCTGATTCAGGCCGGCCTGGCAACGAAAATTGATCCTGCGCTTGCGAGAAGGAGAGTCGGACGGGAGTGAGGGTGACACCGGGAAGGCAGGCCGTCCACAACGTGACGGCGGGAGACGTTTCCAATTCCTCCGCCCCGGCAATGACCCCTTCGCCGCTACAGCCGAGCGACACTCTGGCCCCCAGCACATCGGTCATCGTTTCCGCAACCAATTCGGCGCGAGAGACATGGTGAGAGGAAAAGAATACGAACGCAAGATCGGGCGTGATACCCCCCAACTTGGCACGCGCCTCATCGACCAAATCACGGGCTGCGGCTTCCGTATCAGGATTGCGGGACACCGCGGATACGAAGTGGAACGTCGCGGCCTGGATGGGGAATGTCGGAGACAAGCTGGGCATGGAGATCGTCGTCCCGTTACACGCCGGGATTCATGCGTTCGGATCGGTCGCTCGCGAGTTTTTTATAGTACCGCCAGAGATACGAGTGATAGTCGTCGAGCTGCGCCAGCAAATAATGCAGTTCGGTGGGATCTTCCGTCTCCAGCGCGCGCGTCATCCGCGTCTTGAGAAACTCGGCAAAGGCCTCCGTCTTCTCCACCGCGGTCAGAAGACGCAAGCCGCCGCCGATCTGATATTCATTCATCGAAGCGCACTCCTAGAATCTACAGTTCGTTGGCAGGATAACGAGCCACCGGCGAGAATTGCAAGCGCACAGTTTCATCATAACTGTCCGGACCGGCATACGAAGAGGTTGGAGCACGCTCGCCGGATCAATTCAGCATTCAGAGGCTTGCTAAAGCCCGCCTGTTATCCCTGATCTCGAATATCAGGATCTTGATCCGGATGCCAAGGCTCTGAGCCGATCCGGATTGATGGCCTCGGCACGATGATCGTCCCGGCCAACTACGGTCATCGCCATGGTGAGGGCGTTGAGGATCGCTTCTTCGGTCGCTTCGATCGTGGCGATGATTCCCCTACGACCGGCTTTTGACGCAGGCTCGGTCGATGCTGTGGCCGGCGACCAACCAGAGTTCGCCGGCAGAGAGGGTCCCGAGTTTGGTCTCCCACGACAGAAACGCATGTCCCACTCTAGCCACGATCTTCTTCGGTCCCACGCGGGCCACGGTCCCGTCCGGAAACGTCTTGTCATCCGTATACTCCTTGCCGAGCGACCTGGGGTTCCACACCTCTGCCATGCCGTCGGCGGTCGGGGAAAGAAGGATTTGAGCCCGGACGGAGGCCTGACTGGTCGAATAGTATTCGTCGATCGTGGCCGTCCCGCCGAACACCGCTCGGCTCGACTGCACGATCGGCTTGACCACACGAATCCAGTCGCCGAACTCGATGGCGAGACAACCGACCAACCCCTCCGTCCGGGCGTCCGTAAACCCCTGGTTGTGCCGATTGAGATCGGTTGAGGCTCCCCCGAAGTTTCCCTCCTTGAACCGTTCCATCATGGACTTCAGGAGATCGGCCTGAGCGTTCCCTTCCTGTTCGCTCTGTCGCCGCATTTCGTCGCCGTCCGTATGGCCTTCGATACTGAACTTCAACTCAGCGTGATCCTTTGCGCAGGGGGAACCCGGCGAGGGGTTGTGAATGAAAGCGTCATCATATGGTGAAGGGCGAACGACCCACACCGACCCCGTGTCATGCAGAGCGGCGCGCCAAGGCGGCGTCGAAGCGCAAGGTGCGGGAAAGGCGCGGGATTGGAGCATGGCGGCAGGGGCAGTTCATGGTCAGTCGATGATCTCCACCGATTGACCGGAAGTTTGGGCTCGACGGAGGCACCCGGCATCCGTGGCCTTGCACCGAAGCACGCCGTCGTCGATAATTTTGACTTTCTTGCCCGATTGCTTGGCTTCAGTCAAACAGGCCTGGTCACTCGCGGCGCACTTCATGGTATCGGGCAAGTCTTCAGATCCGCTCAGCACGACTTTCTTCCCCGCCTCTTTGGCTTTGTTCATGCACTCCGGATCGGTGGCCGCGCAGACGACCGAGTCTTCGGCCTTATTGATGGTCTTATGGATCCCTTGGTCGATCCGCTGATTGATCCGCTGTTGGACCTGGCGCTCCGCGCTCCGAGATGTCCGATCCATGAGTTGATCCATGTATTTATCGGAACAGCCGGATAGCACTGCGCAGAAGAGTCCCAGCCCCGCCAACATGTGAAGGTCCCGTCGATGCGTCATCCTGCTCTCCTTTCAGCGTGAAGCGGCCGCGTCCTTCGTCTTACTGGCTCGGCGCGCCGCTTTTGGGTTTGAATTATTCCTGCATCTTCTTCATAGACTCCATCATCTGGTTCATATCCTTCCCCTGAAACTGCTCACGCAGCTTCTCCGCCTCCTGCATCTCCTCCGCGGTCAGCGGCCGGCCTTTCTTGTTCCGAGTCGACGAGCGTCCGGGGCTCTGTTGCCGTAACTGTCGGAGCTGCTCCATCGGATCGACACCCTCGACGACGCGCACACCCGCCGGCAGCGACGTGCTCCCCGGCGGCACAGGCCCGATGTTGATCGACGTAGCGGTCTGCTGCATGCCCATGTCGCCCATCCCGCTTTTCGTCCAGAGCGCCAACCATTTGCTCGTCACGCAGGTGGTCATCATCAACTGTTTCAGTTCCCATATGTCGCAGGCATACCCAAGGATCTTGTCCTTCCCTGTCGCGACTCCTCCCAATGCCTTCATGAATGCTTCTCCGTTCTTCAGGCGGGCCAGCTGGTCTTGGTCCACACTGGTCTTGGTCCACAAGGGACGCATACATCGGATTCTTCCGCTTGATGGCCTCCTGCTTTTCCGGATCGAGTTGCTACATCCACAGACCGTCTGTATAGACGACGCTATGGTTTTCTTGCGTGATGCCCATCATCTGCATGGTGGTATGGGTTTCGCGTCTGGTCTTATCGCCATAGTCCGTCCAGATGAAGGTCACCGTGCCTTTCGGTCCTCCAATGAGATAGTAGGTGATCTGCCCCTCCTTCTCCTGATAGAACCTTATCGAGGGCTCACCTGCGGCGGTGGCGAGCGTCGGCGATAGCCCAACGAGCAGCAGGACCCACCATGTCGATTTGTTCTGCCAACCAAGGGTCATCGTCAATCCCTCCCTTGCTGCTGACGTGTGAATGAATTCCTTACCGTGCTCACCGATCCGTGCCGCTCGGATAACATCCCCGTCGTAACATCACATCTGCCGCGAGAGTGGCACTATGGGCTCCGTTGCTCTTCTTCGCACACCGGCTCGGGAATACAGTACGAAGCATTCTCGCTATAACGGACACAGATGTGACCGGGGGGACAAGGGCGATCCGGGCTGCACTGCCCGCTCACACAACGGCTATAGTTCACCTGCTTGCCGCCGGGACAGGACACCGACCGAAGACAAAAGCTCCCCATTCGACAATCGTGGGTGGCCGTAAAGCCGGAATCTTTCCAGACACAGGGTTCGCCGGGATTCTTACCTGAACAAGACGTCACGACCAACAGCAAGCCGAACAGGCTCAGCATGAGCCGATGTCGCTTCACCTGTGCCATCGCCCATCACCCCTCTGCTCCGGCGCAAGTCCAGCCCCTACCGCGCCACCAGTTCGACTCGTCGATTCTTGGCCCGCCCGCCGTCGGATTGATTCGTCACGACCGGCGCCAGCGAGGCCACACCATGGGGCTCCAGCCTGGCCGACGCAATACCGTAGTTCTTCACCAACGCATCGACGATCGCGCGTGCGCGGTCCGCGGAGAGTTTGAGATTGTAGGCGAACGAGCCCGTGGAATCGGTATGGCCCACAACATAGACGTTCAGCGTCGGCCGCGCCTTCAGCAGCTTGGCGATCTCCGTGAGCGCTGGCTTGGATTCCGGCTTCAGCACCGCCTTGTCGTGGTCGAAATAGAGTCCGTACAGCGCCACCTTGCCGTACTGATCGATGTCCTTGCCCATCGCCTCCGCATCGATCGTCACCAGCCCCGTCTCCACGTTGCCCACTTCGATCACGTCGATCAGGAAGCTCACGCGGTCGGCGCGCTGTTGGGTCAAGCCGATCGCGACATAGGCCACCCCTCCGCCCTGCTCCTTCTTCGCCGCGAGAAAGGCGCTGCCGCCCGACGTCGCCGAGCCATGGAGCAGATCAACCCCGGCGCCGGCCGGCAGCGCATTGGCGGCATACATGATCGTGAGCCAGTTTCTCGTCCCAATCTCCGGCGAGACGCCGGACTGAGGATGAAATCCGTCGGCCATCAGCTTAAAGCCTGCGTCGGTCAGCGCCTTTTTATAGTTCGCATACACGTCGGCGTGAGTCCGTTCGCCGAGCAACTCATAATAGATCCGCGTGACCTTTCCCTTCGTCTCCACCCACTCGTCGATCTTCCGATAGCCGCTGACTTTGCCCACGGCGATCTTGTACGGCATGAACGTCTGCACGTCGTGCCATTTGATGACCGACTTGGGATAGCGCGTGAGCATCGGGTGATCCATCGCGCCGGCTACGTCTTGCGCATGAACCGGAAGGGCCAGACAGATCGATAGGAAGAGCGTCGAGAGAATGTGAAGGATCATCATATCTCCTTCAGTATTGCATAGTAGGTGACGGGTGAATCGCCACAACACGGTCGGCGGAACTGTAGGGAATTCCGATAGGGATTTCAATAGTCCCACCCGCGACCATCATCGCGTATCATGCACAATCTGCAACTTGGGAGGCGCTCTACCTGGCGCGCTGATCCAGAATCGTCCGCAAGCGGGTCAGAGAGATGGCCTCGACACGATGGCCGTCGCGGCCTGTGACCGTCGTGGCCATGGTGAGGGCGTTCAGGATCGCTTCTTCTGTGGCTTCGACAGTGGCCACGATCAGAGGATTGAGATGGGTGTCGGCGAGATGAGTCAGATTATAGGTGGGCTCTTTGGGATAGTGCGGAATGACGTTGGCGGTGGAGAAGGCCAGCATGAAATCGCCGCTGCCGTGCCGGGCGCTGGAGCCGGTGCGCGCAAGGCCGAGCGCGGCGCGCTTGGCCAGCCTGGTGAGTTGCCGGCTATCGAGCGGCGCATCGGTGGCGATGACAATAATAATGGAGCCTTCACTTTGTCCGGGCGAAGGTGCCTGCGCGGCCGGTGAAGTCGCTTCGTACAAACGCCCGACCGGCACGCCTCCGACGACGAGTTCCGGCCTGCGGCCATGGTTGGCATTGACCAAGACCCCGACGGTGTAGCCGCCCTCTTTATCAGGGAGTCGTCGTGATGCCGTGCCGATGCCGCCTTTGAATCCATACGACACCATGCCGGTCCCTGCCCCGACCGTGCCCTCCCTGACCGGGCCGCTGCTCGCGCCGTCCAACGCGGCCATCACATCCTGCTCTGAGACATGGCGGCCTTGAATGTCGTTCAATCGCCCGTCGTCGCATTCGGCGACGACGGGTGTGAGGGTATCGTCGGAGATGCCGATCTCGGGATACTGCTTGATCATCCAGCTCATCACGCCGTTCGCCACGCGCGGCACATTCAGGGTATTCGTCAGCGCGATCGGATACTCCAGGAATCCCGACTCCGCAACCCACGAGAGTCCGGTCATCTCGCCGGTGCCGTTGAGCACAAAGGCGCCGGCCGCGACCTTTTTGTGCCAGACATCCTCGCGGGGGACGATGATGGTCACTCCGGTGCGCACCGGCCCAGTTCCCGGTTTGAGCGCGCCCTCCCCGGAGATGAGTGTGGTCTGCCCGACCTTCACGCCTGCAACATCGGTGATGGTATTCAGCGGACCGGTCGGATACTCTCCGATCGTAATGCCAAGATCCCGAGCGCGCTGACGCAGTTCAGCACTTTGCGCTGCACCCGCTGACAGGCATCCGCAGAACGCGAACACACAGACCAACGCAGCCATTGCTCTGCGGCTAGATGTCATGGGTTGTTCCTCGATGGGGAATCTGGACTTCAATGCCGTGATGCTCGGCATGAATGGCCGCGCCAAGAGAGAGGGCTTGTTTCTCTTCACCGTGGACAATGAAAATCTTGCCGGGCAGCGGATCGATAGCACGGACGTACGCCAGCAAATCGTCACGATCAGCATGGGCGGAGAGCCCGTTGAATTTCACCACTTGAGCGCGCCGCTGTGTCGGCACGCCGAAGATTGGTACGACATCCCATCCTTCGACCAACTTCCGGCCCAGCGTATGTTCCGCCTGAAAACCGACGAAGACGATGACGTTCGCCTCGTCTTCAATGGCATGCTTCAGGTGATGAAGAACACGCCCTCCTTCACACATGCCTGAGGAGGAGATAATGACCATCGGCCCCTTCATTGCATTCAGTCGCTTGCTGTCCTCCGGCGACGAGACAAAGCGAATATAGCGCGACGCAAAGGGATCGCCGTCTTCCGTAAACGTGCGGTAGGTTTCCTCGTCATAGCATTCAGGGTGTTGGCGAAAAACCTCGGTGGCCTTGGATGCCAGCGGGGAATCGATATAGATGGGAATCGGATCGATGCGATCCTCGGCAACGAGTTCTTTGATCCGCATCACCAATTCTTGTGTCCGCCCGACGGCGAAGGCAGGGACGATGATTTTGCTCTTGTGCGCTTTCGCGTGGGCGATCAAGTCCTCAGCCTTCTTCTTCATCTCCTCGCCGGCTTGCTCATGCAGACGGTCGCCGTAGGTTGATTCGAGAATGAGCACGTCACAGGGAGGCGGCGGTTCCGGATCACGCAGAATCGGCATGTGCGATCGCCCCAGATCGCCGCTAAAGAGTACGGTCGTTGTATTCCCCCGGACAGTGTACTTCACACGGACGGCAGCCGAGCCAAGAATATGTCCGGCGTCGTGAAACATTGCCGTCACCCGTGGAGCAATCTTGATGGCATCGTGATAGCGCGCACCGACAAAGCGCCTGATGATAGCATCCACATCGTTGGTATCGAATAAGGGCTGCACGCACTTCTTGCCCCGCCGCCGCTCTTTCTTGTTCACATAGCGACAGTCGCTCTCCTGAATCCTGGCCGCGTCCTGCAACATGATCGTCGTGAGATCGGCTGTCGCCCGCGTGAGATGAACTTTACCGGAAAAGCGCTGCTGCACCAGCATCGGCAGAGCACCGGAGTGATCAATGTGAGCATGCGACAGAAGCACGGCGGACAGCGATTTAGGATCGAATCCAAGGTCGCGATTCTGCGCCGCAGCTTCTTCCCGTCGGCCCTGAAACATGCCGCAATCCAGCAGCAGCCGGCAACTGGACGTCTCGATCAGATGCCGACTCCCGGTCACCGAGCGCGCTGCGCCATGGAAAGAGAGCTTCATGTCTTCGGCCTCACAGCGTGGTTGCGGGCGATCAGATCCCACGCTTCCTGCGCGGTTTCTGCATAGTGAAAGAGACCCAGGTCTTGCGGACCGATCAATCCTTGGTCGATGAGAAAATCCCAATTGATCAAGCGTTCCCAGAATGCCCGGCCGACCAGCACAACGCTGACTCCGGTCACTTTTCCTGTTTGGATAAGGGTCAACGTTTCGAATAATTCGTCGAGAGTGCCAAATCCCCCTGGAAAGGCAACCAAGGCTTTCGCACGAATGAGAAAGTGCATCTTCCTCAACGCGAAGTAGCGAAACTGAAAGCAGAGCTCCGGGGTGATATAGGGATTCGGGCGCTGCTCGTGCGGCAGGGTAATGTTGAGGCCGATGGACTTCGCCTGCACGTCCGCCGCTCCACGATTGGCCGCTTCCATGATGCCCGGTCCTCCGCCGGTCACGATGACATAGTCACATTGCCCGTCGATCTGGCAGGAACTGGATACTAACCGGGCAAACTCACGGGCCACATCGTAGTACGCAGAGAGATCGCGTTGGCGCTTGGCGACTGCAACGTGGCGCTGGAGGGCCGGATCATTCGGATGCTGAGCCACTGCTCGTTCGGCCATGAGCAGGGCCGCTTCCGCGGCAACGGGCTCCTGTAATCGGGCGCTCCCGAATACTACGATCGTGGATTGAATCCCCTGCTCCTTCTGAATGAGTTCCGGCTTGAGCAATTCAAGTCCGAGCCTCAGAGGGCGCAGCTCTTCCCGCTGCATGAATTCGGTGTCGCGATCGGCGGGGATATAAGACGAAGAATCGAGAATGGCGTCGGAGAAAGACCGATCTTCAGGAGAGCCCATACCCATGCGCGGCATTATAACGGGACCGCGCGGAGGCAGCAATTGACAAGATGAGCGATGGGAAAAGTGGAATCAGAAAGGCCAAAACCATAGGAGAGGACGAGCCGGCTCATGTCTGGTAAACCCGAACGTCCGCACGACTCCCTGAGTGTCATAGTGGACATGGAGCTGTTCCATGTCGATACCTGTCCTGGCAAGTGTCATGGACGGAGAATAGGGTGAAAAGAACCGGGCAATGAAACCGAAATCAACGCTCGATCCCTTCGTGTCGCTCCATTGATAGATCGTGGCTAAACCAAATTCCGACTCTACAATCTCGTCGGGAGCTCCAAGCTGGGCGACGACTTGCGGCAGGGTGGTCATTCCTGATTGGATGAAGGCGACTGTGGAGGGCGCAATAGCATCGTTCACGACCGCTCTGCGCACACTACAACCCGCCGTGATGGCCGCACAGAGGACGACAAGCAATCCACGTGAAAGCCACTGAGAGATCACGAAATTAGTCTCCAAACGGCCAGAGCTTGAATTCCACATTCGGCGTTCGCTTGCTGTACAGCACGTCTTCTACAAGACCGTTTCGTCCAAAGAAGACATAGAGATTGTCGCTTTTGACTTCCATCCGAACGAAATTCAGGATCAAAAGCAACAAGGCAGGCGATTTTCCATCATAGTAGTAGTAATGAAAGATTTCTCGATCATTCCCTCGCACAATGCGCTCGGGAGCTCCCAACAGAGCCACCACTTCACTCGTGGTGCTGCTGCCCTTCTTGATCTGTGCGATCGACTCATCCCTCAGCGGTTCGCCGAGTGTGCCTCGCGTGACCACACACCCTTGGGTCACAAGCAGCACTGCCATGAGAACAATATACATGTACCTCTTGAGCATTGAGTCTCCTTGCTATGCTTCGTCCGGACGATCTTTTAAACTGCGTGCGTGGCCAAGCACGAAATCCGTTTCAAATACGGAATAGGATGAGGGCTTGAGGCCGACACGTCGATACACGTCTTGAGCGATGCGGTTTTCCGATTCCACGTAGAGGCGCACGCCGCAGACATTCGGATCGGCCTTCGCCTGCTCGATCACCTTCGCGTGCATGTTCCGAAAGACGCCCTTCCGCCGCCAGGCCGGATCGACATAGACACTTTGGATCCACCAAAATGACGCATTGCGCCAGTCACTCCATTCATAGGTGATCATCAGTTGACCCACAACCTGGTTGGCTTGCGACTGTTCAGCCACCAGAAAGAATCCATGAATGGTTGAATTCAGCAGAGCCCGTGTCCCCCGTTGAAGGCGATCCGCGTCTAATCGTCGGCCTTCGGTTTCCAAGGCCATCGCTTGACTGAATGCGACAAGACGTTCGATGTCATCAAGACGGCCCAGCCTGATATTCCATGCTTGTTGATTTGTCATGCTGATCGCTGTGATGCGCGAGGGGGTTGTAACCAACCGGTCGCTGGCTTGAATAATCCTGCGGAGAATTCCATTTTCATCGCATCTTCTGCTGGCAAATTGAGAGGATGCATCTGCCCTTCCGGAACAAACGCGAGGTAGCCGGTAAATGGATGAATGGCGGTCGGAACAAAGATCATCAGAAGCCGGTCGATGGGTGAGACTTGAAGGACGGGGGGAGCTGTTCCCATGACAAATCCCAACGCCCAGAGTCCGTCACGAGGAAATGGAAATGCCACCACAGTGCTTTGACCGAATCTCGACCGAAAGTTCAGGATATCGGTCATTCCCTTCATCGTCAGGTAAATACTGCGCACGAGAGGGATTTGATCCAACCGGCGTTCCAGAAACGACACAATCCGTTGACCAATCAGGTGAGTCGTGAACGCTCCCACGGCGATGACTAGGATAATCATGGTGACGAGCCCGAGACCAGGGATGTAAAGAGGGAACCGATCGCCGACTATTTTGGTAACCAGTTCATCAAGAGCCCAGAACAGGGTAGATAGGATGAGATACGTGGCCCAAGCCGGGACAAGTAAGAAAAGACCTGTAGCAAAGACTCGCCAGATTTCGCGTGGCATGAAACTTCACCAGAATAAAGATGAGTAACTGTAGTGGCCAAGTGTAACAGAAACTACGGTGCCACAGAAGCACTCTGCGTTCGTTCTCTTGATCTCACGGCATGCGGTGCACTATTCTAGAGGCGCGTTGAGGAGTTTTGAGCAAGCGCGTGCGCTCGATGAAGGGAAACCGTGATGGCTATAGACAAGGATCTGTTAGCAATTCTTTGCTGCCCTGAAACAAAACAGCCGGTTTCACTGGCAGAGGAGGGCCTCATTCGACGGCTTAACGAAGCGATTGGTCGTGGCGGACTACAGAATAGGGCCAAGCAAGGCGTCACTCAACAAGTAGACGGCGGTCTAGTGCGCGCCGACGCGAAGATCTTCTATCCCATTCGTGAGAATATTCCAGTGATGCTGATCGAGGAAGGAATTCCCCTCGAACAAGTCGGATAAAACGGGGCTCCTGCCGAAGGTGATCTGCCCCGGTCACATTACGGTCTCTACAGCTCGCAGAACTCCCTCTGGGGAAGATGCCCCCACTTTCTCTTTGCAGCCTTTCAATCCGCAATCGTAAACAGAGTTAGCGTCCGGATATTCCAAGATCGACACTATTGGTATCGGTCTTGGAGCCGGTTGAAGTCCCGCAGTGCTGGCAGAGATATTCATAGAGATTGCCTGACGGCAAGACAAGCAGGAGCCGTTCTCGCGTGGGTGTGGCAACGCGACAATGTGGGCAATATAAGAGCGACGCTTGGAGCGCGCCGAATTGATCGGCCTTTGGGGAGACATTGGCGCGCGAGTTCCTCATCGGCATGCCAAACGGCCCGGCCCCGCCCATTGGCCACTTAGGTGGAACAGACATAGAGCGATTTTATGCGAGGACGAGCCGAGGGTCAATGGATTCCGTCGGGGCCTTGCTTGATAGATAGGCGAGATGAATAGAGGCTCTTCTCCTTGGTGAGTGGGTAAACGAAGCGCGGGAAACGGCATTTCT
>CAZWOX010000038.1:0-30184 GCA_964635345.1 uncultured Nitrospira sp.
AGAAATGCCGTTTCCCGCGCTTCGTTTACCCACTCACCAAGGAGAAGAGCCTCTAAAACTTCGATTGTTCCCGGTGCGCGTTCAGTGAGCAAGAAACCGCCACGGGGACAGTCCCACTCTCTTCATATCCCCCATGCCCCGCTGATCTGAATGTTCGCCCCGTTCACATAGCGCGCGTCTTCGCTCAGCAAGTATCGCACGGCGGCGACAGTGTCGTCGATTGTGCCGATGTAGCCGGCCGGAATGCGTTTTGTCATGCCGGCCAATTCTTCCGGAGGGGCACTGCCGGAATCGATGAAGCCGGGCGAGACGGCATTCACGGTGATACCGTGTGGCGCGAGTAACTTGGCCAGCGTTCGGGTCAGGATGAGTACCCCGGCTTTGGCGATGTAGTGTGCTGTGACATCCGGCTGCGAGATCATCTGATCCGCGTTGGCCATGCTGAAGTTGATGATGCGGCCGCTCTTGCGGGCTTTCATGCCCGGCGCGACCGCTTTGGCCAGATAGAAGATGGGATGGAGATTGCCGTCGAACATCTCATTCCAGCCCTCGACCGTTTCTTCGATAAGATTGATGCGATGGTACGGACCGGCTCCGTTGATGAGCACGTTGATGCCGCTCCATGTCTGTTCAACTTGAGCCACGAGATTCTTCGCCGCAATCGGGTCCGACACATCGCAGCGAATGGCCAGCGCCTGCCCGCCTCGTTCCGTGACGGCCAGCGCAGTCTTTTGCGCCTCGGCTTCGCTGGTGCGATAGCAAATGGCGATTTTCCAATCTCGCGAGGCCAGATCAAGGGCGATCCCCCGCCCGATGCCTTTCGCTCCGCCGGTGATGAGTGCGACACGTTCGTTCATAATCGACCCCGTGGTGAAAACGGTGGTTATGTTTGCGCCCGCAGGCGCTTGGCCAGATGCTGCAGCGCGTCGGCGGTGCGCGCTGAAAAGTCCTGTTCATTTTTCGGTTTCTTTGCGTCCATGGCGCTGGCGTCCATCAATGCCCGGAGATCGTCGATGGTGTCGACATCGCGCCATGACGGAAGCAGAGCGGTCTTCAAGCCGAGACCTGCGGCTTTTTCCTGCGTCGCCGCGAGCACGCGGTCGGCGGACCAGGCGATGCCGGCAAAGAGTTCCGGTCTGGGCTGTTTGAGGCCGATCAAATAGTAGCCGCCGTCGAGGGCCGGTCCCAATACAACGTCGTGTGTGTCCAGCAAGGCCGGAGCCTGTATGTAATAGTCGAGCGGGAGCGACGGGATATCGGTGCCGACAATGAAGACCCGTTGATAGCCCTTGCCAAACATGGTTGCAAAGGCCTGCTGCATGCGCGCGCCCAGGTCATCGCCGACCTGATCGATCAGCTTCACACTCTGCCGCTCTTCCATGATCTGGAAGAAGACAAGAGTGGATGATGGCGCGCAGGCCAGATAACGATCGAAGGGCAACGTCAGTTTTGTCGTGGCAACTTTGGTGCGTTCGAGCATATCGATGACAAAGCTGCCGTGGAGGGTGGCGGCCTCGTCATGTGTCAGCGGGGGGCAGAGCCGGGTCTTGACTTGTCCGGCAATCGGGGCCTTCGCGAAGATGACGAGGGCGCTTCCCGTGCTTGGCCGGCGAGAGGCTTGAGGCAGGGGGCGGGAGGGGGGATGAACGCCTTTTGTATTTTCTGATTTGTGCTCCATATGTTCCTTTAGCTTCCGGCCTCGTGCCGCTAGCCCCGCGCCTGCTAGCGCACCGTCCTGTAGAAATTGTTGAGTCGGGTGGGATTGACCCTCAGCCAATACAGGAACCGCAGCGTCCACATCAAGAGAATTGTGCGCAGAGGGCCGTTTTTCTCCCAGCGGCGAAACGAAGTCGCGACCTGATCCGTGAGCGCCGCGGTCGGGCCCCGGCGTTTCAATCGCCGGCTGAATTCAATATCTTCCATCAACGGAATATCGGGGAAACCGCCCATCTGTTCAAAGATCTGACGGCGGACGAAGATCGCTTGGTCGCCCGTGGCAATGCCGCTGAGCCGCGAGCGGCGGTTCATGAACCAGCTGATGACCGTCCCCCATCGTGATGGCCGGTCGAAACGGACGTCAAACCGGCCTCCGATATAGCGGATATTTTCCAACGCGGACTCAATGGCTGTCCTGGCGGTCGGGGGTAATTCCGTGTCGGCGTGGAGAAACAGGATTACATCGCCGCGGCAGGCCTTCACGCCTTCATTCAGTTGGCGGGCGCGGCCTGTCGGCGCGGTGACCAGCCGCACGGCCGGCACTCTGGCGCAACAGGCTTGGACCAGGGGGACGGTGGGGTCGGTGCTGCCGCCGTCGCTGACGATAATGTCGTCGAATCCCAAGGCGACGGTGCGGGTGAGCGTGCGAGCGATGGTCGAAGATTCGTTCAGAGTCGGGATGATGACGGAAATCATCATCGGGGCTTATCTGTCCGGTGTTTTCGGCTCTCTGAACATGAAGTACATGACGACGACGACGGTCGTCCAGAAGACGACCTGTTTGTGCCAGAAGAGCACTTCGCCGTAGTGAAAGAAGCCCAACCCCAGCGCGATGGCGCCGATCATGACGCTGTAACGCCAGGTGGGGTTCTCGATGACCGCGTTGGCCCAGACAGCGATCCCGCCGAAGTAGATCAGCAGCGGGACGGCGTTGATTTCAAAGCCGCCGCTGATCGACAAAAACACATTCAGAAACCCGATGAAAATCAGCGCCGTGCCGGTCATCATGCCGGCGACGCTGAGTTGCTTGTCCTCGCTCGTCTCGCCGTCTACGTGACCCGGCGACGGGGCGGGAGCAGGATCTTTGGTTGGGAGGTCCGTCGGTGCCATCGTTACACTTTGAAATGTTTGCTGAGGGTGAGCGCCTGCCCTTGATACGACGATCCTAACGTGGTGCCGTAGAGCTGTGAGGGTACGTCGAGCATGCGGTCATATACAACCTTAAAAAATGTCTGCCCGTCGTGTATTAGAAACGGCACGTCGTGGGGACGGACTTCCAGCACCACCTGCGTCCCTTTGATCTCTCCTTTCGCTCCATACCCGAAGCCCGGATCGAAGAATCCCGCGTAGTGCGTGCGCAATTCTCCGCAGGCCGCTTCATACGCGACCATCTCGGCGGCGTACCCGGCCGGCACACGAATCCGTTCCTTGGATGCCAGAATGTAAAACTCTTCCGGCTCCAGGAGCAGGCTGTCATGTCGATGGCGGTAGAGCGGCTCCCAGAAATCCGCGGCGGTATAGTGCCCGACTTTGGCCAAATCGATGACGTGGCTATTCTTCTTGGCACGATAGCCGATGATGCCTGAGTCTGTCCGGTCGTCGCCCTTCAGGTCGATGCGCAAGAACAGCCCGCGTTCGGAGCGGAACTCCCGCTGCCCCAGCGCTTTTCTAGGAGCGCTATTGTGATAGAGCAGGGGAGATTTGCTGTGGAGCGTTTTCAAGGATGCGTCGCTCACGGTGGCTTCCCCGCGGACGAAGCGGATCTGGTTCAGCGATTGGCCGGTCCGGACTTTGATGGCAAAGGAACGAGGCACGACTTCAAGAAACAACGGGCCATGGTAACCGGTGCGGATTTCGTCGAAACCCGCGTTCAAGTCCGTGACGACACGGGTGAAGACATCCAATCGACCGGTGGTGCTTTTCGGATTGGCCCGGGCGCGCAGATTTTTTGGGAGTTTCAGGTGCTCCAGCAGCGGGACGAGATAGACGTGCCCTTTTTCCAGGATGGCCCCTTCCGTCAAATCCATCTCGTACATGACAAGGTCAGATTGATAGAAGTCGAGCACGTCGAGTCGCGAGGAAATCGGGGAGAGCTCAGGCAGAAAGCTGCTGATCAGCCGATAGGCTTTGCGCCCCAGGCGCAGGTCGAGGCTGGCCGGTTGGATCTGCCGGTCTTCGACGCCAGGCGAAGCCGCAATAGCCGTGGCGGCGATCAACTGTTTGATGTCCTGGTACGGGAGGATGCCCTGGGTCGGTGGTTTGCTCACAGCTCGTCCGTATTTCCCCCGCAACTGTTGCCCCACGAGGAGAACCCGTCGCGATCGGGGTAACTGTTTTCGCTCGCTTCGTAATCGAAACCGGCGCGGGCGCCGACCATCGGCAACTCACGGCCGCTGCCGGATTTCGGTTGCGGATAATGAAACGTCTTGTGTTCATAATTCCGGAGCACTGCCCCGTCCTCATCCAAATTGACGAGATAATCGCCGGGCAGGAGCGGAATCTTCCCGCCGCCGCCGGGCGCGTCGATGACGAAATGAGGAACCGCCATGCCGCTGGTATGGCCTTGCAGTGCCTTGATGATGTTTAGGCCGGTTTCCACGGTCGCGCGGAAATGGTTCGTTCCCTTCGTCAGGTCCGCCTGGTAGAGATAGTAGGGCTTGACCCTCGCCAGCAACAACTGATGCACCAGGCGTTTCATAATCTCCGGGTCGTCATTCACACCTTTCAACAGGACTGTTTGCGCACCGAGCGGTACGCCCGCATCCGCCAGCATGCCGCAGGCGGTCTTCACGTCGGGCGTCAACTCGTCGGGATGATTGAAATGCAGGTTCATATAGATCGGGTGATATTTCTTCACCAGCTCGCAGAGCTTCGGGGTGATCCGTTCCGGTAGCGTGCCGGGGACCCGTGATCCGATCCGAATCAGCTCCAGGTGCGCGATCGTCCGTAGGGCCTTCAGAATACGTTCCAGCAAGTGGTCGGGGAGCAGCAGCGGATCTCCGCCTGAAAGAATGACGTCCCGCACTTCGGTATGTTCACGCAGATAGGCGATCGCGCGATCCAGCTCGCCCTTCTTCAAAAATCCCGGCTTCCCCACCAGCCGTTTTCTCGTGCAGAAGCGGCAGTAGATCGGACATTGGTTGGTCACCATGAGGAGGACACGGTCGGGGTATCGGTGGACCAGGTGAGGCACCGGACTCATGAGGTCTTCTTCGAGCGGATCGTCCTCCGCATCGATATCGTCCAGCTCCGCGATGTCCGGGACCACCTGCTTCCAGATAGCGTCCCCTTTCCCCTTCATCGTCCCGAGGACGGTCGGGGTGATCCGCATGGGGTATGGACCGACGATGGCCTCTATTTCTTTCTCGTCGAGTCCGAACCGGTCAGCCAGATCTTTCGGCTTCACGATGCTCTCAGCGAGTATGCGTCTCCATTCCTCCACGGGCGTCATGGCCTCCTGTGTAAGAGATGAAACCACTCGCGGCAAGGGTGGACACACCCTGTCGCCGATCGTGCGGGAACGCAGAGACTAGTGACGGGTCTATGAAGATGTCTTGGCATAGTGCTGGTCGAGGTGGGCCAAGATGTCGTGGGTCTCAGTCAAGACGGTGTCTCCGTCGGTCAGGACGGGCACATAATACTGGCCGGAGATTTCATGGACCAGTTTCCGCATCGGTCGGATGTCCGACACGATGACGTCGTTGTATGCGACATCCAGTTCCGAGAGTTTATCCCGCACAACTTCGCAGTCGGGACACCAGTCGACATGATAAAGCGTCAGCGCCATGATGGTCTTAGGCTACCATGGAAAACAGTAAAAGTGGAATGAGGCATTTGGGGAAAAGAGCGTGGGACTTAGGTTACGATTGCTGCAGCGCACAGGGGATCATGATGGCATCTTTCATCCCGTGAATAATTTTCTTTTCGGCGGAACAGATGGTGGCCAGAATTCCGGCCAACTCGGCTGTGCCGTCGGCCACAAAATAGTACGGTGACAGGCGCGCGCGGCCGTTCATCCGCGTCAGCTGGTCGGCCGCCGGGTCCCAGTAGTCGAGTTCGTACAAGCGGCCCTTGTGGAACTCCTGAAGAATGTAGGGTGTCGTCGGAAACGACGCGAGCGCGTGATCGATGGCGGCCGCCCATTCGGTCTGCGGGAGATCGTGTCCGACCGACACGCCCCGGCTGCCCCAGGCCAGTTCGGAGAAGCCGGATGGCTTGATCACATAATGCCGTTCTTTTTGCGTGGCGGCGGCGAGATCTCGCCAATTGGTCACGGCCCGGCTGCCCATGCGCAGCCCGGGAATTGTGGCGGCCGGAGGAATCGGCGCCGGGTCGAGCAGCCAGGTGCGCGGCATCACAGTTGTGAGGTCGAGCAAGGCGGCTTCGCCGAGTTCCTTTTCCCAGAACGGCCGGAGCACCGGATGGTGCAGGAGCGCAAAGGCCGACTTTTCCTCCAGGGCCGGCTTATAGGGCGGGGTCACGGACACCCACGCTTTTTTGGCGGCGTACTGGATCAATTCGGCTTTCGGGATATTCAGGAGATCGAAGAGCTCATAAAAACGATAGAGCACGGCGACGGGTTCTTCACCCGTTTCCGTCCGAAGCCGTAGGCCCTCTTCCGTAAACCGGACGTCCCGCGGTTCCACGCAGTAGGCAGGCAGGCCCTGCTCGCGCAGTCGGGCCGCCAGCCAGGTCATTTCCGGCCGGTATTCCTTGGCCTCTTCCGATGCGACGATGGCGATGCAGCCGGTCCGTTCGCGCCGGATTGCTTTCAGCATGGCGGCGAATCCCCGCACCATGCCGTCGCGGCCGCCGATGAGCGGCAGAGGCCGGTCGTCGAGTCCGCTATAGATGGACGACAAACAGGCGGTCAGACCGATCCCGCCGGGGACCGAGTCCAGTTCGGTAATGACCATGCCGTCCTGGGTGGGAATGACATCCGGTCGAATCACGGCGGGCAGCTCATCCCGAAAGCGCTTCATCCGGCTATAGGCGATCAAGGCTTCGGGTTTGCCCTGGTCGAGGTACTGCGCGACCCATCTCGGCTGAACCCCCTTCACGCTGTCGAGATAGAGGCGGTTTTGAGCCCGGTAAAAGGCCAGGAGTTGGGGGCCGAGTGTGGTGAAGAAGGCCATCTGTTCTGATGAGAGAAAGAGCGGGCAAGGGCTGATTCGCCAGGAATTCGTCGCCTGCAGTGCGGCAGCGGAAGCAAACAGGCCGGCGGCTTCCAATTGGACGCGTATATCGGCACAGCGACGGATCGCGAGGTCCGGCGCCAGCGACGAACAGGGTGACTGAGTGTGGGCCAAAGGACTGTTCCTTAGCGGGGTGTTGTGCGAGTCTCAGCGCGCAGAGGATTTGTGCAGGGGATGCTACCATGAGGGGCAGGAGCGGACAAGGGGTGTTCGCGACGTTGTGTTTGTCGACCTTGGCAGGTACACTTTTCCCATATATTCATGGAGCCACCTTTTTTCAGGATGGCCTCAGGGAAAATGAGGTGAGGGAAGAGCCATGAGACAGAGAATTGGTTGGTGTCTGGGAATGTTGGTGCTTGCGTGGGTGGTATCCGCTCACGCTGCCACGCCAATCGGCGCGGTGGAATCGATCAAGAGCAAAGATGGCGCTCCGATGCTTCTGGTTCCTGCCGGTCCTTTTCTCATGGGCAGCAATGACGGTTTGCCGAATGAACGGCCTGAGCATACGGTGACGGTCAAGGCATTCTATATCGATCAGTACGAGGTGACGGCGGGCCGCTATCAGAAGTTTCTCGAATTGGGCAAACGCGAGATTCCGGCCCCAGTAGACGACGATGCGGGTCGTTCTTTGGATGACCGCCCGGTCGTTGGCGTAACCTGGACGGAAGCCGCCGCCTATTGTGCGTGGGCAGGGAAACGATTGCCTGCCGAAGCTGAATGGGAAAAGGCGGCGCGAGGGACGGATGGCCGGCGATATCCCTGGGGGGCGATGCAGCCGTTTGTCGATATTGCAAACTATAATCGGGGGCTCTGGGTCAGCGAGGCGATCACCTTAGTCCCGGTCGGGAGCGGGCTGGAGGGGATGAGTGTCCGTCATGGTCTTAAAGAAGGGGGGAAGAGTCCCTATGGACTGGCGCATATGGCAGGGAATGCCGCCGAATGGGTGAACGATTGGTATGATCGCGAGTATTATCAGAAGGGCCCTGACACCGATCCGTCCGGTCCGAAGAGCGGGGAGAAACGGGTTCTCCGTGGTGGGTCGTGGGCGGATCTACCGACGGCGCTGCGGGTAACCGCTCGATTTTCAGCGGAACCGGAATTTGAAGATCGGACGGTCGGGTTCCGATGCGCCATGGACGCTTCAAAGTAGGCCGGATCTGCAGGATCATTCTGAAATAGAAAATCCGTCCGGATCCTATTTAAACGCGCATGCACGCTGATCCATCCGAATCATCTGCGACTTCTTCTCGCGTTTCTCGCCCACCGGAGCGAGCCGCTATCCTGATCGTCATGGGGCTGGTGCTGCTGTATGCGCTGTGGACTCTTCGCGCTCCGCAACGCCCATCGGCCGGACCGGTCGTTCCCTCAACTATCGAACCGACTTCACTGACTGCTGAGATGATTCCGCTGGTTTCCGGCGATGAACCCATCGTCGAGATTTTCACCAAGGCCGGTTGTCCTGTGTGTCACACCATTCCCGGAATTCCCGGTGCAAGCGGGCAGGTTGGTCCGGCGCTCGCTCTTGGTGTGACGGGGGGGCCGCGGCTGGCCGACCCCTCTTATCAAGGAAGGGCCAGCACCGTGCATGAGTATATCGTGGAATCTGTTGTCGATCCGTCAGTGTTTGTTGTTCCGGGGTATCCGGAGCGGACGATGCCGGTGTGGTATGGGGCAAAGTTGAGCGCGCTGGCATTGGAGAAGATTGCGGAGTATCTGGAGCATCAGACGGGGAATGTCTTGGCAAGGTAAGCGACCGAACGTCGTTGGTTTGCCACGCGTGTTTCAGCGTTTTTTGAGAGGCACTACGTTGCCGCTCCCCTGAATCTTAAAGGCGTCGCTCTGCTGGTGCGAGGGGTGCTTATCCAGCAGGGCATTCACCGCGTCATCGCCTTTGAGCCCTTCCAACTTGATCTTGAGACGGAGATTGTTGGCGCTGTCCGCGTTGATCAAAGCCTGTTCAAGGCTGATTTTATTGGCTTTGTAGAGCTGGAAGAGGACGTGGTCGAACGTTTGGCAGCCTTCATCAACTCCCTGCTCCATCGCTTCCTTCAGCGTATCGATTTCCGCTTTCTTGACGAGGTCTTTCACGCGCGGTGTATCCAGCATGATTTCGAGCGCCGGCACACGCCGCCCATCGAGGGAGGGAATGAGGCGCTGCGAAATAATCGCGCGCAGATTCAGTGAGAGCTGCAGGTAGATTTGCGGATGCCGCTCGACCGGGAAGAAGTTCATGATGCGCTCGATGGCCTGGTTCGCATTATTCGAGTGCAACGTCGCGATGCAGAGGTGGCCGGTTTCTGCGAACGTGATGGCGGCTTCCATGGTTTCGGTATCCCGGACTTCACCGATGAGAATCACGTCGGGGGCCTGCCGGAGGGTATTCTTCAGGGCATTCTGAAAGCTCAGGGTATCGAAGCCGATCTCTCGCTGGGTGATCAGCGATTTCTTGTGGCTGTGGACGAATTCGATCGGATCTTCGACCGTGATGATGTGCCCATGGTGAATGGAGTTCCGGTGGTCGATCATGGCCGCGAGCGAGGTTGATTTACCGGAGCCGGTGGCGCCGACGACCAGCACCAACCCGCGCTTCGTCATCGCGATGTCTTTAATGATGGGCGGGAGTTGCAGCTGATCGACAGACTGAATCTCTGCTTTAATAAGACGGAAGACGAGACCGACATTGCCCCTTTGTCGGAAGATATTCACGCGGAACCGGCCGAGCTCTTTGTAGTAGAGCGCCAGGTTCATCTCCATTTTTTCTTCGAACTCCCCTCGTTGCTGCCCGCGCATGAGCGCGAGCGCGAGGGCTTCAAGCTGCTCGTTGCTGAATGGGGGCGCGTCTGTTTGTTGCGTGGATCCGTGGATTCGATAGATAGGGGGCGCGTCGACCGTGAGGTAGAGGTCGGACGCTTCCTGGTCGACCATCACTTTTAAGAGGCTGCGGATATCCATGCCTGTCTCCGTTGTCCTTCTGTGGTTACGCGGCGCCGCTGAGTGAGGAGGCCCCGAAGAGGTTCGGGTTCATGCTGCGCGATTGTGCTTCGGCTTTCGTGACGACGCCGCGCGTCGCCAGCTCAAGTAACGCCATGTCCATCGTCTGCATGCCGTCTTTCTGGCTGGCCTGCATGATGCCGGGAATTTGATGGAGCTTGGCCTCGCGGATCAGATTGCGGACGGCTGTCGTTGCGACCATGATTTCCAGTGCCGCCACCCGTCCTCCTGACTTTTTCTTGAGCAGCGTCTGGGTAATGACGGCTTCCAGGGCTTCCGATAGCTGCGTTCGGATCTGCGCCTGTTGTGCCGGTGGGAAGGCGTCGATGATACGGTCGATAGTTTTCGGGGCGCTGGAGGTGTGGAGTGTCCCGAAGACTAAGTGTCCGGTTTCTGCCGCGGTCAGTGCGAGCTGAATGGTATCCAGATCGCGCATTTCTCCCACAAGTACGATATCGGGGTCTTCGCGAAGTGCGGACTTGAGGGCATTGGCAAAGGACAGCGTGTGCACGCCCAGCTCCCGTTGGTTCACAAGACATTTCTTCGACTTGTGCACGAACTCAATGGGGTCTTCGATCGTGATGATGTGGCCTTCGAAGGTGTTGTTCAGATAGTCGACCATGGCGGCGAGCGTCGTCGACTTACCGGACCCGGTGGGGCCGGTGACGAGGATGAGCCCTTTTTCCTTGTCGCATAGCTGCCGCAAGGTGGGCGGCATGCCGAGCTTTTCAAGCGGAAGAATTTCCGTGGGGATGTTCCGGAAGACCGCTCCGAGTCCGCGCTGCTGCACAAAGACGTTCACGCGGAAGCGGGCGATATCGCCAAGCTCGAACGAGAAGTCGCACTCCCGATGCTCTTCGAAGTTTTTTCGCTGGGTATCCGTCATCATGTCGTAGATCAGCGCATGGGTCTCGTCCGGCGTAAGGGCCGGATGATCCAACTTCTTTAGATCGCCATGAATACGAATCATCGGAGGCTCGCCTGAGCTGATATGACAGTCGGACGCGCCCTCTTTGACTGAAAAGGTCAGGAGTTTCGAAATATCCATGGGTATGACTCCGTAGTAAGACTGGTCGTCGGCCGCGCGTCGCCGTTGCGATCAGCGCGGCGGTTTCCCCTGATGAATGACTTGTGAGCATCATGCCATAGCAAGAAGGGAAAGCAAGAAATTCGCGGGAAGATGCGGGGTCTGGTTGATCGGCTAGAGAAGCCGTGTGGATTGTCCGGCGCGTTCAAAAGCTGAAAGCGCTTCTTCAATCTGTTCAGGAGAATGTTCAGCAGTGATGGTCACGCGAATACGGCTGGATCCATCGGGGACAGTCGGTGGGCGGATTGCCGGCGCGTAGACCCCTTGAGCCAGGAGTTGTTCGGCAAAGGCGAGCGCCTTCTCGGCTTGACCGATCAGAAGAGGAAGGATGGGGCTGGCGGATTCGGTGAGGTGAAATCCGAGACGAGTCAGGCCTGCGAACAGATGGTCGCGATTGCGCCACAGCCGAGCGCGGCGCGACGGATCTTGCTGGAGTACGGTCAGCGCGGCGGATGCCGCTGCCGCTGAAGCGGGCGGCGGGGCGGTTGTAAACATAAAGGATCGGCTGGTGTTGACCAGGTATTGAATCATGTCCGTAGGGCCGGCGATATAGGCGCCGCTGCTACCAAGCGCCTTGCCGAGGGTGCCCATGTGAAACGGAATCCGATCCTCGACTCCGAAATGCTCAAGTGTGCCACGGCCCGATTGGCCCATCACTCCGGTGCCGTGGGCATCATCGACATAGAGTGTCGCACCGAATCGTTGAGCCAGAGTTGCCAGTTCCGGAAGCGGGGCCAGGTCGCCGTCCATGCTGAACAGCCCGTCTGTCACGATGAGCACTGGTCGCCCGGAGTTTGTCCGTTTGAGGAGAGACTCAAGGTGATTCAGATCTCGGTGCCTGTAGACTCGCAGGTCAGCGCGACTGAGCCGAGCCCCATCGATGAGGCTGGCGTGACAGAGTCGATCGGCGAAGACCTGCCCGCCTCGTGTGATGAGTGATGGGATGACACCCAAATTCGCAAGGTACCCCGATCCAAAGACCAATGCGGAGGGGGTACGTTTGAAGGCGGCCAGAGCCTGTTCCAGCTCTGTATGCGGAGGGAGTGTGCCGCAGACCAAGCGTGCTGCTCCGGCACCTGTTCCGTACTGTGCGGTTGCCCGGACAGCGGCTTGAATGACGTCAGGATGAGTGGCAAGCCCCAGGTAGTCGTTGGAAGCCAGCAGGATGACTGTGCGTCCTGCGAGCTGGATGGTTGGCCCGGTCGCAGAGCCGAGTGTATGGAGGCGCCGGATCAGCGATTGGTGATCCAGCTGTTGGAGGCGGCTCTGAAACATGGGGGATTCTCTCTGATCGTGCGGCGCTCGGGGCCTGTGGGTTGTGCCAGGATGAGTTACGTTGACAAGGTAAATCAATCCCTAGTATAAGGCCCAGGTTCATTCGAAGTGAAATCGCAATTCGCCAGGATATCTTATGACCTATCGTATTAAAGTTCCACCACGGACCTTGCCGGTCGACGAGGCGCATCTGGTCAGCAATCTCGAGCATTGGCTGGAGAGCGTGCGCGTCTATCGTGGCCCGTTGCTCGTGGGCACAGCGATTCTTCTGCTCGCCGCTGGAATTGTCGGCGGCGTGCTGTGGTACGACAGCCAGACAGCGCATAAAGCGCAGGAGCTTGAACGGGAAGCCACGCTCCACTACTTCACGCGGCCTTCAGATGACCCTAAGAAAGCCGATACGAATCTCAAGGAAGCGGTGACCCTCTATAAGAAAATTGTGGAGGAGTACCCACGGACATCGACCGCTCCGCTTGCAGCGTTCCATCTTGGGAATGCGCTGGTTCAGGCGAATGAGTTGGATGCGGCTATTGAAGCGTATAAACGCTTTGTTCTGATGTATGGATCGAATGCGCCGCTGCTCGGTCTGGTTCAGCAGCGTTTAGGTTATGTGTATCTCTTGAAGGGGGATCGTGATCAGGCGGCCAAGGCCTACTCAGCGGTATTGGACATTCCCGGCGCGTTAAATCGGGATCATGCGTTGTTTGAGCTGGCCAGGCTGGAAGAGAGTCTGTCGAGGCCTGAGGGTGCGTTGGCGCATTATCAGGACTTGATGAAGAACTATCCGAATTCCCCGTTGGCAAATGAAGCTGCAGTACGACTCAAGGTGCTTGAAGTGAAGAAATCACCGGATCCTGCCCCTGCTTCTCCCGCGCCGGCTGCGACATTGCCGGCTACGCCTAAGAAACCATAGCTTGGCCGCTTTCGCGGTACTGCTGCTTCAGGCCTAAGCCTGAAGCGGAGGTACGGTATTAGCGTGCGATGATCAAGAACTCCCCGGCCTTGATGACGGGGCTGGTCAGGTTGTTTTTCGCCTTCAGCGTTTTCATGGGGACGCGGAAACGCTTTGAGACTTTCTCGAGTGTGTCTCCGCCGCGTACGCGATACCATCGTCCGCTATCGGCTTTGACGCGTTGCGCTTTGACTGCCGGGAGCGGCGGAAATTTATATGAGGGAACTCGATCCAGAAGCTGGACGACTTTCGCGCTGGTTCCCACCGGGACTTTGAGGTGATAAGCCGATTCCCCAGGCGGCGTGGCGTCGCGTCGGAGTTCAGGGTTCAGCAGACGGAGCTCTTCGTACGGGATTCCGGTCGTGTTGGCGATCGCATGGAAATGGAGAGGGCGATTGACCACCACTTCTTCAAACTGGTGTGGCGCGACGGGACCCTGCGGGAACCCGTATTGATCGGGATTTCTCGCGATAACCGTGGCGGCCATGATACGGGGTACGTATTGCTTCGTTTCGGTGCGGATTAATTTGGTCTTCGAGATATCGGAGAAGGTCTCCCCTTGGACCTTATGGAGCGCCCGCATGACTTTGCCTTCGCCGGCATTGTAGGCCGCCATGGCGAGAGGCCAGGCCCCGAACAGATCATAGAGGTCGCGGAGGTAGCGAGCAGCTGCGACGGTTGACTTGATCGGGTCGCGGCGTTCATCCACGTAATTGTCGATGCGCAGGCCATAGACCTTTCCCGTGCCCTTCATGAACTGCCAGGGTCCGGTCGCTTTCGCGCGTGAAAAGGCGTAGGGATTGAAGCCGCTTTCGACTAATGAGAGATAGACCAGGTCGCTGGGAATATTGAATTCGGAGAAGATTTTTTCAACCAGCGGTTGATAGCGGCTGAGCCGTATCAGCCATTGTTCAAAACGAGACCGGATCGACGTATTGAAGAAGTGAATATGACTCTGCACGCTGGGGTCTATCACGATAGGGATATTGTAAACGGTCTCACCATTGGCGGATTGGATGGGGCTTGGAAATGGCTCCATCGAGTTTGACGGATCTTGCGAAGCGGCTCCGATCGCGGTCCCTGAATCCGGCGTAGATTCCGCCAGCTCTGGAGGGAGAATGGCCAATTCAGGCTCAAGAGGAACCAGGTTGGCATCCGGTTCGTCGTCTTCTTCCGGCGTATTCACATCGGTGGCTACATCCGGCGATGGAGCTTCGGCAAAACTTTCCTCGACCGGGACCGAGAAGGTTCCGATCGCAAAGATGCAGAGCGCGAGAAATGGCATAAAGAGATATCGCTGATTCAAAATGGACCTCAAGTTCCGGTGAAATACTCGTTTCTTCGCGTAGACTATCGATCAGTCTGTGCGTTGTCAAGAAATTGAATGGGTTGGATCGCTCTTCTTCTAGAGGAGGATTCTTCGTCTACAGCAGAGTTGGCGGCATGAGCCTGTACCTTGAAGATGTGATGAGATATGAGGCGAAACCTCCAGCGATTTTGAGCTCTTGCAGTCCTCCATTTCTTGACAGTCTTGTGGCGCTAGTGGTAGCGTACCGCCTCTTTTCTAGTGGCATCCCCACCGGGTGATATCGAAGGAGGATCGGTCAATGCTGAAGCGGTATTTGTTGGCTCCGGGACCTACGCCTGTGCCTCCGGAGGTGCTGTTGGCGATGGCCCGCCCGATGATTCATCACCGGGCGCCTGAGTTCGATCCGATCTTTGCGGAAGTTCGCGAGGGGCTCAAGTGGCTGTTTCAGACCCGGAACGACGTCCTGATGTTGGCATCCTCCGGTACCGGCGGGATGGAAGGGGCGGTCTCCAATTTTCTGTCTCCCGGCGACAAGGCCTTGTGCATCAATGGCGGAAAGTTCGGCGAGCGCTGGGGCAAGATCTGTAAAGCGTTCGGTGTGCAGGTCACGGAAATCAAGGTTGAGTGGGGCCATGCGGTCGATCCAAAAGTGGTGGCCGATGCGTTGAAAGCCGATCCGTCGATTAAGGCCGTCTATGTCCAGGCCAGCGAGACGTCGACCGGAGTGTCGCACGACGTAAAGGCGTTGGGCGAGATCGTCAAAGGGTATGAGAGTACGATTTTGGTCGTCGATGCCATTACGGCATTAGGCGTGTTCGATATTAAGACGGATGCCTGGGGCCTGGATGTGGTCATCACCGGTTCGCAGAAGGCGCTCATGCTTCCGCCGGGAATGGCGTTCGTGAGTGTCAGCGACAAGGCCTGGGCATTTGCGGAAAAGGCCAAGAATGCGTCGTTCTATTTTAATTTCAAGAAAGAGCGCGAGAATCAGGCCAAGAACCAGACCTTGTTTACGCCGACGGTGTCCTTGATCCTCGGTCTCCAGGAAGTGTTCAGAATCATGAAGGCCGAGGGGCTCGATAAAATGTTTGCGCGGCAGGGGCAGTTGGCCCAGGCCATGCGTGAAGGGATGAAAGCCGCAGGATTGGCCCTGTTCCCCAAGAATTCCCCCAGCGATGCGTTGACGACGGTGTGCGCGCCGGATGGAGTGGATGGGCAGGCCATCTATAAGAATCTTCGTGTGCAATACGGGATTACCGCGGCCGGCGGGCAGGACCAATTGAAGGGAAAGGTGTTCCGTCTCTCACATATGGGCTATGCCGATCGGTTTGACGTGATTACGGCTGTGGCTGCGACAGAGATGGTTTTGAAGGGACTCGGTCATCCTGTGAAGTTAGGCAGCGGCGTAGGCAAAGCACAAGAAATTTTGATGGCCAAGTAGGGGTTGAGGATAACGATGAGCGCGAATACCGGATTAAAAATTCTGATCAGCGATAGCCTGTCCACGCAGGGCGTCGAACTTCTCGAAAAGGCGGGTTTCACGGTTGTAGTGAAATCCAAGATGCCGAAAGATGAGTTGTTCAAAGAGATCAAGGACGCCGATGGGCTGATCGTCCGGTCCGGCACCAAGGTCACGGCGGAGCTGATCGAGGCTGCCCCGAAGTTGAAGATTGTGGGCCGCGCGGGTTCAGGCCTCGACAATGTCGATACCCCGGCGGCTACCAAGCGCGGCATCGTCGTGATGAATACTCCCGGCGGCAATACCGTCACCACAGCCGAACATGCGATGTCCATGATCTGCGCGATGAGCCGGAGGATTCCGCAAGCCACGGCGTCCGTCAAGGCCGGCAAGTGGGAGAAGGACAAATTCATGGGAGTCGAGCTCTATAATAAAGTGCTCGGCATCGTCGGTGTCGGCCAGATCGGCAGCCACTTGACGAAGATGGCGCAAGGAATCGGCATGCGGGTGATTGCCTACGATCCCTATTTGGCGGCGGATCGCGCAGAGAAAATGGGCGTCACGATGATGGCCCTGCCGGATTTGTTCAAAAGCGCCGATATCATCTCGGTCCACACGCCGTTGACGCCTGAAACGAAGGGCATCATCAATGCGCAGGCTATAGCGACCATGAAGTCCGGCGTGATGATTGTGAATTGCGCCCGCGGCGGCATCATCCATGAAGGGGATTTAGTTGACGCGCTGAAGAGCAAGCGCGTGGCGGCAGCGGGGTTCGATGTATTTGAGGACGAGCCGGTGAAGGCGGATAATCCTCTCTTGGCCTTGGACAATTTTATTTGCACGCCGCACATCGGCGCTCAGACGACGGAAGCGCAGGAAAATGTCGCGGTCGGGATTGCTGAACAGGTGGTGGACTACTTTACGAAGGGTGTGGCCAGAGGGGCGGTGAACATTCCATCTATTGCGCCGGAACTGTTGCCGCGTTTGCAGCCGTATCTCACACTCGTGGAAAAAATGGGATCCCTGCAGTCGCAATTGTGCCAGGGTGGAATTGAACGGGTCACGGTGGAATATAGCGGGGAAGTTGCGACGCTCTCGATTGCGCCGCTGACGATCGGTGTGTTGAAGGGCTTGCTGACGCCGATCATGGAAAACCCGGTGAATTATGTGAACGCTCCGGTCGTGGCGAAAGAGCGGGGCATCGAAGTGACAGAGGTGAAGAGTACGGACGCCGGCGATTTTACCAGCCTGATTCGCGTCAAAGTCGAGGCGGGAAAGGCCGCGCACCAGGTGGCGGGCACGCTCTACCATAAGAAAGACGCCCGGGTGGTGGAAATCGACAGTTTCAAGGTCGAAGTCGTCCCCGAAGGACACATGCTGTTTATCCATAATGTCGATCGTCCCGGGGTGATCGGAATGGTGGGGCATGTGCTCGGCGAGAACAATATCAATATCGTGCGCATGCAGTGCGCGCTCGAAAAGCGCGGCGGGAATGCCTTGTTGATCATTGGGTCGGATACGGTATTCCCTGCGGCCGTGCTGGATACAATCAAGTCCAGCTCCAATATTCTTTCGGTCAAAGTAGCAAATCTCTCCTAACGGTCGTAGGCGCGCATCGGTCTGCTATGCCTCCTGCTCCTTCGAAGACGCGCGTTGATCTCGGACAGACCCATCCCTTGCGTGATCGGTCGCTGGTCCCGTCCGGGATGGCGACCATTCTGCCTGCCGCTGCAAAACAAGTCAGAGCGCTTGAGGCGCAGTTACTCGGACGTCTGACCCGTCGAGGGTATGACGAGATTATTCTGCCGACATTTGAGTATCTCGATGTGCTCACACCTGGGCTGGAGCCCGAGCTGATCGAAAAATGCTACAAGTTTGCCGATCGCACGACCGGCCGCATTCTGCTCTTGCGGCCGGACGCGACCGCGCAGATTGCTCGAACCGTGGCGATGGGCATGATGGGGGCGCAGTTGCCGTTGCGCGTATCCTATCGCACCTCCGTGTTTCGGTATGAACCGGAGCATGCCGGGCGGGATCGGGAAATCTTTCAAGTCGGCGCAGAGTATATCGGGGCGGATGACGCCGGCGCCGACAGTGAGATGCTGATCATCATGATCGAGTGCTTGAAGCAGGTCGGCCTCCGCTCTTTCAAGATCTCGCTCGGGCATGTCGGGTTTTTTAAGGGGTTGCTGGTCAGAGCAGGTCTGTCACCAGCCGGGCAAAAACGTGCCGAGCAGGCTGCGGCCCGCAAAGATCTTCCTCGTCTGCAAGAAATTCTTGCCGGTGAGCAGGTTGCGAGCCGCTATGCCGTAACTATTTTGGAAGCGCCCGAGCTATGCGGGCAGGCCGAGGTGTTGGACAGAGGTCGAGTGCTTGCGAAAGGTGACAAGTCCGCCACTCAGGCGCTTATTCGATTGGCGACGGTCTATCGGCTCTTGTGTCAGGCTGGGCATCAGGACGTTTTCTTTCTCGACTTGGGCGAGTTCCGAGGGTTCGATTACTACGATGGCGTGGTGTTCGACGTGTTCGCTGAAGGAGTCGGAGTCGAGTTGGGAGGTGGAGGACGCTATGACCACCTCATCGGCCGGTTCGGGCGGAATATTCCCTCCACAGGCTTTGCGTTAAACGTCGATCGTCTGTTCCGTGGGTTGCAAGCGCAGTCATCCGCAGACGTGGCGAGGGCAGGGGCGTCCAAACGGGTCCGGAAGGGATCGAAGAGGACGGTATGAAGCCATTTGCGACCGTCGATCTGTCTCAGCCGAAATTGCCGCCGCAGAACCTTGAGGCGGAGCAGTCTGTGTTAGGCGCCATCCTGCTGGATAATCAGGCCATGCCGAAGGCGATGGAACTGCTCGTTGAAGAGAATTTCTATCGCACGGCCCATCGCAAAGTGTTTCGCGCCATGCTCGATCTGTCGGATGTCGGTGAAGTCATCGACCAGATCACGCTGACTGAACGGATGAAAGCCAAGGGAGAGCTGGAATCGGTCGGAGGCGCGGCGTTTCTAGCCGAGTTGGTCCAGTCGGTGTCCAGTTCCGCGAATATCCGGTATCACTGCAAGATTGTGCGTGACAAAGCGGTGGCGCGTGAGCTTATTCACACCTCGACGGAAGTGCTGACCAAAGGCTATGAGGGCACGACTTCCATAGACGACCTGCTCGACTTTGCCGAGCGTTCTGTGTTCAGCATTGCCCAAGGCAAACTCGAACGTTCGTTCACGCCGATCAACGACATCATCAAAGAGAGTCTTGATCTTGTCGATAAGCTCTCGAAGCGGAAAGAGCATGTCACGGGAGTCCCGACAGGGTACTACGACCTCGACGATCTGACCGCAGGGCTTCAGCCGTCCGATCTCGTGATCGTGGCGGCCCGTCCCAGTATGGGCAAGACCAGCCTGGCCTTGGGGTTTGCGACGCATGCCGCGATCCAGGCCAAGGCGGTGGTCGGCATCTTCAGCCTCGAAATGTCCAAGCCGCAAATCGTGCTGCGCATGCTGAGTTCTGAGGCGCGCGTCGATTCGCATGGACTCCGGACGGGCAAGCTGCAAAAGGAAGATTGGTGGAGACTGGCTGAGGCGGCGGGAAGGCTGGAGCAAGCGCCGATCTATATCGATGATACGGGTGGAATTACCGTGCAGCAGATGCGCGGGAAGGCCCGTCGTCTCAAGGCTGAAAAGGGGCTCGACCTGTTGATTGTGGACTATCTGCAACTGATGCAGGGGCGAAGTGATTCAGAATCTCGTCAGCAGGAAATCTCCGACATCTCCCGGTCGCTCAAGGCGCTGGCGAAAGAGCTGAATGTGCCGGTGGTGGCGCTCTCGCAGCTCAGTCGAGCCGTAGAGGCGAGAAAACCGCCCATTCCCATGCTGGCCGACTTGCGTGAATCCGGCGCGATCGAGCAGGACGCCGACGTGGTCATGTTTATCTATCGCGAAGAAGTCTATGACCAGAATTCCGAGCGGAAGGGCATTGCCGACATCATTGTCAGCAAACATCGAAACGGCCCGATCGGAAAGCGCGATCTCTTTTTTCACGATCGGTTTGCCAAGTTTGAAAGCCTCGACAATCGCGAATCGTGAAGTCGTTTGACGGGTCTTTTCTCCTGTCGGTATAATTCTTCTCAGCTGACGACGCACTCCGAGTCCTTTTCCCCAAAGGCTATTGTGAATACACGACGCTGCTCTTCGGTCGCCTCCTCATTGTCCCCCCCTGGTCACATGCCGCTGCGCGCGGGGCGTGGGTTCCTCGGGATCCTTATCCCGCTCGTGATCGCGGCCTGCGCGGCGGCGCCGCATCCGCAGGAAACGGTCTCTGCAGGCGCGGCACAGAAAAAGCCGGCCATGGCTCCGGCTGCGGACGCCGCAGCGGCATATCATTTCATGCTGGGATATCAAGCCGAGCTGGCCCAAGACAATGACAAAGCGATCCAGGAATATCGGACTGTGCTCAAATCCGATCCGAGCTCGCGCTCGGTCAAAGCGCGATTAGCCGGGATCTATTTCGGCTTAGGGGACCTGGCCAATGCGGCTCGTTACGCGGAGGAAGTCGGCGAAGGGACCGGTCAGGACGCCCAACAGCTGACGCAGATGGCCGGTATTCTCGCCGGCGCCGGCAAGCCGGATCGAGCGCTTCGATTGTTAGACTTGGCGATTGAACGTGACCCAGCACAGGGCGATGCCTATTTCCCCAAAGCGATTATCCTCGTGAATCAGAAGCGGCTGGCGGAAGCCGAGCAGACTGCGAAGCAGGGTTTGAAAGTCGCGCCGGAGTCTCCGATCGGCCATTATTACCTCGGGCGGATCTTCCTCGAATCGGGCAAGCAGGAAGAGGCGCTGGCGAGCTTTGAACGGGCCATCGCGGTCAATGCGGCGTTTGAACCGGCGTATCTAGCTCAGGCCTCACTGTACGAAACCCGGCAGGAGCGAGAAAAAGCGATTGCGGTGCTCAAGCGGTATCTGGAGCGGGTGAACCCCAATAATAAGGATATTCGTCAGCATCTGATCCAGCTCTACGTCAATACCAAGGACTATGCCGGGGGCCTCGCGGAACTCGACAAAATGCTGGCTGAAGAACCCGACGATCTCGATGCGCAACTCAGGATGGCATTGATCTACGGAGAGAAACGGGATTTTCAGAAGGCCATTGAGCTGTTGCAAGCGGTGCTCAAAGCGCGGCCTGCCGAACTCAAAGTGCGCGACTATCTCGGCTATCTCTATGAGGAAACGAAAGAGTTTCCGAAAGCGGTAGAGACGTATCAGTTCAATATTCAGCTGGACCCGTCCTATGCTGAGAGCCACATGCATCTCGGAGTGTTGCAGTATCGGCTCAAAGCCTATCCTGCTGCGATCACCCACTTGACCGAGGCTACGCGGATCAATCCCAAGCAGCCGGAGCCCTTTATTGTGCTGGGGCTCGCGCACCTCCAGACCGAGCAATTCGAGACAGCCTTGACCGCCTTTGAAGAAGGGATTCGCCATCACCCGAGGAATGCGGATCTGCATTTCAACCTGGGGACTGCCTACGATAAGCTCAATCGCTTCGACGATGTGGTGAAATCGATGGAGTCGGCCCTGAGCCTGGATCCGCACCATGCCGATGCCTTGAATTATCTCGGGTATAGCTATGCAGAACGGGGCGTCAAGGTCGAGCAGGCCTTGTCATTGACCAGGCAGGCTGTCGCGCTCAAGCCCGACAACGGATACTATGTCGACAGTCTTGGGTGGGCGTTCTATAAGGCCGGGCAATTCAATGAGGCGCTGACCGAGATCAAGCGCGCAGTCGCGCTGGTGGGTGACGATCCGGTTCTCTACGAGCATCTCGGCGAGATTTATGTGAAGCAGCAGAAGCTGTCCGATGCAAAGGAAGCCTGGCTCCATTCACTGGAACTCGATCCGTTGAACGAAAAGCTGCTGCAGCGATTCCGGGATCACGGCATGGGTGACCCCTCTCAGGAAGCTCGTATCCAGCAAGCCAAACGTCGTGTCGCAGAGAAGATACAACCTCCGCAGGCGGCGCCCTAACCCCCCGATTCCTGGAAGTTCGGTTTGTCAGCATTCCCACGCTGATTGCCATGAAGGAAGCGGCGGGCCGGGAACAGGACAGGATCGATATCGAACACTTGCGCATGAGGTTGGAAGATGATGCCGGACAATAAAACGCCCCTATCGGAATTCGACTGGCGCGTGACCAGCTTCGAAGGCGCGCGCCGCGAGCAGCTCCGCCGCTGGGCGCGCTTGCCGCTGGAACACATCCTGCTGGCCATCGAGGAAATGCAGGACATCGCTCAGGCGTTTGGGACAGCGCCGGCCGGTGGGCATGACGCGCCTGCTCCGATTGTTCTGCCACAAGAACTCAACGATCCTTATGAAATCTGATACACATGCCCGACCGATGGTGGGGTGATGACTTTGTGGACGAAGTTGTCCCGCGCCTGATCGAGATAGCGCATAGTCTCCGTTGAGTAATAGGCTTCCCCGCATTCCTTGCACACCTCGGCTTCGACCGGCACCAACAGGTGATCGGTGCCGACTTTGATCTCCGCCTGGACTTTTCCCGGTGTGATCGTACCTCTTTTGCAGATGACGCAGCGCATTAGCGTGCCCTCCTTCGCAAGTCACACACAGGGTCGCGAGAAAAATGAAAACCTTCGTAGAGTTTTGCCACAGAGATAATGCTCACGACCAGACCGGCCTGGTCCAGCTCAAGAATCTTCAGGCTGACGTATTCGACGCCTGAAAGGTGGTCGATGATCCAATCTGTATCGAGAAGATACGCCGGGCCAGACACGTTAGAGAGCCACAGGTGGACGTGTCATAATCAAACGGCTGGCATAGATGTCCCGCTTGAGGGCATCTGAGTCGATCAGCCCTTTCCAGGCTCCCGCGGTCTCAAGAAGAGCAGATCGGGAACTTTCAGGCGCCGAAGTAACAGTGAGGATAACTTCGTCGCCTTCGTGGAGCCCTTCAGAGGGAAGCGGTTCGATCGGCGTGAAGTGACCAGCGAAAAATATTGCGCGAACAGTCGTTACCATAAAGAGCCTTTCTGGCTCAGATGCTAGCAGGCTCCTTGATGGGGGTCAACTCTCTGGAGGCGAATCAAAGAGGGACCGTGCCAAGGCGAGTCTCTCGCGTGAGCTCGTCCTCGGTCAGGTGGAAGTTATCCATGCGATTGGGGGCGACGAAACTCTTCCCTTGAACTGGGTCCCTCCAATGAGAAGTTACTTCATCGGTTCCAAGAGCAGGGCACGGGCGATCCCACCAACGAGGATTGTATCCAGCAAGCTAAGCGAAAGATCCAACGAAGTGAACGACCTACCATAGTCTCTCCGTAGCCGGTACCTATCTCCGTCCATTTTCCCCACTCACATCAGCATACAATTCGTTCGCGATGGTCTTTTTTCTTGAGTTCTACTGAAAACCGCTTAGACTCTATTCTCATCACCAGCTGAGGGGGGTCTGTATGTCATCTGAGTCGCCAGCCGCTCTTACTCTAGCCGAAAGCCAATCTTGGGCGCGCAAGTTTTTGATCGTTCTATTTGCGCTATCGGGATTTTCCGGCCTGATCTATGAAAACATTTGGAGCTATTACCTCAAGTTGTTCCTTGGGCATGCCGCTTATGCTCAAACTTTAGTTCTCGCTATCTTTATGGGCGGGATGGCGATTGGGGCTTGGACAAGCGCCCGGTATTCCATAAAGTGGTCAAACGCACTTCAGGCCTATGCGATAGTGGAAGGTATCATCGGAGTCTTCGGCCTCGTCTTTCATGGGACGTTCGAATGGGCTACCGACTTGGCTTACACGACCATTCTCCCTTTACTAGGTAATTCCATCGCAATCGTCACATTCAAGTGGGGACTTTCCACCGTTCTCATTCTTCCACAGTCCGTATTGCTCGGAATGACCTTTCCTTTGATGAGTGCCAGTTTGATTCGACACGGTCAAGACAATAGAGGGGCGACCATTTCAGCGCTGTATTTTATTAATAGTCTAGGTGCGGCCATTGGAGTACTCATAAGCGGATTCTGGCTCGTGGAGGAAGTTGGCCTTCCAGGAACCATTCTGATGGCTGCGCTGGTGAACGTTATCGTCGCATTGTTCGCCTGGTTGTTAGCGAGACCACAAGAACAGGTCTTACCACTGTCTGATCAGGCAATCCCCCAAGCAGCCGCACCCACAGACTCATTCTACCGGCTGATGCTGAGCGTCTCTCTGTTAACAGGGACAGCCTCCTTCATCTATGAAATTGGCTGGATTCGAATGTTGAGTTTAGTGATGGGATCCTCGACTCATTCATTCGAACTCATGCTGAGTGCATTTATCTTGGGGTTGGCGTGCGGAGGATTGTGGATTAAGCAACGGATTGACCGGATCGAGAATACGGTCGCGAACTTAGCCGTTATTCAAGTCATCATGGGCTTGCTGGCGATGGCTACTATTGCGCTGTATCCAGCGACCTTTGAATTAATGCAAGCTCTCGTGCGATCGCTGGGAAAAACAGATGGAGGATATGTTCTCTACAACGTCATCAGTTACTTGATGTCCCTAGGGTTGATGTTCCCCACCACATTTTGTGCGGGCATGACACTCCCTCTTCTGACTCACATTCTCCTTCGAGGGCGGTATGGGGAAAGGTGTGTGGGTGATGTGTATTCCGCTAACACGATAGGGGCTATTGCAGGCGTTTTTGGCGCGATTCATCTGGGTATGCCTTTGCTAGGCCTAAAAGGGCTGATGACATTCGGGGCGTCTTTGGATGTCGCGGTAGGGTTGGTGCTTTTTTGGCATCTGAAAGAATCGAGCAGATTCCGGTATTTGAGGTATGGAGCGGTAGTTGGTGTGGCCGCACTCGCCTTTACAATCCTAGGCGTCCAATGGGACGTGTTGAAAATGGCATCCGGAGTATTTCGCGAAGGCTTGCTGCTGAATTCCAAAGAGGCATCCATTCTCTTTCATAAAGATGGCAAAGCCTCGACCGTCGACCTCGTTGATCATGGAGGCGGACTTACGAGCATTCGGACCAATGGGAAATCCGATGCGTCCATTCAAATGGACCCTCGAAAACCCCGAGCACTGGACGAAAGTACCATGATTTTTGCCGCAGCGTTTCCGCTAGCCTTGCATCCTGATGCCAAGCTGGTGGCGAACATTGGATTTGGATCAGGGCTCACAAGCCACGTTTTGCTCGGCAGTAGCAATCTCGAACGAGTCGATACGATCGAAATTGAAGAAGCGATCGTCCAGGCAGCGAAAGGTTTTCGCCCGCGTGTGGAAGCCGTGTTTGCTGATCCGCGAAGCCACATATTTCTCGATGATGCGAAGACGTATTTTTCTTCGCATGGATCCAAGTACGACATCATTATTTCTGAGCCCTCAAACCCTTGGGTGAGTGGAGTGTCAAGCTTGTTCACTGATGAGTTCTATCGCATGGTAAAAACTCATTTGAATGACAAAGGGCTATTCGTTCAGTGGTTCCAAATGTATGAAATCGACCCAGAAATTGTCTTCTCTGTGCTCAAGGCGCTGGATAAAAACTTCTCAGACTACACGCTCTATAAGAGTGCCATCGACGATTTGCTCATTGTGGCCAGCAACGGAGGCAATGTATCGGCTCCGACGGGCGTTCCCATCGAGTCGGATGCCATTAAGAGAGAATTGGCAGCGTATGGGATCTATACGGCCGCAGATTTTTCAATGTGGAAACTGGCGGAGCGGAAAAGTCTCTTTCCCCTGGTTTGGAGCTTCGAAGTGCCTGTCAACTCAGATTACTTCCCCTACCTGGATCTGCACGCGTCTAAGACACGATTCCAACATAGGGATGCAAGGGAAGTGGCGGGGCTCATCGATGCCGCGATCCCAGTTCTTGAGATGCTCGGGGAGGAGCCTTCTCGATATAACACCGAAAGACGACAGGGTGGGGCGTATTTTTTCAGAACCGGAGCCATGTTTGAGGCGTCGGCCGTGCGCCACGCTCTTCTCGGTGAGAAGTCTTTAGTGGCTGAAAAACTGGACCCCGCTCTTCAGCGAGACGTGGCGCTCGTCAGAATGAACATGGTGGACTGTGCACAAGGTCGAGAAACGGAAGGCTGGTTCGACGCCCTGCTGACAATAGCAGCGAGAACGAATGCCCATCAATCTCCAACAGATGCGAATCGAATGTGGACTTATCTGGAAACAGCTTCATGCCATCAAACGTGGGCTCCGGTCAGAAAGACGTGGGTGTCACTCTTTAAGGCTGTGGGAACCCGCGACGCAGGACAGATCGTGAACTTATCCGAGGAACTGTTGTCCCAAGGGACCAATCTTTCACTTGCCCAAAGGGCTTACCTTCTGATGGCCGGAATGACGAGCGCGTTGTCGCTCCATGATGAAAAAAGAGCGATGGCCATTTGGGAAAAAAATGAGCAAGGAATCGTTCGAAAAGGCAGGATGCCTGGCCTCGTCTTTAGGCTTCTTGTGGCCCATAGCACCATGAGCAAGCCGGTGGATGTGGGGCTGGCGACTCATTGAAGTACTTGCTTGCAGTCCACTGGTCAGTGTCATCCAGACTTTCTGCTTTATATTTAAGAAAGCAAAATTTGTCATTAGTGAACAAAGTATTGAATACGATACCCTCTTGGTTTCCTTCATTGCCCAGCTGAAAATATGCAAGTCATTGAAATATCTAAATGGTAGACCGTTTAGTGGGATGGCACGGAAGCTGCTTTTTTACCGGCATTGAGAGATGGATCCAATGCCAACTTATAAGCGAGGCAAGCGGGGACGAAAGTCAGCAATCGGGTCCTGTTTCAAATCAACAAGGAGGGTACCATGCAGAGCATGATGAAGGCGGTCCACAAGCTCCAGGGACTGAAACACTTGCGGAAGTCCAAGGGGTTCACGCTGATTGAGTTGATGATCGTGGTGGCGATCATCGGCATCTTGGCGGCTATCGCCATCCCGAACTTTTTACAGTATCAGATGAAATCGCGCCAGTCTGAGGCGAAGACCAACCTCCAGGCGATCAAGACATCTGAAGTCGCCTTCCAGGCGGAGCGAGGCTGTTACGTCGGTGTTACTCCGGAGGGTGCGACTCTTGCGGCAGGCAAAGCCTCAACTCCATATACCTGGTCTGTTGGTTTGCCAGCAACTCCTCCCCCTGTTGCCTGGTGTGCTGCTGCGGGTGGTGTGTTTAAAGGCTCATTCAACGATATTGGGTTTAGGGCAACTGGTAATGTAAATTCCTTATATGGAGTAGATTCACAGGTGGGGCCAGCCGTTGGGTTTACGACGGTCACTTCTTGTCCGATTGCTCTTAAGGGGACTACTGGTACCGGGGCGCTTGGTGATACCAACTTTGTCGCGACAGCTTCAGCCAATCTGGACGCGGACGGTGCATTTTCATGGTGGGATTCTACAGTTGACCATGGCGCTGCCGACTGTACAACCGGTGTCTACTAAGCCGGTCTAGGTAGGTCGTGAGGATCCCGGCAGCCATTCGATGGCTGCTGGGATTTCCTTTATCTCATCTTTTCGGTCTTCCTAATCATGGTTGGTTCTGTCGTTCTCTCAAGTAATAAACACGGCAGGCGTGTCCTGACCCGGTTTCTGGTCTGTATGGCAGGTCTTATCTTGTTGGCCGCTGTCGGATGGTTGCAAGGACAGCTCGATCGACGGCACGACCAAGCGGTTGAGCAGATCGAAAACCTTGCGCAGCTTCTCAAAGGCGAATATTTGAAACCGGCCCTACTTGGCTATCACCATCTGGGCGCTGATGTGCTTTGGCTCAGGATGCTCCAGGTTCTTGGGAAAAAACGCAATTCGGCTGACGAGTACGAGTGGATCTACCATGCGTTGGACGTCATCACGACGCTTGACCCGCAGTATGACTATGCCTATTACGTAGGTGGAGTCGTATTGACGAATCTTGCGAATCGAGCTGACTTGAGTAACCGGCTGCTCGAAAAGGGAATGAATGAAAATCCGACCGTTTGGAACATTCCTTTCTTGTTAGGCTACAATTATTATTTCATTCTTGGAGATGCAGCCAAGGCTGCGGATTACCTCGCGGCCGCGGCGCGATTGCCCGGGGGGCCGTCCTATCTACCCGGGCTAGCGACTCGCATGTATGCAGAAGCGAGCAACCCCGAAGTAGCGCTCCAATTTCTTGAAGCCCTCTGGCGACAGACCCAAGATCAGGAAATGCGCAAGGTTTTGGAAACACGTGTGAAAGAAGTCATAATCGAGCGAGATATTCAGGCATTGGAAGCAGCAGCCCAACAATATCAGCGTAAACAAGGGCACTTTCCCAGAACATTGCAGGCTCTTGTGAAGCATGGAGATCTTGCCCACATCCCCCAGGAGCCATTTGGGGGCGTGTACGAATTGGATTCTCAAACCGGGAAGATCTCGAGCAGCAGCCGGCCTAATCGACTCAAAGTGTTTCGCTTGGACAAGAAGGGCAGTGTGTAGCGAGGGAACGGCCATGGATTTGTCAGGTGAACCTGTCGTACAAGTCGAAAATCTCCATAAAATCTTTCGTGTCGGCTTCTGGGGCCGGCGCGTCACGGCGGTGGATCAGTTGTCCTTGGATGTTCGCCGGGGTGAGGTCTTTGGGTTTCTTGGCCCCAACGGCGCCGGAAAAACGACTACGCTGAAGATGTTAATGGGCCTGATCTATCCCACGAGCGGATCCGCCTCAATCTTTGGCCATCCTGTGGGCGATCCGTCAGCGAAGGCAAAGCTTGGCTTTCTTCCCGAGTCTCCCTATTTCTATGACTATCTGACGAGCCGGGAATTTCTCAGCTTCTATGGCCATCTGTTCGGTCTGTGGGGAGCCGCTCTCAATAAGCGTGTGGATGAATTGCTTGATCTAGTGGGGATGACCCATGCGCGGGATCTTCAGCTCCGCAAGTTTTCCAAAGGCATGTTGCAGCGCGTTGGAATCGCACAGGCCTTGATCAATGACCCGGAACTGGTCGTGCTGGATGAGCCGATGTCCGGGCTCGATCCGATCGGGCGGAAAGAAGTCCGCGACCTCATCTTCCGTCTCAAGGAATCCGGCAAGACGGTCATGTTCAGTTCGCACATTTTGCACGATGCCGAGTTGCTTTGCGATCGAGTGGCTATGATCATGAAGGGCCGATTGGTGGCTTGCGGGCAGGTGTCTGAGTTGATCCAGCAAGGAACCACGCAAGAAGTAGAGATGGTCATCGATCGGCTCTCGCCTGAAGGTCTGGAGCATCTTCGCGACTTGGCAACGAAGGTGGTGCTGAACGGGGAACGAGTCATGGTTGTGCTGAGTAGCCAGCGTCAGGTCGATGAGTCTCTTGAAGTTATTAGGGCGGCTCATGCCAAGCTGGTCTCGCTGACTCCTCATAAGGCATCGCTGGAGGATCTGTTCATTCGTGAAGCCAATGGTGTGCAGTCACCTGTGGAGGCGCGGGTATGAAGGTCCTGTCGATTGCGCTCAATACGTTCCGGGAAAATTTGCGCGACAAGTTGCTCTATAATCTTTTGGTGTTTGCTCTGCTGATGATTGGGAGCTCTTTGCTGCTGATGCGGCTGACGCTGGGAGAGTTTCATCGCTTGTTGCTGGATGTGGGGCTTGGGAGTATCAATATATTCGGGGTGCTGATCGCGATCTTCGTCGGAATTGGACTCGTCAACAAAGAGATCGAAAAGAAAACGATCTATACCATCGTGTCGAAACCAGTCGCGCGCTACCAATTCTTGGTCGGCAAATACCTTGGTTTAACACTGACCCTCTTTGTCAATACGCTGATCATGGCCGGGGGGCTGTTGCTGGTACTCTCCGCGCAAGGTGTGCCGATTGAAAGTGTGTTGTTCAAGGCGCTGGGGTTGATCTTTATGGAGTTCATGGTCATCACGGCGGTGGCCCTGTTGTGTTCTACCTTCACGAGCGCGACGCTCAGCGCCATTTTCACGTTGGCCACCTACGTGATCGGTCACCTGACGGCGGATCTCAAGACCTTCGGGGAGAAGATGGATGAAGGGATGCGCGCGGTGGTCACGGGGCTCTATTATGTTCTGCCGAATTTGGAGCGATTCAATCTCAAGGGGAATGTCATTCACCATATTGAGGTCTCTGGAACGGACCTCTTGCTTATTGTGGTGTATGGTTTGACCTATGTCGCATTTCTGCTGATGTCTGCGAGTATCATCTTCCAGCGTCGTGATTTTCGCTAAGCCGGCCATCTCTCATT
>CAZWOX010000039.1:0-29381 GCA_964635345.1 uncultured Nitrospira sp.
TCCCAAAGCAGGCGCGCTACCGGGCTGCGCTACGCCCCGACGATGCTTTCAGACTGCCGTGCGCGAAGAAGCTCCTTAGCTTGCAGAAACGCCTTTGCGCGATGACTGATGCGATTCTTCTGCTCAGCAGAAATCTCCGCTAATGTCGCATTCAACTCCGGCACATAGAAGACCGGATCGTATCCGAATCCTTTTGATCCGCTGGCCTTCTGCGTAATATATCCGCTTAAAACCCCCTGAGTCACCTGAGGGGGTTCCCCCGGTACGGCGATGGCCGCTACCGTGATGAACCGAGCGGTCCGTCGTTCATGAGGAACGACCGTGAGCTCCTGAACCAGCTTCCGACAATTGTCTTCGTAGGTTGCATGCTCTCCCGCATAGCGGGCTGCATAGACGCCAGGCCGACCTCCCAATGCATCGACTTCTAACCCGGTATCGTCGGCCACGGCTGTGAGACCGGTCGCTCGAGAAATCTCGGTGGCCTTCTTAATGGCGTTGGCCTCGCAGGTTAATCCATCCTCCTCAACTTCCGGCGCATCGGGAAAATCGTCCAGGGTGCGAATCCGGATGCCCAAATCGCCGAGCAGCGCCGCCAGTTCTTCGCCTTTATGCCGGTTTCTGGTTGCCAGGACTATTTCCGTGATCACCGGTCCTCCATTCAGTCCAAAGATCCGATGAGGTCTTTTTGAATGGCGGTCAATCGTTGAATCGCCTGCCACCCGAGATTCAAAAACTCATCCATATCCTGCTTGGCAAAAGGAGTCTTTTCCGCAGTTCCTTGAACCTCGACATACCGACCTCGGCCGGTCATCACGAGATTCATATCCACTTCGGCCATTGAGTCTTCGGTATAGGCCAAATCCACCATGACTTCTCCGCCGACTTTACCGACGCTAATCGCCGCCAAATAGTCAGTCAGCGGAAGACGCTTGATCAAATCCTTCTTCTTCAGCACCATGAACGCATCGGCCAGCGCAATGAAGGCTCCGGTAATCGACGCGGTTCTCGTTCCCCCATCCGCCTGAATCACGTCGCAGTCGATCCAGATACTCCGCTCGCCCATTTGCGTCATGTCGGTCACCGACCGCAACGCTCGCCCGACTAACCGCTGGATCTCAAGCGTTCGTCCGCCCTGTTTCCCTTTCACCGCTTCCCGAGAAGTCCGCTCATGGGTCGCACGGGGAAGCATAGAGTATTCAGCCGTCACCCATCCGCTGCCTTTTCCTTTGAGAAACGGGGGTACTTTCTCTTCGATCGACGCCGTACAAATGACCTTGGTATCCCCCATTTCAAGGAGGACGGAGCCTTCGGCATGTTTGGTGAAATTCCTCGTCACTTTGACCGGCCGATGCTGGTCCTTCCGTCTCCCATCGAATCGTACTAATCCGGCTACCGCGCTCATCGCATACTCCCCTTCTCGTCTTCTAAAGTGAGAGCGGAATTATAGTGGAGCCTTGCTCAAAGCGCAAACCAGCACGCATCGACTGTTCATGATCAATCTCTATTCCGCGCGGCTCTTTAATTGTACGAAATACGCCTATGCAGCAAACACATTCTGTACAGATAGCTGTTTAGACGACCACCTGCCCCCTCGTCGCACAATGAAAGGGGGATTCCGTCTAAAAAACACGAACGGCTTGCGGGCAAAGACATTTCATGCGACGCTCAGTCCCGTGGATCATAGCCTGCAGAGGGTTGAAACCTTCGGTGCGCCGACGCCATTGATTGGCATAAAAGGTGCACGATCTCGGGCAGTTCGCGTGATTCTCAAGAGTCGACAAAGAAAACCGATAATGGTTCTACACAACACCCGTCTCTCAACCCAGATCTCACAATTATTCCATGCCTACTTTGCCTGATCGGGATAGACAACAAGCCCTCCGTGAAAACCGGAATATTCTGGTCGTCGACGATGAAGAACCGATTCGCCGTCTGCTTGGCTACATGCTCCAAACTCATGGCTATACCGTGACCCTCGCTGCCGACGCCCGTGAGGCCCGGCAACGGATGGATGAGCAGCCCTTCGCCTTGATGCTGTGCGACGTGAACATGCCCGGGGAATCCGGCATGGATCTCGTACGGAACCTACTCGCGGAGCGTCCACATATTGCTGCCATCATGGTCACCGGCCTCGATAGCTCGGTACTGGCGAACGCCGCTCTCGACATGGGAGCCTTCGGATATATCGTCAAGCCCTTCGAATCAAATGAAGTGCTCATCGATGTCGCCAATGCCTTGCGCCGCCGCCGGCTGGAAATGGAAAACCGCTTACATCAGGACAATCTTGAGGAGATCGTCAGAACCAGAACAATGGCCTTGCAGCAGGCCCTTGAGTGGCTGGAGCGCAGCGAGAAAGAACTTCGTCTCTCCCGGGAAGAAACCATCGAACGACTGGCCATCGCCGCTGAATTCCGTGACAGCTCTACCGCCCAGCATATCCAGCGGATGAGCCACTATTGTGAATTGCTGGCACGCAAGGTAGGCCTGGCCCCGGAACGGATCGACCTGATCCGCACCGCAAGCCCGATGCATGACATCGGGAAAATCGGCACCCCAGACCAGGTGCTACTTAAACCGGGCAAGTTTACGGCTGCAGAGTTCGACGTCATCTCCCAGCACGCCGAAATCGGCTATAAGATTCTCTCTGGATCTGACTCCGAGCTCCTGAAAGTCGCCGCGATCATTGCGTGGACACATCACGAACGTTATGACGGAACCGGATACCCCCGCAAATTGCAAGGCGAGGAAATTCCCATCGAGGGACGCATTGCCTCTATCGCTGACAACTTCGATGCCATGACCACAGCGCGGGTCTATAAACCGGCATTCGACTTCGAACACGCCCGTGACCTGATGGTTAAAGAACGCGGCAAACACTTCGATCCCGACTTGCTCGACCTGTTCCTGTCCAGCCCCGAAGATCTCCGCCGTATCCACGAGCAATATGCCGATCATTCCCGGCAAGACTCTACTGCCGCTTAGTGCATTTTTCGCAATTCGTTGACCGTTTTCCCCCTCGTCGATATACTTTTTTCATTCCAGCAAATACCACCGACGCTGCGTTTTCCGCGCGGCCTCAGACAGATTGCGACGATGAAAGGGTTGCCATCCATGGCCAGGAAAACGACTGCGGTCCGCACACGCACTGCAAGCCGGAATTGGATCGCCTATCTTTGCGAAGCCCTGGTCACCTCCGGTGTCATGCCAACCTGGGAAGCCGCCACCTATCTGACCGAAAACCTGTTTGGCGAAAAACCAAATCCACGGCTCTTGGGTCCCTCCAACGCCCATGAAGTCACTGCGCAGTTCCTGCATCGACTCTACGAACCCATTGCCGAAGCGGCTTTGCGAGACAGCCACCTTCCGGCATCAGAGAAAGTTCATGTCTTTATCGACATTAGCCTGACCGGAAACTCCGCCGTTCTGGTCGTCCATCTCTCTAAGGCCGATCAGACCCAGCGCCTCTTACTTCTTGATCCCGCTAAAGCCTGGGACCTCGTGTTTGCCGAAGCGGAGTCTTTCAACACCTGGGCTGAAGCCCGTTATCGGTCGATTTTCCAAGCGCTCCAAACAGCCCGCCTGAAGGCATCAGACGATGTGCTTGAGACTGCCGTCTAGCCTCCGCCCCAGCCAAACCGTTCAAGCGTTGAACGCACTCAATAGGATTCAGGCACGAGAAACCGCTAAGCGGATTCGTAGTTGAGATTCGGTGAAAGCCAACGCTCGACGGTGCGCAGGTCCATCCCTTTTCGGCCGGCGTAATCTTCGACCTGATCCTTCCCGATCTTTCCCACCGCGAAGTATTTCGCCTCCGGATGGGCAAAATAGAATCCGCTGACCGCCGCAGCCGGCAACATGGCAAAGCTCTCGGTCAGCGTGATGGATGCCTTCTGCTCAGCCTGAAGCAAGTCAAACAACAGCCGCTTCTCGGTATGATCCGGACAAGCCGGATAACCCGGCGCAGGGCGGATGCCGCGATATTTTCCCCGAATCAGGTCTTCGGCGGACAACGTCTCCTGCTTACCATAGCCCCATTCATCGCGAACACGTTTATGAAGCAATTCAGCAAAGGCTTCTGCGAGGCGATCGGCCAAGGCCTTCGCCATAATCGAGCTGTAGTCGTCATGATCTTTGTCGAATCGACGACACAGCGCATCCAAGCCGAGGCCCGCCGTCACCGCAAAGGCTCCGAGGTGATCCGTCCGGCCTGATTCGTGAGAGGCGACATAATCGGCCAGCGCGAGATTCGGCTGGCCTTGAGGCTTTTCCGATTGCTGTCTGAGCGTATGGATAGTTGTGACCCTCTGCTTCTGCGTCGCATCTTGATAGAGTTCGATGTCGTCCCCCACACTTGCTGCGGCAAAGAATCCATACACGCCCTTGGCGATCAGCAGCTTCTTCTCTATGATCTCATCCAGCAGTCGACGTGCGTCATCATGGAGATCTCTTGCCTTCGGTCCGATCGTGGCGTCGTCGAAGATCCCGGGATAATGGCCCTTCAACTCCCAGGTATGAAAGAACGGCGACCAATCGATAAAGGGCACAAGGTCGCTCAATGGCTGGTCACTGATTGTCCGCGCGCCCAGGAATGACGGCACGGGAATATCCAGCGTTGTCCAGTCAGATGTGAACCTGTTTGCACGCGCCTTCGCGATCGGCAACACCGGTTTGGCCCCGCGGTCTTGATGCGCCTGCCTCATCCGCTCGTAATCATCCCGCACTTGCCGTACGAATCCCGGATTCCGTGACGGACTCATCAAGCTGCCTACGACACCCACCGCCCGCGACGCATCCAGCACATGAACCACGGATGGCGCATAGGACGGAGCGATCTTCACCGCTGTGTGAGCCTTGCTGGTCGTCGCCCCGCCGATAAGCAGGGGCACGGTAAAACCTTCACGAGTCATTTCCTTGGCGACGTGCACCATTTCATCGAGTGAAGGCGTGATGAGGCCGCTCAATCCGATTACGTCGACCTTGAGCTCCTTCGCGGTTGCCAAAATCTTTTCGCATGGCACCATCACACCGAGATCGACCACCTCATAGTTATTGCAACCCAGCACCACGCCGACGATATTCTTGCCGATGTCATGCACATCGCCCTTCACAGTGGCAAGCAAGACTTTCCCTTGCGCCTGATACCCACCCACCCGCTTCTTCTCTTCTTCCATAAAAGGCATGAGATAGGCGACAGACTTTTTCATGACCCGGGCGCTCTTCACGACTTGCGGTAGAAACATCTTGCCGGATCCGAAGAGATCACCGACGATGTTCATGCCGGCCATCAACGGGCCCTCGATGACAGACAACGGCTTCGGATATTTCCGTCGCGCTTCTTCCGTATCCTGATCGATATAGTCCGTAATCCCTTTGACCAGGGCGTGCGAGAGCCGCTCCTCGACCGTCCCCTTGCGCCACTCATCATCCTTAACGATAGCCTTCCCCTTCTGCTTCACGGTCTCGGCGAAATTCACGAGGCGTTCGGTCGCGTCAGGACGCCGGTTCAGCAACACGTCTTCGACCAATTCGAGCAGGTCCTTGGGAATCTCTTCATACACCGCCAACTGGCCGGCATTGACGATCCCCATATCGAGGCCGGCCTCGATCGCATGATAGAGAAACGCCGCGTGCATCGCTTCACGAATCACGTTGTTCCCGCGGAACGAGAACGAGATGTTGCTGATCCCGCCGCTGACCTTGGCACCGGACAGATTCTTCTTAATCCAGCGGGTGGCCTCGATGAAATTGACCGCATAATTGTTGTGCTCTTCGATGCCGGTGGCAACGGTCAAAATATTGGGATCGAAGATGATATCGGTCGCAGGCAAACCCACCCGTTCCGTCAGAATCTTGTAGGAGCGCGCGCAGATCTCCTTCTTTCGTTCCAACGTATCGGCCTGCCCTTGCTCATCGAATGCCATCACGACGACGGCGGCTCCGTACCGATGAACCAGCGTCGCCTGATCGACAAATTTCTGTTCGCCTTCTTTGAGACTGATACTGTTGACGATCGCCTTGCCCTGGATATTTCTGAGACCGGTTTCCAGCACCTCCCACTTGGAGCTGTCGACCATGATCGGCACTTTGCAAATATCCGGCTCCGAGGCGATGAGGCGGAGAAACTTTTCCATCGCCGCCTTGGAATCCAGCAGGCCTTCATCCATGTTGATATCGATGATCTGGGCGCCGCCTTCGACTTGTTGACGCGCCACTGACAGGGCGGCTTCGTAGTCGCCGGCCAGGATCAGCTTTGAAAAGGCCGGCGAGCCGGTCACGTTGGTCCGTTCACCGATGTTGACGAAGTTCGAATCAGGACGCAGGGTGACCGCTTCAAGCCCGCTCAAACGCGTATAGGGCTCGACCGTTGGAACCGGCCTGGGCTTCAGGCCGCGCACCGCTTCGGCGATCTTTCTGATATGGTCCGGCGTGGTTCCGCAACAGCCGCCCACAATATTGAGCCAACCGTTCTGTGCCCAGTCCCGCAGCTGCGGCGCAAGCGTCTCCGGCGTTTCCGGAAATCCCGTGGGCAATAACGGATTGGGCAAGCCGGCATTGGGATGCGAGCTGATATAGATCGGGGCGATCCGGGATAACTCTTCGATCAAGGGCCGCATTTCCTTCGGCCCCAACGCGCAGTTCATTCCGACACTCAGGAGCGGCACATGCGAGATCGAATTCCAGAACGCTTCAACCGTTTGCCCCGTCACCCCGCGATTACTGCCGGCTTGAATGAATGTCACCGACGCCATGACAGGCACCCGGCGGCCACCCTGGTCGAAGACCTGTTGGATGGCAAAGAATGCCGCCTTGGCGTTGAGTGTGTCGAAGATCGTTTCGACGAGCAGCAGGTCAGCCCCGCCGTCGAGCAGCCCACGCACCTGGTCACCGTAGGACGCCACCAGCTCTTCGTAGGTTGTTCCCCGTGCGTCCGAGTTGTTGACGTCCGTCGAGATCGACGACGTTTTCGTCGTCGGCCCCATGGCGCCGGCCACGAAACATTGCCGACCAGGCTGAGCCGCCTGAACCTTGAGGACCGCACGCTTGGCGCATTCGGCTCCGGCCTTGGATAGTTCGTAGCCCAACGTCTCCATGCGATAATCCGCGAGGGAGATCGCCTGGGAATTGAACGTATTCGTTTCAACAATATCGGCCCCGGCTTCGAGATACTGCCGGTGGATGTCCTCGATGACGGCCGGCTGCGTAATATTCAAGAGATCATTGTGGCCCTTGAGGTCCTGCTTCCAGTCTTTGAAGCGCTCGCCGCGAAAGGCCGCCTCATCCAGCTTCCGCTGTTGAATCATCGTCCCCATCGCCCCATCGAGGATCAGGATTCGGCTCTTAAGTAGTTGCTTTATCGACGTCTCTGAGGAATTACCCACTGGTGAAGATCTCCCGTGGCAAATTTTATGAGAATGCCATGATACTGAAAGGGTACCGGACCAGCAAGCCAGGTCTCTTTCTTGACAGACCTTCAGCCCTGTCGATACGATGCCCACAGCGTACGGAGGATGCCCTTGCCGGCTCGACGATTTAGGTACCGCCTCACGTGGTTGCTCCTGCTCGGCTGTCTGCTGTGCGCCCCGCAGAACCTCACAGCCGCACCCTACTTTGAAGACGGCTTCCTGGGGCTCACCCAAAAAGAACTTCACGAGCGGCTGGGTATGCCCCAGGCTGTACGCGACAGGAAGTCGGCCCTTCGAGTCTTCACCTACTACCCCATCACTGACTGGCAAAAGTACTTCAGCAAGCTGGTCTCGCCGGAAAACGGCGAAGATGTGTACACATTCACACGAAACGGCATCGACGTGCGGTACTCCTTCGCCTACGCTGTCGACCCCAACGATACGAGCGAGACACGCCCCCTGTATGTGCGGCTTGTGGATATTGAATTCACACCGGCGGTTCCTATTGCCCAAGTCCCCTCGCTTGTTCCCGAGTTCAGCCCATCCAGAGAGTCCCAAGCGCCGGCTTTCCGTTCTAACATTTGGATACTCCTTTTTAAGGGGCCCCCGTCGGACGCCGCGCGATTCTTGATTAAGGAGAAAGGGAAAGAGCAGTTGGACTGGACGCTCACTTACCAGCTGTTTTCGCTGCAAGGGTTGCCCGATCGCTTGACGACGAAGGCGACGATCGACCGGATGGAAATCGGCGCGCAAAGCCTTCAGTTGGTCAAACAGCGCCAGCGCCACACCCACGAGGCCATCGTGAATCCCTACTCGCCTGAATTTACGGAACGGATGATTCCCTCACCGGCTGCGCAACCCAAAAAGATTCCGGTTCCCCACTACGCTGAATAGAACACCTCATACGAGAGGCCGGCAGAGCATCGCGCCTATTGCCCAACCTGCTTGAGGCGATCTTGTTGTGCTTGTCCCACTGCTGTCGCTCGTCCCTTCATACTTGTCATTGGACCATCATCACTCACATAGAGCAGAATCGGCGTCGCCACCCCAAGTGTCACCAGCAGGCATAGGGCCAGCAGACGCATCAATTGGCTCTTACTAAGATACATCAACAGCAATAGCACAACGGCTGCCGCACCGGCATAATTCACGATCTGCGATTGCGAAGAGTTCATATCTGGCGAAGAGGCCGTCGATGGCACCGACGCTGTTTTTGTGGAAGCCGAGGGAAGTGCGATGCCGAAACCCTGAAGCAACTCCGCTATTTTCTGTTTGAATGACGTAATAGCCGTCGGCGACACCATCGACCTCACAGAATCTAAGGCTGACGGAGGGCGTTCCTGGGGCGTTGTCTGCTCATGGGTTTTCACTTTGGCCCGATACTTCTCCGGAATGTTTTCCATCGAATCGCTAAACCGGGGATTGCCTTGCTCATCGATATAGGAATAAATCGTTGTGGCTTGGGCCTGGAAGGGATACGGATCAATGCCGGGTAACAACAATCCAACCAGCATGATCCATCCCAGCCTCGGTCGAATTGATCTGAGCCAACACGTGATTCGTTTCATCGTCCACCTCATGCGTATTCACATGGCCGCATCAAGACCGTCATGATCTTGAGCAAGGGATGCTCTGCCAAATTGTCCTGAGATCCTGCCCTGTTAGCTTGACTCGCCCTACCCCCCTTAGTTAGCATGCGCCAGCTCATTCAGGAAGCAATTACGGCTATGGAACAGACGCCTTCTGCCCCCGACCAAGTCCCCGTCCATCAGGACGAGCCATCGTTTATTCGACGTCCCCTCGTCCGCAAAATCATCTATGCAGGACTGACCCTCTCTTTCCTGATGATGGTCGTCGTCCCGCTTGCCGTTCAGCTGAGAGATCCTGATTTTCAGAAACATATTGAGCAGCGCCGGGTGATGGCCGGCATGTCGAAAGACCAGGTCCTCAAATCCTGGGGAGGACCGCAAACAATCAATACATCTTTCACGAAGGAAGGACTACGTCGTGAGGAATGGATTTTCGAGGATTGGATCAGCACATCGGAGGTGAAACACCGCTATCTCTATTTCGAAGAAGGCCTGCTGATCGGCGGGTGGTATGAAGGATCCGGAGAACGCAAACCGACCGACTTACCAGCCGATTCTCCCCATCCGAAAATTCCACGATGACCGAGGCGTGAGAACCAACGGCCGAACTGCGCTCCCGCTAGGTAGATGGCGCAATTTCTCGAATCGGCAGCCGCAAGCGGCTGATCAGCGTGGCCGCCCGCTCCCATTCGGATTCATCCACCATCACCTGGCAGCACAAATCTAAGACGCCAGGATACAGACTACTCACATGCTCATCCTGAAATAAACAGGCAATGCCGTTGGCCTCGCACAGGCTCTTGATGATCCCGAGTTCCCCGACATCCTGCGCCGTCGTCAGATACCGCATCCGCATGTGGCAATCACCGTTCCTTGCTGAACGATCGAGCGACAAATCGTACAAGCATTTGCACTTTTCACAGAGCCGTTTTACACTCGGACATCAGTTAGGGCGTTTCTCTGATTTGCACGCGACGCTCTCGGCCACCGCCCGATACCGTCAGCACCCGTTTCCACTCACGGATCTGATAGACCGCCCAAGCATTCGGTTGACCTTTGTAAAATGCCGTAGCGTCTTCGCCGGTGGCGTTGAGAAAGATCGGCTCCGTAAACCCTTCTTCAAGCACATAGTCCAGCAGGCATTCTGTTGAAAAGCCGGGCCCCTGCAAGGCAATATCGGCCAAAAGTGTCAGGATCTCGTCAGGGCTTTGGATAGTAATTGGATTCATCGCCGTTCTCATGGAGTCGGAAGATTCTAACGAGGCGGCCTTCAAGAAGGCAAGGTACGATGGCGCCTTCGCTTACAGTAACCCCGACGTGTCCGGCGCACCTCCGCCGAAGCCCTCCCTTGGCTTGCTCTTTCTTGATATCCTTCAAACGTACCAGTCATGTTATCGGCTATATAGCCAGCCAAGAATTATCACCCCCTCATCCGCATGGATGATTTCTCGTCAACATCGGCGGAGCGCGTGCGAAACTCTCTCAGAAGTAACTTGTATGCGCGTTAAGAACATTTACCGGATCAGCATTGCCTTGCCTGAACACCGCTCCCTCCGATGGTCCGTTGGTGCATGCCCGACAAAAGCACAACCGGTCGATCTTCCGGCAATGCGAACCTTTTCATCAAACATGATCCGCTTTTGGCCCATAGTATTGGCAATCTGGATATCTACGATATCCATGCCGTTTTTCGCCCACGCCTCTGTCACTTTCTATGTCTCGCCGACCGGCGACGACGGAAATCCAGGGACTGAAGCAGCTCCGTTTCGATCCATTGAGCGCGCACAAACTGCCGTACGTCCCCTCACCGACACGATGACAAGCGATATCACGGTCGTCCTGAGAGGCGGCCTATACCAGCTCGCTGATACGGTGCGATTCGATCATCGCGACTCAGGAATGAACGGCTTTCAGGTTGTCTACCGATCCTTTTTAGGAGAGCATGCGGCGCTCAGCGGGGGACGTCGAATTACAGGCTGGGCCATGGCACAGGATGGTCTCTTTCGGGCCAACGTCGGGGCAAATCGATTTCGGCAGCTCTATGTAAACGGCGGGCGCGCCACGAGGGCCCGCACACCGAACGCGCCTGAATTTTCCCGATTGCTTCGATGGGACGAAGGCACCCAACGAATTGTCATCGCTCCAAACTCCATCGCTTCATGGTCCAACCTCCCGTCAGTTGAGATGGTCATCATGAAGCAATGGACACAGAACAATCTTCGCGTGGAATCGTTTCTAGAACGGGACGAGGGGCACTTCATTCAACCACGCGAACCCGACCGGACCAAGGCTTTCCTTGGGCACCTCTTTCTCCGCCTTGAGGCGCAAAGTTATTTCTTCGAGAATGCCCTTGAATTCCTCGATTCTCCCGGCGAATGGTATCTGCATGTCCCTACAGAAGAGGTCTTCTACCTGCCGCGCGGGACTGAGGACCTATCTCAATCAACCGTCATCGCCCCACATCTCGAACAGCTCCTCGATGTACGCGGAACGGCGGGAAAGCCGGTCCATCACCTGGCATTCATAGGACTCACGTTTGAATATGCTGGCTGGATGGAACCGACTGAAGAAGGTTTTGCCGTGAGCCAGGCCGACGCGATTTATCATGGGACAAATCCTTCGTCGGGACGGGTCGCAGCCGCGGTCAATTTTACGCATGCCCATCATCTTCGATTTGAGCGAAACATACTTCAGCATCTTGGCGGAACGGGGTTAGTCCTTCATACCGACATCACCGATGTTCAGGTGATCGGCAACCGGCTCAGAGATCTGTCGGGAAGCGGAATCGTCATCGATAGTCTCCTGGAAGCACGCCCGCTTGATCCTCGACTGGTCTGCCAGGACATTCTCGTCGCAAACAACCTGATTACAGGAATCGGACTCGATTACCGCTCCAGCGTTGGAATCTTTGCGGGCTTCGTCTCCAATACCTACATCGCACACAACGACATTCATGATGCTCCCTATACTGGAATCAGTGTGGGGTGGGGATGGACGGATAAGGATACATTGCTCGGCCCAAACCGTATCATCGGGAATCGCGTCTTCCGGGTCATGACAACCATGGCTGACGGCGCCGGAATCTATACCTTGTCGAAACAGTCAGGAACCATCATTCAAGACAATTACATATACGATCTCCTTCGCTCACCCTGGGCGGGAAATGCCCCGATCTCGGCGATCTATCTCGACGAAGGAAGCACCGGGATCACCGTTGAAAACAATGCTCTCGAACGTGTGCCACTGGGCATCTTTCTCCATCGAGCTTCTGAGAACACAATCGTGAATACAGCAGGAACCTATGAGGAGCGTTGGGGAGCCAGAAACAATTCCTTTCATCTCGAACCAGGTCATTCGCTCGATGGCGTGAAATTGCAAGCCGGCCTTGAGCCCTCATACAGGAACCTCCATTCGCTTGAGTAAATCTATACGACCGATGGTGAAGCATCGCAGCGCGCATGCCCGACTACCATTCTGACGGGCAGACTCGAGAACGAATCGCGCAACCATTTGCACTTTCCGGCTCTCCTCTCTACACTCCAACGTGAGTAGGGACTCATCCGTACTTTCCGACGGACCGCCGCAATGTGATAAATGTGATAGAAGTAAGAGGGGTAGGATCGCTTCAGGGTTTTGAATAATAATTGGGGTCGCGCCGTCCTCGCAGGATCTGACGGTTCTCGCGAGGCGGCCTTCAAGAAGGCAAGGTACGATGGCATCACGACTGACACACGCCCGATTTCTCGACGCATTGTTCAACGTCATGGACGGCAAACACCATTGGGCATGGGATCATTTCGCCACCGGACGATTGACCAAAGACCAGCTCAAAATTCACTTTCAGCAAGAATACTTCGTGTACGTCCGCGACTTCCCCGTCTTCCTTGCCAGACTTCATGGACACAACCCACCGCCGTCCGTTCGTCGCATGCTGGCGGAAAACATTTATGAAGAAGATACTGGGGGACTTTCGCTTGGCAAATCTCACCCGGAGCTCTTCCTCACCATGATGGAAGGATTGGGGTTTGCCGCGAAAGATTTTGAACAAATCCGTCCCCTCCCCGCAAGCCGGGCCTATCGCGCATGGTTGGATCGGGTCTCCAAACAACCGACCTGGGTCCTGGGTGCTGCTGCCCTTACCGTTTTTGTCGAAGGCAGCGTCAAAGACCGGAAGGAACTGCGCGAGCCCTCCAAGCCTAAAACAGCGGAGGAAATTGAGACGACCATTAAGAACCACCCGCTCGTCCGCTACCATGGCAACTCCCCGGACTGCATGGATCTCATTCGAGCCCATCAACTAGTCGAATCCGGCCATCGCCATGATGCCTACGACATGGTGACTCAGAACGCCCCGTCCGCGACGACGCAACAAGCGATCCTCAGCGCGGTGAAACGCAGTCTACGACTCTGGCTGACCTATCGTGATGCCGTCGCCAAGGCTTGCGGTCTCAAGAAGCCGTAATGCCGTTGCGGATGAGAGGAGTTCTCCAAACTTTCCTGATCTTCAGCGCAATACTTCCGGCCTTTGGAGCCGAACTTGCCATTGATATGGCGTTGATCCCCGCCGGGGAATATCGCATGGGCACCGCGGAAGGCAGCGACGGTCTGGCCGACGAACACCCCGAACGGCTGGTCTTCCTCCACTCATTCTTTCTTGATCGCTTTGAAGTGACCAATCAGGACTATGCCGCCTTTGTCCAATCGACCGGTCACCGACCGCCGGCAAACAATAATCCGGCTTCGACAATCTGGGACGGTGCCATGTATCCACAAGCCATCGCCGAACACCCCGTGGTGAATGTGAGCTGGGAAGATGCCGTGGCCTATTGCCGATGGTCCGGCAAACGACTCCCCACCGAAGCCGAATGGGAAAAAGCCGCGCGAGGCACCGACGGACGCCGTTATCCCTGGGGAAACGACTGGAGTTGGAAAAAAGCGAACAGCGCCAGCTATTGGGCCGGGCAAACGATTGAGTTTCAAAGCGGCGCCGAGTGGGAGGCATTCTGGGTCAAAGGCGACGGCGCACGGCTGGCCAAAGAGAAAGGCATCAAGGGAGAAATCTTGACCCTGCCCGTGGGAAACTTCCCTGACGGAGCCAGCCCTTACGGTATCCAGGACCTCGCCGGCAACGCCGCCGAATGGGTGCAGGATTGGTACGACCCGAACTATTACCGGTCGGCTCCACTCAGCGACCCACGCGGACCTGAGCGAGGCGCCATTAAATCCATGAGAGGGGGATCCTGGCTGAAACCAGCGATCAGTTTGCGGACCAGCGATCGAGACTGGGGAATCATGGACAGCCGCCCGAGCGGAACCGGGTTTCGCTGTGCCAGAGATGCCTACTGAGCTTCCTCCGTGATGGGGGCGATCGCCTGGTGCAAGGCTTGACGCGAGCGAAGCAGCCGGCAGGGGGAACCGAATGGAAAGCGACCCGTTGGCACCTGATGGGCCGGCGGCAACATTGAATATCCATCGTGGACAAGCTTTAGCATCTTCCTTTCACAGCACGCGCTATCCCGAGCCGCGCTCAGATAAACAGCCCGACGGGCGTATGGGCATGGCCGGGCAAAACAGCGCCAAGCTCGGAGATACTGGCACCAAAATGCTTGACCAGCACATCGGCAAAAATGTCCCTGAACTCGACCGTCGGTTTGATGTACCGCCCTTCATCGAGATTGGCCTCCGTTAGTGAGCCGGGCCAGCCTGCAGCGCCTTTGTACACCCCACCCTTCACAGATCCGCCGACCAGGAACCATGCCGAAGCCTTTCCATGATCCGTTCCCCCGCTCGCATTTTGCCTGACCGTGCGACCGAATTCGGTACAGGTCATCACGACCACATGATTCATAAGCGGCCCCAGATCGTCGACAAAGGCCCGGATGCCTCCGGCAAAATCCGCGAGCCGCCCGGCTTGACGATTGGCTGCCGCGCCACCCGCTCCTTGATCGTCATGCGTATCCCACCCGCCGATATCCACGGTGGCCACCTCAAGCCCAAGGCCCGAACGAATGATATGGGCAAGATCCCGCATTTCACGTCCGAACGTGCTGTTGGGGTAGGTCGCGCCGTTTTGCGGAGCAGCGGCGCCGATTCCCTCGATCGCAGCAATCCGACTCATGAGTTCCGGCCCCAGCGCATGCACCGCGGCTCGAGCCGGGTTCGTGGTGCTCGACGCCGGATCTTGGGCGTACATTGCGCGTAGATTCGTTTCCAACGCGGGCTTGGATGACCCAAGGCGGGCGAAGCTGAACGAGGACACATCGGTCAGCGAAGGAACCAGCACGGTTCCCCGCAGAGACTTGGCGACATCGTCGCCAATCGCAGCTGCCCGAATGGTGGATGTGCCGACGGCCGGTACTGCTGCCAGATATCGATTCAACCATCCGTCCCGTCGCTCTGGAAAGCCATGTTCGATCGTATCCTGGTCCGTAAAATGCGATTGCGTACTTCCGGCAAACCCCGCCGCCGGCAGAACCGCTAAACGATTGCTGGTATAGAGCCCGTGCAAGGGAAGAATGGACGGATGCATCGCAAAGCCTGTCCCTGTCAGGTCAAGGCCCGATCCATCGCCGGATCCCGGCGGCAAAATGCCGATGCCGCCGTTCGTTGACCGAGGGCGCATGACATAGTACTGCGGATCCGAATAGGGCACGATGGTATTCAGACCGTCATTGCCGCCGCGTTGAAAAACGACCACCAGCGTCTTGCCTGCATTGCTCGCCGCATGCGCCCGACTCTGAAAGAGCATCTCCAAAGGAAACATGTTGGCGGCCAACGCAGTGGCGGCCAGTCCCATGGCCCGTTTCAATACAGTCCGACGCGATACCTGTCGGAACGCCGATGAGCAGTCATGACAGTGGTCCATGATTGTCCCTCTCAATGATCGTCCAACTATTGATAGAGATAGCGCGGATTCGTGAGCATGCTCGCCAACGTCCGGTCGAGCGCCGCTTCTGTGCTGGAATTGTCCAGATTGAATGTCCCCCCGCCACTTCGCAACGTCGTCAGATAAATTTGATACTCGGCGGCCGTGGCCACTCGGTCATTCGTGAGATTCAGGAGAAATCCTAGAACGGCTGCCTCCGTCCTCAAACCAAGGCCCTTTAACCACAGACGAGTAAGCCCTCCACTCGTATCCGATCCGAATCGGACAGTCGAACCAAACCCGGGAATTGTGGCTTCGTACGCCATCGCCATCTCATGGAACAGGACATAGGTGTTCAGCCAATGCTCGGACTTTTCTTTATATCCGGTCGGTGGAGGCATTTCGAACAATCCCTGCCCGGTCGCCGTCAGTCGTCGACGGATGGGCTCATGCGATGACCAGACTCCAAGATTGCGGTAGAGCCCGACGACGTATTCCAATGGTGTCTTCACAAGACTTCGATAGTTGGCCACATTATTGAAGTCCGCCGACGTGACGATAGCGATCAGCACTTTGCGTATATCGCCTCCAGAATCGCTGAATACTGACGCCACTTCTGTGATCAGCGCTGAAGACGGTGTTTCACTGACGAAGTACTCACAGAGCTTCTTCGCCAGATGCCGAGCGGTTGAGGGATGGCTTGCTGCAATCTGCAACACTCGCTCCCCTTCGGTCGATCCACTCCCATCAAACGCCACCGACTGCCCCAGCACCGTTTTGGTTCCCGGGCTGTGCCGACCGGGCACGAATCGAAAGCCGGGCGCCGAGCTCTCGGGCACCGTCCAACCGGTAAACGCTTTGGCGGCCTCATTGATATCCGTTTGGGTATATCCCGCCGGATGGCCCTGCTCATCCACTCCAAGGGTATGGAGTTCCAAGACCTCGCGCGCATAATTCTCATTCGGATTCTCTTTCTTATTCACATCGGTATTCAGATACACCATCATGGCCGGGCTCTTCCCGCTCGCAATCAACAAGTCCACAAACCGCCCATAGGCCAGAGCCCGAAAGGCCTCATTCTCATAGACTTCGTATTGGCCGCGAAAATGCGACCGGTAGTCGGTGTTGAAATGGTTGTCCCAGAAATAGACCATCTTCTCAAGCAACTGACGCCGGCTATACAGCTTCCTGATGAGGTCATGGTCTTGCACTTGCTGAAGCTCCGGCTTCAATACGGTCGGCTCAGGATCATCCTTCTTCCAGCTACCCTGAGCGGCCGCCAGGCGCAAATCTGTATCCGTATCCACGATGGGAGTTGCGGCCGGCAACGGGGAGGTCGAATGGAGGTTCGTCGGCCAAGGCTGTGCCGGATCGAGGCCAAGCTGTTCCTTCATATATCCGGTCGCCCAATCCCTCGCTTGAGCCGCGGTCATATGAGACACCGTATTGAGTTGATTGGGAGTCCCTCCAAAGGTCAGACGATTCAACACGTGATAGCCGAACCAGTTCACCGGCGCTGCCGGAAGCCCCGAGGTGGGAGGATCGAGCGGGGGGGCCGGCGTTGCAATTGTTTCAGGAGGAAGCGGCGTAGAGATCACGCGTGTGAATCCTGGAATCCCGGCGGACAACCGCTGAATGCTCTTATTGGATGGTGTCGATGGTCCTCCGACCACGGAGCTGGCTAAGGCACTGGGTGCAGCCGCTGCGATCGCAGAGCCAGCGCTCGATGCGGCGGCGGCCATGCCCGCAGTCCCACTCATCATCGTCAAAATACCGGCCCCGGCCATCACCGGCACTCCGGATGGAATGGAACTCGCTGGTTTCATCCCACTTGTACTTTCTTCCACCTTCGTTTGTGCCTGCGCCGTTGACTCTGTCGCCGATGATCGCTGAGACTCAGCAGCCGGTGTTTTGATGGTCGCCTTGGCTCTCTTCTTTCTGGAAGGTTTCTGGCCAGGTTCAGAAACTGACGAAGTCGTTGCCCCCTCCTTCACCCCCGACAGGGCAGAATCAACTGGCCGAACAGGTTTGAGGAGCGAGTGTGACGATGCTGAAGGAGAGGCTGAAACCGGATGCCCCCCTCCCTCATGTGCGTAGGCGGGAATATGAATATATAGCCCCTGCGTAGCCCATAGTGAGAGGCCCACAAAGACAGAGATTCGATTGGATCGCCGCCACGGCGATTCGGCAATTTTTGACATCATACTGTTTTGCTCATCCGTGACTAACGCCACAACCGACCTCCTTCATGAAACCGAGGTCTCATCCTGTGGTGCGTTGGTTGAGCAAGACCAATACCCTACGTCTCGTTCGTCAATACTCGTCTGGTAACCCTTTATGAATTGAGGCGTTATCCTGCCGCATCGGAACCCACTGAGGGGCATTCCCTACAGCTGATATACCCTAGACACCTTCAGATCACGTCCACAATGTGACGCACCCTGGTTGGCTCTTCATACAAAGAGAAAACACACCTATGCCTGATGGACTACGTGCTTTTGACTACGACCGGTGAGCAGATGCATTCAATGAGGCGAGGGAAGGAGCGTTAGGAGCTAAGGCGAAAGTATGTAGTGCACCTCCTCCACCCTGACCACAGGCATGATGAGACCGAGTCCTTCTTGGTCGTGCGAGAAATCGTACACGATCGACTCCTCGGGAATCAGTCGGCCAATGAGAATCACGGCGAGTTCCACAGTCTTTCCTGCGGCTATCTCTCGCCGAAATTGATCCAAAGAATCCGCCGGCGGGACGGCTTTGAGCTCCCCCGGCAAATCATCCGGTTTGAATCGCACCTGACCCCACCCCGTCGAAGTGAACACAGGGCCGAGCGCCACGGAAAATCCCTGCACCTCAGGGTCAAAGCGCGACAATTCCCCCGACCATCGAAATGCGATCCGCCTAAACAACGAACGATTTCCGGCGCGACGTGTATCGCGCTCCCGATTGAGAGTGAAGAGCCGGTCGTCATGTCCGGGATCATGATGTCCCTGCCCATAGACAGCAGGCCAATCGGGAGGCTGACCGTCCAGGATTGTCAGGAACGTTTCAATGGAGGACGCGTCATCCAGAAAGAGGATGTCTTCGGGAAGTATTTCGGCGAACTGAGGGGAGTTCAAAAATTGGAGTGGTGCGATTCCGGTCTCATCGCCCGCTCCCGCTTCAGATACAAAGAACAATACGAGCCAGGCGACCAAGAAGATCTGCATGGTATCGACATCCGGCTATTCAGCGGGAGCTTGCGCCAAGGCTTGGGAAAACGTCGCTGTCAGCCCGCTCACGACCGGCTGATCGGCTTGCAATACGCCGGCCTCAAGCAGCACAGCCACTCGTGGGGCCGGGTCGAGCCGCCGGAGCGCCGCTTGGGTCAGCCCCTCCGCCTTGATCATCTTTTCGTAGGTCCCAAGCCAGGCCTCGACGACGGCGCGCAATCCCGCATCTCCCGCCTTCATCCTGCCCAGCTTCACCTGCTGAAGCAGCTTGACGATCGGGTCCGACTGCCCGATCGCCCCGATCGCACGTTGAAGCAACTCCTCAGATTCCATCGGAGCCGCCTAGTTCATCGAGCAAGAACCAGGTCCGCGCGGATCACCGCAGCTGCCGCAGGAGCCTCCCCCGCCCGAGCCCGGAGAAGCCCATCCCCCGGTTGCGCCGACCCCGAACGAGGAAATCTGCTTTTCCAGCTTCGTCGCTTGACACTTCGGACAAGCGGCTTCATCCGATCGGTGGATCAAGAGCTCAAACCGATGTTTACATTCGCTACAGACATATTCGAAGATAGGCATAAGACACACTCCTTGTTGGGGCTCATTATAAAATCCCCCTGTTCAGATCGCAATGAGAGGCCTGTATGTATCGTGAGGAGCAGTCCTTCAATCTTCGCTTCAGCCTGGAGGCCAGTTTCCCGGACGACTATGAAGGGAACGAGGATCAACGGGATTGGACCGCCGAGTGGGAAGCCCGCATCAAACCGGACATCCTTAAGACGGTCTTTGAGTCATTACGCCGCTACCCCGGATGGGCGGCGCACATTCGCAATCGAGGGAAATCCGCCCTCGACGAAATCGAAGTCGTCGTTGAGAGGGATTTCGGAAAACCCCAACCATTCAAAATCTAACCATGCCGCCTCAAAGAGACATCGGGCTCTATATTCATGTCCCGCTCTGCCGGCAGCGCTGCCACTTCTGCGCCTTCTACTTAGAGATCGCCACACCGACTCGCATCGAAGCCTTTCTTTCGGCACTTGAACGCGAGCTGACCCTCTATCACCAGCAGAATCTACTCGATGGACGCGCCCTTCAGAGCATCTATTTCGGAGGGGGCACGCCCACGGTTATTCCGGCTCTGCAACTGGCTGCACTCCTGGACCGTATCCGAAACACCTACTCCGTCACACCGGATGTCGAAGTAACCGTTGAAGCTCATCCCTCAACGGTCACACTTTCAGATTTGATGATTCTCGCTGAAGCCGGCTTCAATCGGATCAGCCTGGGAGCTGAATCCATGGCTCCTCAAGACTTCATTCCGATCGGCCGCCCAGGAACAATAACCGAAACCGAGCAGGCAGTCGTACATGCCCGAACAGCAGGATTTTCAAACATCAATCTGGATCTCATGTACGGACTGCCGGGACAAAGCCTCGCGTCATGGACCGCCACTGTGCAATCTCTTCTTAGACTCAACCCAACGCACATCTCGTGCTATGCCCTCACCATCGAAGACCACACCAAGCTGGCAAACGATATCGCCAAGAGACTCGTCCCTGCACCGGATGAAGCGCTCCAAATTGAGATGGAAGAGGCGGCAGAAACGGTACTGGCATCGGCAGGCTTTACTCGCTACGAAATTTCAAATTACGCCGGGCCTGGCTACGCCTGCCGTCATAATCTGCTCTACTGGACCGACGACGACTACCTCGGCCTCGGTCCCAGCGCACAGTCCTACGTAGCCGGATGCCGATTCGGCAACATCGCTCATCTCGACACCTACGCCAACCTGCTGGAGAAGGATCAACTTCCGGTGGCAGATCGCCTCAGTCTGAGCCTCGAAGAGCAGCAACGCGATGCTCTCATCTTCGGCCTTCGATTAGTGAACGGGGTCCCTAGCAACATCGCCCTTGAGGAAGCGGGACAGCAGAACATCCTCACAGAACTCACCGCACGCGGCCTGATTGTTAATGAGGATGACCGGATCAGGCTCACCCCTTTAGGCCGCCGTTTTGCCGACAGCGTGTCATCAGAACTGTTCTGATCTCACAGGACGACAGGCCAGGTCTGTACCTAACGCCATGCCATTGACAATGAACCAGACAGAAAGAGACACTATGCTACTACACGCGAGGTGGCTCATGCCCGTCAACATGGATCCAGCAAAAAAACGCAAGCCCAGCCAAGCGGGACCGGCCGCCGCAGCCCCTATGGAAACCGCACCCCAAGCGTTCGGAACCGAGACCCATGCCGATCGCGAGAAAGATCTGGCCGATGCGGAGTGGAAGAATTTGTGGGATGCGACGGAAGTGATCGATATGGATAAGGTCTGACAGAACTCCGGCTCAGGCAGGCAGAAAATAGAAGGCGATCGCCAGCATCGCGTACACCCCGACCAGCATGGCGCCCTCCATCCAGTTCGACTCCCCGTCGATCGCGACGAAGCCCACAACAAACACCGAGATCGTCACCGCCGCCACTTCGAACGGTGTAAAGATCAAGTCCAGAGGGGTTCCGAAGAGATAGCTCGCAAAGACCAGCACCGGCGCAACCAAGAGGGCAATTTGGAGACTCGACCCCACGGCGATTCCATAGGCCAGGTCCATTTTATTCTTCATCGCCATGAGCACCGCCGTTGAATGCTCCGCTGCATTACCGACCAATGCCACGAGAATCACGCCGACGAAGACCTGCGTCAAACCCAGCTTGTGCGCCGTCGGCTCGATGGCGCCGACTAACAGTTCGCTCATGACCGCGATCAAGGTGGTGACCACGGTCAACACGGCGACGGACATGCGGAAGCTCCAAGGCTGTTCCCCGAAATCCTCCGCGTCGTGCGACTCTCCTGCATATAAGTGGCGATGCGTCTTCAGCGAAAACAGCAGGCTCAGGCCATACATGACGAAGAGCACGATCGCGATCTCCAGACTCATCTCCCGTTCGATCACTACCCCGCGATCCGCGGCGGTGAAATGGAAGAGCGCGGGAATGATCAGGCCGACCGCCGCCAATAGTAATAGACTGGAACCCATGCCGGCCGCCGTCTGGTTGAACTTCTGCCGTTCAAACTTCAACCCACCGGCTACCATGGAGGCCCCCAGAACAAGCAGGATGTTGCCGAGGATGGAGCCCGTCAGCGACGCTTTCACCACATCATGAAGACCTTCGCGGAGCGCGGCGAGGGCGATGATCAGCTCCGCGGCGTTACCCAGCGAGGCATTCAGGAGGCTGCCGACCCCGGCGCCGACATGCGACGTGAGATGCTCGGTCGCGCGGCCCAACATGCCGGCGAGCGGAATAATCGCGAAGGCTGAGGCGGCAAAAACGAAGAGCGGATCGGCCTTCAACAATTCAAGGACGAGCGCGGCAGGAAGGAACACCAAGAGAACATCGAGCCAGGACGTAAAGATCCGTTTCATCGTCGAAACCTAACATGAGTCTATGCGAATGTCGATAAATGGCACCGCGTCAACCGACACATTGTTCTATCCGTTTCATCTCTGCCGTGAGGACACACCATCTGGTAATCAGAACCGGGTATTAACCTCCTGCCGAGACTCTGCTACACTTTTCCGCCATGGCGAAACCATCCTTTCCGCTGACCACCCCTGACGTGATCGAAGAGACCGGTACAGGCACCGGTGACGGACTCGAAGCCCGGGTGATCGTCTACAATTGCGACTGCCATACCTACCAGCAAGTGATTGCCCTCCTGTGCAAGTATGTGCCGGGCATGACCTCATCACGCGCCTTTGAACTCGCCTATCGAATCGATCATGAGGGGGAAGCGATGGTCTTTGAGGGAGAGACACAGCAAGCCGAACAGATTGCGTCAGGGCTCGCAAGCGGAGGGCTGCGCGTAGTCGTGCAGTAGGTCGCGCACCCGAGCGGGGTACGGAGATGAACTACTTGGCTTTTCGTTTCGCCGGTTGCTTCGCGACTTTCTTGGCAACAGAAATCGCAGCGGCTCTAGATTTGGCTGCTTTCGCCGGCTTTGTGGGTTTGGCTGGCTTCGCCGGCTTTTCCTGCTTGGCTGCTTTCGGCTTCGCCGTCCGTACCTGTTTCGTCGCGGTCCCAGGCTTGGTCGGAGGCTGCTTGCCCGCTTTGGCCGACTGCCGTCCGGATCTCGACGATCCCAACTTCACCGGTATCGGCATGGCGGCATACACTTTATTGATTTTTGTCAGCTGATCCGGGTTCATCACCCGCACTTGATACAGCTCAAACAGTTTCCCGATGGCTTTCTGATCGCCCCGCTTCGCCGCATTCAACAACTTGCGGCGTTGGTTCATTTCTTCTTCTTCAGTATGGGAAGCAGCGCGTCGTTCCATTCTACTCCATCCTCTTCTCGCATCCCCTCAAACAGACACTAGGCCTGCCGAACAGGTACAAACTCGTGGAACTATATCAGAAATCGAACAAATGTTAAAACAGGCTGCACAGACCATAAAATTCGGGCACCAGAGGCCGCCAGACGCGCGCGCCGCCATCGACAGATGAATAGACTCTTCCCCATTGAGCCTCGTCAAACCCGGTAGGTATAATCGCTCCACTACATTCACAGGAGACTTCACCATGTCCATACCTACAACCCCGCAAACCGCTGTCGCCGATGACCCCAAGGCCCGTGAGATCATGCGGCAGGCATTTGAAAAGACCGCCCGCTGGCCGAAAGATTTTAACGGCTTCACCGCTGATCTGACCGTCAACATCAACGGAAAGGTGACCACCGGTCCCATCATGGTGAAGAGCCCTCGTGAGGTGTCGGTGCAACTCGGAGATGCCGACGTGCAAAAATGGGCTCAGGAACAACTCGGCATGATCGCCGTCCATCGCGGCCCTCGGAGCTTCGAAGAATCAGACGGCAAGTACTCCCTCACAATGGAGGAAGACGGGCATCCGTTCGGCGCCAAGCTCGACATCCACGGATCGAACTCCTTCTACCGGATCAAAGACAGCCGCATCACCCAGATCAACCGGAAGATGGCCCACCCTGGCATGACTCCGTTCGCCTTCACGATCAATGTCGAGGAAAGCGCCGTCACGCAGGATCAGAAGAACCTGACGACCCGCTACACCGTCTATTATTTCTCCCCGACGGACGGAAAGCTGAACAATGTCGAAAGTTTTACGGATACCCATGTGCGCATAGGAGCAGCCGACCTCCCCGCGACCCGGCGTATCATTGCGTTTGAGAATGGCCAGGTCATTGTGAAGCATCTCACTTTCACAAACCATACGCTGGTCTAACCCTGTTCTCTCCCTCCCCTCTCCCCTCCAAGGGGCGAGGGCAAGGCGAGGGGGCGCTTCTTCGGTCACTCTATGGACCTGCGAATATCATTTCCACGAAGCATGCGGGTGAAGCTGGAGGGATACGCTCATCTCGCACGCATGATCGACAAATGCCGCGCGGTCCTTGCCGGAACGCAAGGCGAGTACCTCTATCCCTGCCCGATGGACTTTCGTGTATTGGAGTTCGCCGGCCTCACCCATGAGCAGTTCACTGCTGCGGTGAAAGCGCATCCCGACGATGAACGCGTCGCCGCCTGGTTTCGACGGACGGCCAGGCCGCATCCGACAGCTGAGTTGGAGGAATGGAACGAGAAACTCTTGTTGCGCGGCCCCAGCTCTCCTGAAAGCCTGGAGAAGTTCAAGAAATACCGCGATGCCGTCGATCCTTCACGGACCGATCTGACCGCCTGGTCCGATCTGCAAGACCTGGAGGAAAGACGGGTCGTGCCGCGACGAACGGCGATCGCGTAACCGACTACGGAGCCAGAGGACACACGGCATGAACATGACGACAGCAACCTATGCGTGCCTGTTGGTCGGACTGACCGGCGCCGGCTGCGAAACCGAGCAGCTCATGCTCCAAAAAAGCGCCTTGACCGCAGAGCTGCGAAAGGAGACCACCACAGGCATGGCGCTGCCCGCTGGTTGCCCGACGCTCGTCAAATCTCTTCCCGCCAATCAAACCAGTCTGACCGTTTCCTACCTCGAGCCAACGAAGAGTCAGAATGGGGCCTTGCTCACCGACCTCGCCTACACCACTATTTATCTGAGCGCCAAGGGCTCTCCAACGACTGCCATTCGCGTGTGGACCAATGACCCTCACGGCGGAGCGCAGGTCACCATCAGCGACATTCCCGTCACCACATCCGAAATAGGCTTGTGCGTCACCGCAACCAATTGGGCGGGGAAAGAATCGTTGTCGACCTCGACCAAGCCGTAAGATTCCTTCGCCAACGGTCAGTCTCGTGGCATCCTTCACGAACCTCGAACGCGAGGTATCTTCAGGAGATGCTCGATAGGGAAACCGGCCTTCTGCGTTACTTGCCCTTCTCTCGTTTCGCCGCCTTTTTCTCTGCCATGGTCTTCGACGGTTTCTTTTTGGTCTCTTTCTTCTTGTCCTGACCTTTGCCCATGATGCTGCTCCTTTATAGTGAAATGACCGCTGCCTACTTGTAGCCTTCCCCGCTCGTCCCTCCACCGAACCCGCCCCAGTTGCCGCCGAAGCCGCCTTGCCCGGTCCCCCAATACTCGCCACGTTGAATGCGGCGATAGGGGTGCCGTAAATCCGGACGGCTGATCCACCAGAAAAACGACATCGCCCCGAGGCTGGTAAAGAGGGTGATCCAGAACCCGACGCCTTTGAAATGATGCTTGGGCAACGTCCCGACCCGCACCTCTTGAGCCGGCGTTGCGAGAGCCACCACTGTCCGGTATAAGCCTTCACCGAAGTGCCCGAGCTGAATCGCGGGAAGCAACGTGCCGCCGCCGACGTCTGTCATGATCGCCGGGGTGATAATGGGGAGCATCCGGCGTCCCAACGTCATCGCCGCCTGCCGCTCTTCCACGGAGACCAGCACCATCACTCCATGTTCCTGCTGCGCCGATCCGATCCCCCATTTTCCGTAGAGCGCCGCGGCATATTCGTTGGCCGAGAGAAAAGGCTTAATCGACGGCACGGTGACCACGACCATCTCCACTCCGGTCTTCCGCTCGAGATCCTGGCAGACAGAACGAATCCGTTCTTTCCACTCCGCATCGAGCACGCCGGCGTGATCGCTGACATACCCCATCGGACCGGGCAACGGCGCCCGTTCTTTCGGACGATCATAAAGAGCCGCTTCCGCAGCGCCGATCACAATGAGCAGCACCAGGCTTAACGACGCCGTCGCGGAAACGCATGTCTTCAGCCTGCCGATCACGCTTGCTCCTGCGTCAGTCGAGCTTCCACGGCTTGCGCCAGCCGTTCAAAACTCTCAAGATACCGTTCCATGAGCCGCGGCACTTCCTTTTGTCCCGGCGATATCTGCCCGCGCTTGAGCAACCAGGCATCGCGCAGGCCCGACAGATCGACGGACAAGAATATTTCCAAATCCTTCAAGAGCGGCTCACCTTGCGACAGCACCGGCCGCCCCAACAATCGCTGCATCCCGCGCAAACAAGGGAGCATCGCCGTCAACGACAGGGGCAAGAGAATCGTAATGGCTTCTTCAGTCCCCCCGCCCTCAATGAAGCGCTGACGCACGCGCAATAAATTCCCCCGTAGGCTCTGAAGGACTTCGGCAAGGAGGTGGCGCTGATCGACCTTGAACCCGACGAACGGATCCTGACCGGCAAGGAGCCGATGGTGCTCCTGTATTTCCAGATACTCGAGAGGGAACGCCAGCGACATCGCCGGCAGGTCCGCCTGCGTCACAAACAGCGGCACGACAATCTGTTCCTTGGCCCACCGGCGATGGAGCGCACCATACTTCTTGAGTTGATCCGCCTTGGTGGATTTCACCACCAGGACAATATTCAAATTCGAGCGCCCCGGCAGAAACTCGCCACGCACCGCGCTGCCATACAACAGGACCCCGTCAAGTGAGTCACCATATACACGCTGCACGTCCTTCACATAGGCCCGCAAGTGCCGCTGATATTCGTCCGGCAATCCGTCGATAATCCATTCGCTACCTGCCATCGTGTAGCCTCGTCATTCCTGCTGCCGTTTTCCCGGCAAACGGATCCGGCAGAAATCCTGCGGCCATGACGCGATCGATCAAGGAAAACGGCGGCGATTGCCGCAGACCCGCGGTCGCGGACAAAACGCGATAACGCAGCCGTGGATTCAGATCCAGCGTGCGGAAGACCCGGTGACGGAGAAATCCGATCACGGGATTCGCCGTGTTCCAGAACAAGACCTGTTCATCCGCCAATCGTTGCAACATGGTCACCTGAGGCCGCCGGGCCTGCTCATAGGTTCTCAGTTTCGCCGCGGAGAAATTTCGCTCAGCCAGACATTCCGGCAACAAGTCCACGAGCGTCATCGCGTCGACCATCGCTTGCATGCGACCTTGCGACGCGTGCGGATTCATGGCATGAGCCGCGTCGCCGATCAGGACTGCTCCGTCGGCTACCCACGTCGGCGTCCGCACGCGCCTGGTCGGCATGAACGCCGTCTGGTTCCAATCCTTTAATTGCAGAAACAGCGGCTTGAGCGTGGGATCGATAGCGGTCCAGGTCTCCTGCAAGGCCGCAAGGCCTTGCGCCTTGATGCGGTCGTAGGAACCGGTTGGGATCATATAGAAGCAATAGACCTTATCGCCTGCCGCCGGAAACAGCCCGAGAATCGTTTTCTTGCCGACATAATATTTCGCCTCGGTGACCGGCAGCGGAGAGTCCAGAATCGCGATCAGATAGCCCTGCGGGTACAAGTGGACGTCTGTCGGGATGGCCAAGGCCTCACGGACCTTGGAAAAAGCGCCATCAGCCCCGACCACCACCTTCGCACGAACAGCGACCTCTTCACCGTCGCGCGTCGCGGTCAGACCGCTCACCTGCGCCCCCTCCTTCACCAGACTCCTAAAGCTGGCGCCATACCAGAGTGAGACCGACGGTTCCGCCTGAATGGCATCGAGAATGGCGTGATGCGCCGCGTTCGGCAATGTCACGACGGCATGGTTGTATGGCGCGGGCAACTCTCCGTAGTCGATCGTGCACAACCGTTCTCCGCCCACCCGGCAGAAATGAAACTTGCGGATCGGCCTGGTGGATTCAACCGGCAACTTGTTGAGCAAGCCCAAACGATCTAAGACTTGCTGCCCGTTCGGCTGGAGAATTTCCCCGCGTAATCCCTGCGGCGGTCCGGAAGCCTGCTCCAAGACAATCGTCTTGATCCCCTTCTGTGCCAGCGCGAGCGCCAGCACGGCGCCTCCGCCACCGGCCCCGACCACGGCAATGTCTGTTTCAATGATGGTGCCTGCCATGTGCGCCTCCGTTTATGGTTTCCAGAGATAAAAGCGCTGTTCGTCTTTCCACATGGCCAGAAACTTCTCCCGCGCCTGCGCCGTAATCGCGCGATCCCGAATCACATCCAGCCGCTCGTCATTGTAGCGATTCCCGCTGCCGGTATGGTTCATCGATCCGGAGGCGTTGATCTCGTCATCAATGACCGCTTGTTTGAGATGCATCAGCCCAGCATGCTGATTGACGAGAATGGGAATGCCGGCCAGGTGCAAGGTTTCGACGGCGGTCTTTTGCTTTTGATCGTCGAGCCTCTCCCGATCCGTAATCACGCGCACGTCAAGGCCGCGCTTCTTCGCCTCCACCAGGCCTTTCACTGCAATCGGTGAGGTCAGCCCATACACAGCCACGTAAATATAGCGTGAGGCATGATCGTAGATCTTCGAGAGTTTCGTGAGCGGCTCGTCTTCAGGCGCATAGTACACCTCAATGCTGGTGGCGCAGACTGAATCGATCCCGCCGCCCGCCAGGCAAGCAAGGAAGAAAACACCCCGAAAAAGAAATTGGCAGAAGGCTGGCAAGCACCGCCTCGTCATTCGGCTTCGAAGAGATCCCGGAAATGATCGTCGGACGCGTCCCAGGCCTGCGTCGAATGGGTACTGAGCCAGCCGCGCAGGAAGGCTTTCTGGCCGGCCGTCAGCTGCTGCTTGATCTGATGCGATCGTCCTTGCAGCGGCTGAAGAAATCCCACCCGTTTCTGAAAGTCCAGCGTAGCAGTACGGACGTAGACGCCGGTAAACATGGACGGCTTGTCGTCCTCGCCCTCTCCTTGAATCCAAACGGACAAAAACTTCTCTAACTGCAACCCGGCGCTATCCATCGCCGGATCGGTTTCATGAAACAGCTCTTGCTCCGACTCCTTGAGCGGGGTTGCCTCAAGGGCGCGAAACATGAAATTTTGCTTCCACATCGACGGCTCCTCCGAGAAGGTCGCATACTGTATGGGGAGCCGAATGAAAGTCAAGCAACGTGCCAGGCCCAGGGTGGATTTGCCCTCACGAGAATCATTGGTGAAATCGGAGCG
>CAZWOX010000040.1:0-27037 GCA_964635345.1 uncultured Nitrospira sp.
GGTGCAACCCGCAATACAAGACCCTTTCAGTAAATGTTTCCGGCGAGAGACTCGCGAACGCGTGATCGAACTCGAACACAACCACTTCATCGATCCCCGCGTCCTCGAAGCGTTGTAACTTTTCTTCCGGGCTCGTGAGAAACTTCAAGTCGACGTGGGGGGCAAGAATCTTGACCGGATGGGGGTCGAACGTCAGCACAAGCGCCGTGCCCTTCATCTGCCGCGCGGTCTCCACCACCGTCCGCAGCAGCACGCGATGGCCGAGATGATGCCCGTCAAAATTCCCCACTGTGGCCACCGGGTAGGGCCGCCCTACACCGCCGGCATATCCGCGCGTCACATTCATCTGAATATCTATCTGAATATCTAATGGAGCTGCCGGACGGCATCCTTGGCGAAATAGGTCAAGACGAGATCGGCGCCGGCCCGCCTGATCGAGAGCAGCGATTCCATCATGGCGCGCGTTTCATCCAGCCAACCGGCGCGCCCCGCGGCCTTGATCATGCTGTACTCACCGCTGACTTGATACGCCGCAATGGGAAGCAACGTCCGCGCGCGAGCCTGGGCGATGATATCCAGATAGGGCATAGCCGGTTTGACCATCACGATATCCGCCCCCTCTTCCACGTCCGAATCGATTTCGCGCAACGCTTCCCGCCCGTTGGCCGGATCCATCTGGTACGACTGGCGATCGCCGAACTGCGGACTCGAATACGCGGCATCCCGAAACGGGGCATAGAAACAAGAAGAGAACTTTGCGGCGTAGGCCATAATCGGCAGTTCGGAAAAGCCGGCCTGATCGAGTTCCGCACGAATCGCGGCCACCCGTCCGTCCATCATATCGGAAGGGGCCACCATATCGGCGCCGGCTTCGGCATGAGTACGGGCCATGGTGCGAAGACACTCCAGCGTTTCATCATTGAGAATCTTGCCGTTTTTCACAATGCCGCAGTGGCCGTGATCCGTATATTCATCGATGCAGACATCCGTGATCACGGCCAGTCCCGGCACCTGATCCTTCACCGCCTTAATCGCCCGCTGGACGATCCCGTTCGGATCGTAGCCTGAACTACCCCGGTCGTCCTTCTTCGCAGGAATGCCGAACAGGATAATTGCGGGAATGCCAAGCGACTTGACCTCCGCCGCCTCCTTCACCAGCAGATCGACCGACAGCCGGAACTGGCCGGGCATGGACCCGATCTCCTCACACCGGCCCTGCCCCTCGACGACAAACAAGGGATAGATAAAATCCGCCGGAGACAGCACGGTTTCCCGCACCATCCGCCGAAAAGCATCCTGCTGCCGAAGCCGCCGAAGCCGCTGGATCGGAAACGCCATGCCGTCCTACTTTCTTGGCAGATTAGTCAGGAACACCACCAAATCACGAACGGAAATCACCCCGACCAGCTTCCCCTCGCGCGTCACGCCCAGATGGCGCACATGCGCCTGAGCCATCAAGTCATTGGCATCCAGCAACGTCTTGCTCTCCTCGATCGTCATGATCGGAGCCGACATGATCTGCTCCACCGTCGCCTTGGTCGCATCCGACCCCGACGCCACCACCCGGCGCATCATGTCCGTATCGGTCACGATGCCGATAATTTCTTTCTCGTTGGTAATGAACAAGCTGCCGATCCCGCGATCACGCATGATCCGCGCAGCCGTCTGGGCATCGGTATCACGGGCCACGGTGACAAACTTCTCTCGAGGAATCATGAACGATTTCACAGGAACCATCGGATACCCCTCCCTTTTGCTGTGGATCTGCCCGCCATCACACCGCTACGGCGCCGTTGCCGCAGCCACCGGCACGCCCTTCCCAAAATATCCTGCCATCGCCTCGACCAACGCCGGAAGCGTATTCTCGTTGGGCATGATCGCGACCGGAAACCCTGCATCCCGCGCGGTCTGCGCCGTGATCGGTCCGATACAGGCCACCGCGACCGATTGTACCAGGACCCGTGCCTGCGCTTCACCCCCGACCAACTCAATAAAGTTCCGGACCGTCGAGGAGCTTGTAAAGGTCACACCGTCGATCTCCCGGTCCACCAACAGCTGCTTCCAACTCTCGACGGAGTCTCGCGGAACCTCTGTGCGATACACCGAAACCACATCGACGACCGCACCACGAGCGCGTAACTCCTCAGGCAAGAGCTCGCGCGCGACTTCGGCCCGCGGGATGAGCATGCGGGTTCGTGACAGATCCGACTCAGCCAACGCCGCCAGCACCCCCTCGGCCTGATACTCAGCCGGAACCACATCGGCCTTGAGGCCATACGCTGCCAGCTCCTCAGCCGTGCGGGGCCCGATGCAGCAAATGCGTCGCCCCGCGAAACTTCGCGCATCATGCCCGCGTGCACGAAACCGCTTCATGAACTGCCCGACACCGTTGACGCTGGTAAAAATCACCCAATCATATTGGCCGAGCGCGTCAATCGCTCGATCGACCGGCGCCCAGTCATTCGGCTCGACGATTTGAATCGTGGCCCCTTCGATCGGCTCAGCGCCTGCGGCTGCAAGTAAGCCGGCCAGCTCTCCCGCTTGCTCCTTCGCACGCGTCATCAACACGCGCTTCCCGAACAGCGGCCGCCGCTCGAACCAGTTCAATTGCTCTCGAAGTTTGACCACCTCTCCCACGACCACCACCGTCGGCGGCTCCAGCTTCGCCTGTTGAGCCTTCTCTACAATATCGGCAAGCGCTCCCACCACCGTGCGTTGCGCCGCTCTGGTCCCCCATCGAATCAGCGCCACCGGCGTGGCCGAAGGCCGTCCTTCGGCTATCAAATTGGAGACAATGGACGGAAGATTCTTCATCCCCATTAAGAAGACCAGCGTCCCATGGCTACTCGCCAGCCTCGGCCACTCCAGAGCCGTCGTACTCTTGTCCGGATCCTCGTGGCCGGTAACAAAAGTCACTGTCGACGCCATCGTCCGATGGGTCACAGGAATCCCCGCATAGGCCGGCGCTGCCACAGCCGCCGTCACGCCCGGCACCACGTCAAAAGACACGCCCGCGGTTGCCAACGCTTCCGCTTCTTCCCCCCCGCGGCCGAAGACGAACGGATCGCCGCCCTTCAGTCGAACCACAATCTGTCCCCGCTGAGCCCGCTCGACGAGCATGCGGTTGGTGGTTTCTTGCGGCTGGTACTGCCCTTTGCCTCGGCGGCCTACATAGATACGTTCAGCCTGTGGCGGAGCATGGGACAACAGCACGGGATTCGCGAGGTAATCGTAGAACACAACATCCGCCTGCTCAAGGCATTCCTTGCCACGCAAAGTCAGGAGTTTCGGATCTCCCGGACCAGCTCCGACCAGATAGACTCGGCCTATTCGCGATTTACCTGCCATCAGGCCCTTCCATAAATCTCGCCCAGAATCTTGTCCGCACCCCGCGCAAGCAACCGTTCAGCCAGCCTGGCACCCAAGACCTGCGCCTCAGCCCTCGTCCCTTGCACGGCATCCCGAATGACGGTCTTGCCGTCCACACTCGCTACCAGTCCCTCCAGGTGCACCTGGTCATTCGTCAATGTCGCATAGGCCGCTATCGGCACCTGACAACCGCCTTCCAATCGATGCAACAACGCCCGTTCCGCCGTCACCGCCACCTGTGTCGGCTGATGGGTCAGCCGGCTCAGAATGGAGCGCACAAACCAATCGTTCGACCGCCCCTCAATTCCCAAGGCCCCTTGCCCGATAGCTGGGAGACAAAGTTGCGGATCGAGATACTCGGTGATTTCTTCGGTCCATCCCAAACGCCGCAGCCCGGCAGCGGCCAGGATAATCGCATCAAACTGCCCTTCCTTGAGTTTCTTCAACCGGGTATCGAGATTCCCCCGGAGCATCTCAATCCGGAGATCCGGTCGCGCGTGAAGAAACTGCGATTGCCGGCGCAAACTGCTCGATCCCACACGAGCCCCGACAGGTAATTCCTGAAAGCGGCAACCTGTTCGGCTGATCAACGCATCCCGTGAATCTTCGCGCGGGGGCACACAGAGAATCTCCAGCCCGTCCGGCAACTGCGTCGGCACGTCCTTCATACTATGCACGGCAAAATCAATTTCTCCGGTCAACAGAGCTTCTTCGATTTCCTTGACGAACAGGCCTTTCCCGCCGATCTTCGCAAGAGACACATCGACGATCTTGTCGCCGGACGTTTGAATACGAGTGAGCGTCACCGTAATGTCAGGCGCAATCGCCTGCACCTGCCCCTGAAACCACTCGCTCTGCCGCAATGCCAGTTTACTCGCCCTGGTGCCTAGAACCAGCGTGGTTCGTGCGGCTGTTGGTATCGACACGGATCTCACTCCTACTACAGTACTACGGTTGCCTCCGACTGGTCGTCCGAGAAGGAGCCTGCTCGATAAGAGGCTCGCTCGTTTCGTAGGCCAGACAGGACGGCGGTTCGACCGCTGACTCTCCACGCGTCTCCGGCGGCGGTGCCGCTTCAAGGCTGAAAAAACGCCGCGCGGCTTCGACAAACGCCGCCCCGCTCGACGAATTCACCTCGGACTTCAACGTCACCATCGTCCCGTGAATCATCTTGTTCACAATCGACGACGCCAACCCTTCGACGAGCTCCCGATCCTGCGCCGGCAGGTGCGCGAGCCGTCCCAAGGTCTTGTCCAACTCGCTGCGTTTAATCTCATCCGCGCGCTGCTTCAACGCAACAATCGTCGGCGTCACTTCCAGCGACTTCATCCACTCGCGCAAGACCCCGACCTCTTCCACCACCATCTGCTCAGCCTTATCGGCTTCCTGCAAACGCTCGGCGCGATTTTTCTCCACCCGCTGCTTCAGGTCGTCGATATCGAACAGAAACGCATTGTCGACATGCCGCACGGACGGATCGATATTGCGAGGGACCGAAATATCGATCAGAAACATCGGCCGGTTCATCCGCGCGGTCACCGCCCGCTGCACATCATCGGCGCTGATGAGATAGTGCGACGCGCCCGTCGAAACCAGGACGATATCGGCCGACGCCATATCGTCTTTGTATTGCTCGAACGGCACCGCCGTCCCACCGAACTTCTCGGCCAAGTCCACGGCATGTTGCGGGGTCCTGGTAGTAATCCGCACCTGGCCGACACCCTGCGCAATAAGGTGTTGGGCGGCCAGTTTGGCCATTTCCCCGGCCCCGACCAGCAAGACAGTTCGGTGCCCGAGATCCGAAAAAATCTTCTTCGCCAGTTCGACCGCCGCATAGCTGACCGACACCGCCATTTCGGCAATCTTGGTTTCGGTCCGCACGCGCTTGGCGACAGAAATGGCTTTCTTGACGACCTTGTTCATGACGAGCCCGGTCGTCTTATGCGAAAGGGCCGATTCAAACGCATCTTTCAACTGCCCGAGAATCTGAGATTCACCCACAATCATCGAGTCGAGACTGGCCGCCACACGAAACAGATGCGTAATGGCTCGATCGCCGGCATGCCAGTACAAATGCGGGGTCAGCTGTTCGGAGGAGAGGGACAGATGGGTATCGGCCAGGAATTCCTGGATCCGCCCATACCCCTGCTCGATATCGTCGACGACAGAATAGACTTCGACGCGATTGCAGGTGGACAACAGCAACCCTTCTTGCACACCGGAATACGAAGTCAGCCGGCTGAGCGCTTCGCCCATCCGGCTTTCCGGCACCGCCAGCTTCTCACGAATTTCAACGGGCGCCGTCTTATGACTGAGCCCGACTACAATTAAATGCATCTCACGACACCGTTCCGTAACTCTTGAGAACCACGCCGATCAGCGTCAAAATGACGCCCGCGAACCCGATCACGGTCAAATACGCCGCACGCTTGGCCCGCCAACCCACCGTCAAACGTCCCAGGAGCACGACAAAATAGAACAACCAGGTCACCAGCGCCCAAGTCTGTTCGGGGTTCCAACTCACATACGCCCCCTTGGCAAACTCCGCAGAAATCGCGCCGGTCACAATGCCGAGCGTCAGCAATGGAAACCCTAACACGATAGATTGCTGATTCAGATGGTCGAGAAAATCCAGCGCCGGCAACTTGACATACAGCACATTGAACCGTTTCGACTTGAGAAGGCGGTCTTGGATGAGATACATCACTCCCGCAACAAAGGCGACGGCAAAGCCCACAGTCCCCAACATGCTTAAGGTGACGTGGAGCCAGAGCGTTCGGAACATCGGCTGCAAAGTGGGAACCGTATCAGGCAAGGCCGCGGCTGAGATGAGAGACACCAATGCAAGCGGGACAATAAAAGAGCCCAGCACGTGGATCCGATGGCGGAACTCGACGGCGAGAAATACCAGAATGAGCATCCAGGAAAAGAACGAGAGCGCCTCATGGACACTCGGAGGAGCGGCAGCAGAACTCCCCACCATCCGCGCAACCAGCGCGAGAGTATGCATCACAAACCCTGCCGCGGTAATGGCAAGGGAAACTTTTGAAAGGGCTTCAGAGCGGCGCAATAAATAGGCAAGAAATGAAATGGTCGCGATGAAATACAATCCCATCGTCACCATGAAGCAGACTACGGCCATGCGGGCATTCCCTCTCTTGCGACGAACGACAACCGTATCTTGCGGGATTAAAAGAAAATTATAGCGATGCGACGAGAACAGAGTCAACAAAGACGACCGGCGGAATCCCCCAGCCTGCCGGCGAAGAAACCTGTAGGCTCGCTCTTCCTAGTCGGAGTCCCCATTGGGCATCCCGATGACATCACGATCCGTGCACTCGGCATTCTCAGCCGGGTGGATGTGATCGCAGCCGAAGATCCGATCGCCACACAGGAACTCCTACGCCACCACAACTTGTCCCCCACTCTCACCAGCTACGGGCCGACAAAGATCAGAGAAAAAGTCGCCGTACTGATTCGCCGACTGCGACAGGGGACATCCGTCGCACTGGTTTCAGACTGCGGCTCACCGGTCATCTCAGACCCGGGCAGTCTCCTCGTCGCCGCCGCACACCGAAACCACATTCTCGTCCATTCTATTCCAGGCTCATCCGCTGTCACCGCCGCCATCGCCGCTTCAGGATTTCCCGCAGAAGCCTTTCACTTCTATGGAGACATCACAATAGAAGATGCTCTGCGCAAACGGCGTCTCGCACATCTTCTGATGCATACAGAGCCAACCATTGCCTTCTGCCAGCCCGAATCGTGCTCGGCAATCTTGAAAACCATTGCCGAGATAGCCCCGCGTCGCCAAGTCGCGCTCACCTGCGATCTCACATTACAAAATGAGACGATACTGAGAGGGACCGCAGATCGCATCTCCAAACAATTTTCACGAGTCGCACTGCCACAAACAGTCACAATCGTCATCGGGGGACTACGACTGATAACGGCGGGAAGACGAAACCAGGATAAAATCTAGGCGGTTTCTTCCCGCCGAATACGCACTCGGTACGCTGAGCCGACACGATCCTGCGCAAGTACCGTATGCCCCTCATTCTCTACACTACGGGGAACGTTCTTGATGGGATCCCCATCGTCTAAGAGTACCGAAAGCACCTGCCCTTCATTCATCGTCTCAAGCGTTAACTTGGTCTTTACAAAATTATACGGGCAAATGACACCACGAAGATCAAGTTCGACATCCGACGGAAGCCCTAGCTCTACGTTTCCACTGTCGACCATACTTCGAACCTCGCCTCCCTGGATCAATCAACTCTGTGCTTCTCAATAAGCTACGTTACCAGTAACGACACATGACAACAAGCCTACGCCCAACTCTCATCATGGCAAAAAAAAGGGGCAGCCGAAGCTGCCCCTTTCCAAAAACAAGAAACCAGATCAGATCTAGTTCAAGCCCTTCACGAGGTTTGGCTTGGTGTAGTCAGCCGCTCCGTAGTCAGACTTGCTCTGACCTGAGAATCCGATGCCGGGCTGCGGCTCGCAGTTCCAGCAAGGAGCCGCACCGGTGAATTCACTGATCGTGGTATCAACGGTTCCGGAAACCTTGCCTGGGAGCACAGACCCAGCCGTACCACCGGTCATGCTGCCGCTGTTGGTCTCAATCGCACGCTCCGTCATTGGATTTGGCCGTTGACCCAATCCGCCAAATCCTGCGAGCTTCTCGTTCCCACGAAGCACGGTGATTTCACGAACGATCTTCCGGCCCGTTCCGAACGGTTGAGCCGTCGACGTTTCTTCGAATGCTTGCACCGTCACATCGTCGCCTGCCTCAAGTACCCGAACTTGGTCCATGTTAGTGTTGGCATCGAAGTACACCGTGCGATAGTTCATCGATCCCGCGCCAGCCCGCCCCTCATCATGGGAGCTTCCACCGCTCTCGAGATGCATTTTCTTGCCCGGAATATCGATACCAATCACGCGACCATATACCGTTTCAGCCTGAGACAGCCGATCAAGAAACGAATTGCGATCAAAGGCCTGGACACGATTGGCGCTTCCGGAAATGTCGCCAATTCCGGTTCCCACGCCCATCGCAGATCCGCCAGACTGTTGCAACCGCTCTTGAGCGCCTGCAACGCCCACGGAGCCGACAAAAAGAATTGTGGCTCCCAGTGCCAACACCTTACGCATGTGCTGCCTCCTTGTGAGAAAGATAATGTGTGGAGATGATGAACAACAAGATTCCTTGAGTGATCACGTACATGAGTCCATTCTAATGACTGCGGAACTATAGGCCAACAGGGGAAACCTGTCAAGAGGGTTTTCTACTATAAATTGGGTTGTTGAACCGAAGACTACCATGGCCTGTGTCATCCGTGAGTCTGGTGCCCAGAGGGAGGGTCGAACTCCCACTCTCTTGCGAGAACCGGATTTTGAGTCCGGCGCGTCTGCCAGTTCCGCCATCCGGGCACAGAGCGCAAACCATAAAAATACAATGCGCCACTCTTCTAACATGACGCCTGTAGAGGGTCAATCGGCATCGCCTCTTTTCTTCGGAAGAATACGTCTGCTAGAATGCCATCGTGTGACAGGGACATCGTAAAACTTCGAAAATTCGGTTTGTCCCAGCCGTCTAGCGCCTGAACACAAATTCGACAAAGGAGCATGGCAGATATGGCAGAGGTTGCGTGCATCACATGCGGGCAAAACGGCGAAGCGATTACGACCCCTCTCTTTCTCGGCAAACTGGAACAGGAAATCAAAGCAAAGGTCTGCACCGGCTGCTGGAAAAAGTGGGAAGGGATGCGAGTGATGGTGATCAACGAATATCAAGTCAATCTCGGCGATGAAAGCGGACGAGATCTTGTCCGCAAGCAGATGAAAGCCTTCTTAAAACTGGAAGGCCAGGCAGACACCTCAAAAATCGCCGAAAACTTCCGCCCGGAAGGCGCCTAGCCAGTCGTCGCTCTCTGCACCCTGCGTATGTGACGACACCGTTTCCCCGGGCGCAAGCCGACGCCCGGGACCGCTTCACCGAATTCCCTGTCTTGTCGCCGACTTCGTTGACAGGCTCTTTTTGGAAATGCTAGAGTTCTCCATTCTTCGCCTGCCTTCTGCGATCGTTTACTTGGATGTACGGTTGAATTTGTCATGATTACGCAAATGCAGGTCAAGGGGTTGATGTTCGACCCCTACAACAACGCCTATATCGTGGTGCTCCGCGATGAGGATGAGGCCGAGCTGTTGCCGATCTGGGTCGGCAAGTCAGAAGCGAGCGCCATTAGCCTCGCACTGGAGCACGTGGCGCCGCCACGCCCAATGACGCACGATTTCATGAAGTCCTTCCTGGACGCCTATAACGCCAAAGTGATTAGTGTGGTCATTACAGACTTGAATGAACACACCTATTTTGCCAAAATTCATTTGATGCACGAGGATTCGGAATACGCCGTCGACTCACGCCCCAGCGACGCTATCGCGCTGGCGATTCGTTCAGAGGCGCCCATTTTCGCGAACGAGTCGGTTATCCGGAAGCAAAGTTCGGAAGAACTCGAGCAATGGCTAGAAAATCTCAAGCCGGAAGATTTCGGCAAGCTGGACTCCTGACGCGAAGCTAACTCATGAGCGACTCCGCACACCCAAATAATTCCGACCTCATCCCGCTCTCGGTAAGCCGAGTCCTTGAAGACGCCAATACGGATACCAGGATTCTCGTCTTGACCAGGACTGACGATCAGGACACCTTCATGATCTGGATCGGTGCCCCCGAAGGCGACTCGATTCGTCGCGCCTTGGATTCGGCCACACCACCCCGACCGATGAGCCACGATTTGGTCAAGAGCTTCGGCGAGCATTTCGGCATTACGACCCGGCGAGTCGTCTTAACCGATGTGAAAAACAGCACCTATTACGCCACCGTGTTCTTGGAAAATAAAGGAGTGGAGCGGTCGATCGATGCCCGGCCCAGCGATGCCATCGCCCTGGCCATTCGAACGCACGCACCGATCTATACCACCCAGGACGTCTGGAAACGACGCGGCGGGCAACACCTAGATGCCTGGCTCGCGAAGCTCGATACGAAGGATATCGACACACAAGAAGTCTAGGATGTTTGGTTTGACTAATTGCGAGGAGTAGAAGATCACCATGACGACCTATCTCGAAAAACCGGCCAATGTAAAAGAACAATGGCACCTTGTGAACGCCGAGGGGAAAACCCTGGGACGCCTGGCGGCTAAAGTCGCCGGCATTCTCCGCGGCAAGCATCGCCCCACCTTCACCCCGAACGTGGACATGGGCGATCATGTTGTGATCATTAATGCCGAGAAGATCCATTTGACCGGCAATAAGATGCAGGACAAGCTCTACATCCACCACTCGGGCTACCCTGGCGGACTCAAGACCACCGATGCGCAACATCTGTTCAAGAAGGATCCGACTGAATTGTTGGTTCGAGCTATTGAGGGAATGCTCCCCAAGAACCCCCTCGGCAACGGTATGGCAAAGAAACTCCGCGTCTATGTCGGATCGACTCATCCGCATCAGGCTCAACACCCGGAACCCATTTCTCTCTAGCCTATTAGGACCAGAAGGAGACCAGTGATATGGCAGCCGTGACACAGTACGCAACAGGTCGCAGAAAATGTGCCGTAGCCAGAGCCTGGGTAACAGGGACGGCCAATGGTGAAATTACGGTGAATGATAAGCCGTTGGAAAAGGCTTTTCCCCGCCTCACCCTCCGGCAGATCATCCAGCTCCCCCTGGAGATGGCCGGACTCACCGGCAAGTATTCGATTAACGCGACTGTCTACGGAGGCGGCCCGACCGGTCAGGCCGGCGCACTCCGTCACGCCATTGCGCGTGCGCTCGTCGTCTTGAGCCCCACAGTACGGACCCCGCTCAAGAAGGAAGGGCTTCTCACGCGCGATTCTCGCGTGAAGGAACGTAAGAAATACGGACAGAAGGGTGCTCGTAAGCGCTTCCAGTACTCCAAGCGCTAAACAGCCGGAGCCAAAGAACGAGAAAGGGAAGGCTCCCGGCCTTCCCTTTTTTGTGCCCACAACCGGAAACTCCCAGCACCAGCTCGACAGGATGACAGGTCATGCCTAAGAAATTTCGCATCGCGATCGCAGGAGCCAGCGGCTACGCCGGCGCAGAACTCGTCCGCCTGGCCGCCGCGCATCCCTACTTTGACATCGCCGCGGTGACCTCTGAGAAATCAGCCGGCCAATCCGTGCCCTCTGTCTTCCCCAGTCTCACCGGCGTCGTGCAACACACCTTCGAAGCGCTGGCGCCCGAGGCCTTGGCCGAACGGGCCGATGCCCTGTTCCTTGCCCTCCCTCATACGAAATCGCAAGAGCCGGTTGCGCTCTGCATGAAAGCAGGCAAGCTGGTCGTAGATCTAAGCGCGGACTATCGGCTCAAGAATGTGGCGGCGTATGAGCACTGGTATCAGACGCCGCACGCCCATCCTTCGCTGCTCAGCGAAGCCGTGTATGGCCTGCCGGAACTCCATCGGAAGGCCATCGCGAAAGCGACGTTAGTCGCCTCGCCGGGCTGCTACCCGACCGCGGCCATCTTGCAGCTGGCGCCGCTCTTCGCCAAAGGACTCGTCCAACTCGATTCCATCGTCATCGATGCGAAATCAGGGGTCTCCGGAGCAGGACGGAGCCCTGCCCTGCCCTATCATTTTCCGGAAGCGCACGAATCGTTGGAGCCCTATAAGATCGGCAAGCACCGCCATATTCCGGAGATCGAGCAAGAACTCTCCGGCGTCATGGGAACGCCCGGCGCGGTCACGATCGCCTTTACGCCGCACCTCGTCCCCATGAATCGGGGTATTCTGAGCACGGCCTATTGCAAGCTGAAGACAGAGATTAAGCTGCCGGAATTGCGAGCCCTGTACCGGGAGTTTTATACAGGCGAGCGGTTCATCCGCCTCTACGAAGACATCGTCCCCAACCCCCGTTACATCAAAGGATCGAACTTTTGCGATATCGGGGTCTATGCAGACCAGCGCGCCGGATGGGTGGTCACCGTCGCGGCCGTGGATAATCTGGTCAAGGGCGCTGCCGGGCAGGCCATTCAAGCCATGAATTTGATGATGGGAATTCCTGAGGAAACGGGGCTCACCGCGCCGGGCAGTTACCCGTAACATCGACGCAACAACGTCACATCATTCGGAGTAACCCTTCAGCGAGATGACAGCTATGAACGCACAGGCATCAGGCGTGACCGCGCCACAGGGATTTGAAGCAGCCGGCATCCATTGCGGCATTAAGAAACCGGGCATCCTCGACCTGGCTCTCGTGGTATCGACTGTCACAGGTCCCATTGCAGGGGTCTTCACGAAAAACCGCGTCGTGGCCGCACCGGTTATTCTCGATCGCCGTCATCTCCGACAGCGTCGTGGCCGCGCCATCATCGTCAACAGCGGGAACGCCAATGCCTGCACCGGCGCCAAAGGGCTCCAGGCGGCTGTTGCCATGGCCACTGCCGTGGGCAAGGGCCTGGCAATTCCGGTGAATCAGGTCTTCGTCGGATCGACCGGCGTCATCGGGCGGGTCCTCCCGATCAATCACGTGAAGACAGGCATCCCGACATTGATCGAAAAACTCAGCCGCACAGGCGGACGTCAGGCCGCTCGGGCCATCCTCACGACCGACTTACGCCCGAAAACCGTCGTCGTTCAAGCCAAAATAGGCGGCCGAGTCGTGACCATCGGAGGCATGGCCAAAGGTTCAGGCATGATCCATCCCAATATGGCCACCATGCTCGGGTACTTGACCACCGATGCCGCCATCGCGCCGGCCGCGCTGCAACGCGCGCTGAAATTCGCAGTCGATCAATCCTTTAACTGCATTACGGTAGACGGCGATACCAGCACAAACGATACGGTCCTCTGCCTGGCCAACGGATTGGCGAAGAATGCGACCATTCAATCAGGCACCAAACACTATCGTCAATTTGAGCAATTGCTGACCGAAGCTTCTCAAGCACTGGCCCTGGCCATTTGTCGAGACGGCGAAGGCGTCACGAAGGTGGTGAAAATCGCCGTCGATGGAGCAAAGACCGTTACGGCCGCCAAACGAGTGGCCAGCACGATCGCTACCTCCAATTTAGTCAAGACGGCCCTGTTCGGTGAAGATGCCAATTGGGGGCGCGTGATGGGCGCCCTCGGTCGATCCGGCGTTCCCATCAATCCCGACATCGTGACCGTGCGCTTCGACAAAGTTGTGATGGTCAAACGAGGAATGGGAACAGGACTGGCCGCGGAACGGAAAATCGCGCAGGTGTTCAAGCAGAAGGAATTCACGATCTCGGTCGATCTTGGACAGGGACGGGCAGCCGCCCACATGTGGACGACCGACTTGTCGTACGACTATGTTCGCATCAACGCGAGCTATCGATCCTGAGCAGAAACCGCACACCTAACCGCTTGAAAATCCACCGTAGCTATGATAGCGTGCCGATTCTTTAGAGATGCAGCGGACGGCTCTGCTCACACCATTGGCGTCAGCAGAAATAGTATTAAAATTTAACATCGGCGAAGAAAAGCGCTGCTTGGCTTGAGAATAAGGGGATTCGCTCCCCTCACCCGCACGGCGGGTGCTCTGCAAGCCTTGAAGGGAGGTGAAGGTATGGGAGTGGTCGCGATCAAGGAATTGCTGGAAGCAGGTGTGCACTTTGGACACCAGACGAACCGCTGGAATCCAAAGATGAAGAAATTCCTCTTTGGTGAACGCAACGGCATCTATATCATCGACTTGCAACAGACGCTCACGCGGATGGAACAGGCCTATGCCTTCGTCCGGGACACCGTCGCCGCCGGTGAAACCGTCCTCTTCGTCGGCACCAAGCGGCAGGCGGCAGAAATCCTCGAAGAAGAATCCAAGCGCGCCAACATGTTCTATGTGAACCAGCGCTGGCTCGGCGGGATGCTGACGAACTTCAAGACCATTCGCCTCAGCATCGACAAGATGAAGAAGATGGAAACGACGTTGCAGAATCCGAGCGAGCACGGCTTGAAGAAAAAAGAAATCATGCTCATGCAGAAGGAGATCGTCAAGCTGCAGAAATATCTCTCCGGCATCAAGACGATGCGCGGGCTCCCGGGCGCGGTCTTCGTGCTGGATACCCGCATTGAAAAAATTGCCGTGCAGGAAGCGACCAGACTGGGGATCCCCGTCATCGCGATTCTGGACAGCAACTGCGACCCCGATAATGTCACCTACCCAATCCCGGGGAACGACGACGCCATCCGCTCCATCAAGCTGATCACCTCGAAGATTGCCGACGCCTGCATCGAAGGCGCGCAGATCAAGGCGCAGCGCGATGAGGCTGACTTCCAGGCCGCCCCGGCTGCCGGTGGGAAGCCGGCCGCAGTGAGCGCGGCTCCGGTCGCATAACAAGTTCCGACAACCAGACACTCATGACGATTTTTCTCACCGCGTAAGGATGGATAGAGGACCATGGCAGGATCAAGTCATCTTGTAAAAGAACTTCGGGAAAAAACGGGCGCCGGTATTCTGGATTGCCAGAAGGCGTTGACTGAAAACGGCGACGATATCGAGAAGGCCATCGATTATCTCCGTCAGAAAGGCCTGGCCGCGGCTGCCAAGAAAGCCGGGCGTGAAACGAATCAGGGTTTGATCCATTCCTACATTCATATGGGTGGGAAGATCGGCGTCTTGATCGAAGTCAATTGCGAAACGGATTTTGTGGCCCGCAACGAAGAATTTAAAGCCTTCGTGAACGACCTGGCCCTCCAGATCGCCGCAGCCAAACCCTCGTATGTGAAGCGCGAGGACATCCCGGCAGAGTTGGTCGGACGGGAAAAAGCTATTTTCGAAGGACAAGCAAAGGAACTAGGAAAGCCCCCGGCGGCCTGGCCGAAAATCGTGGAAGGCAAGCTGGAAAAGTTCTATCAGGAGAACTGCCTCCTGGAGCAATCCTTCATCAAGGATCCGACCGTCACCGTCAAGGATCTGGTCGCGCAGAAGATTTCGAAAATCGGCGAGAATATGAACATCCGCCGGTTCACCCGCTTTCAGTTAGGCGAAGCATGAGCTCTGCGAAATACCGGCGCCTCCTTCTGAAAGTCAGCGGGGAGATGTTGGCCGGTGAGCAGGGCTATGGGATTCAGCCGTCTATTCTCGAAGGACTGGCGCAAGAAATCGCCTCTGTCGTTGCCCTAGATGTCCAAGTTGCCGTCGTCATCGGCGGCGGCAACATTTTTCGCGGACTTGCCGCCAGCGCCTCAGGAATGGAACGAGCCTCTGCCGACTACATGGGCATGCTCGCCACCGTGATGAATGCGCTCGCCCTCCAGAATGCCCTCGAACGGGTCGGCGTCATCACCCGCGTCCAATCCGCCATTGAAATGCGCCAGCTGGCCGAAGGCTACATTCGCAGGCGAGCCATACGCCATCTTGAAAAAAACCGCGTCGTGATCTTCGCCGGTGGCACCGGCAACCCCTATTTCTCGACCGATACTGCCGCCGCTCTTCGAGCCATGGAAATCGGCGCCCAAGTGATCCTCAAGGGCACCAAGGTCGACGGGATTTACGACGCCGACCCGGTCAAAAATCCTTCAGCCAAGAAGTACGGCGAAATCCCGTTCCTCTCGATCCTGAATCAAAATCTGAAGGTCATGGACTCGACGGCCATCAGCCTGTGCATGGACAACAACCTTCCCCTCATCGTGTTCAAGTTGACCGAACAGGGGAACTTCAAGCGGGTCGCACTCGGCGAACCCATCGGCACGCTGGTCACGATCGGCCCGCGCTAGCTCATTACGGAGTACCGCTATGTCGAACGCAGCTTCCGTCAAGCAAAGCCTCGCGACCCATATGGACAATGCCGTGGAACACCTCAAGCGGGATCTTGCCGGTCTCCGTACAGGCCGGGCCTCGGTGGCGCTCCTGGACGGGATTCGAGTCGATTACTACGGCACCATGACACCGCTCAAACAGATCGCCAACATTTCCACCCCGGAAGCGCGGCTCATTACGATTCAGCCCTGGGAACCGCAATTGATCAAAGAGATCGAAAAATCCCTGGCGAATTCCGGGCTGGGCGTGAATCCCTCGAACGACGGCAAGATGATCCGAGTTCCCCTTCCCCCGCTGACCGAAGAGCGCCGCAAGGAACTGACGAAGATCTGCAAGAAGCACGGCGAAGATACCAAAGTACAAATTCGCGGCTTCCGGCGCGATGCGAACGAAGAGTTGAAGAAACTGCAAAAAGATGCGAAGTTGACCGAAGACGAACTACGCAAGGCCGAACAGGACACCCAGAAGCTCACCGAGCAGTACGGGCAGAAAATCGACGACGTGATCAAGAAGAAGGAACAGGAAATCATGGAAGTCTGAGTCAGGCTTCCAGGCCCATCCTCATCGCGTGCCGACCATTTCTACATTCTCTCCGACCTGCGCGACCGTCGATCTCACTGCCCTCACCCACAATCTGACGCAGTTGCGCCGTCTCCTCTCGCCGGGGTGCGAGATCATGGCCGTCGTCAAGGCCAATGCCTATGGACATGGGGCCGTTGAAGTGTCACGATCGCTCCTCGCACAGGGAGTCGCGCGCGTCGCCGTCGTCTCGCTCGATGAGGGCCTGACTCTTCGAGCAGCCGGCATCACCGCTCCGATTGTGATCCTTGGCCCCCTGTTCCCGGAACAGGTCTGTGACGTCATCGCCCACCGCCTGACACCGGTCATCAGTGACCGTTCGTTGCTCCCAGCTCTGGCACAAGCGACGAGTTCGCTCCCGGCCACCTATCCGGTTCACCTCAAAGTCGAAACAGGCATGGGCCGTCTCGGACTGGCCACGGACGAACTGCTGGCCCTCATCGACTCAGGCCAGTTGCCGTCCTCGCTCCGGATTGAAGGATTGATGACCCACTTCGCCGATTCCGACGGTCCCACGACGAGCCAAACCGAGCATCAGTTGACCCTCTTTCAGAAAGCCGTGAGTGAGCTTACCGCCCGCGGCCTTTCTATCCCGCTGATTCACGCCGCGAACAGCGGCGCCGCCGTTCGCTATCCGCACTCGCACTATTCGCTGATTCGACCCGGCATCATGCTCTATGGCTATCACACCTTGCCGAAATCGATCACGGCACTTGACCTCAAACCGGTCTTGTCATTACGGAGTTGCATCGCGCAGATGCGCGCCATCCCGACCGGCGGCACGATCAGCTATAACGCCACCTTTGTCGCCAAGCGACCGACCCGTGTCGCCGTGCTCCCGATCGGCTATGCCGACGGCTTCAACCGGCGGCTGTCCAATCGAGGAGAAGTCCTCGTGCGCGGGCGGCGCGCCAAAATCATCGGCCTGGTCTGTATGGATATGGCGATGATTGATGTGACGGAGATTCCGGAAGCAGCCGTTGGGGACGAGGTCATCCTGATCGGCCGCCAGGGAACCGATCGGATTACAGCCGCCGACTTGGCCGAATGGACCGGTACGATCGCGTACGAAACGCTCTGCGCCATCGGCCCGCGCGTCCCACGCCGCTATCAAGACGCCTAACCCTCTCGCAGCGCGCGGCTAGAAATTCATTCGGAATGAAATTCCACCAGTATGATAGGTCGTGCGATAGAGTCCATTGACTGCCGTCGCCAGAGCACACCCGCAACTCACCGTCCGCTGTTCGTATAAGGATGCCTGATACGACAGGTCGAATCCTACGGCCTTCGGCTTGATCGGGCCGACCCCGAAATCGCCGCACCGAATACCGAAGATCGTTCCGCCCTCCTTGCATACCAGCCCAAATCCCACCGACGGGATATGCACATCCGCTCCGGGGATGGCGGGATCGAACGTGAGATCAGGAATTTGCGTCGGCGAATTGGTATAGCCAGCGCGAACAGCCATTTCCCACTCCGGCAGCGATTCCATCTTCAGCCAGCGATGCTCCGTCCCGAGCATCACCGTGTAGGTGCTGCGCCAGTTTTGCGGCTGAGGAATGACGCCGCCGTTCGCGAGATAGATATCCAGATGTCTGACTGATTTCCATCCGACGTAATCCACATCCAATTCCAGCTTCCACTCACGTTCAGCCGTTCTCGTCGGCCAGATCGCAATGGCCCCTGTGATGACTTGCGGCAACACAAAGGTCGTCGAGGCATCCGCTGTCTTGACCCCGTCGGCTAAAATTCCTCCGTTCAACGGCAACGCTACCTGACTCCGATAGACCAAACCAATATTGGCGATCGGCTTTCCATCGGCGTTCCGCAGGGCGGTATACAGGAGGCTTACGTTATATCCGACTGCCGTCCCCTTGCCATACAGCTCTGCGCGTTGCCCGGCCGAACCGAACACAGGAACCGCGCCGGTTGAAATAAGCTGTTTCTCAAAATGCCCTTCGCCCAACATATCGGAGAAGGTATAGATGTCCATCCCGAGCCCCAACGACAGATCCGGCGTCACCTGATAGGCCATCGTGGGTTTGATATCGATCAGGGGCAACGCGGAGAAGGTGGCCTTAAACCGTTGCGGGCCGGTGTCAGAATACCGGCTCACGGAACCGAACGGCGAAGTCAGACCGATCCCGACGGTCATTCCACTCAAAGCCGTCACGCCGAGCGAACCCATATTGGCTGTGATAAAGAGGTGGGTCGGAGGAGGCCAGGCGATGCTCCCGTCCCGAGTACCGGTGGCATTGGCTCCGGAGGTGCTCGTGAAACTGGTCGTGCCTCCGGATAGCAAGCCCCCGACCATGAATTGAACACCGGACAGTTGGGTCATACCGGCAGGATTGTAATGGAGGGCCGACGGATCGTCGGCTTGCGCGGCGAATGCATTCCCTTGTCCCGATGCGGATGTCCCCTGCCCCTGAATGCGGGGAACCTGGGCATGGACGATCGCCGAAAACCAAAGAAAGATAAATCCGACAACCAGAATACGAAACAACCCTGCGGAACTTGCTCCAAATTTCCACGGGTACGCGACTCTATCATGCCCCATATCGCACGTCCTCCCATCCACCCTTCCAACCCAATCAACCCATGGATGGAAAGCGAGGCTGCATCTTACTCAGCCAGAAACCATAAATCTATAACCTGTTGAAGCTCCCCGGCGTCGAACGGCTTGAGCAGATAGGCCTGCGCACCCATCCCGATCGCCTTGACCGCCAATTCCTGCGATCGGCCGGCTGTGACCATGATGATGGGAATCTGCTGGTTGCCCAGACGAATTTGCCGCAACACCTCCAAGCCATCCTCTTGGCCGATGCCGATATCGAGAATGACGCCCCGGTAATCGCCGGAACGGAGCATCTCGATCGCCTGGCGGCCATCACCCGCCGAACAGGCCTGATACCCATGCGCCCGCAGTCGATCGATGAGCAATTGCTGAATATCGGCATCGTCATCCACCACAAGAATTTCCCGGCCCGCCGCAAGCCCGCCTGCCGAAGACACAACCCCGACAGAACGAAGCGGTATGGTGAACGACACCTCCGCCCCCCCTTCCGGGCGATTGCCTGCGGTCACCGTGCCGCCCTGCAACTCAACCAGAGTCTTCACGATTGAGAGTCCCAATCCCAATCCTTTGGGCCCGCTGCGCTGCCCATGTTGAACACGGAAAAATGGATCGAAGATCTTCTCGAGATCTTCCGTCGGAATCCCCGGCCCCGTGTCTCTGACCAGAATGCGGACGAACCGCGGGCTTGATGATTCGATGGCCACCAGGATCTCACCGTCCTCCGGCGTATACTTGACGGCATTCTGGAGCAGATTCACCGCCACCTGAATCAATCGATCACGGTCGGCCCACACCTCGATCCGGGTGTCTCGCGCACTGATACCCAATCGCTGCCGCTTGGCGGAAGCCAGGGGACGCAGTTGCTCAATCGCGTCCGTCAGGCAGGACTCCAAATCCACATCGACAGGATGAACCTCCAAGCGGCCGGCCTCGATCCGGGTCCGATCCAGAAGATCTTCGATCATGCGGATCAGCCGGTCTGAATTATCCAGCATACGGATCAGATACCGCTGCTGCTTCTCGTTCAGCGGACCGGTGAGTCCATCCAGAAGATTCTGCACGAACCCCTTGATGGAGGTCAGCGGAGTGCGCAGCTCGTGCGATACATGAGAGAGAAACTGCGACCGCAGCCGGTCGGCCTGCTCCAGCGCCTCGGTGCGCTCACGAATCTTCAACTCCAATCCGACGTTCCATTCTTCGATCTGCTGATAGGCCGCCGCATTATCGAGCGCGATGGCCACGTGATTCGCCAGCGTAGTCATCAGCTCAAGATCGTCCTTCGTCAAGCTCGGCTCGTGCGTCCGGTCTACCGTCAGAATCCCCAGGATATGGTCGTTGGCTTTCAGCGGGACGATGATCAGGGACTTCGTCCGGCTCAACTCCGCCAACCGTCGATTAATCGGATGGAGCTTCTGCCAGACCGATTGAACATCCTCGATCAACAGCGGAAGACCTTGCAGCACCGCCATCCCCTCCGGGCTGTTCCGATCCGTCACCGGCACCTCGCAGTCCTGCGAATAGGCCAGGACTTCATCGGACGCTCCGATCACGCGCACATGCCGAATGACACGACGCAACGGATCGAACATCGACACCATGGCACGGTCGTAATGTAAATCGTGCGTGAGCGTTTCCAGGACACGCTCGAGCAACGTGTCTCGGTCCAGCGTCGCGCTGAACAGGAGGCCGGCCTGATGAAGAGCCGTCAATTGCGTCACTTTCCGACGCAACTCGACTTGCGTCTGTTCCTGCCCTAAATAGGCCTCGCGCAACTCCTCATGCCGCGATTCGACGAAGGCGATCTGTTCGCGGATCAGGGCTTCCCGCCGCTGACTGTCCCGGCTCATACGGCGCTGCGTCAACCATCCCGCGATCAGGATCGGCATCAATCCAGCCAGCACAATTTCGCCCGGCACCATGGAGGGCAGCAGCACACGAAGACCTCCCGCCAGACAGCCGCCGATCAGACCGCTCCACAGGATCCAGGACCATTGATGACCGGGACCGGACTTGTTCCCGCCCGCTTCTCCCGGGAACGGGCCCGGTACGGACTTCGCAGAAACCTGATCAGACGGCGCCGGAAACTCCGCCATGGGCTGAGATGGCCACCCCCATCGCCTCATCCCGTCGTTCTGCCATCGAATGAGCCACCGGCACCACTCATCGTCGTTGGACACACAGGAGAGATTCGTCAGCGTCGCCGGAGGCAATCCATGCACCCGCGCCGGAACTGCGGCAAAAATTCCCTGGGCGGACTGACAGACCAGATAGGTGCACCGCCGCCGGAACGGCCCGAACTGGCGCAGCGTCCGGTCGGCAAACCGCATCGCAAGCGTCGCGGATCCCGGCGTCACCTCGACCACCCGGCACTCAATCGAACCCGAGGCAAACTTGTTGCCGAAATAGGGAAACATGCCGTAGATCTGTTCGAGTGAAAAGGGGCGCGCCGGTCAATAGTTCGCAGAACTCGTAGAGGTAGGCGGCAAATTCGTAGGAGTAGCTATTCCAGGGGTTTTTCAGGAACTCCGGCGTGACGTGGTAGACGGAATTCTTGATGCGCTGATTCAACAGCACACACAATTCGTCGACGGCTTCCGGGCCTGCGCCGTCCCCCCGTTCACGAGTCAGCGTCTTCTCCAGATCGAGAATGACCGCCCGAATGCTCATGCCGCTCAAATCCCTGATCGTCTGGCCTTGCTCGTCCAACCCGAACGGGCGAAATTCCATGAACGGCCGGTCAAGGATTCTGCGCTCTTTTGGTAACAGCTCGATCGATGGCAGCACCGCCGGTTCGATACCGTCCAATGGCTGAATAGGCATAGCATCCTCTGCTCCGGGGACAGGCCGCGCGCGACGGAGCGCCTTCGTTAGGCCGCATCCCTCGCCGGACATCCGATTCAGGAGAGACTAGTATAGTAAGGGAGGCTATGGACTTCAAGAGAGAAAATTGCACGATGGGAGGGCGGGATCACGCAGAAAGACCGATCAACAGAGCTGATTCGCATGCTCTGTCAATCGGCCAGGCAGGATAGTGGACAGGCTTACTGTTTCACCCGGCGCTTGAGTTGCTTCTCGATGCTGGCTACCTTGCTGGACAACCGGCCCTTTGCCGCTTTGCGATAATCGACCTTAATCATGCAGGAAATGCGGCCACAATCCTTCCGCATCCGTTCATAGCACTTTTTCACGACCCCGAAGACTTCGTCCCATTCGCCCTCCAGCACGGTGCCCATCGGATTGAGCCGATAGTCCACGCCGCTCTTGTCGATAATGTCGAGCGACCGGGCGACATACTTCCCGACACTCTCCCCTCTGCCCAACGGGGACATGCTGAATTCAAGTAAGACCATCGTCGGCGACTCCTCTACGTGGTTTTAGCAGCCGGTGCTGCCACCCCTGCAGCCGTCTGACGGGCTCGCTCGTCCTGCCACACCTTCGGATATTGCACTTTGCCCAACAGACGGAACCCGTCCAGCGCCTCACGCAGTAATGCGCGCCGTTTGTCCGCATCCGGCTCATTCGCCTTCGCCTGTTCGCGAAGATGCCCGAGCCAATCGACAAAGGCCGAAAACTCCCCATCAAGAATCCGTTCCAGATCTTCCTTCATGAATCCCGACAACGCCGGGGCCACCCCACTGCTGCTGATCGCGACCCGGGCATGCCCGACCGCCACCACTGCCGGCATCGTGACCGTGGACAACTCCGGCATGTCCGCCGACCACAGCAGGAATCCCTTCTCCCGCGCCTTGGCCAGCAGCATCTTGGCAAACTCCCGATCCCCTCGAATAGTATTCAAGACCAGAATGGTATGCTCCAGATCGGTCTCACGGAAATGCCGGCCGCGATGGATCACTCTCGCGGAGGCCGCCAACTGCTTGAGCGTTTCATGTAAAGTCGGACTGATCACCGTCACCCGAGCACCCGATTCGAGCAACCGCTGCGACTTCTCCGCCGCTTCTTCGTCGCCGCCGACCACCAGGACGGAAAAGCCCTTCACATCGAGCACCAAGGGAAAACCAGGATTGGGAGCCATAACGTGTTCCTCCATGCGGCACAAGATGTACCTGGCAGCCATCATACAATAGCGTCTTCCCGGCCGTAAACCGTGCCCTCCCCTTTTCCCGGCGACCTGTCTATAATGCGACGCTCCTTGAGAATCTGGAGGATGTATGGCCGGTATGTCAGGACAAGCAATCGGAATGGCAGGAACGATCATCGGTTTGGCGGCGCTCGCCGCCTGGCTCGGACTCGCCCATAGTTGCGATCCGGCCACCGGAGAACCGGTCGTCGCAGGACGGGTGACCATCGCCCCGAATCTGGCCGATCAGGTCAAGCCGACCGACGTGCTCTTCGTGATCGTGAAACGCCCTCAGGGCCCGCCCCGGCCCATTGCCGCCAAACGCATCGATCATCCGACATTTCCGGCCTCCTTTGAAATCACCAACGCCGATGTCATGGTCGAGGGATCGGAACTGCGAGGGATGGTGGATATCGTGGCCCGGCTCGATCGCGACGGCCAGGCCGGACCGGCCCAGCCCGGCGACATCGAAGGACGCTACGCCAAGAATCCCACCCTCCCGGGCGGACGAGACTTCGAGATTGTCCTGGATTCAGTGAAATAGCGGGGGCGGGGGATAGTCCTGAGTCCTGAGTGCCGAGCAGGACTTCTGCCTTTGAACTCATCACTCAACGCTCAGGACTCAGCACTTTAGGTCTCGGCAGGATCGGCGTCCAACTCCATATTCCAATACAGGTAGTCCCGCCAGCTTTCCGGTGTGTTGCGAATTCCGATCGTGATCGTAATCACCGGGCTCCATCGGGGTTTGACCGGCTTTTTCTTCAACCGCATCCCGGCTTCGTCCGGCGTCCGCCCGCTCTTCCGATTATTGCAGCGCCAGCAGGCCGTAGTGATATTCTCCCACGTCTTCTTCCCGCCCTTGGCAATCGGAATCACGTGGTCGAAGGTCAACTCTTCCGTTCGAAATTTCCGGCTGCAATATTGGCAGGTGTAGCCATCGCGCGTAAAAATATTGATGCGGGAAAACTTCACCGCCCGGTGGCTGTCTTTCAGACGCACCAGCTTGAGGAGCCGCATCACCGCAGGGAGTTTGATCGAGAGAGAGATGCCGTGGATTTCGCGGTCGTAGACTTCGAGGACTTCGACTTTACCTTGCCACAGAAGGGCAATGGCTTTTTGCCAGTGAACCACACGCAGCGGCTCGTACGTCGAGTTGAGCAGGAGAGTCATTTCCATGCAACAACCTCATTCCCTACCTGGCTCCTCTCTGAGAGGCCATCCAGTTGATCAAGGACGTATAAGTTGTTTTTATGCCATAGGACCCGAGCGAAATCAAGCAACCCCGCATCCACCACCCATCTAGCAGGCTGCGGAAAAACCCGGGTTGAATGAGACAGATATGTCCCAAACGCAATCACACGAGCCGTCGAAGCCCATCCGTGACGGGGTGGCCTCCCACCGTGGACGCCCGCTGGGGGCCACGGCGCGCAGTGCGGGGCCTTGTCGGCTCATGTCGCGGCCTCCACGAGGTTGCGCATCCGCACCAGGTTGTACACGGCCGCGGCGAAGGTGAACAGCCAGCCGACCCGCCGGACCCCACGGAGTTTGACCTTCCGCAGCAGTCCCACGGTCTTCAACCACCCGAAGATCTCTTCGACCCGTTTGCGCTTCTGTTGACTGATGGCGTAGCCGGAGTGCCGCGTGGTCCGTCCATCAATCGCACTGGCACGGTTCGTCGTATGCTGAGCCACATGGGGCGTGACCTGCAGCGCCCGCAGATCGTGGACGAACTGGTGGGTGTCATAGTTCTTATCGCCACCCAGCGTGATCCGTTGTGTGGTGGGCCGGGCATCCAACAAGGCGACCGCCGCCTCCCGTTCCGCCGTGCCGGTCGCCTGGGTGAGGCGCGTATTCACCACCAGTCCGTGCCGATTCTCCATCAGGACATGCCCCAAGAAGTACAGCTTGGCTTCCTGGCCCGTCGCCTTCTTGTACAGCCGGGCCTCCGGATCGGTCGTCGAGGCGTGCGTGGCGTTCGTCCGCCGCTCGCCCCGGAAGTCCACGCTGGGATTGCCCGGATCCTCCGTCGGCGGCATGGGCGCGGCGTCGGTTTTCTTCTTGAAGCTCTTCTGGCCCGCCCAGGCCTCGATCAACGTGCCGTCGACGGTGAAGTGCTCGTCGGACAAGAGGCGGTGGGTCTTGGCTTGCGCCAGGACCGCCTCGAAGAACGCCGTGGCCACCGCGCCTTCCAACAAGCGGTCCCGGTTCTTGGTGAAGACGGTCACGTCCCACACCGGTGCGTCCAGATCGAGGCCGACAAACCAGCGGAACAGCAGGTTGTACTGCAACGCCTCCATCAAGAGCCGTTCACTGCGAAGGCTGTAGAGCACCTGCAGCAACAGGGCGCGCAGCAGCTTCTCCGGGGCAATCGAGGGCCGGCCCGTGTGGGCATACAGCTTCGCCAGCTGGGGCGACAACGCGGTCAGGGCGGTGTCCACGTACTGCCGGATAGGCCGCAGCGGGTGCGTCGCCGGAACCCGCTCCTCCGGCGAGAGATAACTGAACATCCCGGCTTGCTGGGTATCGTGACCACGCATCGTGAACCTCCTGGAGTAAGTACTAGATAGTTATACCTATTTACATCAGGGGACAGGAGAAAACAAGAGTTTTTCCGCAGCCTGCTAGACGCCGCTATCAGTTTTTTGGGAAACTGCCCTCATGAAAGAATTCGTCACCGTGGCCGCGCTCACCGACGTTCCGCCGGGGATTACAAAGACCGTGGACGTTCAGGGCATTTGGATCGCACTCAGCAATGTCGGCGGCACACTCTTCGCCGTTGATAACACTTGTCCGCATGCAGGCGGACCGCTCGGAGAGGGACAGCTGAAGGAAGACATCATCGAATGCCCCTGGCACGGATGGAAATTTGACCTGAAAACCGGCCAGCGTGTGAATAACCCGAACTTCACGGTAGCCTGCTGCGACGTCCGTGTCGTAGACGGGCAGATTCAGATCAAACTCCCGGAGGACCTGACATAGGAGGCATCGGCGGCGCGCCAGGCAACGGCGGCGCAGGCGTCTGCGGCCGATCAGATTCCGGCGCCATCGGCGTCACGCCATCGGCAGGCACCGAGGCGGCGTTGACCTTCTTCTTCCCCAAGTGCGCGTGCCAGATAAATTCCCGCTCAAACCATTGGCCGTTCACACTCTGATCGCGCAGCTGCAGGCGAATCTCGTAGATCTCCCCTTCCACCTGTTTGACGCGCCACTCACCGAGCCGAACCCCCTGCCCACGCTCCTTCATCGAACGGACATGTTCGTTCATCGCTTGAAGAATCGTCGGGAACCCGATGGCCTGATGTGTCTGGACCATGGCCAGCGCCTCGGCCGCCTGCTTGTCCGCCAGCGGATTGAGAGAGGGCGGCTTTGTGACAAAATAATAGAGCCCGCCGAACACGAGCACGGCCACCACCGCATAGTGGAGCGTTCGCACCAAGGACGAGGATTCTGACGTTGCAGGCGAAGGGGACGGATCGGTGCTCATAGTTCAGAACTCAATTCCCTACAAGAGGATGACCGGCTGACCGGCGAAAACACATCGTGGGCATCTTAGGAATCGCTTGGATGGTTGTCAATGGACGCTCCAGGGTGGATTTGCCCTCACGAGAATCATTGGTGAAATCGGAGCGTTAGGGC
>CAZWOX010000041.1:0-26391 GCA_964635345.1 uncultured Nitrospira sp.
GGCCGACAAGGTTTTTTTCTGCCTCCCACCCAATTCCTATCTCTGTTTTAGGGCCTCACCGGTCACCAGAGGCGCGACCACCCAGCCACTTCACAGCGGAGACAACGCCTCCAAAATGGATCGGCCCGTACTCATTGCCATCTGCAACAAGTACGGGCCGATCCAAAGCAGCTCTGCCGTCCGCCTATGTCGTGCGAATAATCGTCGGAGTCATGAAAATCAACAGCTCCTGTTTCGACACACTCTCCGATTTATTCTTAAACAGCCACCCCAGGACGGGAATTCGTGACAAGTACGGGACTCCTTGCACGTTGTTATTCTGGGTATCAACAAACACACCGCCGATCACCATCGTCTCGCCATCCCGGACAATAACCTGGGTCGTCGCTTCACGACGATCGATACTCGGACCGGCGGGATTGCTTCGAGCACCGACCGCATTTCGCGTGGCGCGAACCTTCATGAGAATCTGCTTCCCGACTTCCTTCGGATCGCGCGAGGTAATTTGTGGGGTCACATTCAGCTCAAGATTCGCATCCACAAATGTCGTCTGCGTTCCCTGGAGTGAGGTAGTTTGGAACGGAATCGATTCGCCCTGTGAAATCTTGGCTTCACGTTTATCCAGTGTGGTTATCTTTGGAGCCGCGATCACTTTGCTCAACCCCAGCAACTCTCCGGCAGACAGCCGCAAATCCAAGGCAAAGCCCGGCCCTAGTTTGCCGAACTGATATCCAATAGCGGGAACTGAGGGTAGACCACCCACCTGCGCTGGAAGATTCACAATAAAATCGCGGGGAATGGTGGTAGCTCCGGTGCCTGCCACTGGGGCAAATGCACCCGTAGCATTACCTGCGAACTTGAAGTCATTCCCCAGAAAACTGGAGTCCTTAATCCCCCATTGAATGCCCAACCCACGGGCATACACAGTATCGGCCTGAACAATGCGAGCCTCAATCTGAACCTGCGGAACCTGGAGATCCAACCCATCCACTAATTGCTTCATCACCGCGAGCTTGGTCTCGGTATCTCGCACAATAAGAGCATTGCTTCCTGCGCTGATATTCATGACCCCGCGAGGACTCAAATACTGCCGCAATGCCGTTTGAAGCTCCTGCGCCTGAATATTCCTAATATAGAATACGCGATCGACCAGCTCCTCGGCTTTGGTCTTCGCTTCTTTTGCGCGGGCCTCTTCATCCTGCTGTTTGGCAATGTTCGTCAGCGTATCAACCCAAACAATTGTTCCCTGACGAATCATACCCAGTCCATTCATCTTGAGCAGCATATCCAGGGCTTGATCCCAGGGTACGCTGACAAGCTTCATGGTCACCTTGGCCTTAACCCCCTCGCCCACCACGATATTAAAGCCACTGACCTCAGCGATGAGGCGAAGAATGTTGGTAATATCGGCCTGCTGAAAATCTAAAGAGATCCGGCGTCCAGCAAAGCGAGTCTGACCGGCCACAAGATCATCCCCTCGTGAATCGCTCTCCGGAATTGCGCTCTCCGTAGCCATCTGAACGGTTCGGACTTTGAACTTCCCTTGAGCAGGCCCCATGACCTGCCCTTTCTTTGACCGGGCCTCTCTCGGCATCACCTGTTCAGGATCTGTAAACTCACTCCCGCCTATTCCAACTGGATCGGCAATACTTCCCGCGGCTGAGGAAGCCACATTCGCTGGAGCAGCACTTGTCCCCACCGTTCTCGGCTTCAGCGAAACCAGAATGTCATGTCCAACGGGAGTGACCGAAAATGAGGGACGGCCAAGTAGCTCGAGAACAAGGCGAACCTTATCAGCATGATATCCAACCCTGACTTTCCTAAGAAGCTGATGCTGCCCCGAGACAAGGGGTGATTTGAGCGCCGACGACACCGAGATGAGATCGACAACCAGTCGAGTATCGTCCAACAATCGAGCTGAAGAGAACAACTTCCCATCGCCTTTCACAAGGACTGTGACCTCATCCCCTTCCGGACGGACTTCAATCTTCGTGACCATTTGGGCCGGAGCATCGATCGCATCCGGCGCGAGGGGTGCCTGGTCATACGCCCTCCCCTCAAGGCTAGCGGCTTGAGGAGACAAGGCCTCGGCTTGAATGTTTTGGGCGCTCAGCAGGGCGCCCACCATACCCAGCCACCATGCCCGGCGAAACGAATTACCCGCCACTGCTGCTAGTGTTTTCATTCTGCGCCCTCTTTCGGGTGAAGAAGCTTCACGTATTCCCGCTCCTGTTTTTTTCCATAGACATCGGTAAACCGTTCTTGCACGATGATTCCTCGCTCCGTAATGGCGCTCACCACGCCGTTATTCTGCCCTAGGCGTGTCCCCCGTCTGACAGCATATCCATATCCCTCAGGAGTTTGGACCATCGCCGTGTACCCGTACGCTCCCCACACAATGGCGATCAAATTGAGCTCCGTCAAACTGACTCGTTGGAGCGGAGGAAGGTTGACATCCATCTTTCCTGGTTGAAGTTGCTGCACGACCGGCGCAAACGGATCTCGACGGCCTGATGGATCATATCCAAATCCACTCCCGGCATCAGGAAGAGGGGGTGGAGATGAGAGCGCTGTTTCTCCGTCAACGGATGGATTTGCCGTCAATGTCGGAGGAATGGCTTGTCGTTGAACTTCAGGAGCGGCAGGCAGCTTAATTGAATCTTGCCGTAACGGGCTGATTTGATTCGGTGGGGTCAAGGTCCCCGCGCCGACTTCCGCGCCTACGCCAACCACGACAAACAGCAACATTCCAGCAAGGAAGAGGGTGCACACTGGAGTCCTGCGTACACTAGCTATCCGCTCCACACTAGGCATTTGCATAGCTCCTCAGTCTCTATTTGCCAACCGGAGCTGGCTTCCCAACAGTTGCCACCGGGATCGCGGCGGCCTGCTTCTCCGGAGGAGCCGCATACGCCACAAGATCAAATTGCGCCTGAGACACGATCCGTCCCTGCTCCATCTTTGGCGTCCCCATCTTGAGGCCGGAGACCGTGATAATTCTCGGCAACCGATTGATACGATCAAAAAAGAGTGCGGTTGTATGATAGGCCCCGCTGGCTTCAACCGCGACAGGCATCTTCACGAAAAGCTTCGACGCATCTTCGGTCTGAGCTCCCGGCCGCCACAACCTGATATCTAGTCCCAGACGAACACCGAGATCAGACACTTGCTTCAGCAGCATAACCGCTTCTTCTTCCGGAGGAAGTCGTTCCTTTTTCTTTGCTAATTCGATTTCAAGCTGTTTATTGGCAGCAAGCAGCTCGTCGAGATGCTTAGCCTTGATCGTGAGGGTCTGAATTTCTCCATCCAACCGTGCATTGTCCGCCTGAAGCATGTCGATCGTCGCGGCTTTTGGCTCTGCAATATAGAAGTAAAACCCCGCAAGCAGCACTCCCACAAGCAAGCCTAGCAAGGCCAGCTTCTGCGGAGTAGGGATACTGCGAAGCGTCTCTAGATTGATAGCAGGCAACGCCATGCTCAGCCTTTCAGGCGAAATGCCAGTTTAAACTGGTAGATATTGATCTTATTCTCTACCGCCGCCTTGCTTTCCTGGAGATTGATGTTTGCAAAAAAATCGGTCCGGCGAAGATTATTGACGAACTCGACAACGTCATCATTCGTCAAGGCCTTCCCTTCGACCTCTACATTTTCCGAGGATAGCTTCAAATTAGTGAGCCAGACTTTCAAAGGCTCGATGCTTTGACTCACAAAATCCAAGACTTTGACCGGCCCGACCCGCGCCGACTCGAGTTGATCAATCACACGATTCTTATCCTCTAGCAACTTCTTCTTTTGTTCAAAGTCCTGTACTTGCTTTACCTGTTCTTTGAGTTGTACAACTTGCTTCTCTTTAGCTAGCTTCTCATCCTGCCGAGCCTCGATAGCCTCATCAAGGGAAGATGAATACCACCAACATCCTGCGATCGTAATCAAGAGTACGCCAACACCCAGTAGAGCCTGTGCCCGAACATCATATTGAGGTTTGGCAGTGCGCCCTTTGGGCCCGGGAAGTAGATTGATACGAATCATCGGTCCCCCACTGATCTCAAAGCCAGCCCTACCGCAACAGAAGCCAGCGGCGCCATTTCAGCCAGGGCATCCTGATCGAAATCACTTCCCGATGTATCGATTTCACTAAACGGATTGGCAACTTCGACCGGCGTTTGCATGCGATCACTCAACTGCTGTATGAGTCCGCTGACACGCGCAACCCCACCGCAGATCACAACGCGATCCAGCCCCACATTTGATGCAGAGGTCTTGAAATAATCAACCGTTCTAGCAATCTCCGAGGCCACTTCTCCATTGACACTATCAATCACACTGTCAATGGAACTCGCAGCGGCCTTCCCGCTTCGCTCGCCTTTTTTGGTCTCTTCAGCTTCTTCGTAGGACAAGCCCATTTCTCTCTGAATCGCTTCGGTGTAGCGATTACCACCCAACGGGATATCCCTGGTAAATAAGGAGACGCCACCGCGGATGATATTGACATTCATCACGCTGGCCCCCAAATTCACCAGAGCCGTCGTCTCATCTTGCGCCAAGGGATAGTTAATCGCATGCATATTTTCAATGGCGAAGGCATCGACGTCCATGACCATTGGCGCCAATCCGGCGCCCTTAACCAACTCGGTCAACTCATTAATCTTGTCCTTCTTCGCCGCCACGAGAATAACCGACATTTCCCCGGACCCTTCGCCTGAGGCATCAGCCGGAAGCACATGGAAGTCAATATTCACTTCGTTAATATCGAACGGAATATATTGCTCCGCCGCCAATTTCACTTGCCCTTCCAGCTCCTCATCAGGCATAGGGGGCAAGCTGATTTTCTTCACAATGACAGCGTGGCCTGATATGGACACCGCGACCTGCTTGTTCTTGACATTCGACTCCTCAAACAACTCACGAATTGCCGAGACAACCCGCCCTTCGTCCATGACCGTTCCATCCACGATCACTTCTGGCTCCAACGGCTTCATGCCGAACTTCTGGAGATAATACCGCCCCTTGCTTTCTCTCAACTGCACCAATTTAATTGCGCTCGACCCAATGTCGAGTCCAACCAGCTGACGTTTAGGAGTCAGCAAGGAGACAATGTCGGTTTCAAACATGTTTTTAAATGTGCTTAGCATATCCCTCACCCGCTACTCTACATGACCAGCTTTCGCGCACGAATCATTTTCTGAATTTCGGCCACATTCTCCCGCGTATACAGCCGCCAGTTTCGCCAATCACGCGGGGGCCCTGAGATCAATCCTTCGCGCTCCCATCGAAACAAAGTAGCTTTGGATATATCGAATAAGTCGCAGACCTGATTCGTCTTATACCCTGATATCTTGCGAATCGCGTTTCGTTTCTTCACGTGAAATGTGCCTGAGGGAAGCCAGGTTCTGCAGGTACAAGGTAAGTATAGTCAATATGCTCGACCTGTCAAGCAACACAACCGAACTGACAGGAAGCAACTCGGACCGCAACGTCTCAGAATCCTACTGAGGACTTCTGCAGATCTCGATGTTTGAGAATCACTTCGTGGCCGATTGCGTCAAGGCTCTCCCGGAGCCGACCTGCAATCGCGACCGACCGGTGGCGCCCACCTGTGCACCCGATCGCAATGGTGAGATAACTGCGCTGCTCACGCTCATAGAGAGGGATCAAGAACTTCAGCATATTCTCCAGCTGCGCCAGAAGATCAACAGCGTCTGGATCGGACAACACAAAGGCGCGAACACGAGGATCATCCCCGGGAAGGGGCTTGAGGTCGGGAACAAAAAACGGATTCTTCAAAAACCGAACGTCAAACAGCAAGTCGATATCGTAGGGAACGCCGAATTTATATCCAAAAGTCAGCAAGGTCACAGTCAAGCGCCGAGTGGCAGGACCACGGGAAAATTCCTTCGTCAATACGTCCCGGAGTTCGTGCACGGTCAGATCGGACGTATCGATAATCCGATCAGCATGGCGGCGCAACTCCGCAACCCGTTCCTTCTCAAACCGAACCCCCTCCAGAACAGGCAAATGTGGCAATAACGGATGCGGGCGACGAGACTCAGAAAATCGCCTGACAAGCACTTCATCTCGGGCTTCCAGAAAGAGCAGACGAATCGCATATCCGAGAGCTCTCACCCGCTCAAGCGTCCCGACCAAATCAGCAAAGAAAACTCGCTCACGGACATCGATACCCAGCGCGACGTTCGAGATTTCCCCACCTTGCCGATTGCACAATTCTACGAACGTCGGGATTAACGCGGGAGGGAGGTTATCAATACAGAAATAGCCGGCATCCTCGAACGCCTTCAGCGCGTGCGACTTACCGGATCCAGAGAGGCCACTGACGATGACGAGATTCAGCTGTGACATACGACTTTATTGGGGGGGGGCAACTAGCTCTACCAAGGAAGAAAAGCTCACAATCACCGACGCGACAAAGACAAACAGCCCTTCGCCGAAATCGGAACTAGGTGCTGCCACCTCCAAGCCGAGCCCTACTCCCCTGCCCCCGGGAAGGAATGCCCTCGCCGGCCTTCGGCAAAGGGCTCAATGACCAGGACACGCCCGCCGACGCCCCGTTGAAGCACCTGGAAATTCCCTGTCTCCGCATTTGCAAACAACAGAAAGGCCTCACTCTGACCACCGAACCGATCGTGTGCCTCTGCGAGGGACAGGACCGGCACGGCTCTCCGTTCCACCTTGAAGGCCGGCTCCTCTTGCCACTCAGCCGACAACGCGCGCACCGACCGGACTCGGGTAGCCTTTGCAGGCTTATGACTGACCAATCGCTCTTTCAGTTTTCTGAGTTGTCCATCAATGCGGTCCACTAACGCATCAATCGTCGCATACATTTCTCGCGTCGAGGTTTTCGCTTGCACGCGCTTCCCGTGGACCATACAAACCGCTTCCGCTTTATGCTGAAGTTTCTCAACACTCAAAACAACCTGGACAATCCCCACTTTCAATTCGTACCGATCAAGCCGATCGAATCGTGTCTCAAGATACCGACGAAGTGCGGACGTCACGTCCATGTGGCGACCAGTGATTCGTAGCTTCATGCGAAGTGTCTCCTTACGTGAACCATCTCTGCACCAGGCTCAGCGGATGCAGACTAAAAATGGCGTTTCCTCTGGCTGGCAGAAGGGATGTTGTCCTCGGCGCGATACTTCGCCACCGTGCGACGCGCGATCAGCACTTGTTGGAGCTTCAAACGCGCCGCGATTTCCTCATCTTTCAGTGGACGCTGCGTATCCTCTTCGGCAACCATTTTCCGAATCATTTCGCGGACCGACACCGACGACATCATGTCGGACGGTTGATCCGCCCGCTGAAGTCCCGCGTTGAAGAAGAACTTCAATTCCAGCATCCCTTGCGGACAATACATATACTTGTTGGCGGTGACACGGCTGATCGTCGATTCGTGCATCCCGATGTCCTCCGCCACCTGCTTGAGAACCAAGGGTTTCAGATGTTCAATCCCTTGCTCAAAAAACTGCTCCTGAAACTTCACAATACTCGTCACGACTTTGACGATCGTCTTATTCCGTTGATCGATACTCCGAATCACCCATTGGGCGGCTCTGAGCTTTTCATCGAGGTAAGACTTGGTTTCAGCCGTCCCCCCGTCACCAGCCGTTATCAATTGCTTGTAATACGGACTGATCCGCATACGAGGCAGGCCATCATCATTCAGCAAAACCACCCATTCCCCTTCGTTCTTCACGACAAAGACATCCGGCACAATCACGTAATTCTGGGTATTCGTGAACGGACGACCGGGCTTAGGCTCGAGATCTCCGATCAACTTGGTTGCCTCGAAGACTTCCTCAACGGTCACATTCAAGGCTTTGGCAATCTTGGCATACTGTTTCTTCTCAAGATCCTTAAGATGATGCAAGATCATACCTTCAACAACGGCCCCCTTGAGCGCACCCGGCCTTGCACCGAGTGACCCCATCGGGTTCTTGCCCAGATGGCCGAGTTGGAGCAGCAGACACTCCGGCAGATCGCGCGCCCCGACACCGGTCGGATCAAAGGTCTGAATATCTTTGAGCACCGACTCAGCCTCCGCTTCCGCAAACTCGCTCCCGTCGACGACTTCAGCCAGAGTAATTCTCAAATAGCCATCATCATCCAAATTCCCGATGAGCAACCGCCCAATAGCCTTCTCCCGCTCTGAAAGACCCGAGAGTGAGAGCTGCCAAAGCAAATGTTCTTCCAGCGATGTGGCTTTTGCCACCGTCTGCTCATAGGAGGGAAACTCATCTTGAGAAGTGGAGGGATATTCCGAATCCCCGGCTCGACGATCAGAGCCAAAGTATTCTTCCCATCCGGAGGCTGAAAACTCTTCTGGGGAACCTCGTTCCTCAGGCGTTCCCGCTTCTTCCGCGGTATCTTGCGCAGCCGTTGCGGCAGGGTCTTCCGTTTTCCCTTCCGCAGCCGCCGCTTCAGCTTCCTCAACTTCAGCCTGCACTTCATCGAGAAGCGGATTTTCGAGCAGATGTTGGGTTAAGCTTTGCTGCAGCTCGAGCCGAGAGAGCTGCAACAGCTTAATCGCCTGCTGCAACTGCGGCGTCATGATCAGCTTCTGGCTAAGCCTCAGGTCGAGACGAAGTTTCATAACTGGATATCAAACCCTCTACAGCTTGAATCGCTCGCCGAGATACACGGCCCGAGCGGTTTCACTCTTCACAATGGCCTCCGGAGAACCGGATTCCAGGATCAATCCTTCATTAATAATGTACGCACGATCGGTAATCGATAACGTCTCTTGAACATTATGATCGGTGATGAGAATCCCAATCCCCTTGTCCTTCAGACGAAGGATAATCTGCTGAATGTCAGCCACCGCGATCGGATCAATCCCGGCAAACGGTTCATCTAATAGCATGAAAGATGGACTCGTCGCTAAGGCCCTAGTGATTTCCAATCGGCGGCGCTCTCCTCCTGACAGTGCATACGCCATACTGCCACGAATGTGCAGGAGATCAAGATCCTTGAGCAGCTCATCAACCCGCGCCATCCGCTCACCACGAGGATAGCCTAGGATTTCCAAAATCGCCAAGACATTCTTCTCTACGGAAAGGCGGCGAAAGACCGACGACTCCTGCGGGAGATACCCGATCCCTCGCCTGGCTCGTTGATACATCGGCAAGTCCGTGATGGCCTCGCCATTAAACGTAATTTCCCCCTCGTCCGGCTGGCAGAGGCCCACGACCATATCGAAGATCGTGGTTTTCCCCGCACCGTTCGGGCCAAGCAGCCCGACCACTTCACCGGCACGCACTTCGATGGCCACACCCTTCACGACTTTTCGCCCTCGAAAACTCTTCTCCAACCCTCGAGCCCGCAAGCACGATGTGTGTGGACCGGTTACTGAGTCCGGCGTCCCGACCACTTCCGATTCCGTTCCCTGAGTCATTTCATTCCGCCACGTTCGCCATCGATCAGGAGATGAGACCCCCCTTCAACGACACTTCGATCTTCGTCCAGGTATATCACGATCTTCTCACCACTGACTCGCGTCCCCTTCTCCCAAGCCACCGGATCCCCGGTCAAGATCACAACCCGACGACTATTATCGAACACCGCCTTATTGGACGTCGCATTTCCGGTCTCTTTTTCGATGCGCACATGGCCAGTCGCCTCAATCTGCTTGACGGATCGACCTGAGGATCCTGGCACCACATCGGCACCCTTGCTTATTGGGTTGGCTGTAGAAAAAGGATCACTCTTCTTGATTTCTCCGGGCTCCCCTTTCTTCGCATCCGCAGACTGGGGGGAAAACGACACCACCATCTTGTCCGAATAGACCATCAATGTCCCTTGAGTCAGGATGACCGATCCTTCAAAGACGGCCTGGCTGTCTTGATTACGCACCGTCATTTTTTTTGCGGTAATGGTTGTCGACGCCTGGGCTGGGGCTGAACCTTTAGAGACAGCAGCGCCCACGGGTGCGACAGACTCGGCTGTGACTGGAGCCAATAGGCTAAGAACCAGAAACGAGATCCACATGAACATCATCAAGTACCTCAAACTCTTCAGACTCCGTCCGTCCCAACAACCCTCTACCGGTAATTTCCAATCCATTGCCGACAATACGGACGGGGTCACCGGTCTGAATGATTTTTGTGGCATCGGTCCATGCCAGGTGATTAGTATAAATCGTATATCCACTTCCCGTCGCAATGATCAGCGGATCCGTTCGATTCGCCAATACAAAATTCTTCGTGGCTGTATCGAGCGCTCCCTCGTCTCCCAGGACCGTCACCTCTTTCCCGGCCTGCCCATAGAGCGTCACTTCAACTTCGCTCAAGACCGCGCGCTTCTCCTGTTCGAACAAACGCGCCTGCTTGGCTTGCACCCGCCACTGCACCACATCGCCTTTGGTCTGTGTGAAGGTAAAGTCGGAAATCTTCGCGTCTGCGGTTTCAATGGCCCCTGGTGTTGCAGGTTGATGTGTCGGAGCAGAATCTGCATTCACAAACAACAGATACATCAGGAATGCTGCCAGCGCTCCACTCACAGCAAGGAGGCCTCGTCTGGCTAATACGTCCCACATGCGTCACACCGGCTATCAAATAAACCAGCTGAAATTCTGGCATGATAGTAGCACTGAGGATCAGGCAAGTAAACGCCTGCAGCTGGCCAGAAACAGAAAGAGCTCCTCGCGTATGACACGCGAGGAGCTCTTTCTGTTGAACACATAAACGAGTGTAGCGCTAGGCAGAGATTTCTGTTGAAGCGGCAGGAGTTGTCGTCGCCGGAATGGTGGCCGCCTTCGAGGAGGCCTTTTCCACCATCGTTACCAACTCGATCGCCACCATTTCCGCCCCGTCGCCGATGCGGCGGCGAGTCTTCACCGTACGGGTGTACCCACCCTGCCGATCTTTGAATCGCCCGGCGACATCACTGAACAGTTTTGAGACCACCTCTTTGCTCCGAATAAACGCAAGCGCCCGACGGCGGGCCGGCAAGGTCCCTTCTTTCCCCAGCGTAATCATCCGGTCGGTAAACCCGCGAATCTCTTTTGCCTTCGCCTCGGTCGTCTCAATACGCTCATGCTCCAAGAGCGAGGTCACGAGGCTCCGAAACAGGGCCCATCGATGCTTCGTCTGCCGACCAAGTTGACGGCCTTTTTTTCTGTGTCGCACGGCATTCCCCTTCGCTGAAAATTACTCTGACTGCGAACTCCCGTTGCTGGAGGATCCGGCTTCAACCCGTCCTCCCAGCGTGAGCCCCATCTCTAACAAAATTTCTTTGATTTCATTCAGCGACTTCTTGCCGAAATTCTTCGTCTTGAGCATTTCGTTTTCCGTCTTCTGGACCAGATCACGAATGGTCTTGATGTTGGCATTCTTCAAGCAATTCGCCGCTCGAACGGAGAGCTCGAGTTCATTTACGCTTCGTGAGAGATTCTTATTCTCTTCAAGTTCCGACTCATCATATCCCGCCTCGCGCTTGCCTTCACCGCGTTCTTCTGGATTGATGAAGATATCCAGGTGATCGCGCAAAATATTCGCGGCCGTCGACAAGGCATCGCGCGGACTGATGGTCGCATCTGTCCAGATTTCCATCGTCAACTTGTCGTAGTCAGTCATGCGCCCGACACGCGCATTTTCCACATGAAAGTTTACGCGCTTGATGGGCGAGAAGACCGAGTCGATCGCGATGACACCGATCGGCAATCCTTCTTCCTTGTTTCGCTCTGCCGGGACATACCCGCGACCATGCTTGACCGTCAGTTCGATATCCAGCGTCGCATCTTTATCCAGCGTCGCAATGTGCAGATCCGGCGTGAGAATGGTCACATCGGCATCGTGGATAATATCGGAGCCCTTGGCTTCGCCCGGCCCCTTTTTCCTCAAACGGATCGTCTTCGGCTTATCGGTATGAAGCGCCAAACGCAGGCTCTTGATATTCAAGATAATGGACGTCACATCCTCCGTGACACCTGGTATCGTTGAAAATTCGTGCAGTACGCCCTCTATTTTCACCGTCGTCACAGCGGCTCCTGTCAACGACGACAACAACACACGGCGAAGTGAATTTCCAATCGTAGTGCCGAATCCCCGCTCAAACGCCTCGGTGGTGAATCGACCGAACACTGGGGAATTCGCATCCTTATCGACTTCAACCCGCATCGGGATCTGAAAGTCTTTCATCGCTTTAATCATGACTCCCCCTTCACAACCATCGAGTGACCAACCTACCGAATAGGGAGGATGCAGACACGTAGACGGCTCCCTACCGGCCCAATGTGTTATCGAGAATACAATTCGACGACCATCTGCTCGTTGACCGGCAGCGTGATCTGCTCTTTTGTCGGTAAAGCACGAACGGTTCCCTTGAGGGTGCCTTTATCAAGTTCCAACCAATCGGGAATCCCTCGCCCATCGACACCTTCCAACGACGATTGGATGGAGAGCAAGTTCCGGCTCCGCTCACGCACCTGAATCACATCCCCCGTCTTGACTGTGGCTCCGGCAACGTTAATTTTCTTGCCGTTCATGGTCAAGTGACCGTGACTCACAATCTGTCGAGCTTGCTTGCGAGACGCTCCAAAGCCGAGACGGTAGGCCACATTGTCCAACCGGCATTCCAACAACCGTAACAAAGCATCGCCGGTAACCCCAGATTGCCGCTCCGCCTTTTCAAACAAACCACGGAATTGGCACTCTTGCAATCCGTAGATTCTCCGCAACTTCTGCTTCTCACGCAATTGCAGGCTATAGTCAGAATTTCTGGGGCGCCCCTGACCGTGCTGACCAGGAGGATAACTCCGTCGCTCAATGGCACACTTTTCAGTCATGCACCGCGTGCCCTTCAAAAAGAGCTTCTCGCCTTCGCGCCGACAGAGACGGCAAACTGGACCCCGATACTTAGCCACTGCATTACCTCCGGTTACAGGGCGCCTGAATTCTGGCGCCAACATTGCTGCAGACTCGAACCTTGATGCTCCCCTCGGCTAGACACGCCTCCGTTTTGGCGGACGACAGCCGTTATGGGGAATCGGAGTGACATCGCGAATCAGATTAATGCGCAGGCCGGCGGCCTGGAGCGAGCGAATGGCTGATTCACGACCAGCCCCAGGCCCGTTCACATACACATCAATTTGACGCATACCACTCTCCATGGCTTTACGGGCAGCCGCTTCGCCGGCACGTTGTGCCGCAAACGGGGTACTTTTACGAGAGCCTTTAAACCCTTGATTGCCTGAGCTGGCCCAGACGACGGTATTGCCGCCCATGTCCGTAATCGTGACAATCGTATTATTGAAGGAGGCCTGGACATGCGCCACACCGGCCTGAACGATCCGGCGTTCCTTCTTCTTGCCTTTCTTCACACTCATAAACACTCCTTCACTTCAGAACACGAGCTAGGGCGCTCGATCATCTGGCTGTCGGTTTCGGTTTGCTTGTTACACCAGCACGTCGGCCCTTCCGCGTTCTGGCATTGGTCTTCGTGCGCTGGCCACGCACCGGCAGGCCTTTTCGATGGCGCAGACCACGATAAGTCCCGGTGTCGATCAATCGCTTGATATTCAGGGACGTTTCCTTCCGAAGATCCCCCTCGACGCGGTGATCGCGATCAATAATTTCTCTGAGCTTGACGATCTTATCTTCACTCAGATCCTTGATCCGAATCGAGCCATCCACACCGGCCTTCCGCAGAATTTCGCGTGCGGCGGCTCGCCCAATTCCGTAGATGTACGTGAGGCCGATATCGGTCCGCTTGTCTCTTGGCAAATCGATGCCTGCGATGCGTGCCATGATCTCTCCTCTTTCCTATTCCCTAGACGAGCACAGACCTACCCTGCCCCGCGTTATCCCTGACGTTGCTTGTGCCTGGGGTTCTCACACAAAATCCGCACGACACCCCGGCGACGAACGACCATACATTTGGCACAAATCGGCTTGACTGATGACTTTACTTTCATGACGCGTCAGCGCTCCTACTACTTGAAACGGTAAGTGATTCGGCCTCTCGTCAAATCGTATGGAGACATCTCCACCGTGACTTTGTCGCCCGGAAGAATTCGGATAAAGTGCATCCGCATCTTTCCAGAAATATGAGCGAGAAGAATATGACCATTATCAAGTTTCACACGAAACATGGCATTGGGTAATGTCTCTGCTACCGTTCCCTGTATTTCGATAATGTCTTCTTTTCCCACGTACTCCCATTCCTCTATCTATGCTGCAATTAGGCGGCGTCTAAAACTCTTTGACTGAGCACCCGCGCCGGCCCTATCGGCTGAATTGCTATTGTATGCTCAAAGTGGGCTGAAAGGCTACCGTCCGCCGTCACCGCCGTCCAGCGATCCTCAAGCACACGCACCGCACTCCCGCCCATATTGACCATCGGCTCGACCGCCAGAACCATCCCGTACTGCAAACGTGGCCCCTGTCCCGCCTTCCCATAGTTGGGCACTTGAGGCTCTTCATGAAGTTGCCGGCCAATACCATGGCCGACAAACTCCGTCACGACCGAATAGCCAGATGCTTCAACATGCCGCTGTACCGCATGAGAAATATCGGTCAACCGATTACCGACAACAGCCTTCTGAATGCCCAGATCAAGAGCCTCTTGGGTCACCTGAATCAAGCGAGCAACCGACTCGCTGGCTTCTCCGACTGCCACAGTGACGGCCGAGTCCCCATAAAACCCACCGACAATCGCCCCCAGGTCTAACCCGATGATATCGCCGTCCTTCAGTTTCCGTTTCGATGGAATTCCATGAACCACCTGTTCATTGACTGAAGCACAAAGCGTCTTCGGGTAGCTACGGTATCCTTTGAATGCCGGGATAGCCCCACGGTCACGAATCGCTTGCTCGGCGATACGGTCGAGATCGTCTGTTGTCACGCCTGGCCGTACGGCTTTCCTGACAACTTCTAGCGCTTCAGCAACCACCTTCGACGCCTGAGCCATCACATCGATTTCTGCAGGCGTCTTCAGAATGATCATACTCTCTTAAATGGAGTCAGCACTTTCGTCAAGTTTTGATACACCGCCTCGACCGCACTGGCTCCATCAAGATGCGTCAAGAGATTCTTCGAATCGTAGTACGCAATCAACGGCGCAGTTTGCTCTTCGTAGACCCGCAGCCGCGTCTCAATGGCGTCCCGCTTATCATCGCTGCGCTGCACAAGCGCTTCACCGCAGCGATCACAACTATCATTCTTCTTGGGAGGCGCAAAATCCACGTGGAACGTGGCCTGACATTTTGGGCAACTGCGCCTGCCGCTGAGCCGACGAACTACATCCTCACGTGAAACTTGAAAGTTGACCACACGATCAAGCCGAATATTACGCTGCGAAAGAACATGTCCCAATTCTTCAGCTTGCGGGACGGTCCGTGGAAAACCATCAAGAACGAATCCATTGGCGCAACTTGGATCGCCTAGCTTGTCACGCACCAATCCGATGACAACAGAATCAGGAACCAATTTTCCCTGATCCATGTAACTCTTGGCATCTTTTCCGAGAGCAGTCTGCGCCTTGACAGCCTCTCGCAGCAAATCACCCGTCGAAATCTTGGCGACTCCATATTGGGCAGCGATCTTCTCAGCCTGCGTGCCCTTCCCTACTCCTGGGGCTCCAAGGAAAACAAGCTGCATCGTCGATTACCCATTCCTACCGCGTAATGGAGCCATCCCTTTTCCAAGAAAACCTTCATAGTTACGCATCAACATATGAGACTCAATCTGCTGAGCCGTATCCAGCCCGACTCCGATGACGATCAAGAGCGACGTGCCGCCGAAATAGAACGGGACATTCATCTTATAGATCAAAAACTCTGGGATCACACACACAATGGCGAGATAGATCGCTCCCGCAAATGTGATCTTCGTCAGCACATTGTAGATATAGTCGGAAGTCCTCTGTCCAGGCCTAATCCCTGGGACAAATCCACCGTACTTCTTCATGTTGTCGGCCATATCAACCGGATTTAAGACCACGGCTGTGTAAAAGAAGCAGAAAAACAAGATGAGCCCGACGTACATGAGCGTATACAGCAACGAACCTGGCGCAAGCTGCGAACCAATGGCCTTCACCCAAGGAGTCTCGAAGAAACCCGCAATCGTTGCCGGAAATGCGATAATCGACGAGGCAAAAATCGGAGGAATGACACCCGCCGTATTAATCTTCAGTGGAATATGCGTGCTCTGCCCGCCAAAGACACGGCGACCTACGACACGCTTCGCATACTGAACGGGAATTTTCCGACGCCCACTCTCGAGAAACACAATCGCAGCCACCACAGAGACCATCAACACAGCAAGGCCGACCAACAAGATAATATTGAGTTGTCCGACCTTGTAGAGATCAAAAGTCTGGGCGACTGCCGCCGGAAGCCGGGCAACAATTCCAGAGAAAATGATGAGCGAAATTCCATTACCGATCCCGCGCTCGGTAATTTGCTCACCCAGCCACATGAGAAAACCGGTACCAGCCGTCAGCGTAATGACCGTCATCAGACGGAATGCCCATCCCCCGTTCAACACGAAGGCGCCTTGATTCATTTGCTCAAGACCGATCGCAATACCAAAACCCTGAATCAACGCAATAACGATGGTACCGAAGCGAGTGTATTGGATAATTTTCTTGCGACCACGCTCTCCTTCTTTTGCAAGCTTGGAGAGATGCGGCACGACCACAGTCAGCAACTGGAGAATGATCGAAGCGCTGATATAGGGCATAATGCCCAATGCGAAGATCGTCAACCTGGAGAGTGAACCGCCTGAGAAAATATCCAAAAATCCGAGGAGCGCGCCTCCCTGTTTAGCCAAGAAATCAGAGAGTGCGTCACCGTTGATACCGGGAGTAGGAATGTGAGCTCCCACTCGATACACAACGAGCATCCCAAGCGTGAACAGAACTCGAGTCCGAAGCTCTGGAATCTTAAAGATATTCTGGAAACTGGTAAAAAGTCGCTCAAGCACCGCCGATAACCTCGACTCGACCACCGGCAGCTTGGATCTTGGCCTTGGCTGATTCGCTGAACTGATGCGCCTGAATGACCAGCGGCTTGGTTAACTCTCCATTTCCCAAAATCTTAATCTGTAAGCGCTTGCGCTTGACCAACCCCGCATCAACCAACGCCTGCGGCGTCACAGTTGAAGGACCAGTCCAGGTTTCAAAGCTCTTCAGATTCACAACACTATATTCCGTCCTAAATGGGTTCGTGAAACCAAATTTCGGCAAACGACGAACCAAAGGCATCTGACCGCCTTCGAAACCAGGTCTTTTGCCTCCGCCAGATCGCGCCTTAATACCCTTGTGGCCCTTCGTGGCGGTCTTTCCATGACCAGATCCAGGACCGCGACCGATTCTCTTCCGCATTTTCTTCGCACCCCGCGCCGGGGATAAATCGTGCAAATTCATGGTTTCTCCACCTCAAGCAGATAACCCACCTTCTTAATCAGCCCACGCACCTGGGGGGTATCAGGATGAACCGCGGTTTGTCGAATGTGGCGGAGGCCAAGCCCACGCAACACAAGCCTATGCGTCTGGGGCGTACCAATCGGGCTCCGCCGCAGAGTCACCCGCACGCCCGAGACCGTAGACTTCGCTGCCTTGTCAGTTTTTGCAGTAGCCATTACGCACTCGCCCTTTCAAGTCGTTCCCCGACAGCCTCTCGTCGAAGTCTGAGCACTTCCTCAGGATTGCGCAATTGGCTGAGGCCTGCCAATGTGGCGCGAACGGTATTGAAAGGATTGCCTCGGCCCAGTGTCTTGGCAATGACATTATGCACACCAACCGCTTCAACCACTGCGCGCACCGCACCACCAGCAATAATACCGGTGCCGTCAACAGCCGGCTTCAAAAGGACATGTTCCGCTCCAAACAGTCCATGCACATCATGGGGGATCGTCCCTCCCTTGAGCGAGACATGAACAAGATTCTTCTTCGCCTGTTCGACAGCCTTGGAAATCGCCACCGGCACTTCAGCCGCCTTACCTTTTCCAATGCCGACCCAGCCATGGCCGTCACCGACCACCACCAAAGCGCAGAAATTAAAACGTTTGCCGCCTTTCACAACCTTAGCCACTCGGTTGATGAAAACGACCTTGTCCTTCAAGTTCAATTCGTCTGGATTAACTCGCACGCGATTCCCCTCTTCTTCCTTCCCACCTGAAACAGGCGGGACTCACAGGAGTGAGCGTTCTAAAACTGAAGCCCCCCCTCACGCGAGGCTTCGGCAAGGGCTTTAATGCGACCATGATACATACGTCCACCGCGATCAAACACGACGGTCAACACATTCGCCGCCTTTGCCCGATCGGCCAACAGCTTTCCCACCGCCTTTGCGGCCTCCATGCTGCCGGTAGACTTCAATGTCTTCCTTAGGTCTTTATCAAGCGACGAGGCGGCAACCAAAGTTGAACCGTTCAAATCGTTGATCACCTGCGCGTAAATATGCGAGCGGCTTCGAAACACATTGAGCCGCGGACGCTCGGTGGTTCCAACGACACGCTTGCGAATGCGCTGCCTTCTTTGCTCGAGCTGTCTGGATTTTTCTGCTGTATTCATCGTCGTCCCTATTTCCCCGTCTTCCCTTCTTTCTTACGCAAGACCTCGCCCATAAAACGGACACCCTTTTGCTTATACACATCGGGAGGCTTGATCGCACGCAAGTTTGCCGCTACCTGACCGACTAATCGCTTATCGAATCCCTTGACATTGATGAGGGTCTGCTTGTCGACTTTAACTTCAATACCGGCGGGAACTTGAAAGAGCACGGGGTTGATATACCCAACATTGAAGCTCATTGTCCGCCCTTGAAGCGCTACCTTATACCCGACCCCCGTGATTTCCAATGAACGCTCATAACCCTTTGAGACACCCAGAACCATATTGCTCAACTCGGCACGAGCCAAACCATGAAGAGCACGGACATTGCGGTCCTCGCTCGTGCGATTGACGAGCAGCCGACCACTTTCAACCACAGCGCTAAGTCCCTCTTCAAGAGGCCAATCCATTTTACCCAGCGGCCCCTTAATCGAGACTTTGGGTCCCACCACTTTCACCTCTACTCCCGCAGGAATAGCAATCGGCATTTTCCCAATCCGCGACATGTTCTCTTCCTTGTCCTTTACGCTGCTACCAGACGGAGCACAATACTTCACCACCCAGGCCGTTCTTTCGCGATTCCTGGTCGGTCATGATCCCCTTAGAAGTCGACAAAATCGCCATCCCGATTCCGTTTCTGACTTTGGCGATATCCTTGCTGCCGACATACACACGACGGCCGGGCTTGCTGACCCGTTGCAAACCCGTGATCATCGGCTGACCTTCGTTGACATAGCGCATCTGCACCGTAAACACCGGGTGTCCATCCTCCACAGCATCGGCAATATCATGCACATAACCCTCTTGCTTGAGCAGCTCAAGAATGGCCCGCTTGAGCTTGGAGGCAGGAACAGACACTGTATCGTGACGGCGCTGCGAGCCGTTTCGGAGTCGAACAAGAAGGTCACTAATTGGATCAGTCAACATGCTATTCCCTTTTCTTTCCGGTCCTAATGTCTCAGAGCTACCGCTACTACCAACTGGACTTGCGCACGCCGGGGATATCCCCGCGGAGACTCAAGAGACGGAAACAAATTCTACACATGTGAAAGCGAGTTAAAAAACCACGGACCCTACCACACAACGGACACCGATTGTAGGATCGGCACTCAAATTTTGGCTTCTTCGCCGCCTTATTCCGTAACGCTAAACGTGACACATGAACTCCTTCTGCTCAGTTACGTGCGTAGGCTTGAAACATCTATGCCCGAAACGGCATCCCGAGATGTTTCAGCAAGGCCTTCCCCTCGTCATTCGTCTTTGCTGTCGTGACTATCGTGATATCCATACCATGAATGGAGGCCACTTCATCATACTTGATTTCCGGAAATATCAACTGCTCTTTCACGCCAAGCGTATAGTTACCCCGCCCGTCGAATGCTTTCGGCGAGACGCCGCGAAAATCACGAATGCGCGGCAAGGCCAAAGTCACGAGCCGATCGAAAAACTCATACATGCGACGGCTTCGCAGCGTGACCTTCGCGCCGATCGGCAGGCCCTGTCTGAGCTTGAATCCGGCGATCGCCTTCTTCGCTCTAGTGACGACAGGCTTTTGGCCGGTAATAGTACCCAACTCGGTGACCGCGCTCTCAAGCAACTTCACGTTCTGAATAGCTTCTCCCATTCCGACATTAAGCACGATGCGCTCCAACTTGGGAACCTGCATCACGTTCTCATACCCGAACTCTTTCATGAGCGCCGGGATGACCTTTTCCTGGTACGCATCACGGAGTCGCGGCTTAAAACTAGACTCATGACTGTTATCGTCTAATTGCTTAGGCGCAGCCTCGGCGTCCTTCTTTGAAGACTTTCGCTCGGAGGGTTTACTTGCCTTACCTTTTTCAACCTTCGCCATTCCGTACTCCTCAGACTACTCGAAAGTCTCGTTCGATTTCTTACTGAACCGCGCCCGCCGACCGTCCTCAAGCCTACGCATACCCACACGGGTCGGCTTTTGCGTCACGGGACAGACATACATGACATTGGAGATCGCTAACGGAGCCTCCCGCTCCAGAATTCCGCCCTGCTTGATTTTTTGGTTCGGCTTGGTATGGCGCTTGATGACATTCAGCTTTTCCACAATCACCTTGCCGGCCGTCAAATCCACCGACAAGACCTTCCCGGATTTTCCGCGCTCACGCCCCGTGATCACGATAACCGTATCGCCTTTTCGAATTCTGCTTTTCCGAAGTGCTTGCACGACGCCCCCCACCACGTGTCCCTACAGCACTTCAGGTGCCAGGGAGATGATCTTCATAAATTTCTTCCAACGCAATTCACGTGCGACCGGACCGAAAATGCGCGTCCCGATCGGCTCCCCTTCTTTGTTGATCAATACACAGGCATTGCGATCAAACTTGATGTAGGAACCGTCTTCACGTCGAACTTCCTTGGTGGTCCGAACAATCACCGCACGACTGACATCGCCTTTTTTGACGCTGGCATGCGGGATAGCTTCCTTCACCGCGACGACCACGATGTCTCCCAAGGACGCATACCGACGACGCGTCCCACCGAAGACATGGAAGCACATCGCCTGCTTCGCACCGGAGTTATCCGCCACATCCATATAGCTATAGTTCTGAATCATGCTAGCGCTCTTTCCTTACCTTGAAGTCACACCCACATCGAACTATTCTGCCCGGCCCTTCTGAATCACCTCAACCACACGCCAATGCTTGTCCTTGCTGATCGGACGGGTCTCGACCATGCGCACACGATCGCCGATCTTACAGACATTCTGTTCATCGTGCGCCTTGAACTTCGAGATTCTCCTCAGGACCTTGCGATACAGCGGGTGCGTCACTGAGCGTTCAACGGAGACCACCACGGTCTTGTTCATCTTATTGCTCAACACACGGCCGACCCACTCGCGCTTTTTGACCGCATCAGACATAATCAGAACCCCTTACCCTTTCGTCTCAGCCTGAGAGACTTCCTGCAAAACGGTCTTCACCCGCGCAATCTCACGTTTAGTCTTCCTGATCTGCATCGGATTCTCCAGCCGTCCGGTGCCCAACTGAAAGCGCAAGGTGAACAACTCTTGCACCAACTGCTTGTTCTTCTCGACCAACTCCGGGGCCGTTAACTGTCGCAACTCTTTCAAATCCAACGCCATATCACCTACTCCTCGGACCGCTATGAGACCTACTAAAACTCACCACGAGCAACGCATTTCGTAGCCACTGGCAACTTATGCGAAGCGAGTCGGAAGGCTTCCTTTGCCACATCCAACGGCACGCCATCCATTTCATACAAAATACGACCAGGCTTCACCACGGCCACCCAATACTCAGGGTTTCCTTTACCTTTACCCATGCGAGTTTCCGCCGGTTTCTTGGTAATCGGCTTATCCGGGAAAATTCTCGTCCACACCTGACCGCCACGTTTCACAAAACGGGTAATGGCGATACGTGCGGCTTCAATCTGCCGGCTGGTAACCCATCCAGGCTCAAGCGCCTTAAGGCCAAATTCACCCAGGGTAATCTGACCGCCTCGATAGGCCTTGCCTCGCATACGGCCCTTTTGCATCTTCCTAAACTTGACTTTCTTTGGCGCTAACACAGTGCGTTCTCCTTACCCGAGCCGCCGTTCGAGGAATGAATCTGACTTGACCGGTTGAGCTGGCAGCAACTCTCCCTTGAAGAGCCACGTTTTCACGCCGATCTGTCCCATCGTGGTATGCGCTTCAGCAAATCCGTAATCGATATTAGCGCGAAGCGTATGTAGCGGCACTCGCCCTTCGCGATACCACTCGGTGCGTGCGATTTCCGCTCCGCCCAAACGTCCCGCGACCATAATCTTAATGCCCTGCGCGCCAAGCCGAAGGGCAGATTGCACACTGCGCTTCATGGCCCGCCGGAATGCAACTCGCTTCTCGAGTTGGGTAGCGACATTCTCACTCACCAGCTGGGCATCCAGTTCAGGCTTCTTAATTTCCTTCACGGTAATGTAGACCTGCCCACCGTACTGCTTCTCAAGATCAGCCTTCAACTTATCGACCTCAGCGCCTTTCCGCCCGATGATGATGCCGGGACGGGCGGTGTGAATGATGACACGAGTCTGGTCGCCGGAGCGCTCAATCTCCACCTTCGAGACACCGGCATGAAACAGCCTGGCCTTCACGACCTTGCGAATTTTAATGTCTTGATGGAGAAGCTTGGCATAATCCTTCCCGGCATACCACCGAGAATTCCACGTGACGTTGTAACCAAGCCGGTACCCGATTGGATGTGTTTTCTGACCCATAAAGTCTTGCCTCAGCCTGCCCTAGCTAGATGGTGATCGTTGTTACGCCGACTTCTTCGCATCGCCGAGCGATGGCGCGGCGACAACCACAGTAATATGACTCGTACGCTTATGAATGGAGTTCGCGCGACCTTGAGAACGAGCCCTAAAACGCTTCAAGGTTGGTCCGCCGTTGACAAATGCTTTCGAGATCACCATCGATTCACTATCGCCCATCTCTTTCTGTTCGGCATTCGCCACCGCTGAACGGAGAATCTTCTCAACGACGCGCGCCGCCTGTCGAGGAGTGAGCTTTAACATGGCCAGGGCCTGAGGAACCTGCTGACCGCGGATCATGTCAATGACCGGCCGAGCCTTCCGAGGAGCCACCCGAACAAATCTAAGAATCGCACGTGCTTCAGTCATGTCCTTATCCTTTACCCAATCGCTGAGCGGGCTGCCGACCGAACCGATAGACTACTTGAGCGCAACAGCCTTTTCCGTCTTCGCCTGCCCGTGCCCCTTGAAAAACCGAGTCGGAGCGAACTCACCCAGCTTGTGACCAACCATATTTTCAGTAACAAAGACCGGAATAAACTTCTTCCCGTTGTGCACCGCAAGCGTATGCCCAATCATGTCGGGAATCACGGTCGAACGCCGCGACCAGGTCTTAATGATCTTTCGATCTTTCGTTTCATTCATATGCTCGACTTTCTTCAGCAAATGATCATCGACGAAAGCGCCCTTACCAATCGATCTAGCCATTGCGCACCCCCGACTTACGCCGCGCGATAATGAACTTGTCGGTCTTCTTGTTCTGTCTCGTCTTGTAGCCTTTGGTCGGCTGGCCCCATGGAGACACGGGATGAGGATTACCTTGCCCGGACTTACCTTCGCCTCCACCATGAGGATGGTCAACCGGGTTCATGACAACACCACGGACGTGGGGACGCTTCCCTTTCCATCGAGTCCGACCAGCCTTACCGACGCTCACGTTTTCGTGATCGACATTGCCGACCTGACCAACCGTCGCCATGCAGGCCGATAAGACCTTCCGCATTTCTCCGGATTTCAGACGAACCTGAACGTAGTCGCCATCGCGCCCCATAACCTGGGCAGATCCACCGGCACTCCTGATAAGCTGCCCGCCCTTACCGGCCTTGAGCTCGATATTATGGATCGTGGTACCCAATGGCATACTGGACAGCGGAAGCGCGTTCCCAGGCCTCACCTCAGCCTCCACTCCTGATTGCACAATCACGCCGACAACCAGACCGACCGGGGCAAGAATGTAGCGCTTCTCTCCATCGACATAATTCAACAACGCAATACGAGCCGATCGGTTCGGATCATATTCAATCGAAACTACCTTTGCAGGGATCCCAACCTTATCTCGCTTAAAATCAATCTTTCTATAGAGCCGCTTGTGCCCGCCCCCACGAAAACGAACCGTCGTGCGGCCATCGGTATTGCGCCCACCAGTTCGAAGATGGAAAGACGTCAGCGACTTTTCCGGCTTTTTTTTGGTCAGCTCTTCCGTCGTGACGGCAGTCATCCCGCGCCGCCCAGCCGACGTTGGCTTATACGATTTCAATCCCATAACGAAGTCCTACCTTCCCTCAACCCTACGCACTCTCGTACATTTCAAGCTTTTCGCCTTTTTTCAATGTTACGAATGCCTTTTTCCAATCAGATCGCTTGCCTGAGAAACGGCCAAGCCGCTTGACCTTCCCCAAAACATTCATCACATTGACGCGGGCGACCTTCACCTTCAGCAAAGTCTCAACGGCCTGCTTAATCTGAACCCGGTTCGCATCGGGATGAACGATAAACCCGACAGTGTTCGTCGTCTCACGAATCGACGTGAGCTTTTCCGTCAACAACGGCTGCACAAGGACTGCATGCATATCAAGCTTCATGACCACACCTCTGTCACACGGGCAAGCTCTCGCTCATGAATCACCACCACACCGGCACGAACAACATCATAGACATTCAGCTGATCAGCGCTGACCACTTTAACGGAGGACAGATTACGAGCTGCCTGGAGCATTGCGACTTGCGTATCCGCTGCCACCAACAAGGCGGTCTCACCCAATCCAAATTGATCCAATGCCTTGGCCAACAACTTCGTTTTCGGCTGCTCAAGAGCAAAATCAGAAACCACAATGACTTTCCCATCGATCAACTTAGCCGACAAGGCGCTTTGTAACGCAGCACGATATTTCTTTTTCGGCATCGTGTAGGCATAACTGCGCGGCTTCGGACCGAACACACTCCCGCCATGTCGCCATACAGGCGAACGCACCGATCCCGCGCGAGCCCGGCCCGTGTGCTTCTGCTTCCAGGGCTTTTTCCCCGATCCACTGACTTCACCGCGGCGCAACGTCGATGCCGTTCCCTGCCGCTCACAGGCCCGCTGCATGACGACGGCTTCGTGAACCAGAGACGCGCGCGGCTCACAACCGAATACAGCCTGCGGCAAGTCAACAGTACCGACCTTCTTACTATGCAAATCGACGACATCGACCGTGGGCATGTCCTAACCCTTCTTCGACTTTCTGACGACAATAAGACCATTCGTCGCACCTGGAATGGCACCGCGAACGAAAAGCAGGTTCTCTTCAGGTCTCGAGTCCACCACTTTCAGTCTCTGCACCGTGACACGCTCAGCACCCATGTGCCCAGGCAACGTCTTTCCCTTCCAGACGCGGGACGGATACGAACTCGCGCCCATGGAGCCTGGATGGCGATGAAACATCGAACCATGAGATTCAGGACCGCCGGCATAATTATGACGCCGCACGACACCCTGAAACCCCTTACCCTTGGAAACACCCACGACATCAACCCAGTCACCCTTCTTGAATATGCCGACCGTGACGGAGTCCCCGACCGTAACCTCTCCATTTTTTTCAAACTCACGAAGCACTCGGCTGGCCGGCGCCTGCTGCTTCTTCAAGTGCCCCAACTCTGCCCTGGAAAGCTTCCGCTCCTTGACTTCCCCATACGATAGCTGAACCGCTTCATAGCCATCGCGCTCTTTGGTCTTGATCGTGACGACGCGGCATGGGCCGGCCTCAATCACCGTGACAGGAGTCAGACGGGTTTCGTCAAATACCTGCGTCATCCCCAACTTTTTACCCAGCAACCCGTTTGTCATCTCGTTCAACCCTTCAATCAAACCCGATGTCACAATTTGATTTCAACATCCACTCCGGCCGCAAGATTCAGCTTCATAAGCGAATCCATGGTTTCAGGAGTAGGCTGCATGATATCGAGAAGCCGTTTATGCGTCCGCATCTCAAATTGCTCGCGGGACTTCTTGTCAACGTGCGTCGATCGCTGTACGGTGAATTTTTCAATCTTGGTCGGCAAAGGAATAGGGCCGACAATCTTAGCTCCGCTACGCCGGACCGTTTCGACGATTTCCGCCACCGACTGATCGAGCACTCGGTAGTCAAACCCGCGCAAACGGATTCTGATTCTTTGATCGACCTTCACGCTCAGCTCCCCATCCTATCGGCTAAATAAAATTGCCCTACGCCAGAATCTCGGTGACCACGCCGGAGCCGACCGTCTTGCCGCCCTCGCGGA
>CAZWOX010000042.1:0-25920 GCA_964635345.1 uncultured Nitrospira sp.
GGCGGAAACATGGGATCGGTCGTCGGGGAAAAGTTTTGCCGGGCGGTCGATCGTGCGCTGGAGAAGAAGCGTCCCGTGGTGTTGGTGACGGCCTCGGGCGGAGCGCGCATGCAGGAAGGCATTCTCTCCTTGATGCAGATGGCGAAGACGTCGACCGCCGTGGCGAAGCTGGGTGAAGCCAAGTTGCCGTTTATTTCCATCCTGGCCGATCCGACCTTCGGGGGGGTGACGGCCAGCATTGCCATGTTGGGCGATGTCATCATTGCGGAGCCGAAAGCCCTCATTGGGTTTGCCGGCCCCCGCGTGATCGAACAGACGATCAAGCAGCAGCTGCCCGATCAATTTCAACGGGCGGAGTTTCTCCTCGAGCATGGGATGATCGACATGATCGTCGAGCGCAAACAGTTGAAAGAAACGCTCAGTACCCTCGTCGCTCATTTCTAGCGCAGCGCATCCTGCCCGGCCCAGTTCATGACCTATTCATCTGCCATTGAGTATCTCTACGGACTCCAGAAACATGGAATCAAGCTGGGGCTTGAGACCATGCGGGCGCTCTTGGGCCGGCTCGGCAATCCCGAGCGCCGGTTCCGGAGCCTGCACATTGGCGGCACCAACGGCAAAGGCTCGACGGCCGCCATGACCGCGGCCATGCTGCAGGCGGCCGGGTATCGTGTGGGGTTGTACACGTCTCCGCATCTCGTCGACTTTCGCGAGCGGATTCAAGTCAACCGGACCATGATCGCTGACGCGCAGGTGGCGGAGCTTACTGAGCGGCTTCAGGCGAGCGTGCCGTTCGATCTGACGCCGACGTTCTTTGAGCTGACAACGGCGATGGCGTTCCTCCATTTTGCAGATTCCGGAGTCGATGTGGCGGTGTTGGAAGTCGGGTTGGGCGGACGGTTCGATGCGACGAATGTGGTGGAGCCCGAGGCCTGCGCGATTACCACGATCGCGCTGGACCATCAGGAATATCTCGGTACGACCGAAGAAGCCGTCGGGTTCGAGAAGGCCGGGATTATCAAGGCCGGTGTCCCGGTCGTGGCCGGTCGCATCGACGGGCCGGCTTGGGACGTGATTCGGACCACCGCGGCGGACTGCGGGGCGCCGCTCACGCGATTGGGAGTCGATTTTCATGCAGATGGTACCGGGCCGGAAGCGTTTTCCTATCGCGGGCATTCCAGGCAGCTCGACGAAATGACCTGCGCGCTTGCGGGACGCCATCAGCTGGATAACGCGGCTTGTGCCGTGGCGTTGCTCGAAGCAGCCGAAGGGCGTGGGATATCAGTCAATGACGCGGCTGTGCGACGGGGGTTGGAGTCGGTGCTATGGGAAGGGCGCTTGGAAGTGGTGGAGCGCGGGCCGGTTCTGTTGCTTGACGGCGCTCATAATCCTGCCGCCGCCCATGTGCTGGCCGAGTATTTGACCGAGTGGTGTGCATCACGACCGGAGTCCCGGTTGATCCTCGTCTTGGGCATGATGCGCGACAAGGATCACGCGCGCTTTGTCGAACCGTTCTACCGGCTGGTTTCTGAAGCGGTGTTGACGCAGGCGGATATGGCCCGCTCGGCCTCGGTGCAGGAACTGCGGGAGACGGTCGGATCCCGGTTTCCCCAGTGCCATGTCGCCCCGGCCGCGGCTGATGCGTTGGCGCTGGCGAAAGCGCGGGCGACCGCACACGATCTTATCTGTGTCACTGGATCGCTCATGCTGGTGGGCGAAGTAAAAGCGGTGGTCCGTGGCTGCGGCTTGTCTCCGCTCAGGGGTTAGCATGGTGAGTGGACGGTCATGGACAGCGGACAGGCTTTGTGTTCTCGTGGCCGTTCTGCTTCTCTGTTTTCCCTGTCTCGCCTGGGCCAAATCCAAGTCGGTTGCTCCAGGCACCTCGGCATCCGGATCCCCTCCCCTCGATGTGACGGCCAATCGAATCGACTATCGTCAGGACCAGGACGTGTACGAGGCGGATGGATCCGTTGTGATCCAGCAGGGCGCTATGCGCCTGACGGCCGACCATGTCACGATTGAGGCGCTCTCCGGCGTGGTTCACGCATCGGGGCACGTGCATTTGACTGATCCGCAGGCCGATGTGACGACTGAGCGGATGGACTTCAATGTGAATACCGAGGCTGGCGTCATTACCCATGGACAGCTCTATGTTCCGCAGTCCAACACGCTGATTAGCGGGCGTCTGCTCCAGCGGTTCTCAGAATATCACTATCGTGTGAAAGAGGGAGAGTTTACCAATTGCGATGCGCAGGACGGGGAGGTGCCGGCCTGGCGGTTCAAGTTTGACGATATGGATTTGAACGTCGGAGACACGCTGGCGTTGAAAGGAGCGTGGCTGTGTGTCGCGGATGTGCCGGTCGTGCCGTTTCCCACGATCACCTATCCCTTATCGAACCGGCGGAGCGGATTTCTGGTTCCTCAAGTGGGATACGATAGTCGTTTCGGCACACACCTCCAGGACAGTTTTTACTGGGCGATCAATCCGAGTCAGGACTTGACCATTGCGCCGTCCTACTACAGCAAGCTCGGTTACGGGAGCGATGTCGAATATCGCTACGTGATCGACCAGAAATCCAGGGGGCAGTGGTATGTGAGTTACCTGCAGCAGACCGCGCTGCCGAACGTCACCGGAGTGGATCAGACCAGTTCGGACGTGAAACGGGCGCGCGCGTTGATCGCCGGGACGCACACGCAGCAGTTTACCGAGAACCTGCTGTTGCGGGGGAATGCAAGTTTTGTCACCGACCCCAACTATCTCCAGCAGCTGAGCAACTCCGGCACCCAGCGGGCCTTACCCAGCAATGAGTCGAACTTACTGTTGAACCAGCGATTGCCCTACGGAAATATGTACATCCTCGGACAATACCTGCAGCCTCTTCAGTCCGGAGGAAAAGATACGTTTCAGCGTTTGCCGGAGACCGGCTACACTTTGCCGAATGTCTCGCTTTTCAACTCACCCCTGTTGTTCGGGATGGAAGGGGACTACGTCAATTTTTATCGGGAAGAGGGGTTCGCCCTGAATCGCGTGAATGTCGTGCCCGGTCTCTCAACGGATGTCATCGATCTCGGGCATGTCGTGGGCCTGACCCCACAGGCGAAGTTTCGTGAGGTCTACTATACCCGTGGCGCGCAATCTGATGCCTCGCTCCATCGGGAGACTTTCTGGGCGGGAGTCGATGCCACGTCGAAGTTGAGCCGCAGGTTTGGGCTGGACGGAGGGGGCAGCCTCTTGCACACCATCGAGCCGACGGTCATGTATGAATATGTGCCGGGGACCGACCAATCGAAGATCGCGCAGATCGATCAAATCGACGATCTGCCGAAGAAAAATCTTCTGACCTATGCCTTGCGCAATCGTGTGCTGGAGCACGATGGGACGAGTACGTTCAACTGGCTCGATCTGACCGTCGCGCAGAGTTACCATGCCGGGGCGGTCCAAACGAGGGCCCGTGACTTCGGTACGGGCGTGACTCCGCTGCTGGGCTCACTCACGCAGCCGTTGCAGCCCGCCACGGTGGCGATTCAAGGAAGAAAATTTTCCGATGTGTGGATGCGCGCGGTCATCGGCAATACGGCTCCGCAAGTCACGCAAGCGCAAATGGCGGCTCAGGCGTTTGGGCGCGGAGCCGGAAACGCCGGGACGCAACGCCCGACGATCAATCAGTATCTGACGGTTGACGCCTTCTTCGATCCCTATCGAGGCGAACTCAGTCAGTGGAATACGGACCTCCGGATTCAAGACTCGACCAATTGGTATCTCGAAGTCGGGCAGCGGTATTCCCGTGACGGCAATCGCGAGCGACGGGGGGATATCTGGAACCCCATTTCGTTCAACGAAGTGTATGCTCCGACGCAGGAAATTCAGTTCGCTACGGCGGGAGGCGGGTTCAGAACTCCCTGGGGATGGACGATCGGTGCGAAAGGTTATTACGATATCAAGACCAGGAAGAGCCCTGAGTATGACGTGGTCGCCTTGTATCAAAACCCATGCAAATGCTGGTCGCTTGGTCTGTTCTATCTTCAGTTCCCGGACCGGGCGCAGTACAACTTCATGCTGAATTTGACCGGTATCGGCTGGACGGAGAATTTCGGAACTCAGGTGATGCGATCGATACTCAGTCCGTTGTTATGGGGCGAGCGTGGATTGCCATGGGCATCGCCGACCGGCCCCTATGGACGGTCTCAGCCTGGGGCATCGACGGGCGGAATCCCGGGACGATGATGGAGCAGCGCCGATGGCGTCTCCGGCATTCCGATAGCCGGTGATCGGTGATCCTATTTCGGTGGGGGCGGTCAGTGCATCATTTGACACTCTAAATCGGGGTGGGGTACGATGCGCGGTCTGATTCTTATCGTCGGTATCTTAGCTGAAGGAGGTTCCGGACGTGGCTGGTGATGCATTAAAAGTTGAAGATTCCACCTGGGACGCAGACGTAATGAAAGCCGGTGAGCTCGTCATGGTCGATTTCTGGGCGGTCTGGTGCGGGCCTTGTCAGATGGTGGCGCCGATTGTCGATGAGCTCGCCAAGGAATATGCAGGGAAGCTGAAGGTCCGGAAGCTGAACACGGATGAAAATCCTGAAGTTGCCGGGCGGTATCAGGTGATGAGTATCCCGACGATTCTGTTCTTCAAAAACGGCCAGGTCGTCGAAAAGCTGGTCGGGGCGCGTCCGAAGCGCCAGTTCAAAGAAACGATTGATTCATTGTTGGCCCAGCACGCAGGGACCGCGTAGCGCGTTCGCACGCACGCAGCCATGCTCACCGAGCTGCGCATCGTCAATTTCGCCATTCTGGAAGAGCTCAGCCTACGGTTTGAGCCCGGCTTTACCGTTCTCACGGGAGAAACGGGGGCCGGAAAATCCCTTCTCATCGATGCCATTGCCCTGCTGGTCGGCGGACGAGCGTCCGCTGACCAGATTCGTTTTGGGACAGAAGAGGCGTCTCTTGAGGCGGCCTTTCACCTGCCTGATCGCCATCCCCTCCAAGCCCGTCTTCGCGATCAGGGAATTTTTGGTCCAGCAGATTCAGAGCTGATCGTGCGGCGAGTCATCGCCCGATCCGGACGCAATCGGATCTACCTGAACGGAACCATGAGCTCGCTGCATGCCCTGGAAGAGCTGGGCGGTACGCTCGTTGACTTGCACGGGCAGCACGATCAGCAATCCCTCTTTGACGCGGCCACCCAGCGCAGTGTCGTGGATGAGTTTGGGAATCTCCAGGAACGGTGCGCCGTGTATCAACAAGGGTATGAAGCATGGAAGGCGGCCTGCGAGGAACGCGATCGATTGACTCGTGAATCCCAGCATCGGGTGCAGCGTGAGGAATTGCTGCGGTTCCAATGCGCCGAATTGGACGAGGCGGCATTGCGCGAGGGAGAGGACGAGGAGTTGCAAAACGAGCGCCGTCGCCTCAGTTCGTCGCAGCAGATCGGCGCGTTGGCTGCTGAAGCGATGGAGCGGGTGAATGCGGAAGGGCAGGGCATCCTGGCTCAGCTGGCATTGACGGAGCGCGCTTTGGGGCAGCTATTTCAGATTGATTCTACGGTAAGTGAGCTGACTCGACTAACGGTTGAAGCGAAAGTAGTGCTGAAGGAGATGGCGGGACAGCTGCGCGATTACGCTGAGCGAGTTGATGCCGATCCGGCAAGGCTGGGCGTGGTTGAAGATCGGCTGGCGGTTATCCAAAAATTGAAAAAGAAGTTCGGCGGGTCGGTGACAGACGTGCTGGGGGCCTATCGAAAGATCAGAGATGAGTTGGAACGGTTGCAGGGCTCGGATGAGCAACTGGACAAGCTGCGGCGAGGCATCAATGAACAACAGGCCGACCTGGCGTTTCTAGCACGTCAATTGTTCTTGAAGCGCGTGGAGGCGGCCAAACGCATGGCCAAAGTGGTGCGTCAGGAGCTTGAGGCGCTCAAAATGGGGCAGACGGTCTTCGAGATTCATGTCACCGCGGATGCCGGCGAACTGGAGTTCGGTCCTGACGGGATTGATCGAGTGGAGTTTCGCCTTTCGACGAATGCGGGAGAGCCGGCGAGGCCTCTTTCAAAAGTCGCCTCAGGCGGAGAGTTGTCCAGGGTTATGCTCGCGCTGAAGACGGTGCTGGCAGAACGAGATCACGTCCCAGTGCTGATTTTTGATGAAATCGACACGGGCGTAGGGGGGGCGGTCGCTGCCGCGATCGGCAAGCGCCTCCGTGGGTTAGGCCGCTATCATCAAGTGTTTTGCATTACGCACCTTCCGCAAGTCGCCGCGCAGGGGCAGCATCATCTTTGTGTCGAGAAGTCGCAGGACGGCAATCGAACGGTGACGGCAGTGTATCCGCTGATTGGTCGGAGTCGCGAGAACGAAATCGCCCGAATGTTAGGCGGGTTGACGGTGACGAAGAAAGTGCGCGAGACGGCGGCAGAATTGATTGCCGATGCCGGGGGATAACGAAACTGAGTAGACGGTTTTCTATAGGCCGGAGACGCCGCTCGGCGTGGTCGCAATCGCCATCGCTGGGAGCGACGCTTTACATTCGGTCGCGACCCGAGCAAATTGATCCGCCAGCATAGGGTCGAAGTAGGTATTGGCCTGAAGGGCGATTTGCTGGATGGCTTGATCCACCGAGAGCGGCGATCGTTCTGAGACTTCCGCTGTCAGGTGATCGAACATCTGGGCAATGCTGACAATTCTGGCCAGCAGGGGAATTCCTTCTCCTTGAAGCCCATGCGGATAACCCGATCCGTCCCACCGTTCATGATGATAGGAAATGACCTGACCAACCTCGGCCGGATATCCCAGCGGAAGAATCATCCGTGCGCCTGTCTCGCAATGCTCTTTGGAAAAGGTGCTTTCTCCTGACGGGAGGATCGGCTCATCCGAAAAGTGATAATTGGGGAGGCTGACCTTGCCGATATCGTGCAAGAAGGCTCCGATGGCCAGCGACTTCTGCTCTGCGAGAGTCAAGCTGAGACGATTGGCGAGTAACGTGGCGTAGAAGCTGACGCGGCTGCAATGGTTCAGCAAGTGCCGGTCTTTGGCTTCCAGAAGATCCGAGAGCAGAGGGAGAAGATCGGGTGATCCGGACGAACTATCCTGCTCCTCACGCTTTCCAATCGCAAAATAGCTGGTCTTCAGACTGTCCCACGCACGCCGTCCCTCTTCATCACCGGCCCATAAGGCGGTCGAATTGGTCAGGACCCTCCGGAGGAGGTCCAAGCGCTGTTTTTTCTCAAGTGTTTGGCTGATGAGAGAAATCAGTTCTGTGACATTAAATGGCTTGAGCAGATAGCCGGCCGCGCCATGGCGAATGCCTTCCATGGCGGACTTCAGACTTCCGTAGCCGGTAATGATGATCACTTCGATATCGGCGTGATCGTGTTTAATATCTTGCAGAAGGTCGATGCCCTGACGATCGGGGAGTTTCTGATCCAGCGTAATGAGATCGATGGTTTCATGACTCAAGACGTCGAGGGCGGCCTGTGCGTTCTCGGCTGAGCGGATGTTGAAGAAGGGCCGCAAGATGACTTTGAGCGCATCGCGCGGTCCGGCTTCGTCATCAACGACAAGAACCGTCGGCTTTGTTTGGGATCCGTCTTGAGAAATTGTTGTGCTCATAGTGCTCATGTACCCCCAACTACGTAACCTGTCAAGCAATACTTGTTCCTTTTCAGGCACTTACTAGTGATGATCAATCCGCAGGGGGGAGGCTACGTAGAAAGTCTATATGTAGATCACTTGAACGTTTGACTACGTAGGAGGTCGAATAGAAGAGCGTAACGGTTGTGTTGAAAATGATGCGGTCGATACAAGGAGGTGTGTTATTCCTGCACGGGGGGCTCTGGTTCTTGACTGCTTCCATTGTCAGGTCGGCCAATTCCCAAGGTATCCATCCGGTATTTCAGCATGCGCCGACTGATTCCTAAGAGATTGGCTGCATGGGTCTGGACATAGTTGGTTCGTTTTAATGCATCCAGAATAATTTCCCGCTCGAATTCCATAACGGCTTTTTCAAGGGACATCCGGCCGGCGAGGGTGTCGTCGCGGAGTGAAGAGGATCGCGAGTCGCTTTTCAGGATGGTCGGCAGATGTTCCTGGGTAATCTGGGGGCAATTCTGCGACCAGATAAAGGCCTGCTCGATGATATTCTCCATTTCCCGGACGTTGCCCGGCCAGGGGTAGCGAGTCAGCACCTCCAGGGCCTCCTTCCCGAATTCGATATGGGGGCGCTTCTCCTCTTCCACCCGTTTGGCGAGGAAATGCTTGGCGAGGAGGGGAATGTCCTCGCCGCGTTCACGGAGCGGAGGTAAAAACAGCGAAATGACATTGATGCGGTAATAAAGATCTTCGCGGAATTGTCCTTTGCGCACCATGTCTTCGAGATTTCTGTTGGTAGCGGCAACGATCCTGACGTCGACCTTGATCGATTGGACCCCGCCGATTCTCGTAAACTCCCGTTCCTGGAGGACTCTCAGGAGCTTGGCTTGTGTCATGGCGCTGAGATCGCCGATTTCGTCCAGGAAGAGCGTGCCGGTGTTGGCGAGCTCGAACTGGCCGACGCGTCTGGCCGTGGCGTCGGTAAAGGAGCCTTTCTCGTGGCCGAATAGCTCGCTCTCAATCAGGGTTTCCGGCAGGGCCGCGCAATTCAGCGCGATGAAGGGGCGTTCGCGCCGGCCGCTGTTGTAGTGGAGGGCTTTGGCGACCAGCTCTTTTCCGGTCCCGCTTTCGCCGGTAATCAGCACCGTGGTCCGGCTATCCGCGACTTGCTCGATCTTCGCGTAGATCTCTTGCATCCCCTGGCTTTTGCCGATGAGGTTGTGGAAGGCATAGCGCTGGACGACTTGCGCCCTGAGCTGTTTCACTTCGCGTTCGAGCGCCTGCGAACTAAGAGCCCGGTCCACGACAATGCGCAATTCTTCGACGTCGAAGGGTTTGGATAAATAGTCGGCGGCGCCCAGTTTCATCGCGTCGACGGCGGTCTTGACCGACTTCGTGCCCGTGAGCATGATCACCGGAGTCATCCGACTTTCGGATCGCAGCGTTTCGAGCACGGCCAGTCCGTCGGTTCCCGGGAGAATGACATCGAGCAGAACCAGATCGGGTCCTTCTTTTCTGAAGGTGTCGAGGCCTTCCTGAGCATCCGCAGCCTGGAGGATTTCGTAGTTCGGCTCAAGCACCATTTTCAGTGAAGTCCGGACACGGGCTTCGTCATCGATCAAGAGAACGCGTTTTTTCATGGCTGGACTTTCCACAGTGCTCCTAGTCTATCGGGAGGGCCGGAAGATTCACGGAAAACGTGGTTCCCACACCCTCGGTGCTCTCGACCTGAATTTCACCGTTATGCTCTTGAATAATCTGATGCACAATCGTCAATCCCAAGCCCGTCCCCGCATGCTCGCCGCTGGTGTGCTTCGTCGTGAAGAACGGATCGAAGATGTGTTCCAGGTTGGCCTTGGAAATTCCCGGACCGCTATCCTCAATCTCAATCTGCGTCCACACCGTTGCCCCCGGTTTCATGATCCGGTGTGTGCGAACCATCAGCTGCCCGCCATCGTCATCCATCGCGTCGATGGCGTTGAGCAGCAGGTTCAACAGGACCTGCTTTATTTGTTGACGATCTAACATGACACGAGGAAGCTCGGACGCCAACTGTTTTTCAATCTTGATCCGTTTGCTGTCCGCTTTCACTTCGATGAAATATAAGCAGGAGGTGACGATCTCGTTGAGATCCTCATCCGTCAGCTTCGGCTCCATATAGCGGGCGTAGTCCAGAATTTCCTGAATCAGCCGTTCGATCCGGTGCACATCGTCCAGCACGATGCGGCTGAAGTCATGGATAAATTCCGTGTCGTCCTTTCGTTCCGGGGCCAACTGGATAAAGGTTTTAATCGACGTCAGGGGATTCCTGATTTCGTGGGCAAATCCGCCGGCGATGATTTCCAGTGAGCGAAGTCGATCGGTGCGGCGCATGAGCGTCTGAGACCGGTGGAGATCGTCGTTCACCAGGATAGAGTCCAGGGCGTTGGCCCCGCTCTGGGCCAGGGCGGTGAGGAGGTCCCGTCCATCCGCATGATCGAGCGGCCGGTCCGAGGGGAGGCCGAGCAGCGCAAAGGCGATCAATCGGCCTTTGTTCAGAAGCGCGACCGCCAATGACGATTGGACTTCTCGTAAGGCGTCGGCTAATTCCGGCTTGATCGGAGGGATGTCCGCTATGTCCGTGACCGAGAGGATATGATGTTCGTGGGCAAGCGATTGAATGAGTGTGTGAGTCGGAGCAAAAGAAGAGAGTGCGGTCGATGTGTTCTGAAGGCCGACGGTCATCACGCGATCATATTGATCATGTTCACGATCCAGCAAGTACAGCGCGCCTTGGTGGGAGGTGGTCGCGTCACAGAGTTCCGCGAGAATGCGTTCGGCAATCACGGTGCGGTTCGTGAGCGTTCCCATATCCTGGGCAAATCGGGTCAGCCGCTGGAGTGGAGTGAGTGCGATGGACGAAGCAGCGGTTTGGCGAAGGGGGTGGTCAGTCATATCTATCCAGAGGGGTGGTCGTGCGTTCTCTTTTCCCAGGTGTGAGGCCGGGGGTTCGGGGAAGAAGAGGATGTTTGGTAACAGGGGCGAGTATACACACCGATCGCGGTTTCAGCCAGCGGATTTCCCCTTTCGGGCTGTGGCGAGCAGGAGTTGCCCATCCAGGACGGGCACGATCCGAAGAGGGGTTGCGCCGGCATGGGTTAAGAGGTCGGACAGTTGTTCGCGGTCAAAGGAGTGCAGCAGTCCATGGCGAATCGCCTCATGCAGTCGTCCAAGATAGTGGAGGAAAATTTGAGCTGCCGGAGACAACTCATCCTGTCCGGCGTGATGAAGCTGTTCACGATAGAGCCCGGCGAGGTCCGTGTGCGGCTGTACGCACGTCACGATGAGGCGTCCGTCTTGCGTGAGCGTCCGGACCGCCTGCCGCAGGAAGGTGAGTGGAGAGGAGGCGAAGGACAGCGAGAGATGACTGACGATCCGGTCGACAGAATCGCTTGAGGACGGGACGTGGATGCCCCACTCAGTCGTCACGGCGGTCGTCGGAGTGGCGACCTTGGAAAACATAGATTGTAACTCCTGATACAGCACCGTGAAGGCTTGTTCTGCGGACGACACCGTCTCCTGGGAATGGTCGATTCCGAGATAGTGTATGGGGCGTTGCGGCGCGCGCGACGCGTGGAGCAGGTGATACATGTGATTGATGACGAGCGTATGCGCGAATTCTCCCCCGCCGCATCCGATATCCAGTATGCGCGTACCAGGCTCAAGCGGAAGGGCCTGTTGATACAGTTCTTGAAGCAGTCGCACATGGTGATGCAGGGTGCCGAGCTGCGGAAGCTGGGCGAGATGCGCGATCCACAAGGCGTCTCGAGTTGACTGCGAGACGTGGTGGCGGATCCGAATGCGCTCACGTTCGAGGAGATACTGTTTGGAAATATCGTGGCTGGTCGGTGTGTGTATGGCCGCGTGTGCGTCTCCGGAGACGCACACGCGGGCAATCTCTGTGAACAGCGTGTTGAATGATGCGAGTAAGCGGGCGTCGAAGGTGCGGCCCGTAACCGATAACGCGCTGGGGATCGAGACAGTGGGCGGCATCGTCGGCAACGCGCGAAGTGATTCATCTGGATTGGGAAAGAGATGCCGCATCGAGGGGGCCGCTGACGGAGAGTTCAGGATGACCATCGGGACGGTCAGTGCGGCCAGATCGGTCACCGTCGTAGCCAGCGTGGCATAGTGGCCGGCGATGATGTCGCTCAGGAACTGATCGAGATTGACATTGAGGCCCCACACATTCCCGCTGCCGCGCCTGAGGCCGTGCTGGTAGTCGGCCAGGAGGTCATGATGATGCTCGGTCGACAGTGCGGTCTGAATATCGAATACCGGGTTGGCCAGCAGAAGTAGATGGGCCACAGGATGTCGCGCGACGACTTTCAACGCGACTCGGGCCGCGACATCTTCGGCCAGGATGGCGAGTGAGGCTGTGGGCCACGTCGTATGCGCAAATTCGAGGACAGTGTGCAGATCGGCTTGCATGCTCCGCAGTGTGGTCTGAAGGACGTCGCCGTCGCTTTGGCCGACGTGGTTGCTGTAGTCGTAGCGCAGGACACGGAGCCGATTGAGGGCCAGGAATTCCGACAGCGCAACGTAGTCGGTCTGGGTGCAGCCGAAGCCGGGAGAAAGGATCACGATAGGCGTATTCGGAGAAATCTGGTGACGTGCGTGATCATCGGTAATGGCGATGACGTGGCCGCGTGGGTTCCGACATTCTCGCCTGGCGCTGACAATCGCTGCACGGCCGGCGATCCCATCCAAATCGATGGACGAGCCGATGTGCTGGGCGACGACGCGATTAACCTCGCGCTCGGCGAAGGCCGGCAGTTCAATGAAACGGACGCCGAAGCGTTGCCCCGGTTCAGTGTGGGTCGGACGTAGCTCGGACGGGACCGTGGTATCCGGGGTGGTCCACACGATTTGAGCCGGGAGTACGGCGTCCGGTGCGGCCGGTTCGTGAGGTTGTGAGTGACCCCGGCCGTTGCCGTGAGGGAAATATAAGGCAATCGTCTCGCCCACGTGGCCGGGAAGCGTTTTGGCCTGTAGGCAGGCCCCTCCGCGTGAAAAATTCACCGCCAGCCCGAGTTGTCGAGAGGCGGGGTTCTGCTCATGAGCCCCTTCAATTCGTACCGGGAGCGCGACTCGGACTCGGACGCCTTCCCGGTGATCGATCGCCCGGCAGTCGGGACCGGTCTGATCCGGAAGCGCGGCCTCCTCCGGCTGTGAAAGTAACGCCTCAAGACTGATCGCCAGGCTCCGCTCTTGGGCGGCTTCGATAAATGAGCCGAGGACCTTTCGCTCGGTCTCTCCGAGCGGAGTAAATTCGAATGCGAGGACCGGGCGTTCTCCTGCGCCGCCGGATGGTCCGGTCTGCATGCCACGTTCGTGGACGGTGGCTTGAAGTTCCAGAATCCCTACGACGGTCTTGAACACTATATAGGCCGATTGCTCCGACAGATTCGGGAGCGGCCCCGTCAGGGTGACGGTGGCCCCGGTCAGACTCAACGTATGAACGGTTCCCTCGCGTACCGAGGGTCCGACGGTCACTCGCGCCGGAAGATGGACCGCGACGCGTGCGGCCATTCTCCGATCCGGGAGCGGTTTGTCTGAAGGTGGAGGCAGTGGAGCTTCCACGTGAGTGTCGATCGTTGCGGGTACGGGCGGCTCAGGCGGGCTTGGCGCCGCATCTGCCGGTGCCTCAGGTGTCTGAGACACTTCAGGAATCGGCAGCCACAGGCGGATTGTGAGTGGCTGTCTCGCCGGAGCCAACCACTCCATGCGACCCTGTAGCTGGCCGATGTCTTCATAGGCCTGGATGAGATCAGGGGAGGCCGGTAGTGAGTCGGTCGTGAGGGTTGCCGCTGATTCGGTTTCTTGAATCAGAATCTCGACCTCTTGGGGTGCCGGAGCAGGAAAAAGCCCAGGCGCCGGATCGATCGGGGTCCCTGTGGCCGTGACCGTTTGCGCACATATGTTCAGTCGATGAATTGTGCGGCGGGCGGCCATCTGACGAATTGCCTGGATGACCACAATCTGAATGATCCGTACCCAGATGCTCCGTGAATTGCCGACATCCGAAAGGCCGGTCGTATCGTGGTGTTGCACGATATTGAGATGAGCAAGTGGGGCCAGGGCTTCGGCGATGACTTGACCCAGCTGGTCTTCGGTGAGGCCGGCCTCAACGACTGCCCGAGCCAGGGCGTCTCCATATGCCGATGCTTCCCGTGCTTGCGCGGTGAGGGCTTCAAAGCGGGTATCAAGCTGGGCTTCACGGATCGTTTCCAGAAGTCGCTGGGATTGGGTCAACACGGCGGAGAGGGGCGCATGCAGCTCATGCGACAGGCTGGTCAAGCGCTGCGCGATCGCGCGGTGGCGATCTGATTCGAGCAGCCTGGTTTCAAGGCGCTGAATGGTCTCGGTCTGCGCGAGATGCCCCGTCATATCCCGGATGAGTCCGAGGGTTCCGGTGTAGTGCCGGCGTGCATCGTAGAGACCTTTGGCGCTGATTTCCGTCTGCACGCGGGCCTGGTCTGAGCCCTTGGTCTGAGGTTTCTTGAGCAATTGAAGCAGGACCCGGCGCGCCGCCCGAGGGCCTGTACGGCGGTCATTGATACGATAGCTTGCGTGCGCCTGTTGATCGGGAGGAATCAGCTTGGAAAAGGGTGCGCCGGTCAGTTCTTCAGGCTGGTAACCCAGTAGTGCGGTGATTCCGCGGCTAAGGAAAACAAACCGTCCTTCCGCATCGACTTCGTAGACCACATCCGTGAGTGTTTCCAGTAGGCGAGTATGCCGATCATGCGTGCGTGCGAACGTGGCGCGGAGATGGCGTTGTTCGATGGCGCCTTTGGTGTAGAGGACCAGTTCGGTGAGAAACGCGGGTGACTTTTTGAAGAGGAGAAAGTCGGCACCGGCTTGCAGCGCCGTGACGGCGGCGGTCGAATCGCTCTGGTCGGTCTGAAGCACGATCGCGGTGGTCGGGAGGCGCTCCCTGAGGGTGGCAACCAACGACGGACGACTCTGGAGCCCGAGTCGCTCATCGATCAGAATCAGGTCCCACTCAGCGCGGCTCACCCACCGGAGGGCTTCTTCTGAGGAATAGACCGATTCAACCCGGCAATCGGGAAAGAAGCCTCGGAGGCTCAGCGTGACAAGCTTGATTTCGTCTGCCTGCTCATTGACGACCAGGATGGTAATGGGCTCACTCTGCGGCATGGACCATTTCCGTGTTGCTGGGGACGCCGAGTCGGCCCAGTCCCAGAGGGATAAGTGTAGAAAATCCTCTGTGTGCGGTGACGCGCGCTCTGTCCCCTAGGAGAGAGACTCCAAAGCGGCATCCCGCGTTGGTTTACGGTCTTGAATACCATATCGCGGCGTCTCAATCACAGCCTCAATCGACACGAACATGCGGTTCTTTCGTAGGGGGGGGTGATCGACGACGCACCTTTCTGAACGAACAATTTTGGACGAGCGCTTGCGTGGGAAGAGAAAAAGAAACGCCTGCCGGTCTCGCGTCGCTGGACGGAGACCGGCAGGCGTTATGAGAGGGGGGAAAGCGCGCTTACGGATTCGCCTGTGCCGTATCGGTGGTGCGGCAAGCGCCCGGAGTCATATAGAGGAGATAGTTTCCCATGCCATATTGGAATTCGGTTTTCTGCAACGGGTGATGATGGACCATCACCATGTCGTAGTCGCCCGATTGCGTGACGGAAAATCCTTGGGCGTCCTTATAGACCTGATGGGGCTGGAATTCCCGGAAGGTTCCATCAAGGTCCACATCCGGTACTGTTCGAAGCAGCGTGCGCTTGTTGGCCTTGTCTTCGAGGGCAATCATCAGCAGTTCATCGTGACCGTGCGGATAGGCAAATTTGACGCATCCATCCATGGAGAATTTCAGCGGCGCCGTATGGACCTGGACCCCCGGTCTGATTTCAATGCCTTCGTCCGTTTGATCCGCGCCCCGTGAGCCGAATTTGCTGTAGCACACGATGTTCACGCCCACCTGATAGACGTCCATTTCCTGTACCGGCTTTGACTTCGGCGCCATGTACATGGTGAAGGAGGCCATCACGTTCTTTGTCGGAGGAGCTTTATGGTAGAAGGCGACGACGGACATCAGGTGATCCCCCTTCGCCAGCTTGACCCCATACCCATCCGGGAAACGCGCCTCGGTCATTTCCAGGCCGGCACCTGCAAAGAACAGCGGTTCGCCTTGGCAGGAGACGCTGGGCTTGGTGTTGTTCATCATCAAAATATGGTGCAGGTAATTTCTGGGGAGTTCCTTGCCCTCTTTGGTAAAGACCGCCGATTTATACCCCACCATATACATGTCTTCGGGGAGCTGGAAGTTATGCTTGGGCATCGAGGCGGCTAAGTCGCCGTCATGGTCGGTGGGAAGATCGATGGGTCCGAAGGTCAAGGTGACGGTGTTGTCTTTGATCGTGACGGCGGTCGTGGTCTGATTTTTCAGCGTGGGGACGGCATGGTGATCATGTCCGCCGTCCGCAAATGCGGGAGCGCCCATCAGTGCGGTGATCAAGAGAACAAGCATCCAATACATAAAGTCTCCCAGAGGTGGTGATGCGATCGGAAACGTGCGCGCGCAGGCATGCGGAGCAGAGGGAATGCACGGTGCGGATGAACCAGTCATTGGTGTGAAGAAGGCGGTGTGAGCCGTTTCCATTGATATGAGCCGCCATGCTCCCGCGGAGGAATATTCTTATGCGTGCCGACTCGGGAATACCACCAGACTCCTTTCGCCTGCATGCCGTCCTCCGACAGCAGGAGTTCGAATGCTCCTTCGCGGTCATTGCCCGGTTGCTGCCAGGTCCCTTGCCAGAGGCGGTCGGAAAATTTGGTCGTGGTAAAGTGTCCGCCGTGCTGGGTGTAGGGGCCATTGCCGGACTTATCCAGCGTGGCTTTGTAGCGTTTATCGTCCTCGACTTCGAGAATTTCCCACTCACCGCTGAGGTCTGCCGCGGGAGCGCGGGGAATCCCTGGATCGGCAACCAGCTGTGGAGCCGGCACCGCAGGCGGCTGGTGAGCCACAGCAGGCCAGTTGGCAGCCCGGAGCGATTCATGCCATGAGACCAGGAGCCATTGCCCCTGGCGCTTTTCGAGGACGCCGCTTTCCCGCAAGGGGATCACCGTATGGTGGAGCTGCCCGTCTTCGTTGACGTAGCGGATATAGTCCAGCTCCATGGCAAACCAGGCCAGGTCGTCCTTGATCCACACTTTCAGGTCCGTGATGGGCATTTCCAGCTTTTCCACGAAGGCGAATTCGTCGCGAATGTCCCGTTCCAGCTCCGGCCAGCCCACGTATTTCCGTCCGCCGATGGTATAGCCGGTGGCATCGTCATCGTGCGCCATCAGCCGGGACATGCCGTCGAGATCTCGTGCCGCATTGGCATCGACCAAGGCGCGGATCACCGATTCCGGGCCCGCGTTGTCGTAAGCCAATCCTGGAGAAGCGGTGAGGAGAAGATATCCTGACAAGACAAAGAAAACGATCCGAGAGAAGTCGGGCATCGCAGAATCCTTAGTTTACTCAGCGTAGGCAAGGGGAAGCCGGGGAACGTCTCTGCTGAATGATGGGGCAGGCTACAGGGCCGGAGAGGCCTTGTCAACGATGGGATGAGGGGGGATGAGGGAGGAAACGGTCAGCGGCGCGCGATCACGACGACGGTCACATTGTCTTCACCGCCGCGCGCAAGCGCCGTTTCGATCAAGCGATCGCAGATCTTGCTAGGATCGCCTTGTGCGTGCGCCAGAATATCGGCGATATCGGCATCTTCCAACATTTTTGTAAGCCCGTCTGAGCAGAGCAGCAGGATGTCGGACGGTGCGAGCGGGTAGGCGGAGTGATCCGGTTCGACGGAGTGAGCAATCCCGATCGCTTTTGTGAGCACGTGTCGCTCAGGATGGGTTTTGGCCGTTGCCGGAGTCACGATTCCTTGGGCGAGATAGGTTTCGATCAACGTATGGTCCCGGGTCGATTGTGTGAGGCGGCCGTCTCGAAACAGGTAGCCGCGGCTGTCGCCCACATGGGCAAGGTGCGCGATCGGCGCGGCGCCGGAGGTGATCAGGAGCGCGACCAGCGTCGTTCCCATCTGGGCTAGTCGAGGTTCCGCCCGGGCGCGCTCGAGGACGGCGTCGTGCGCCTGCGTCATGACATCCCGCAGAAAATCATCCGGTGTGCAGCGACCGTTGCGGAGCGGATCTGCGAACAGCTCGGCGCGCGCGGCGGCGGTGGCGATCGCGGATCGGGCGGCGACGTCTCCGCCGGCATGGCCGCCCATTCCGTCGGCCACGGCCCAGAATCCGAGATGGTCCATCGTGACAAAAGTGTCTTGATTCATCGCGCGGACGAGGCCGATGTCGCTCCGTCCGATTCCCACCCATGCACTCATGCGTGACAGCTCCGTTGTTCCCGCTGTGGGGGCATTGAGGCTCCCACTGATGCCGGGCCGAAGCGAAGGAGAATATCCTCGAATACGTGCTTCGCCAGCAGCGCGAGGTTGGCGGTATCGGCTTCGTTGTAGGACAGCAACAGGGCCCGCGCATTGGCATCGCCCGCGCGCCATTGCATCCAGAGCCGCACGGCATCCCATCCATCCAGACCTTGCAGGGCCGAATCCCGCTCGATCCCAAGCTCCCGTTCGATCTGTTTGAGCCCGCCGCGCAGTCCTAATCTCCGTGCGGCGAAGCAGAGATCGAAATGCGGCTTGGAGAATCTGAGGTCAGGGAATTTAGCGCGCAGGTACGGCACGTCAAAGCTGGTTCCGAAAAACGTGACGAGGAGCGTGCAGGCATCCAACTCTGCCTGGAGCCGTTCCGTCGTCAGGGTTTCTCCACGGACCAGGCAGACGGTTTCCCCTCGCCGATGCAATCCGACGACGGTCACCTCGCCGTCCTGCGGGGAGGCTCCGGTGGTTTCGATGTCCAAATACAGCGTATAGGGCGCGCAAAGTTCAAAGAAGCGCCAATGATCGCGGCTGGGCAATCGTGTGGTGAAATAGTCGAGCCGACCGGAGTCGAATGCCGATTGAGCCTGGACGATCTCCTGGTCGTACCACTGCTTGCGGCGGGCTGAGATTCCGGGAATCTCCGGCCGGCTCAAGAAATCGTTCCACGTGAGCAGGCCCTCTTGCCAGAGGCGCCGTTCGGTCGCGGGGCCGATGCCCGGGAGGATCACAAAAGTTGAGGGTAACATTCGGCGGCATTCTAGCAGGAGCGCGAAAGCCGGGGCTACTCCGCTGCCTTGATTTCACCCAGGAGACCGGTTAGAGTTCGACCGCAAATTTGCAGGCCGAAATCACCACGATTACCCATTCAACACACTGAATACACTATGACAGATTCAGCAAAGCGCATTCGCATCACCGTGGGCGGGGTGCAACTTGAAGCCGAACTAAAGGGATCGAAGACCGCCGGGGAGGTGTACGCCGCATTGCCGGTCGATGCGCCGATCAACACCTGGGGCGAAGAGTTTTACTTCAAGTTGGCCGGGGTCAAAGATTATCGGGAGACCGCGACCAATCAAGTCAAAGTCGGCGATGTTGCGTATTGGGGCGCGGGCCAGGTCCTGGCGATTTTCTTTGGCCGGACGCCGATGAGCATGGGACCGGATCCGGTGCCGGCGGATCGTGTGAACGTGATCGGGAAAATTGTGGGCGATGCGACGCAGTTCCGCCGGGTCATGGAGGCGGCGACCATCCGCGTCGAGCGAGTCTAGTCTATGCGCATATCAAAAGATCGGGTTCACCACATGGCTGAGTCGGTGGTCGCGCACCTCCAGCAGGATGGCCAGCTCGACGTCACAGGCGATCGCAAGGCGTTTGTCGAGTCATTGGAGCAGGTCATCACCACGGAGTTGTCGATCGAAGATGCGCTGAATGCAGAGGTCCGGCAGCTGCTCAAGGCTTATGAAAAGCAGATCGAGCAGGGGCAGGTCGATTATCAGCGCATGTTCACCATGATCAAAACGAAGCTGGTGCGCGAGCGGGGCATTATTTTGTGAGAAGTGATCAGTGAGGAGTGATCGGTGATGAGGTGGGATAGTTGGAAGTCGCGCGGCGCTCATCACTCGTCACCCATCGCCCTTCACGCGAGGATCGGACATGTTGAGTGAAGATAAAGTCAGCCATCTTTCCCACGTCATTCTTCGGGCGGTGAAGAAGAGTCCTTTGGTCAGCCTGAAGGGCGACGATGCCCGCATGTTGAAAGATATCAAGCGGGTGCTGGCGGTCGAGTTGGCGCAGGAAGAAGAGATCGACCGGAAAGTGCGCGCGAAGCTCTCCTCCTATTCGCGCGGTATCGTTGAGGGCAGTTCCGAGTGGGACGTGCTCTACCGGAAAACGTTCGAGGAGGAAATGCGAAAGCATGGGAAGGGCTAGCGGGATGCAGGGAGGCGCCATGAAGCTTTTGACGACGGTCTGTGTGGCATTGGTCTTAGTCGTGATGGGGGCCTGTTCATCGAAGCCCAAGCCGCGCGTGCTCGTGCCGCTGGCGTTGGTGGACGGCGGTGTGAAGCCGCAAGCGATTACTGCCACGGAGCAAGGCGCTCAGGCGTATCAGGCGAAACAGTTTGAGGACGCCAAGAAATACTTCGAGCAGGCCGTAACCGTCGCACCGCAGTCGGGCCAAGCCCACTACAATTTTGCGTTGGCGCTCAATGCCCTCGGCGATACCGAAGCCGCCCGGCAGCACTTTCTTGAGGCGGCCAATCTGGCGCCAGGTGACAAGACCATCTGGGACTCCCCGGCATTGTCGCCCTATGGAAATCCTGCCGCGCCGAAAATTTCAAAAGAACATCCGTACGGAACCTCGCGCCCTGGCATCGGCAGCGGGCCTCGGTAACTGGAACTGACAAAGGATCTACGCATGGCCAAGGAACTCGCAGTGGGGATGAAGGCGCCGGAACTGTCGCTGCCGGATCAGGACGGCAGGATTGTGACGCTGAAAAGTCTGAAGGGGAAGCAGGTCGTCTTGTACTTTTACCCCAAGGACGACACGTCGGGTTGTACCAAAGAGTCCTGCGGGTTTCGTGACGCTATGGCGTCGATCAAGAAGGCCGATGCGACCGTGATCGGTGTGAGTTTCGACGGCCAGGCGTCGCACCAGAAATTTATCGCGAAGTATTCGCTGCCGTTCACGCTGCTGAGCGATCTGGAGAAGGCGGTCGTCACGGCCTATGACGTCTACAAAGAAAAGAGCATGTACGGCAGGAAATATATGGGCATCGAGCGGAGCACGTTTGTGATCGATGCCGACGGAAAGTTGAAGGCCATCTTCCGCAAAGTCAAAGTGGACGGTCATGTCGATGAAGTGCTGGACGCCTTGCGCGCATAAGTCACGTGCGTGAGGTGATGCATCATACTCTGCTTGCGACCTGGCTCTTTTCACTGATCACTTTCTTGAATCTTCCCGGCGTTGCCGTCGCCGCGGGAAAAGTTCCGGCGACGATTCTGGTCAACGACAGCTTGTCATCACCCAACCAGTCTGTCACGGTCGAAGCGCGGCTGCTCTCTCAAGGCCCCGGGACTTCCGTCGGATTTGGGGGAGAGCCGCTTGAATTGGTCGTCTATGGAAAGGTCGTGGCCACGGCTGTGACCGGTGAGGATGGCACGGTGCGGTTGCCCTTCCTCCCAAAGGCACAGGGTGTGATTCCTGTGCAGGTGCGGCTTGGAGAGAGTGTCCGAGTGGCTCCGGCCGAGGGGCTGGGACATCTGGCGATCTGGGAGCGGCGAAATCCGATCGTGGCCGTGGAACTGGCCGCGCTCATGGATGCGCCGCAGGCGAAGAAGGCCGCATCGGATGCGCGCAGCAAGCCCGAGCCTGAAGGTACGCCGATGCCGGACGCCGCCGATGAACTCGGGAAGTTGACGCAGTTTTATTATCGCGTGATGTATGTCGTGCCGTCGGCTTCATTCGGGGGCGATCGTTTTCAGGCCGGCGAGTCGGCCAGAGCCTGGTTGAAACTGAACAAGTTTCCCGCCGGCTATGTGCTGAGCTTGCCCGATGGCGAGCAGGCCTTCGGAGCAAAACTCGATGAGTTGCACGTGGCAGGGTGGAAAACCATCAAGACCGGCATCGGCCGGACCAAAGCTTTTGCCGAAGCCTTTCTCCAACGACGGTTAGACGCTGTGATGGTCCCGGAGCCGGCCAAAGCCGATACCCCGCGCAAAGCCAAAGTGGCGAAGGAGTGGAAAGACATACGGAAAAAGTTATAGCGGGCAAACTGGACCATCCTTCTTGCTCGCAGGCCTCCACGGTAAAGCTGCGGTCGCTCGATGCGCGCGGTGAAGGAGTCGCTCTTATACTAAGATGTTTTCCGTTCATACTCCCCAAACCCCATCGCCCGAGTTCATGGTAATGGCCGCGGTTTGAACTGGCCACAATGGAAGTATTTCTCAGGGCGATCATCTAGGTGGCATTTGACGAATGATATGAATCGGCTGAGAATGTTGCCCGGTTATTCTGGTTCCTCATGGAGGTTGCGAGGGATGAAAATTGATGATGCCAATCAATCCGATTCGGATTAGGCCGGGAGAGGCGGCCACGGGGTGAGGAGTCCGGTCGATGGCCTATGACCCGTCTTATACAGACTGCATAAGACGACGATCTGAAAGCGGTAGTGGAGCGGAACTTGTCCTGCTGCAATTGGTTAGGGCAGGCAATCGGTGCGTGCCCGCCGGTTTAGGCAGAAGTGGACAGCCTGCCTTAACGGGATTATACAGTCTGTCCAAACATTGTTAATGCGACAGGGCTGAGGACCGCTCTATGGCGGTGCGATCTCGGTGCCGAACTTCCGCACTTGGCCGGATGGCAGTCCTCGACCCAAAGCCGCAGTACACGACCGACGGCTGTCAGAAGGGGGGCTTAAGCTGATCAGCATAAGAACCCGTGATAAATGGTCCCACCGTCGCAACTCATTGAAACGACACTGGACATGGCGTATTCTTCCCGAACTGTTGTGGCGTGTTATGCGGACAGAAAATGGCAGATCCGGCTCTTATGCGGATCCGCCTAAACATAGTTAGCGGGCATGAGACGCGACAAAGCTATGGAGTATTTCCTAGATCGGCATCGAATCGACAAGATTCCCCAACAAGTCGTTGTTGAAGAGCTACAACGAGTCGCCGCGCACTATGACAACCGCTATTTCACGGCAAAGGAGTTCGATGCGGTCGCTGTGCGTTGCAAAGCGACAACTGCGCTCCGCGCGTTTGGCTCGTGGCGCGCAGCCATTGAAGCTGCGGGCCTCGTACTCGTACCCTATAAAAAACCGCGGATCGACCAAGTACCAGAGCAAGATCTTTTCGCCGAGCTTGAGCGCATTTGGAAGCTTCTCGGTCACCGTCCTTCACGGGCCGAATGGGAGTCATCATCCCCCAGATTTTGGTACACAACATATACCAAGCGTTTTAACGGTTGGCAGAACGCTTGCCTGAAATTTATCGAATCCAAGTCAGGGGTTGTCCAAATCCACGGGACTAGGTCATCCGAAGCAGTAGCCGTGCCGTCTGCCAATGCAGAGGCTGGGGTGAAAATCCCAAAAATACGCAAACGCGAAATTCCACTCCGAATTCGCTTACGCGTCTTTCATCGCGATGGGTTTAGGTGTGTCGCCTGCGGTCGCAGCCCCGCCATCGAAGTAGGCGTTGTCCTGCATGTCGATCACATTCATCCCTTTGCGCCTGGCGGTGAATCAACATTGGAGAATCTACAAACGCTGTGCGATAAGTGCAATCTCGGGAAAGGGGTGTCACGTGAATTCCCTATTGCCCGCTAACCACCGCATCGACACCGACCGCTTCGCGGCGGGTCATGCGGCACGTTAGGCGGCTAAACGCGTCACTGAACGATCCAACCGGAGACAAAGAGCATGCAAAACAACAGCAACGTTGTCCGTCAATTCATGGAAGAAGTTCTGAACCAAGGAAAAGTCGATGCTGCGGGGCAGTTCTTTTGGGAGGACATGGTGGAGCAAGTTCCGCTTCCTGGCCAAGGGCCGGGCCTTGAGGGGTTGAAGAACGTGCTGCGGGGCCTGAGGGCGGCGTTTCCCGACATGCATTGGACGGTCCAAGAGCAGATTGCCGAGGGCGACAAAGTGCTGTCACGCTTCGAGTGGACAGGCACGCACCGTGGGACGTTTCTCGGCGTGCCTGCCACGGACCGACCTGTGACGGTTTGGGGCATGGTGATCGACCGCTTCGAAGGCGGAAAAATCAAGGACACGCGCATCATCATGGACACACTCGGACTGATGACGCAGTTGGGCGTGGTATCCCCGCCCGCGGTCTGAGGTCATCACCGCCGAACCAGGCGCTGCACCTGACCCAGCGCGTATGTAGGCTTTCCCGGAGGTGTAGCTCACAGAGGGAGCCGCGCAGGTGAGCTTGGTCGTTCGGCTCCCACGTGAAGAGGCTTGATCATGACGGAGGTATGACGTATGGTCATACCCAGAGGTGTACAATGCCCAGATCAAAAGTTGCGATCTCCCTTAATGAGTCGACGTTGGAACGCCTCGATAAGCTTGTCGAGAAGGCCGCTTTTCCAAGCCGCAGTCGGGCGATTCAGGAAGCCGTGGAGGAAAAGCTGGCACGGCTGGAACGGAGCCGCTTGTCTAGGGAGTGTGCGAAACTCGATCCGGCGTTTGAAAAGGCTCTTGCCGAGGAAGGCCTGTCTGTGGATGCTTCGGAATGGCCAGAATACTTAAGGGGAGAGATTCGCTGGGCGGACCTCAACCCGGTCCGCGGCAAGGAACAAGCGGGACTGCGCCCCGTGCTCATCCTCAGCCACGACGTGTTCAATGAACGCTCAGGCACGGTGATCGCGGTGGCGCTCACGAGCCAACCTCAACGAGCGGCGTTTCCTCTCACGCTTGAACTTCAGTCAAAGAGCCTCCCAAAACAATCATAGGTCAAGATCAGCCAGATTCGCACGCTGGCGGTTGAACGGATCGGCTGGCGACTCGGGAAGGTAAGCCTTGAGGAACTGGCTCAGGTCATCGAAGGACTGAATGAGATCGTCGGCTCCTAACCTCGCACTGCAGCGGACGGCGCTGTGCGCCGCAACTGATCGCCGGCGTGGAGCTGCCCAAACGACGCATCTCTTGAACCTACGGGCGGGTCAGCGTAGCATGGCTTCCGAATACTCACGGGCCACATCGTCGAACGGCAAGTCGATCGTGCGACCAAAGAGCGAAAGTACGTGCTCACCGGAGCGGACCTCGCCGGTGAACCCGTGGGAGTCGTTTTGAAGATAGGTTCAACGGGTAAGGTGGTCGTTATCACCGTCTATCGCGAGGAGGGATGAGGAGTGATGACGTGTGAACTCTGCGGTACTCAGGCGGCTGCCATCAAGAAGACGACGAAGAGTTTTGGCCGCGGCAACGACCTCGTCGTCATCGAGAACATTCCAATCGTCCATTGCTCACGCTGTCATGAGTCATACCTGACCGCCGATACGGCCCGCGAAATCGATCGCATTCGCAAGAATCGGCGTAGCCTGGGCAAGGCCAAGCGCGTTCTCGTCGCATCGTTCACGAAAAGTGCGGCCTAACCATCGGATGCACCCGATCGCTTGACGACGGGTGATCCTTGCGCGGCGTCGTGGGCAGGCTGCGTAGTTCTCTAAGGGGATAGGAACCAAGCATGAAGACGGGTACTTCATTCGGTATCTGCCGGCTGTGCGGCGAGCGCACGCCTAAGGCGGCGATGGCTCGACACCTCGGCACGTGCGGCCCGAAGCACGATTCTCGGAAGGGCTCGCCCTGCGAACTCCTCCATCTACGGGCCGAGGCGAAGGGTGCGCCGATATTCTGGATCGACCTTGAGATCAAGGCCGACTCGCCGCTTCGGAGGCTCGATGATTTGCTTCGGAGGGTTTGGCTCGAGTGCTGCGGGCACATGAGCGCGTTCGAGATCGACGGACTCCGATACTCCGTCGTGGTCGATCGCGAATACGGCGTCGACCGGAACGAGCGCAGCATGAACGCCAAGGTCTCTCAGGTCCTGACGCCCGGGAAGCGATTCGGCTACGAATACGACTTCGGCTCCTCCACGCACCTGACTCTCCGGAGTCTGGGGACACGGCGCGGGGTCATCGGGAAGTCGGCAGCCCGTCTTCTCGCCCGCAACGAACCGCCGGTGTGGCCGTGCGCCGTCTGTGGCAATCCCGCCACCCTTGTTTGCCCGTTTTGCATCTACGAGCGCGAGCCCTTCTGCTGCGCGAAGCACGCGGCCGAGCACGAATGTGGTGAAGAGGACGCCTTTCTACCCGTCGTCAACTCACCGCGCATGGGAGTGTGTGGGTACACCGGCGACGCCTAACCCGCGAGTGGAGTGGA
>CAZWOX010000043.1:0-25362 GCA_964635345.1 uncultured Nitrospira sp.
CGCGCATGGGAGTGTGTGGGTACACCGGCGACGCCTAACCCGCGAGTGGAGTGGATCGCCGCGCAAACGGGCTGCTTCAGGCGGCGCGGCGGCTCACGTGCCGTGTCGTGAGACACGGCAGGCCATATATTTACGCTCGACAAAGTCGAGCCGTGGGGACGTTCGTATGACGAATATGTCGGCATGTTTGGCCTCACATACCGGAAATGAGGGCAGATCTTGCAATCACACATACCCCTGCTCGACCTGGCTTCAAGCATCCTTCGACGGTCGCACCTGGCACTATGCCGATCAGTGTCATGGGGCTAGCTCTCACGCATCCCGACGGTAGTTCTATGATACGGATAAGCACCATGTGCCGCATATCCACGCTGAATATCAGGATCACGTAGCCGTGTACTCTATTCCGGATGGCGTGGTATCGGCTGGTGAACTGTCACCGAAGAAGCACAAGTTAGTCGCCGCCTGGATTGCAATACATCAAGATGATTTACTTGCTGATTGGCAATTGGCAGTTAATGGTAGGAAGCCGTTCCCAATTCGAGGACTTGACCAATGAACATTGTAGAAATTGTTCCCAAAGATAATTACACGCTATACATCAAAGCGGAAGATGGAAAAGCAGGTTTGTTTGACGTAAAACCTTACCTGGAATCAGAGGCCTTTGCGCCGCTGAAGGATAGAAGTGAATTCGAACGAGTTCGCAACGGCAGATACTTTGTCGAATGGGACTGCGGAGCGGACCTTTCTGCCGATACGATTCAGGCACGATGGGAGGCATCGTCAACTGATAACGCCCAACAAGACGCTCCAGCCGATGTTGAAAAGCGGCGCAGCTGACCTTTATCGTTAGACATGGGATAGCGAGACGCGCTAGAATTACCGCATTAGATTTGAATGGAGTCCAGATCATGAACACGCAACTCTTACAGCAAGCAAGTGTGCTGGACATTGACGAGCAAATCGAGCTGGTTGAGGCTATCTGGGACGGCATCGTGAGTCGCGGTGCCGTGCCGCCATTGACAGAAGCGCAGAAAACGGAACTTGACCGCCGCCTCGCAGATCATCTGGCGAACCCTCACGATGTGGTTCCCTGGAGTGAAGTAAAAGCTGCTGCCCTTGCCAAAATTAGGCAATGAGCCTACCCATCACTTTTCATCGTGCCACCAGTGCAGAGTTCATAGAAGCCAGTGCATGGTATGAAGACAAGCGACTTGGCCTTGCTCTTGAGTTCATAGCTGAAATTGACCGTTGCATATCGCTGGCATCTGAACGCCCTCTCCAGTGTACTGTTGTTCGCGAGGACATTCGGCGTGTCGTCGCCAATCGGTTTCCATACAGCGTGTATTTTCGTGCGGAGAAGCATCGCATTGTTGTCTTGGCGGTATTCCATGGCAACAGAGATCCCGCCATTTGGCAAGCTAGAGTCTAACTCTGCGCTCAAGCGGGACGCGCCCAAAGCGGTGCGCCCCTTAGCTTCATGTTGGGTGGCGTGATTCGCCGTTGTCAGATGCAGCGGTTTCCTCTATGGTGTGATCTATGAGCCGACAAGTGTCGAGATCATCGTTATTGCAGTCGCACATCTGCATCAGGAACCCAGAGATCGGCGCGTGCGGCTGAAATCAAACACTAGGGACAAGCCGAATCCTCGCTAAGGCGGCGCGCACAGGCTGGTGCCGCCATCCCCTATCTTCCATTCACCGCCTCTCTCCTTTACTATACGCGCCAGATTTCCTTGTTCTTGTTTTTGAGGCTTCACTGAATGCGCGCGAAGACCAGTTTTTCCTGCCAGTCCTGCGGGCATCAATCCCCGCGGTGGATCGGGCGCTGTCCCGACTGCGGCGGTTGGAATACCATGAAGGAAGAGCGGCAGGCGCCGACCGGCAAAGGCCGTCCGCTGGCCATGAAGATGGCGCAGGCCAAGGCCACGCCGATCGCCGACATTGAAGTAGTAGGGGAAGATCGCCGGCTCACGCAGATCAGCGAGTTCGACCGGGTCTTAGGCGGGGGCGTGATTCCCGGCGCGGTCATCCTGATCGGCGGCGATCCCGGTATCGGCAAGACCACGTTACTTCTTCAGGCGCTGCCGCGGCTGGCTTCTAAAGTGGCCCCGGTCTTGTATGTGTCGGGGGAAGAATCGCCCCGCCAGATCAAGATGCGCGGGCAGCGATTGGGTATCGAACATCCGAACCTCTTGATCCTGGCTGAAACATCGCTTGAGCAGATCCTCAAAGCCGTGCAGGAGATTCAACCGGCCGCGCTCGTCGTCGATTCCATTCAGACGGTCTATACGGAGCAGATTACCTCAGCCCCCGGCAGTATCAGCCAGGTGCAGGAAGTCGCCGGGCAGCTCATGTCGTTCGCGAAACGGGCAGGCGTGCCGGTCTTCATCATCGGCCATGTGACGAAAGAAGGAGCGATCGCCGGCCCCCGGTTGCTCGAACATATCGTCGATACGGTGCTCTATTTCGAAGGCGATAAAGGCCATAGCTATCGGATTCTCCGTGCGGTCAAAAATCGCTTCGGCTCGACCAATGAGATCGGTGTGTTTGAAATGAAGGATGGCGGTCTTGAAGAAGTGGCCAATCCGTCCGAATTATTCCTGGCCGAGCGGCCGCAGCACAGCACCGGTTCAGTCGTGGTGTCGAGTCTGGAAGGAACCAGGCCGATCCTGGTTGAGTTGCAGGCCCTGGTGTCTTCCACGAGCTACGCCATGCCGAAGCGCGTGGCGAACGGAGTGGAGTTGAGCCGGGTTTCCCTTCTGCTGGCGGTGATGGAGAAGCGCTTGGGCATGCATCTCTCTGGACAGGACGTCTATGTGAATGTTGTCGGCGGGATGCACATCGATGAGCCGGCGATCGACCTCGGAATAGTCGCCGCCGTCACCTCGAGTCTCCGCGAAGTGGCAATTGAGCCTGGTCTGCTGGTATTGGGAGAAGTCGGCCTCGGCGGAGAAGTGCGGGCCGTAAGCCAGTCGGAGTTGCGGATACGGGAAGCGGCGAAGATGGGATTCAAACGCTGTCTCTTACCTGAGCGGAATCTGGCCAAGGTCGATCCTATCGATGGGATTGAGTTGATCGGGATCAATGAAGTGGGAGAGGCGCTCGATGCCGTATTCGCGTAGTCTCTTCATGCGTGTGATGCGTCATGCCTTTTTCGCGGTGCTGCTCTGTTTCTTGGTGGCGGGCTGTGCGTCGGCGCCGGTGCGGGAAGAAGGTGTGCTGAAGCAGGCGACGGCCGAGGAACTGGCCACGCTGCTGCGTCAACGCGAAGCGGCGATTCAGACCATGAAGGGCCTCTTCAGCGCGAAGGTGCGCGGCGGTTTGATTCCGATTTCCACGCGCGTCGAAGGCGCGGTCTACTATCGCCGTCCGAACCGTATGCGGTTGCGCGGATTTACGCCGATCGGTGGGGAGATCTTTGAATTTGTCCAGGCCGACGATCTGTACATGCTGCGATTGCCGACGATGGGACGGGTGTTGAGCGGCCGCCAGTCGGATATGAGCGAGATGGGCAAGCTGGCCCGGCCGTTTGAACTCAGTGTGTGGGCCATGGGCGGCGTGCTGGGCACCAGCGCCATCGGGAAAGACGAGACGACGAAACTGATCGAAGAGGGGACGCGCTATCGATTGGATGTGTTTGGCCCGCGCCCCGGTGGGGCTTCGACCGACCGGCCGCTGCTCCGGCGGATGTGGTTTGATCGCCGTACGTTGTTGGTGGTGCAGGAGGAGCGGTTGAACGGCGCCGGGGAAATGGATGCGTCCATCCAGTACGAGGATTTTCGCTCGATCGGAGACACGGCGATTCCGGCCAACGGCAGTCTCGATGCCCGTCTGTTGCGTCCCTTCAAGATTTCTTTGGAAGACGGGCGGGGCCAGGGCAGCGTGCAGGTCACGTTCCACGAAATCATTTCCAATCAGGAGTTAAAGAGCGAAGAGCTCGGGCGCGTCTCACGCCGGTCGTCACTGCCGGAGCCGGCGTCATGAAAGTCCTGGCGGTCGAAACGGCAACTTCCCGGCAGAGCGTCGCACTTCTCGATAACGACCGGGTTCTGGCGCGGGAAGATCAGGACGCCACCGGCGCGCACGGCACGCTCTTGCTGCCGACGATCACCCGGCTCTTGGCCAAGGCGGGACTCACGCTCAAGCAGTTGGACGGGCTGGTGTGCTCCATCGGGCCTGGCTCGTTTACCGGTCTGCGTGTGGGAACGGCGACGTTGCTGGGATTGCGAGCGGCCACCGATCTCCCGCTGGTCTTGGTCCCGACGTTGGAAGCCATGGCCTGGTCGCTCAGAGGCACATCCGGTCCGATCTGCCCCGTGCTCCCCAGCCGTAAAGATGAAATCTATTGGGCCGTGTTTCGTTGGGGCGCCGATGGCCTTGTTGAGCGACTCGTTTCCGAGCATGTCGGTTCTCCGCAGGCATTGGCACAGACGCTCACTGATGCGACCACCATCTTTGGGGAGGGGTGGACGATGATGGAGCCGGCTATTCGAGCGGCCCTCGATCCGGACGTCTTGATCATTCCGGCCCCCGGTGATCCGGTGCGCCCCTCGGCCGTCACCGTAGGTCTGGCCGGAATCGAACGGCTGCGCCGGGGCGAGATTGCCGGCGATCAGGTGGCACCCTGGTATGTCCAGCGAACCGAAGCGGAAATCCGCTACGAGCAATCGGGCGGCGTCTCGCCGGTGGCGCGCCGGCAGGCCCGTGTGGCCACAAAAACCGCTGCCAGAGCGGCACGTCAGCCAAGGTCGACAGGAAAGACGCGTGGATAGCGCGATACAGATCATCCCGGCCACGTTGGCCGATCTGCCCGATTTGTTGCGTCTGGAAGAAGCTTGCTTCTCGGCCCCCTGGACGCGCAAAATGTTGGAGGCTGAGCTGACCGGCAACCGGTTTGCACACTTTCTGGTGGCGCGGGACACAGCGAAGGCAGCAACATCAGATGGCCCGATCGTCGGGTCCCTGTGTTTTTGGATCGTGTTTGAAGAAGTGCGCCTGATGAACCTTGCCGTAGTAGAAGAGATGCGTCGTCGTGGAATCGGCGCGGCCCTGGTGGAAGTCGCCTTGCACACCGGGCTCACCCAGGCAGCCACCCGCGCCGTACTCGAGGTTCGGGCGACCAATCGCGCCGCGCTCGCGCTCTACCGGCGCTTCGGATTCACGCAGGTGTCGGTCCGTCCCGCATATTATTCCAATCCAGTCGAAGATGCGGTGCTCATGGAGATGGAGCCGATTGTGATCCCCGCCGGCTCCGGGCGCAGGTCTGCGCCCGTCAACGAGGGAGGCTCAGTTCCCGCTCACTAACCCGACCAGGAGGTGCGGCATGCAGACTGAAGAGGGGCTTGCGGACCAGCTTCGACAGACCAGCCGTGAGTTCAAATCGCTTGAGGAAACCCATCACCGGCTCGACGGCGAGCTGAACGAATTGCAACGGCGCCATGTGCTGACGCCCCAGGAAGAAGTCGTGAAGAAGCATCTGCAAAAAGAAAAGTTAGCAATGAAAGACAAGATGGCGGAGTTGATCCGTCAATATCGCGAGCAAGGAACCGTCCAAGCCGCGCACTAAGGAATGGCCCGGCCGCCGGCTTGTCCGGCGGCCGGGTGCCCACACATCATGGCCCAGTTTATCAACCCGCTTGCCGCCCATATCAGTACCGTCAAGCGGCGATTGATCATCATCGGGACCACGCTGCTGGTCGCGCTCATTGCCACCTTTTCGTTTTCCGCCGATATGGTCGCCTGGCTGAACCGGCCCTTTCCCAATCAGCTGGTGTTTTACGGACCGACCGAAGCGCTGTTCGCCTCCATCAAAGTGTCCTTTCTGTCGGCCGTGATCGTCAGTCTTCCGGTGATGTTCTATCAGTTCTGGAAGTTCGTCGAGCCGGCCTTATTGCAGAAGGAACAGCGCTGGGCGATTCCGCTGTTCTTGCTGGCCGGGGGGCTGTTTATGCTGGGGTTGGTCTTTTGTAATCTGGTCATTCTGCCGCTGGTCATCGACTTTTTCGTCAGCTTCGGCATGGATCGGGACATCACGCCGCAATTGAGCGTGGGGACCTATATCGATTTCAATGTGAAGTTCCTGCTGATTTTCGGTTGCGCCTTTGAATTGCCGTTGGCCCTCACCTTGTTGGCCCTCGCCGGTGTCGTGACGGCCAAGCAGCTCGCGCAGTATCGCAAGCACGCGATCATGGCGGCCCTGATCATTTCGGCGATCGTCACCCCGGACGCCACGCTCTTTACCATGCTCTTGATGGCGGTGCCGATGATGGTGTTGTATGAGGTCGGGATTCTGGGCGCCTGGATCTTCGGGCGCGGCAAAGACGGCGGCGGCATCGATCTTCCGCTGGATCCCGATCTGCCGATCGGGACCGCGGGAACGCGGATGCGATAAGAAAATGGCTCTGATGAAATCCTTCACCTGCATCCTTTCTGCCGGTTTACTGTTCTGCGGTCTAACTGTGTCTTTTTCCGGTGCGGAGCCGCCGGCTCCGCCGGTGGATGTGCCCTCTCCGCATGGGCAGGTACCGGATAGCGGGGCCTTCGGGCCGGATGGTCCATTCGGGCAGACCATTGCGAGCGTGCAGGCGCTGACATTGTCCGGCAAGGATACGATCTATGCGGGGTCCTTCGGCAACGGAATTTTCCGCAGCAATGATCGGGGCGGCACCTGGACGGGCGTCGGAGCCGGCGTCAACGATCCCTTCATCCTGACCATGGCGACCGGGCGCGACGGAGCGATCTATGCCGGAACGTTCCGCGGCGGCGTGTTCCGGTCCAAAGATGAAGGCAAGTCCTGGCAGTCGATCAACGACGGGCTGAAACGGCTGGAGATCAAGGCATTGCTGGTCACCAGCGAGGGGCTCTATGCCGGGACGTCCGGCGGAGCCTATCGCTTGAACGCAGCCGGTGATAAATGGACGATTGTGACCACCGGGTTGGACGATGTGCTGGTCCATGCGCTGGCGCGGTCGACCGACGGCACGCTCTTCGCGGGCACCTCGGGCAAAGGCATCCTCCGGTTCAAGCAGAATGCCGCCGGATGGGTCCGTATGCAACAAGGCCTCAAAGACCATGAAGGGATGAGCGAGAACTTTATCCGGGTCCTGGCCATCGACCGCGGGCAGGGGATTTATGCCGGCACGTTCGACGGCGGAGTCTTCCGCAGCGTAGACGGCGGGTCCAGTTGGAAGGCGATCAGCCGCGCCCTGCCGAATGATTCCATTCGAGGCATCGTGATCATCGATGAGGGGCTGATCGTGGCGACAGGCAACGGCATTTTCAAGACGATCGATAAGGGGCGGCAGTGGACGCCGCTGAACAAAGGGCTGACGAATCTCTCGATTCAAGTAATGACCGGAGGGGGGACGGGGCCGCTGTATGCCGGGACAAGCTCCGGGGTGTTTCGCAGCGACGATGGACAGAGCTGGGTGGCAGTGAACCAGGGATTGGACGCGGGGTTGGCGCCGCCGCCGTTCCGTTTTCGATAACCAATGGAAGGATCAGGATATGGCAGACGTAGGCAGTGCGACGAAGGCGACGATCAGCGTGGCAAGCAAGGGGCAGGCGTTGGGCGAGATCGTGTTGAAATTTTTCCCCGACGTGGCGCCGGGCCATGTGAAGAACTTTACGGATCTCGCGAAGAAGGGCTTCTATAACGGGACCACCTTCCACCGCGTCATTCCCGGATTCATGATCCAGGGCGGCGATCCCAACAGCAAGAATCCGGACCGGTCGATGCACGGCATGGGCGGCCCAGGCCATAAAGTGAAGGCGGAGTTCAACAGCAAGCCGCATAAGCGCGGCATCGTCTCGATGGCGCGGTCGAACGATCCGGACAGCGCCGGCTCACAATTCTTCATCTGCGTGGCCGATGCCAACTTTCTGGACTGGCAGTACACGGTGTTTGCCGAAGTCGTGACCGGCATGGACGTGGCGGATAAAGTCGTCGGCATGAAGCGCGACGGGAACGACAATCCCTTTGAACGCGTCGAGATGACGGTCACGATCAGCGAATAACGTGATGTGTGATCAGTGAGGGGTGATGTGTGAACGGTCATGAGGTAGTTGTGCGACAGCCGGGACGAGGGCGTTACCGATCACTCATCACGCATCACTATTCACTGCTTGTTCTCCTCTTGCTTCTGGCCGGCTGCGCCATTCCGCAGGTGCCGTCGCGGACGATCTATGAAGATCCCGTGAACTATGTGCGGCTGGAAGAGGATCGCGGCTATCTCATCGAGTGGCCGCCGAGCCACAACAGTCATCCGGCGCTGTTGGGGTCGGAAGTGCTGCGGCCTCTGTTGCAGGGGCTGGTCATTCAAGAACACCGGATCTGGCTCCAGCGGTGGATTGCGGGAGACGCGCCGTTCCAGGCCGCGTTTCAGGATCAGGAGATTGCGCTCCTGTCGGCGCAGCTGGCGGAGGCGCTGGCGCAGGCCAAGCCCAACGAGCGGGTGACCTTTTATCTGAGCGAGCCGCAAGCCTCGACCAAGCGGGTCGTCACGTCGGGCGGTCTGTACATGAAGGGCACGGAGTTGCATCTGATTCTAGGGAACTGGCAGATCGTCTATGGGATTCCCACCTATGGGATGATCTACGACCGGCGCTATCCGATGCGGCCGACGGCGGCGAAGGGGTTCGATTTGTTCTTCCAGCCGCACGAAGCGATGCGGCGCGCGGAGAGCAGCTGGATCGACGGCGTTCTGGCCAACGGGGCGGACGAAGTGGTCATCGACATCACCAAACTGCCGCCTCCGCCTTCGGCTGCGGTCACGCCGTCGATGCTCCCTATCGAATAGTCGGATCAATCTGCAACTGCGCGCTGCCGCCGGCGGCGTAGGCGAGCGTGACTTCGGCGATTTTGTAATCGTACTGCGCCTCAGCCAGCTTCGTTTGCGCCGTGGTCAATCCCACTTCCGACTGCGTCACTTCCACGATGGTGCCGAGGCCGAGTTTGTACCGTTGCTTGGCCAGGCTCAAGGCTTCCTGCGCCGTCTTCACCAGTTCTTCCGACAGTTTGATTTGCTGCGCAAACGTCACGGTGTCGAGATAGGCGTTCGTGACTTGTTGCGTGAGGGCCTGTTCGATGTTAGTGCTCTGGGCCTGGGCCGCCGCCTGCTGGGCCGCCGCTTCCTTCACTTGGTTTTCGATGAGCCCGCCCGTAAAGAGCGGCATGGAGACCATCCCGCCCGCCGCCCACCATCCGCCGGTGGATACATTCCGGTTGGGGTCGAAGGTGTCGTAATAGCCGCCGCTTGCGATGGCGGAGACCGTCGGCAGATATTGGCTTTTCATCGCCCGTTTCTTCGCTTCGGCCGCCGCGGTCTGTTCCTTGGCCCGCTTCAACTCCGGATGGCCCAGACTGTCGGAGATCAGCTCACCCAATCCGCGCGGGAGTTTCACATCGGTGGTGACGTCTTCCAGCGTGTAGTCTTCCGATCCGGCGATGCCCATCGTGCGGTTGAGGTCGGCGAAGCTGGATTTCAAATCGTTTCGGCTGCGCACCAGCAGCGACTCCGCATTGACGAGTTCCACCCGGACCAGATCCAGATCGAGTTTAGATTTCAACTGCTGGCGATAGAGCGTCTCGATCTGGCCCGTGATGATGCCGCGCTCCCGCACCGTCTCTTCCGCGATGCGGACGAGCTTCTGGCGTTTGAGACTGTTCAGGTAGCTGCGTTGGACGGACACGATGACGAGCGCGCGCCGGGCGTTGACGTCCTGTTCCTGCGCCCGTTCGCCGTATTGGGACGATTCCACCAGATTCTTAGTGAAGCCGAAATCGTAGATTCGCTGGCTCGCCAGCACTCCGGCCGTATAGTTGCTCAAGTTGGGCTGAAGCAGACCGCCGCCGATCAGAAAGCGGGGATTGAGGCGTCCGGATCCTGCCGATCCATCGGCATTCGCGAACACTTGCGGATAGTAGAGCGACTTGGTCTGGTCGGTTCTGGCGCTGGAAGCGGCGAGGCCGGCGTTGGCCTCCTGCACGATCGGATGGTTTTGCAGGCCGGTTTCAATCGCCTGCTGTATGCCGAGAAAGCGGCCTTTGTCGGCTGCGCCGTTGGACTCAGCCGGCTGAGCCATGGCCAGCGAGGGGATTGCCAGCATCATGGTGAAGAAGAGTGCAGTCGATTGAGTGGTTCTCATGGCTTGGCTCCTTCGTATGTCGCGGGTGATGACGGCTGGCCTGCTGAGCGCCGGTCGAATTTCTGCTGTGCGGGTTTGGCGTCCGGCATCTTGAACGGGGCGGCCTGCACGGGGCTGCCCTCCAGGAGTCGTCGTTTCCCCACCACCACGACGTCCTCAGAGCCGTCGAGTCCGTTGGTGATCTCGAGCCACGTCCCGTTCGTGATGCCGGTCTGCACGGGCACAGACTTGGCCTTGCCTTGTGCGATGATATAGACGGATTTGCCCTTCTGGTTGCTAATCACCGCTTGCGGAGGCAACACCAGCGCGTCGGGAATCTCGCGCAGGTCCAAGGCCAGTTCTGCGTAGGTGCCGGGCCGTAAAACATGGTCGGGATTGGGCAGGTCGAGTTCCACCAGCAAGCTCCTGGTAGAAGGATCGAGCGCCAGTGTGGAACGGGTAATCGTGCCGGCGAAGGAGCGACCCGGCAGTTCCTTCAAGAGCGCCCTCGCCGCCGTCTTGCCCGGAACAATCCAGGAGGATTCGTCCTGCGGCACGTTGGCGTAGACCCGCACCGTATCCAGATCCATCACGGTGAAGAGGGGAATGGCGTTCGTGGCGGAGGAGGTGGCCAGTTGGATCAAGGCGCCGGGGTCGGCAAATCTGGCGGTGACGATGCCGTCATAGGGCGCGCGCACCTTCGTGTATTCGCGCATGGCGGCGCGCTGCTGCATAAGATTCTTCGCGCCTTCGTAGGCCGCTTCGGCCACATCGACATCCTGTTTCGCGATGACATCCGGCGATTCGTGCAGCACCTTATCGAGCCGCTCGAAGGTAATCTTCTTGATCTTGTAGTCGGCTACCGCCTGTTGATACTGCTCTTCGATTTCCGGCGCGTCGATGATGGCAACCACCTGGTTCTTCTTGACGCGATCGCCCTTGTCCGGGCCGATCCATTTTAGATAACCGGAGACTTTGGCGTAGAGCGTCGTTTGATAGAGCGGGGAGATATTGGCGGGCAGCGTGATGGTGTAGATCAGCGGCTGTCTGACCGGTTTCGTGACCTGTACGTCGACCGGCTGGTTGTCCGTTACGACCGCGGTGCTGTTCTCAGCGCCTCCGGCGGCTTTATGCGGCGGTTCATCCCGCTGGCAGCCGGAGAGTATCACGATCAACAGGGCCATGCAGTAGACAGTCCGGTTCAGCATCATCTCAGGGTTCCTCTTCCGTCACAGCCGGTTCAGGGGCGGCGCCGGCGGGGACACGTCGCCCCAGCACCAGCGCATGCAGAACCGGCACAACCAGCAGCGTCATCACAGTGGATACGGCCAGGCCGCCGACGACCGCGCGAGCCAGCGGCACCATTGTTTCATTCCCTTCGCCGAAGCCGAGGGCGAGCGGCAGCAGACCGAGAATCGTTGCGAGCGCCGTCATGAGAATCGGCCGGATGCGGCGCTTGCCCGCTTCCAGCACGGCCTGTTCGGCGGAGGCGCCGGCTTCCACCATGCGGTTGGCAAAATCGACCAGGAGAATGCTGTTGGAGACGACGATGCCCATCATCATCAGGGTGCCGATCATCGACTCCACGTTCACGGACGTATCGGTGAGGTGCAGCATCAAGACCGTGCCGATCCAGCCGAGGGGCACGGCGATCAAGATGATCAGCGGGTCGATCATCGAGCGGAACAGCCCGACCATTACCAGATAGATCAGCAGCACGGCCAGCGGCAGGGCCAGCGCAAAGTTGCTGAAGGCGCTGCGCATGTTGGCGACCTCGCCTTTGATGGCGATGGTCACATCCTTCGGCAACTGAATCGTCCCGAGCACCTGTTCGATTTCCGCCGCGACGCGGCCCAGATCGTTGCCCACCGGCGTGACGAGCACGTTGATTAAGCGGGAGAGATCGTAATGGTCCACGCTGTCCGGCCCGGTCTTCATTTCCAGCGAGGCCACATCGCGCAACAGCACCGGCGGGCCGCGCCGGTCGTCCGCGGCATAAAAACCATTGGAGAGATCCAGGTTTCGTCCGGCGAACGGCGTGTTTTGCAGCGCGACCACCGAACCGCCGCTTCCGGCCGCCGTGAGCGATGAGGTGGGGTTCAGCGGGGTCCGCGCGCCGATCACCGGGATGTTCAGCAGATCTTCCGTCTTCGTGAGCGACTGTTCGGGATATTGCGCGAGGAGGTAATAGCCGTTCGCGGTTTTGGGGTCGAGCCAATAGTTGGGGCTCAAGGCGATGTTCGAACTGATGCCGGTGATGACGTCCACGATTACGCGATCCTGAGTAATGCCGTAGTAGGAAGCTTTCGTCCGGTCCACGTTCACGTGCAGTTCCGGATAGCTTTTGCCCTGCTTGATGCGCACATCGCTCGTGTCGGCCACCTGCGCGACCTTGTCGCGGATCTGCTCCGCGACCGGGCGAATGAGATCCAGCCGGGGGCCTTTGACCTGAATGTCGATCGGCGCGCGCAGGCCGAAGTTCAGCACGTCGCTGATGATGCCGCCGGTTTGAAAGCTCACTTCCACACCGGGAAGCGCCTGGCGGACTTTCGCGCGGAGTGCGGCGATGTAGTCGTCGGTACGGCCTTCATGCCCGGTCACGAGGTTCACCAGGATAAAGGCGGTATGGTTGCCGGTGTTGGGAGCGAAGCGGGCCGCGTCGCCGAAGTAGAGGCCGGTGTTCGAGACTACTTCTTCCAGATCCTGCTTGGGGATGGTGTCCTGCACGAGCGTTTCGAGATCGGCCACGATCGCCGTGGTCTTCTCGATGCGGGAGCCCTCCGGCGCGCTCACGGTCATGGTGAAATTGCCCGCATCGACCCTGGGGAAGAACTCGCTGTGGAGGCGCGGCAGGAGCAGCGCGCCGGTGCCGATCAGCGCGAGCAAAGCCGGGAGCATCACCAGGGCTTTGAAGCGGACGCTGGCGCGGAGGACCGGCTCATAGAGCGCGAGCACGAAGCGGAACCAGTCTTTGGCGTCCTCTTCTTCCTGCGAACCGTTCCCATGCCCATGTTGATAGAGCCGCGCCAGCACCACCGGCGTTACGGTCATGGAGACGGCATAGTCTGCCAGCATGGCAAAGGCCACGGTCATGGCCAGCGGCACGAAGAGATACTTGATGATCCCGGAGAAGAAAACGATCGGCAGATAGACGATCAGAATGCAGATCGTGGCCACGAGAATGGGCAGCGTCAGCTCAATCGCGCTGTCTTCCGCTGCCGCCCGGCCGCTTTTGCCCATGAGCAAATGGCGATGGAGGTTTTCCTGCACGACGATGTTGTTGTCCAGCAGAGTGCCGATCACCAGCGCCAATCCGCCGAGCGTCATGATGTTCACCGATTGGCCGGTCAGATAAAGCGCGACCAAGGCGGCCGTCAGCGAAAGGGGAATGGCCAGGCCGACTACGAGCGCCGCTTTGATGCTGCGGAGGAAGAGAAAGATCATCAGTCCGGCCAGGCCGGCGCCGAGCAAGCCTTCCTTCTGCAAATTGGCAATGGCCTGGCGGATATAGAGAGATTGATCGTAAATGAACTTCACCGAAGTGTTCGCGGGAATTTCCGTGAGCTTCGATAGTTTCGCCCGAATCCCGTCCGTCACTTCCAGCGTATTGGCGCCCTCCTGCCTGGTGATGGGGAGATATGTCGCCTCGCGGCCGTTTACCCGCACGATCGATGTCTGGATCGCCGCGCTGTCCGATGCCGTGCCGATATCCCGAACGAGGATCGGTGTGCCGTTTACCACCTTGATGGGGATGTCGTTGATCTGCTCCACCACGTCGATGAGGCTGTTGGAATAGACGTAATAGTCCAGATCGCCGAGCTTGACGTTGCCTGCCGGAATGATCGCGCTTTGCGCATTGATTGCCTTCACCACGTCGGAGGGCGACACGCCGCGCGCCAGCATGCGTTGCTGATCCATGAAGACGGAGATCTGCCGGACTTTTCCTCCCAGCGGAGGTCCGAAAGAAATACCGGGGATGTTGGCGATCTGCTGGCGCACAGTGAAGTAAGCCAGGTCGCGGATTTCTTTCGGGCCGAGTGTGTCGCTGCTGACGGAGAGCAGGCCCACCGGCAGGCTCGACACGCCGAATTTATAGACCGAAGGCGGATAGACGCCGGGCGGCAGCAGCCGGATGATGCTGTAGGCCAGGCTGGTCAGCTCCGATTGCGCCGAGTCGATGCTGTATTCCGGTTGGAAGAAGACCTTGATGTAGCTCATGCCCGCGAGCGACTGGGATTCGATGTGTTCGACGTAGCTCGCTTCGACGAAGCGCTGTTCCATGCGGAGGGTGATGGCGCCCTCCATCTCGCCGGGGCTCAGGCCGCGGTAGAAGGTGGTGACGAGGATGGTCGGGATTTTGATTTCAGGGAAAATATCTACGCGCATTTTCTGGTAGGACACGGCGCCGAGGATCAGCGCGATCATGCAGACGGCGAAGACGGCGTAGGGATTTTTGAGCGCAGCGCGGGTCAGCATGAGGTTTCCCCCATATGAGGCACACGATTCCGTTCCAGCCAGTATCGGCAGATATCAGTCGTGCATTGAATGAGTTCGGCAAAGGTTCCGGGCTTCACGACGTAGCCGTTTGCCCCGTTGGCCTGGCAGCGAGCGAGGTCATGTTGGTCGTCCGAGGTGGTGAAGATGACGACAGGGATTGCCGCAAGCCGCGCATCGGCCCGAAGCCGCTTCAAGACGTCGCATCCGTCCTGGTTGCGGAGGTGGAGGTCGAGAAGAATCAAGGAGGGGAGAGGGTAGCCTGCTTGGTCTCCTTTGCTCGCTGAGGCCGCACGATCAGAATGTGCTCCTTCGGGAAAAGGCGCGTCTTGGCGCGCCTGGGGTTGGGCGGGTGAGAAGGTTCGCGCAGTGGGAGACCAACTCAGGCCATCTTCTGAGGAAGAGCACGAGCAAGCTTGGAAGGAGCATTGGCCCTCCAGGAACTGAAACGCTGTCTCTGTATCCTGTTCAGTAAAGAGGGCGACGTCGATGCCGGTCTGCTTCAGTGCCAGGCGAAACAGCTCCCGCTCGCCAGGACTGTCCTCGATCAAGAGAATGGAGGGATGCGTCACCATTATGGGGAGAGGGATCAGCAGGGATTGTGCCTGGTGATAATGAGATATATGGAAAATTTGAAATATCTATGAAAATAGGCAGTTATGAATGAAATCTCATTTGAGTGGCGAGTAGTGGTTTGCGCTTGAATGGGGAGTTGTTCAGGAGAAGTTCCATAGGGCAAGGGAATTTCTCCAGAGCAAAGAACTAGGCGGCCTTTGTGGAGGCGCGTTCCATTCCATCATCTTCGTGGTGAGGTTGGAGGAGACGGAGGCAAGGTTAGCTGGCCTTTTTCATCTCTCCCGCCAGCAGGTCGTTGATGAGGGATTGATAGGGGACTTCCCGCTCGGCTGCGAGAGATTTCACCCAGCGAAGCACCATGGGGTCAGTGGGAAGACGTTCGGCTCCCCCACCAACCTGCTGGAAAGCCTCTTGTATCAGTAAAGCATCAGCCTGCCGGCGAGGCTTTGCTCTTTCCATTCTCTTTCGCGTTTTTTCCCCTCGCCAGGGGGGCGCCTCGTTGTGCAATTGAGGTGATCCCGTTTGGACGGCAATGAAGGATTGGGTTTCTGGACTCATCTCGTGTACTGTTGGCGCATGGCCGGCTTGGACGGCAGGCGACGTGTCTGATTTCTTGGAGGTAGGGTGATGCGCTTCAATGCGATTCGAAATGTAATTCGGTTTGTGATGGTGCTCGGGGTCGTGCTGACGGCGGCCACGGTGTTTGCCGAAGCGACGGCCCCGCGGGAATATGCCCTTGGTCAGCACGGCAGTCTGCAACTCAATGTGCCCGCATCCTGGAAAGACAACGTCACCCAGCCGCCGAACGGCCTTCCGCCGACGATTGCCTTCGTTCCGGCAAACGGCGCGGCGTTTCGAGTGTTACTCACGCCCATCTGGTCGGACCGTTCCGGTGCGGTGCTCCCGGTCGCTGCGGAGATTAGAAAGAAAGTGGAGCAGGCGGCGGCGCAGGCCAGAGCGCAGGTGCTCGACCCCGAGGTGACAGTGCAGGAGATGACGGGCTCGACGGGAATCGGGTTCCACTATTCGGCCACCGACCGGACGCCGAATCCCGGTGAGTTCAAACGGATGAATCAGGGGATGCTGCGTGTGGGAGATCTCCTGATCTCCTTCACGATCCTGTCGCAGGATGCGTCCGATCCGGTGAATCGAGCGGCGATGGCGATGTTGGAGAAGGCGGCTCATTCCATCAGGCAGACGGCTGCGCCGGGGACGAAAGAGAGCCCGGTCCGTCCCGATGCGTTGCAGATCACCCGGACCGAGCAGGCCTATGTACTAACAGTTCCGGCGAGCCGACTGGTCATGCGCATTCCGCTCAGCGGTTTGTCGCTCACGAACAGCGCGATCGGAGGCCCGATCGACAATCCGCGCTACTTTCATTTCCGGGACGATACGAAGCAGGTGATCATTTCCGGATGGGTCGAGTCGGACCAGGCCTTTCCCGGTCTCCAGAAAATCTGGGCGGACGAGGTGACGGTGTCGAAAAAAAACGGGCTTGCCGACGCGCAGCGCGTCCAGTTCGGCCGGATGGGAAACTGGGAGACGATCGCCTATGAGCGCGCCGTGCCCAACTTCACGAATTCTCATCTCCATGCCCACTGGGTTCAGGCGGGAACCTGGATCGACCTGCATGTGTCTCTGACGGCGAGTGGATCGAGTCAGGACGCCAGGGCCAAGCTCGAATCGCTGCTTCGCGCTATCGTCGTGAGTCTAAAGAATCCGTAGACCGCCGTGCAGGAACGACGACCGATTTCAGATGAATAGCTCATCCCGGCTGGAGGAGCCTCGAACCATCTTGCGGTCCTCAGGATCGAACCGCAAGATGGTTCGGTACAGCGAGGGAGGAATCACGTGCGCGCCCGATTATTTCACGGGAATGCTGATCACGATGGCCCCCATGACATCGTTGATCTTGAAGTCCCGTTTCGGGCTGTCAGGGTGGGCGTTATGGCAACCGATGCAGGCCTGAGTTATTGCGAGATCCGGATAGACGGCCTGGAAGTACCGGGCTCCTCCTTCCTTCACAAATCCGGTATGGGGCTGAGTCGGATGGGTGAGAACGGTGCCTAAACCGGCCTTCTCGAACTCGCTGGAAGCGGCGTTGTGTTTATTGATCGGCCAGAGGCTGATCAATCGATATTGTATGCCGAGGCCTTTTTTTGCCATGGTACGGCCCGACTCCATCAGGAATTGAGCCGGGAGAGGCAGTGTGTTCTTCTGCTCCCAGTTTTCGGAGGCCACGACCACGCCTTTGGTTTGCAACCGTTCAACGACATGTTTGGTGTACACTTCACGGTCTGCCTCAATCACCGCATGAACATAGTCCGCTACGATTTCGATGGGCAGGCTCACGGCTGCTTCTCCCGCCGCGGCAGGGCTCGGCCCGGGAAAGCCGACAATGCCCAATCCGACTGCTGACATGAGGACTGCCCTGAGCATCTTGCTGGAGGATGTCATGGAAACCTCCTTGGTTTCTTCGTGGACGGTCGGCGCGATTCGCCGCGGTTCCACGAAGGGGTGAGGTGCCGGGTTGAACATGAGCGAGGTTCAGTGCTCGTCAAAGCCTCCCGTTGTGAGAATATTCCGTTGATCGGACGCCGGCCTCTCCTCTCGCTAAACTTTTGAGAAGTCCCGGCATCGCTACGATGTGTGGGGCTCTCCATGGCCGCTAAATAAAGCGAGTTCTGTGCCGCTTGGGCTCATGATGAATCGCCAGCAATTGTTCAGCTCATACCGAACATCCTGTTCGAGAAGAGATGAATATGTATTCAAAATGATCCTGTCATGTATCTTCCGCGATAATACAACCAGGAGATCATGGGGTCATGGAACATGAGAGCGGACAGGCAGGAAGGAGCGTTGTGAATATGAGGGTGATGGAGCGTGCGCCGGAAGACGGTTTTCTTTTGAGACGGAAGCTCTTATGCGGAGGGGGCTGTTACGCCGCCGACCGGCGGAGCCCGCTGCTTGTTCCGGTCGATCGTTCGAGGCCGGCGAGCAATCGGGTATCCCTTAAAACTCTCCCGCCTGCACCACATCCTCCAGACTGTTGATATCGAGCCAGTGACCGACGGTATAGAGGACCCGGATGGGCTGCCGGCGGTTGAGCAGCTCTTGGAGTAGTTGCGGAATCGTGGCTTTGCGGTGGCCGGGTTGTGCGAGCAGTTCGGCGATGATGGTGGTGATGAGCGTGGCGGCGGTCGGCGAAACCTTGAGAAAGCCCATCCAGACACCGTGGATGTTGGCTTCAGGAATCTCATTGCCCAGGTGCGTGAGATAGATCTTGGCGTTGAAGGCTTTCCGGGAGTTGGGGATGCTGCATTCGGCAAAGCCACCGAGCCGGGCATAGCGGCTCTGTTCCCGCCAGTTGCTGTCGAGGAAGATCACGCAGTCATCCGGTTCCTGGCAGAGGGATTGGGGAATGTAGGTGTTAAACAGCACGTCGCCATAGGAAATGAGGGTCTGTTGAGCGCGGCCTTTGCGCGACTGTAGGGCTTTGAGCAGGGAGACCAGCTCGCCGGTGTCGGCATACTCGTCGTTGTCGACGTAGGTGAGATTGGGCAGATTGACGGTCTCTTTTTTATAGCCTCGGACGACGACGATATCTTTGACGCCGACGGCGTTATAGGCGTCGACAATGCGGGCGAGGATGGGCGTGCCCTGGACCTTGACCATCGTCTTGGGCTGGTGTTCGGTGAGTTCGCCCAATTCGCTGCCGCGGGATGCGGCCAGGACGATGGCGCAGGTATCTTCGGCGCCTTTCGGGAGATAGCGGTCTTCGGCTTCCTGTAGTTCCGCGGCATTCTGTAGCCGGAAGATTTCCGACACCGGCGCGACTTTATCTTCGATGGACAAGAGATGTTCCTGTTCCTTCAACGTGCGCGCGGTTTTCTGCATGGCCGAGACGGAGCTGCGCAGCAAGTGGTTGGCCCAGATGACGACCGAAAACCCATGTTGGCGAAAGACATCGGTCGGCGTGGCGTAGTATTTCGTCGGCACGATCACGACCGGGCAGCGAGTGCCCCATTCCTGCTTGAACGCCAGGATTTCATCGGGCACCGCCAGGGCGCTGTGGATGAGGATGCCGTCGGCTCCGGCCTGGCGATAGGCTTCGGCGCGGCGGAGCGCTTCGGCGAGCCCCCAGCCGCAGATGAAGGCCTCGACCCGGGCGATGATGGAAAAGTTCGGGTCGCTCTGGGCGTCCTTGCCGGCTTTGATCTTGCCGCAGAATTCGTGCATGTCCGCCATGGGCTGGGCGTCGCCTTTGATGAAACTGTTGGTCTTGGGGAAGAGCTTGTCTTCGATGCAGACGGCGGCGATTTTGCGCTGCTCCAGCTTGCGGACGAGGCGCTGCATGTTGTTGAAGTTGCCGTAGCCGGTGTCGCCGTCGAGGAGAATGGGAATCGTGGTGGCATCGGACATGAACTCGAGGGTTTCGAGCACCTGCGTCCAGCTCGCTTCGTTATTATCGCGCACGCCGAACTGGGCTGAGATCGACAGGCCGCTGGCCCAGATGCCTTTGAAGCCGGCTTCCTGGACGATCTTGGCGCTCAGGCCGTTGTGCGCTTCACAGATGAATTCCAGCCGGTCGGAGAGGAGGAGATTGCGGAACTGTGTGGTAGCGCTGAGACCTGGTGTCGAGTTCATGGATTTTCTTCCTTGTGCCGGCCGGAATACAGTGCCGGCGTCGGTCGGAAAGGATACCGGTTTCCCCGAGAGAAATCACGCCGCTGTTTGCAGTGGCGCGCCTCAGCGACCCTCTTTCCTAGGCGCTGGCCCCATCTCTGAATTCCGCCCGGTCCAATTTCTCAAAAAACACGCCGACGCCGGGACCCAGCTGTTCTTCGAGCTGCGGGTCATTATCCAGGACGGTTCTGGCAAATCCCACGATCAAGAGAATGCGTCGGACGGCTTCCTGGGGCGTGATGGTGAGGTCCGATCTGACGGCTCGTGTATGGATGGCGATCTCGGCGAGGAGAGCGTCCTGCTTTTCCTGGATCGCCGCGTAGGTTCCTGAGGCGCGCGCCTGGTGATGCTGTTGCATCGCCACTTCCGAGAGGGCCCGGAGTGCTCGCTCCACTGCCTGCGCCGTGTCTTCATCCATGCGATCCCGGAGGCGAGCCGGTACCACCGATCCCGGCTCCAGCAACGACTGGACGATCTTGGCCAACGACAGTAAGTACGCCATGCACGGGCTCCTTAGTAGGCTGGAATCGGGCAACTGTGCCCGCTTCAATCCTGCGGTGCGAAGAGGTACTATGCCATGGCTTGAGATCGTGAGCTAGTGCCTAAAGGCGGTGAGGTCTGGCACCTAGGTATTGAAGTGAATCATGTCTTTCCCACTGGGTGTCCCTTATGGGCGGCGATGAGCGTCAGCTTGGTTGTCCGATCGAGCGCTTTGATCGCCGCTTCCCGGCGTAATGCGGTTCCTTTCGAATCCAATGTCTCCGTATAGCGAAGGATCAGCGGCCGGCGGTGCTTTGTGTACTTGGCGCCTTTGCCGGCGCAGTGGACAGCCATTCGGTGCTCCAGATCATTGGTCATGCCGGTGTAGAGACTCCGGTCGGCGCATTCGACGATATAGACCACCCACATCTTTGCGATTCCTCAGCCGGCTTCGATGATCTCTCGCATCCTGCGCATCTTGCCTGTTGCCGGTCCTAAATGGAATAGGGTGTCCGGCTGCGGGGGAGTCTCAGTGTAAAAATCGAACTCTGGTGCGAGTCCCCTCGGTCTCGATGCTATACTCCGGTCCCATGACGAACACCACGACTCCCGACACAGAGATCCTGCTTTCCTTCGGCAACCAGCGGGCGGTGGTCTCGCCTTGGGGTGCGTCCTTGCGCCGGTTTTTCCTGGTGGAAGCCGGCGGCAAAGAGGTCGATATCGTCTGGGGTTACTCGGGAGGCAGTCAGAAGAAAGGCGGGCAGGGGGATGTGCTGATTCCGTTTCCCGGCCGTATTGCCGGGGGCCGCTATACATTCGACGGCGAGAAGTTTCAGCTTGAACGCAACGATAAAGAAGGTCCGAATGCGATTCACGGCTTCGTCAGAACCCTGCCGTGGCGAGTGGTTCGTGCCGACGCGAGCTGCGTCCTGTTCGACATTTGTCTTGAGGCTGAACAGTACGACCGCAAAGGCTATCCGTTTTCGCTCGCCATTCAAGTGACCTATGGTTTAGACCACAAGGGATTGTCCTGCTCGTTCGATGTGCAGAATGCCGGGGCGTGTCCGGCGCCGGTCGGGGTGGGTTTTCATCCTTACTTCACTGTGGGTACTGGGTCGATCGACGAAGCCGAGGCCAGGATTCCAGGCGCGGGCTTTCTGGAGTTCAATGACAAGCTGGTGCCGACGGGAAGGGTTCTACCGGCGGCCGGCACCGAGTGGGACTGTCGGGATTTTCGCCGGATCGGCACGAAGAAGTTCAATCACTGTTACGTACAGCTCGATCGCGATGCGGAGGGGATGGCCACAGCGTCGCTCCGTTATGCCGCAAGCGGCCGGGTGATCGATGTGGCGATGGACCGTTCCTTCTCGGCTATCGTGGTGTACACGGGCGATGCCATTCCCGATGCGCCGCGCCGCGCGTTCGCCATCGAACCGATGACCTGCGCATCGGATGCCTTCAACCATCCTGAGTGGGGCTTGAAACGCTTGCCACCTGGGGAACATTTTTCCGGCCGCTACAGGATTTGCCACCGGAACGAGTTCTGATCCATCTCGTTCGTTCAGCCGTTGCTGTCTTGCCATCCTCCTCCCCGGTTGCCTTCCGCCCGGTCAGCACCGTACATTGACGACAGCCTTGGGCGGCTGAAAAGGCTTGTCGCGCCTTCCTTTGCCGGGGTCGATTCAATGTGACGTATGCTCTGCCATTGGTTCGCCAAGATCGTTCTGCTCTGTCTGTTCTGCCTGCTGTCTTCCTTCAGTGCCGCGGCTGATGCCAAGTCTTCGACCACGTCCAGCGACCGGTTGATCCGGCAACAGGACGAGCTGTCCGCCCTCTGGAGCTTCTATCGGCAGGCCTACATCCGCGACGGGCGGGTGATCAGCCTGGATGAACAGGGTGTCACGACGTCCGAAGGCCAGGGCTATGCGATGTTGCGGGCGGTCTGGTCGAACGATCGCCGCACGTTTGACGAAGTGTGGCGCTGGACGCAAGCGTATCTGCAGGTACGACCGGATAAGCTCTTTGCCTGGAAGTGGAAGGGCAAGGTCCTGTCGCCGGATGCCGCGACCGATGCCGACACGGATATTGCGCTGGCTCTTATTCTCGCGTCGCGCCGGTTCGATATTCCCCGGTATGAGCAGGATGCCCTCGCGATTCTTGCTTCCATCTGGGACCTGGAGGTGCTGCATCTGAGCACCGGATCCTATGTCACGGCGGGAAACTGGGCGGTGCATGAAGCCTATCCGACGATCCACGTGGCCTACCTCGCGCCCTATGCCTATGAAGTCTTCGCCTCCGTCGATCGCACGCGCGACTGGCGGAAGCTCATTGAGAGTTCCTACGCCGTCTTACATTGGCTCTACGATGAACGACAGGTTTCGCTTCCGCCCGAACTCATTTATCTCGACAAGTTGTCCGGCCGGTTTGTCATGACGCACCCCAAATCAGGACCGGCGGCGGAGTTCAGTTACGATGCGTTCCCGCTTTTCTGGCGCGTGGCGCTGGATGCCAAGTGGTTCGGCCGTTCAGAAGCGGGGTTGCGTGAGAAGATGCTGGGCTTCTTCTGGGTGGAGTGGAAGGCGCGCGGAAAGTTCGTGGATCGCTACACGGTTTCGGGCGAGCCTCGTTCGACGCTGGAAGGGCTACTGTTGTATGCGACGGTGCATGCGCTGGCTTCTCAGGAGTTGCCGGAACTGGCCCGGCGGTTGTCCGAGATCAAACTCCAGCTGCTCCATGCCAATGCGTTGGCCGGCAAGGGCACCCCCTATTATCTGCATAACTGGCTGTGGTTCGATCGGGCCATCGAACTGGATCATGTCCGGCGATTCGACGAGTACTTCGCGTTCTTGCGCCCGTTCGATGTGGCGGGATTCTCCGCGCATTTCGCCTGGGAGTTGGTGGCTGTTACGCTGCTTCTCTTTCTCCTGGCGCGATGGCACTGGGTCTTGAAGGCGGCGTTTCTGGCCTGCGGATTTGCGCTCTGTGTGCGGTATCTCGACTGGCGCGCGCATGAGACCCTGAATTGGGTCGAGCCCGGCGGGCCGTTCATCAGCCTCTCGCTCTGGTGCGCGGAACTCTATGCCTTTTCGACGGTGGCCCTTCTGCTCGTACAAGTCGGGGTGGGTCGGAAGCCGGTGTCAGCGAATATGCCGGTTGCGCCGGCTGATTTTCAGCCATCGGTCGATGTCTTCATCCCGATCTATTCCGAGTCCTGCGAGATTTTTGAGAAGACGTTGATCGGTGTCGAGGCGATTCCGTATGGAAAGAAGCGGATCTTTGTTCTGGACGATAGCCATCGTGACGAAGTGCGCGCTCTCGCGGAACGGTATGGGGCGACCTATTTCCAGGGGCCGAAGCGACATGCCAAGGCGGGCAATTTGAACCAGGCCCTGACTCAGACGGACGGCGAACTGATTGCGGTCTTCGATACCGACCATATTCCGGTCTCGACGTTCCTGACTGAGACAGTGCCGTACTTTGCCGATCCGCGCATGGGGTTTGTTCAGACGCCGCATCATTTCTACAATCAGGACATTTTCCAGCGCGCCCTCGGTACCGGGGTCCGGATTCCCAACGAGCAGGATCTCTTCAATCATGCCATTCAAGGTGGGCGGCATCATTGGGGGGGAGCGTTCTTCGTCGGCAGTGGGGCTGTGTTCAGGCGGACCGCGATTCAGGAGGTGAACGGTTTCAATCTGATGAGCATTACCGAGGATATCCATACCAGCCAGCATCTGCATGCCAAGGGATGGAAATCCGCCTTCGTCGATAAGGATCTGGCGGTGGGGCTGACGGCCGAGAACCTCTCGTCGTATATCGTGCAGCGCCGGCGCTGGATGTTGGGGTGCCTGCAGATCTTCCTGAAGGACAACCCGCTTTTCTGCCGGGGGCTGTCCCTGCGGCATCGGGTGGGCTACTTCGCCTCCTTATATTATTTCCTGTTTCCCCTGGCCCGCGTCGTATTCTGGGTTACGCCGCTCTATTTTCTCTTGTTTCATCTCCACCCGATTTTGTCCGATGTGTCGATCCTGGTCGCCTATGTGTTGCCGTTTATGTTGATGTTGCCGTTGCTGTCTTCGGTGATGCTGCCGGGATGGCCGCGGTTGCTTTGGTCGTCGAGCTATGAGGCGACGGTCGCGTTTCCGCTGTTTCGTTCGATGTTCGATCTGTTTCTGCCGAAGCGGCTGGGATTCAAGGTGACACCGAAGGGGTTGACGTCGGCCAGCCGGACGTTCGATTGGCGGTCGTCGTTGAGTTTGCTGGCAGCCACGGTGATCACTATGGGGGCGATCGCCAAGGGTCTGTGGGAATTCTGGTTTTTCGGAATCGAAAAAGACGCCTACTTCTTCAACCTCAGTTGGGCCGGGGTGAATCTGGTGACGCTGTTCATCGGATTGAGCATGGCGTGGGAGCGGCCGCAGCGGCGGGGAGAAGAGCGAGTCGGCCGGCGTTTCGACTGTACGGTGGAGGCGCAAGAGTTTCACTGTTCGACCGTCACGGATGACCTGAGCCTGTCAGGTTTGTCGTTCCTCACAACCTCGACGGATCCGGTTCCCGGAGAATTTGCTGTGACGCTGCAGGGACGGACGCCGATGACCTGCCGGGCGAGGGTGCTGTATCACGAGATTCTGCCCGGAAAGGCGATTCGCTGCGGGGCGGAGTTTCTCGATGTGCAGGCAGCGCAGCGGCAGTGGCTTGTGGTAAACGTGTTCGGCGATCCGGCGACCTGGGAGCGGGCGCACGACGCGCGTGTATGCAGTCCGTTGCTGATGGCCGGACATTTGCTTGCGGGATTCTGCCGGTCGTTGAAGGCGCCTCTTACCAGGCGGCGCCGGATTCCTCGCCGTCGTTGTCTGGTTCCCGTGAGAATTCAGGTCGGCCACGCCAGACAGTGGGGGCTGGTGCGCGATCGGTCCTCCCATGGCATGGGCGTACTCCTGTTCGGGCGGCCTGCTGAGTCCGCTGCTCCCTGGTTGATGGGTGAGGAGAGGGGACAGTG
>CAZWOX010000044.1:0-23173 GCA_964635345.1 uncultured Nitrospira sp.
CGGCCGACAAGGTTTTTTTCTGCCTCCCACCCAATTCCTATCTCTGTTTTAGGGGCTCATCCGACAGATGACATGCGGAGACCGGCTGTTCGCTCTGCGCTGTTGTGTGCTCTTGATCGCCACGCTGGCAGGCTTGTGCACACCGCTCTATGCCGATCAGGCGCAATACATCTACGATGACCTCGGCCGGCTCACAAAAGTAATTGATGGGCAGGGAAATGTCGCGACGTACAACTACGATGCGGTCGGGAATCTGCTCTCGATTACACGCAACACCGGCGGAGTCGGCGCGCCGACGATCACGGCTTTGACGCCGAATACCGGCAATGCGGCCGCGTCGGTGAATGTCTCGATCGCCGGTACCAATCTGACCGGCGCGGCGCTGGCCACGGACAACTCCGGCATCCTCGTGCGCAATGTCCTCACGACCCCGACCTCCATCGCCGCCACCTTCCAGATTGCCTTCGCCGCCCGCACCGGCGCCACGGCTTCGTAACGAGTCAGCCCTTCAGCCCCGCATTTGACCATCTAGGGGGTGTTTCCTATACTGCAGCTTGGAATTGGAGGTGCAGGATGAAAATCGTGATTGCAGTCGGTGTGTTGATAGCGGTGCTGGTTGGGCTGGTACTGCTCCTCCCCTTCATCGTCGATCTCAACAAGTATCAGGATCAATATCGTCCTCTGATTGAGGATGCGTTGAACCGCAAGGTGACCCTTGAGGATATTCGTCTGACCATCTGGCCTCGGTTAGGGGCGCGGGTGGCGGGATTTACGGTCATCGAGGATCCGGCGTTTGGAACCGGCCCATTTGCATCGCTCTCGTCGGTTGAGGTGGGGGTGAAGCTGATGCCCTTGCTGAGCGGCAAGGTCGAGGTCGAAGAGATTACGCTGCGCGAGCCCGTGATCACGGTTATCAAGAACAAGAACGGGGTGCTGAATGCGGCGACGTTGGGGCGCAAGGGAGTGGCTGCGCCGGAGACACCGTCGCGCGCGCCGGTGCCGTCGCCTGATGGGCCGCTGAAGATTCTGGCCCTTCTGGCAGTTGATCGTGTGTCGCTCACCGGCGGAAAGGTGATGTATCGCGATGCTTCTCAGGCCAAACCGGTCGAGTACACATTACAGGATCTGGAACTGCTGCTGCAGTCTGTCCGCCTGGGGCAGACACCGAGTCTTCATCTGGCCACGCTGGTTCAGCCGTTGAATCTGCCGGTATCTCTCGACGGCACCTTCGGACCGTTGAAAGAGACCGTCGACATCGATGCGATTAATCTACAGCTGGCCTTAGGCAAAACGACATTTGTCATCGCGGGCAAAATGGCCGGGCCGCAGGCCGCGATTACGATGACCTCGCAGGTCATCAATACTGCCAATCTGCCGATGACGCTTCCACTTAAAAAACCGGTCGAAGTCAAGAATTTCAAGCTTGCGGTGGAGACGAAGGGACAGGATCTCGGGCTTCGGGATCTTTCCTTCGAGCTCTTCGGCGGGACTATCACGGCTCAAGGCGGCCTGGTTTCCGGACCTGCGGCCCCACCGTTCAATGGGAAACTTGCCGTACAGGAGTTGCAGCTTGGCTCCGCGATTGATGCAGTCGCTGAGACACTGGTTTCGATCAGTGGAACAGCCGGGGCTAATCTCTCAGTCAAGGGCCAAGGCTTCGCCATGCCGGATCTCACAAGGGTGCTGGAGGGCGCCGGCCACGTCGCTGTGAAGGACGGCAAGATCGACGGGGTGAACCTGCTTCAGGAAGCTGTTTCGATTCTCAAGGTTGTCGGTATCGCCGTCGGCGAAGCCAAGGCGACGGCATTCTCTACGATTGAAACGGACCTGGCCATTAAGCAGGGTGTTGTGATGTTGCAGAACATGCTGATGGATAGCCACGATTTTCAGGCGACCGGCGGCGGGACGATCGGCTTTGATCATGCGCTCAACATGACGGTGAATCTGCGCCTGTCGGAAGCACTGAGTCAGCAAGTGGCAGGATCTTCCCCGGTCGCGCGACTGGCGGTGAAGGAAGGCCGGTTGACGTTGCCCCTCCTGATCGGCGGCACGCTCGAAGCGCCTTCTTATGGGCTCGACATGAAGGGATTGACAGGAAAAGTGCAGGAGCAAATCAAACAGAAAGCGGAAGAGGCGATCGGCGGATTGCTCAAAGGCACGACCAAGCCGAAAGATCTGGAGCAGGAAGGGAAACAGCTGCTCAAGGGATTGTTCAGTCGTTAAGGAGCAGGACAGATGCTCGCGATGGATACCGTCACGCAATACGCGGTGAAGTATGGGTTGCAGGCCCTCGTGGCGATCGGCATTTTTGCCGCCGGTGCGCTGGGTGCGCGCTGGGCCGGCAACCTGATGCAACAGGCGCTGGAACGGCAGACCTTGGAGCCGCCGGTGCGGATGCTGCTCGTCCGCATCGTGAAAATCGTCGTCCTCTTGTTTGCCGCCGTCATCGCGCTGGAGGCGCTGGGTGTGCCGATTGCGCCGCTGGTCGCGGGAATCGGCGTGGCCGGCGTGGGAATCGGTCTGGCGTTGCAAGGCGTCTTAAGCAATGTGATGGCGGGACTCTCGATCATCTTTACGAAGCCGTACAAAGTCGGAGAGCACATCTCACTGTTGGGGGTGCACGGCGATGTCGTGATGATCGATATTTTCTCCACCACGCTCATGCATCCCGACCACTCGCGGGTCGTCATTCCGAACCGCAAGGTGGTCGGAGAAATTCTGCACAACTTCGGTACGATCCGGCAGCTGCACTTCACAGTGGACGTGTCCTATAAGACCGACTTGAATCAGGCCCTGGCGATTGTGCGGGAGATCGTGGAGAACCATTCGCATGTGCTCAAAGATCCGCAGGCGGCGATCGGTGTGAGTCGGCTGGGACAGCCGGCCATCACGATTGCTGTCGAGCCTTGGACCAAAGTGGTCCACTACGGATCGCTGCAGGGCGAGCTCAGCAAGGCGATTGTCGAACGGTTTCGTGCGGCGCAGATCGAGTTCCCTCTCCCGACACAGGTTGTGACATCAAGATGAATTTCCCTGATCTGCCTCCCGCAGAGTTGACAGTTCCTCGCGAGCAATGGTAGCTTGGCGCGCTTATTTTAGTGCGGACTGCACGACAATTATCCGTGTGCCTATTGTGGAAGTGAGTGGACAAGGACCGTGATTAAGACAGCAGTTGCTCGACGTTACGCCAAAGCCCTCTTCGAGCTTCTCGATTCCTCCACCATCGAAGCGACGCGGGGTACTCTCAATGGCCTGGGACAGGCCATGCAGGACTCTGTCTCGCTCCGCCACGTGGTGGCGTCCCCGGTATTCGGCATGGAAGAAAAGGTTGCCGTGTTAACCGATCTGGGCGGCCGATTCGGGTGCCCCCCCGCCGGCAAGGCGTTTATCGGGCAGCTCGTGAAGAAGAATCGAATCGGGTTTCTGCCGGAAATCGCCGACGCGTTCGGGAAACTCGTCGATCAATCCAAGGGAACCCAGCAAGTCACCGTCTCGAGCGCCACGGCGCTCCCGCCGGCAGAACAAGACCGCATCAAAACACGTCTCCGCGACACCTTGAAGCGGGATGTGGATATCACTTTTCAGACCGACGCCAGTCACCTCGCGGGGCTGCAGATTTCTATCGGCAGCACGGTCGTGGATAGCACCGCCCGAGGTCGCTTGCGCGCCATGCAGAGCCTGTTGACGAAGGAGTAGCCATGCAGATCAAGGCAGATGAGATTAGTGCGATCATTAAGGAAAAGATCAAGGGCTTCGACAAGCAGGTCGACGTCAAGGAAACCGGCTCGGTCATCCAGGTCGGCGACGGTATCGCCAAGGTCTACGGGCTCGACGGAGCCATGGCCGGAGAAATGCTGGAGTTCCCGGGAGGACTCTACGGCATCGCGCTGAACCTCGAAGAAGACAACGTCGGTGCCGTGTTGATGGGCGAAGACACGGGGATCAAAGAAGGCGATCCCGTCAAGCGCACGGGGCGTATCGCGGAAATCCCTGTCGGTGAGGCTCTGATCGGTCGCGTCGTGAATGCCATCGGCCAACCGATCGACGGCAAGGGCCCGATCAAGTCGGAGCACTCCTCCCGCATTGAAGTCGTCGCGCCCGGTGTGAATACCCGTCAATCCGTCCGCGAGCCTTTGCAGACCGGCATCAAGGCGATCGACGCCATGATCCCGATCGGGCGTGGTCAGCGGGAGTTGATCATCGGCGACCGGCAAACGGGGAAGACCGCGATTGCCGTCGATACGATCATCAATCAAAAAGGCTTGGGCGTGTTCTGCATTTATGTGGCCGTCGGTCAGAAGCGCTCGACCGTCGCCCGCGTCGTCAAGACGCTCGAAGAAAACCATGCGATGGAATACAGCATCGTAGTCGCGGCGACTGCCAGCGATCCGGCCCCGATGCAATTTCTCGCGCCCTTCGCCGGCGCCGCGATCGGGGAGTATTTCCGCGATAACGGCAAGCACGCGTTAATTGTGTACGACGATCTTTCGAAGCACGCCGTCGCTTATCGGCAGCTGTCCTTGCTGCTCCGGAGACCGCCGGGACGCGAAGCCTATCCGGGCGACGTGTTCTATCTGCACTCACGGTTGCTGGAGCGCGCGGCCAAGTTGAGCGAAAAGCTCGGCGGGGGCAGTTTGACGGCGCTTCCGATTATTGAAACGCAAGCCGGCGACGTGTCGGCCTACATTCCGACCAACGTGATTTCGATCACCGACGGCCAGATTTATCTCGGCAGCGATCTGTTCTATTCCGGTATCCGCCCGGCGATTAACGTCGGTCTGTCGGTCTCCCGCGTCGGCGGATCCGCCCAGATCAAGACGATGAAGCAGGTGGCCGGTACGTTGCGGCTCGATCTCGCGCAGTATCGGGAAATGGCGGCCTTCGCGCAGTTCGGCAGCGAGCTCGACAAGGCGACGCAGATGCAGCTCGCGCGCGGCGTGCGCATGGTCGAGTTGCTCAAGCAGGGTCAGTACAAGCCGATGCCGGTCGCCGATCAGGTGCTGTCCATCCATGCCGGCGTGAACGGCTATCTCGACGATGTGCCGGTCGACAAGGTGCTGCAGTTTGAAGCGGATTATCTCCACTACGTGCAGCAGCATCATCCCGACTTAAAGAAGGAAATTGCCGGCATCGGCAAGATCGACGACAAAGTGGGAGCGCGGCTGAAAGAAATCATCACGACCTTCAAACAGAAGATGGGATACGGGGCAAAATAGCCATCAGCGTTCGGCTGTCAGCGTTGAGCTGAGGGCTGATGACTGACTGCTGAAAGCTCAGAAACCATGCCGAGTTTACAAAGTCTGCGCCGCAAGATTGCGGCCTTCAAAAATACGCAGAAGATTACCAAGGCCATGAAAATGGTGGCTGCGGCGAAGCTCAAGCGTTCGCAGGATCGGATCCTGGCGGCGCGACCCTATGCGCACAAGATGCGCGGGGTTTTGAGCAACTTGAGTCAGCGGGTGAACCGTTCCGCCCATCCGCTGCTGCAAAAGCGCGAAGGGAAAAAGATCGAAGTGCTGGTGATCACCAGCGATCGCGGACTCTGCGGCGGGTTCAACGGCAACATCGCGCGCAAAAGCGTCGAATTCGTCCGTCAGTGCGAAGCCCGCAACCTTCAAGTCAATCTCAGCATCGTCGGCCGCAAGGGACGCGACTACTTCCGCCGGCGGACCTGGCCGATCCGGCAGGAGTGGACCGGGGTCTTCGATAAGCTCAGCTTCGAGCATGCCCTCGATATCGGCGGCGATCTGACCGACAATTTTGTGAGGGGCACGTTCGACGAGCTGTACGTCGTCTACAACGAATTTAAATCGGCTATTCAGCAGCGGGTCATCGTCGAGAAGCTGTTTCCCATCGACGCGGCTACCGAGTTCGGCGCGGCTCAAGCGGAAGCGACGACCGGCGGGAGCTATCTCTATGAACCGGACGAAGCGGATCTGCTGAATGTGCTGGTGCCGAAACACTTTCAAGTGCAGGCCTATCGCATTTTGTTGGAGTCGGCGGCCGCGGAGCACGGCGCACGGATGGCCGCGATGGACGGCGCGACGCGGAATGCCGGCCAGCTCATCAAGAAAGTGACGCTGTACTACAACAAGACCCGGCAGGCCGCGATTACGAAAGAACTCATGGATATCGTCGGCGGCGCAGAAGCGTTGCAATAGTCAGTTACGTTGAAGAAGGAGTCAGCCGTGAGCACAGGAAAAGTCGTACAAGTCATCGGGCCAGTGGTGGACGTGGAATTTCCTCCCGGCCAACTGCCGAACATCTACAACGCGCTGAAGGTGACCCAGGAGGAAAATAAGGCTGCCGGGAAGCCGGCCGTTCGGATCACGCTGGAAGTCGCCACGCATCTGGGTGAAAACCGGGTCCGCGGGATTGCCATGTCGACTACCGATGGTTTGACGCGCGGAATGGATGTCCAGGACACCGGGGCTCCTATTTCTGTGCCGGTCGGCCGTGAAACGCTGGGTCGCCTCATCAACGTGCTGGGTGAGCCGGTCGATGAAAAGGGTCCGATCAATACCAAGAAGACCTATCCGATTCACCGCCCCGCTCCGAAGCTCGAAGATCAGGACACTAAGACGGAAGTGCTCGAAACCGGTATCAAGGTCGTTGACCTGCTCGAACCCTACAGTAAGGGTGGAAAAGTCGGACTCTTCGGCGGCGCCGGCGTCGGTAAGACCGTCATCATCATGGAGCTGATCAACAACATCGCGTTGCACCACGGCGGCTTCTCCGTATTTGCCGGTGTCGGTGAGCGGACTCGTGAAGGGAACGACCTCTGGCACGAAATGCAGGAGTCAAAGGTCATCGACCCGGACGATTTCACCAAGTCGAAAGCCGCGCTGGTCTATGGACAAATGAACGAGCCGCCCGGAGCCCGACTGCGTGTCGCGTTGACCGGTTTGGCGGTCGCCGAATTCTTCCGTGACGAAGAAAATCAGGACGTGCTTCTGTTCGTCGATAACATCTTCCGGTTTACCCAAGCCGGTTCAGAGGTGTCCGCGTTGCTCGGCCGTATGCCGTCCGCCGTCGGGTATCAGCCCACTCTTTCGACCGAGATGGGACAGCTCCAAGAACGTATTACGTCGACCAAGCGTGGATCGATCACGTCGGTGCAAGCCATCTACGTGCCTGCCGACGACTTGACCGACCCGGCTCCGGCGACGGCGTTTGCTCACTTGGACGCGACGACGGTGTTGTCACGGCAACTGGCTGAGTTGGGAATTTATCCGGCGGTCGATCCGCTGGACTCCACTTCCCGTATTCTCGATCCGCAAGTCATCGGTGAAGAGCACTATAAGGTCGCCCGCGGCGTCCAGTCCGTGCTCCAAAAGTATAAGGATCTGCAGGACATCATCGCGATTCTCGGTATGGACGAGTTGTCCGAGGACGACAAGATGGCGGTGGCCCGTGCGCGGAAGATCCAGCGGTTCCTTTCGCAGCCGTTCCATGTCGCTGAAGCGTTTACCGGATCGCCGGGTAAGTATGTGAAGCTGAAGGACACCGTTCGCAGCTTCAAGGAAATCCTCGATGGTAAGTATGACCACCTCCCGGAACAAGCGTTCTACATGGTGGGTCCGATCGAGGAAGCTGTGGCGAAGGCCGAAAAGATGGGTGTGAAGGTATAAACGCACATCGGCAGGGCGATCTCCTGCTCGCTGACCGCGCACGATGAAACGGTGCTCGGTCAATGCGCGCAATCGAGATCATCCCAGCCGACTGTGCTTGGGTTGGTGGGAAGAGGAAGAAACGCATGGCGGGAAAGATTCTGTTAGAGGTGGTGACCCCGGAGAAGCAGCTGCTGAGTCAGCAGGTGGATGAAGTCATCGCGCCTGGTTCGGAAGGCGAGTTCGGGGTATTGCCGGGCCACTGCTACTTTCTTTCAACCCTTCGCATCGGGGAACTTCGTTATCGCGTCGGCGATCAGACAAACCACATGGCCATCCTCTGGGGATATGCCGAGGTGACCCCGGTGAAAGTTACCATCATGGCCGAGATCGCCGAGAAGGCCGAGGATATCGACGTCGGCCGTGCGCAAACTGCGGTTGAAAAGGCTGAGCAACGACTGAAGGCCGGTGGCCTCCCGTCCGAAGTCAAGGAGGCCGAAATCAGTCTCGAGAAAGCCCGGCTTCGCAGGAAGATCGCCGAACGTACCAGGAAGACCGGTCACGCATAAATTCCCCGTTTCACCTCATTCCGATATCTGCTCGCTTCCTTCCCGCGCGAGCCGCTCTGTCAGGTTTCTTCAAGCGGAGGCCTTTTCCATGCGCCCCCCTCTCTATGACAGATGGAAGTTTACATCGCGGGCACTCTTTCTCTGGACGATCGTTTTCATTGTCGGATGTGCCGGCCCGACGTTAAAAAGCCGTGTTATTCAGGAAGAATCCTCTTGGTTCGTTCGTCTGGATTCGTACGAGACCGGCGGCGACTCATCCCGCCGCTACGAACATCCTGCGACCTGGACTGAGCAAGACCTCTTGGCTGTTCTCAACCGCATGCTGCTCGAAGATCGTGTTGGTCTGATGGACAGTGCGCAGCCGCCGCGCGCTGTTTTCTCCACAGAGGAACTCACTTTTCTGGTACCGGCCATTAAAGATTCGTTTCAGAGGGCGACGCCCCGAGAGTGGATATCATTTTTTGCCGCGACCCCAAGCCCTGCCGGACTGGCGGTCTCATCAGGCGGGCTCTTCCTGGACAAATCGCAGTTGCACCTCGTTGTGGCCAACCATCGCACTCTTATTGCGAATGACTCCGGCGACTTGGCGGCGGTACGTGAGAACCCCTTCCACTCTGTGAGAGGGAGCGGCGGGGCCTTGGCGTTTGAATCGTCACGGTATGTGATGGGCCGGCAGGCCAATTGGTCTGGCGGGCACCGGGCTTCAGCGAGCGAACTGGCCCTCGATTATCGCGGCTTTCTCTCCTTTCTCCAGCGTACAGGATCTGTCCTAACACGTCCGTCGCCAGACGAGGCTGTGCCTCTCGCTCCTTCCTCCACATCCGGGAGCGCTGTCGTAACCGAGCGGGAACCCGATGCAAAGGGGGCCATCCTCCAATTGCAGGAGGAAATAGAGCGTCTGAAGAGGAAAGTGGCTGAGCAGGAAGGGGAGATCAGTCGGCTCAAGCGAGAACGCTAGATTATTTTCGTTCAGATCAGTCCGGCATTGGTACGCGCGCTCTACTGAGTGAGAGTTTCTTAAGGTCTCAGACGAATCTACAGGTCCGATCCAAACGTGTCACGATGTCCAGGGAAAGCCGGAGACACCACGCTTGTTTGGCATCTTAGATTAACGAGCTTGCCGAGGGGCGCGTTCAAATAGTTCCAGCCAGTCCGGTTGTGACCGGCACCTGCAGGGGCAGCTCTCACCAACGGGCGAATTTGGGAGATTGATTTTTCCCCACTCCCCCAGTAGTTTTTCCCTTATGCAGACTGAATTTATCGTCACAGCCGGCGAGCAGCCCAAGCGCCTCGATGTCTTTCTCGCCAATCACCAACGAGATATATCGCGCTCTGCCTTGCAGCGCCTGATTGAGCGTGGTCGTATTCGCATCAACGAACAGGCCGTGAAGGCGAGCCAGAAGATCAAGCCGGGTGACAAAATTACGATGGATGTGCCGAAGCCCGAGCCGCTTGCGCTTAAGGGAGAAGCTATCCCTCTGGAAGTCCTCTTTGAAGACGACAGTCTCCTTGTGCTCAACAAGCCGTCTGGGATCGTGGTTCATCCAGCCCCAGGGAACTGGACGGGAACACTGGTGAACGCCCTGCTCCATCACTTCCAGAATTCTGGAGGAACTGTCTCGGCGATCGGCGGGAAGGAACGACCTGGTCTTGTCCATCGGTTGGATAAGGAAACCTCCGGCGTGATGGTGATTGCCAAGACCGATCAAGCGCATCGACATCTCGCCGCGCAGTTTAAAGAGCATACGATTACGAGAGTATACGAAGCCTTGATCTGGGGCATTCCGAAAAAGGGCCACGGCGTGATTGAGTTGGCTATCGGCCGAGATACCAAAGAGCGCAAAAAGATTTCAACCAGGACCACTAGTCCGCGAGACTCTGTGACGGAGTACAAGATCGATGGGCGCTACGGCAAAGTGGCGGCTCATGTTCTGCTCTACCCACGGACAGGGCGGACACATCAACTCCGCGTCCATCTCGCCTCTCTCGGTCATCCCATTCTTGGCGACCCGACCTATGGTGGACGAAAAGTGTGTGCCATAGACGAGGTTGAAATCCCACGAGTGATGCTCCATGCGAGGACTCTCGGATTTATGCACCCCACTACGGGGGTGCGACAGGAGTTTACCCGACCGTTTCCTGCCGATATGGAAGCGATCACCCAGGCGCTTGAACAGGTCCAGCCTCCCAAGCCGAGCAAAACATCGTGAGTGTCGATCCGTACCGGGTCAACGAAGGCACCTGAGAGGAGAATGGTATGCAGACAGCGGATATCTTGGATGCGATCGGCGGTCTCTCGGCACAGCTGAAAGCCTATGCCGCCAAACTGCCGCCGATTGTCCACTTATCGGCGGTACCAACCGGCGTAAAACCGAAACTGGAAGCAGTGGAGGATTATGAAGAGAATGTGTCGCGCGTACGCGGTCAGAGCGCCGGAACGCCCTACAAAGGACTCAATGACTCACTCGTGGCCTCGTTGGAAGCCTTCGAGGTCGGCAATCTCATAGGGGCTGTGCAGCCGTTGCTGGCGGTGCTTGATCATGTGGAACGGATGCAACGGGACAAGGAAATCGAAGTGGGGCGCATCGACGAAAAGCGGGTGGTGGAATACCGCGCCGCCCTCCACAAGATCCTTCCCGGAAACAAGCCGGAACTTGATGGCGCAGGACGGGGGATGTGACCGGCAAATATTGAATGGTGAATGTTCAATTTTGAATGAACCGGAAGGCATCGATTCATCGTTCATCGTTCAACATTCAACATTTTAAATTCAGTGGCCCATTTTGGGGCCGGTTGCATTGGCCCCTTCACTGACGAGCCTAAAACGGACTGTTGAGCCACAGTGGGGGCATTTGGCCCGGACGGTCTTGCCGTCGAGTACTTCGTACTCGTGCTGTTTGAGCCACATCAATTGGAAGCACTTGGGGCAGCTACGGACTTGCGTTGCCATCGGTTTCCTCGTACACTTCAAACACAATTCAGTCGTCAAACGGGAGATACTCTAGTACACAATGCCCCCGACCCTCAAGACCACCGTCACCTTTTCAGAGAAGAAGTCCCTCCACCCCGAACAATTACTGACGTTGTTTCAGCAGGCGCCTTGGGCCAAAGGGCGGACGCTCGATGATGCCCGCGACATGCTTCGCCACACCGATGTGGCGTTGTGTGCCTGGGACGGGGATCATCTCGTCGGTTTCGGGCGGGTACTGACGGATTTTGTCTATCGTGCCACGATTTGGGATGTGATCGTGGACAAAGCGTATCAGAAGCAGGGCGTTGGCACGGAGATCGTCCAACGCATTCTCAACCATCCTCGTCTCAAGAAAGTGGAGTTGTTTTGGTTGTGTACCCGCCGGCCAGGATTCTATGAGCGCCTCGGGTTCAGTTCGCAAGAACAGACCGGTATGGTTCGGAGTCGTCATAAAAACTCCCGGCTCGAATAACGTTCTTCCTTCAGCCCTTCACGGCAGGAATACGTCGTGATTTGCGGAAGACCTGTGACGGAGCCGAGTCCGGTTATCAACTGCCTCTGAGCGCTTCAAAAGAAAGGCGCATCCGGGTTTCGCATGGGTAGGCTGAACGGATAGGATGGTCGGCCAAGGAGGGACCGACCATGCACGACACCGCGCTCTATCAGTACCTGCTGGGCCTGCAGTCGCCGTGGACCGTGAGCCGCGTGAACCTGGATGTCCAAAGGCAGCGTGTGGATGTATGGGCCGAGCACCCGGAGGACGCGGCGTGGGCGTGCCCGCACTGCGCGAAGGCGCTGCTGCTGTACGATCACGCCGAAGAGCGGATCTGGCGTCACTTGGACAGTTGTCAATTCCAGACCTATCTGCACGCGCGCATCCCACGGGTCACCTGCGGCGAGCATGGCGCCGTGCAGGTGATCGTGCCGTGGGCGGAGCCGCGGTCGCGGTTTACGCTGCTGTTCGAGCGCCTGGCCATCGATGTGCTGGGACAATGCAACGTGACGGGAGCCACGAAGATCTTACGGATCAGCTGGGAGGAGGCCTGGGGCATCATGGAGCGGGCCGTCATGCGGGGGCGGCAACGCAAAGCGCCGAAGGTGGTGCGGCGGATCGGCGTCGATGAGAAGGCCGCGGCCAAGGGGCACAAGTACTTGACGCTGGTCTGCGACTTAGACGAGGGGACGGTGGAGCATATCGCCGAAGATCGCAGACAGGAGAGCCTGGACGGCTACTACGCGGGGCTGACGACGGAGCAACTCGACGGCATCGAGGCGGTGGCCATGGACATGTGGGAGCCCTACATTCAGGCGACGCGGGAGCGGGTGCCTGAGGCGGCAGAGAAGATCGTATTCGATCGTTTCCACGTCATGAGTCATGTTGGCAAGGCCGTCGACACGGTGCGCAAGCAGGAGCACCGGGAGTTAATGGCATCAGGCGACGAGACGCTCAAGGGCAGTAAGTACCTGTGGCTGTACAGCCGGGAGCACGTGCCGGAGCGGCGGCGTGACGAGTTCAACGCGTTGATGCGCCAGGAACTCAAGGTGGGACGGGCGTGGGCGATCAAAGAGGCCTTGCGCCGCCTGTGGCACTACGTCTACCCCGCATCCGGTTGGAAGTTCTGGAAACGGTGGTACTTCTGGGCGACGCACAGTCGACTGAGGCCGATTCGCAAGGCGGCCGAGACGGTTCGCCGGCACATCGACAACATCCTGACTTACTACCAGCATCCGGTGACGAACGCGATGAGCGAAGGACTCAACAGCCAGATTCAGAAGATCAAGAGCATGGCCTGCGGCTTCCGCAATATCGAGCATTTCAAGACGGCCATCTACTTCCACTGCGGCGGACTCGATCTGTACCCATGCTGAACCCGGAAGCGCCAAAAGAAAAGGCAGGATACCCGCCGCGACCGGATACCCTGCCTCTCTCAAAACAGAGCACGAAACGTGGTCTAGAAGTACAGCTTGACGCCGAACAGGAAGCCGAATGACGACGCATTCCAATCGTCGTTTCGCGCCCCGTTCACCGTCGCATGCCCGTCGTTCCGCTTGTAGGCCATCTCTGCGTTGAGGGCGAACTGCCGTGTGAGCATGTAGTCCGCTCCCCACCCGAGCCGCCAGGCAAATGTATTGCTGGGGCTGATTCTCGTCGCAGAGCTTTCTCCGAAGCTGTTCACGTTCACGCCCATGCTCATATTGACATAGGGGCTGAGTGAGCCGAAGTTGACCGGCCGGAGCTCCACCGTCGGCAGTACTGACACGGTGTCCTGATGTCCTAAGTCCCTTTGCGGCCGCTCTTGATCGATGGAGTGACGCTCCCACTCCAGCATCATGCCGACGAGTAACCACTTGTTGAGGCTGTACATGGCTTGAAAGTTCACCAGGGATCCCACATCCGTTGCGCGATTCGCAGAGAGTTCTTGCGTGATCGGCGCAAAGCCCGCGCGCATTCCGAGTACCCATTTCCCCGGTTCAATGCCCCCAAAGCCTTGCTTGCCGTCTTCGGCCAGCACCGGATTGGTAGACATCAGTACGCTAGCAAAAAGAGCCAAAGCTAAACCGCTGACGACCCGTCGAGATGATCCCTTGCTCATGTAGCTCCTCCGTGATGAAATTGTAGAGAACAATGACGATAGCGTAGTTGGAAGTGCAAGTCCTGTACTGAATTGCGCGCTCCCAAAATATCATGCTGCGCAAGTGCCTTCCTAGCGCTGTTCTAGTCGAAGTCGAAGAATCAAGGATGCTGCAATTAGAAACTGTATTGTCTAGCGATCCAAGCTCTGTAGTGATGGGCCTACACCCGGCACATATATGGCCGGGTCATTGCTGTTGATGGATAAGTGGTGCTAGGCGGCTGGAGCCAAACGCCGTTCCCGTTTTGGGGAGAACAAGATGGCGAGAAAGAAGATAGAAGTGGCAAGCAGCACAATGGCTGGACCGGACGGAATGTCCCAGACGGCAGAGATCAGGACGCCGGAAACCGAGGTCGAGATGCCGATGAGAATGGAGTAGATCGTTAGTGTGCGGAGGCTGTGCGTGATTTGATAGGCCGTGGATGCGGGAATCAGAATCATGGCAAACACCAGGATGGCCCCGACCGTTTTTAGTGAAATCACCACAGTAAGCGCGACGAGTGTGAGTAGGAGGAAAAAGATCTTGCGGGCCGGCACGCCCGATGCTTCAGCCATTTCCTGATCGAAGGCGATGAAGTACAGCTCTTTCGAAAAGAGGAGGATCAGGCCCAGCACCAGTATACTGAGCCCCCCAATAGTCCGCAGCTCTTCACTCGTGACGGACAAGACGCTTCCAAAAAGGTAGCCATAGACTTCGGCGTTATAAGTTTTCATCAGGCCGATGAAGAGAATGGCGAGCGCCATGGTGGTGGTGTAGAGAATGCCGATCGACACATCCAGCTTCATCCGGCCTTTCTCTTCCACCCACCCGGTGATCCAGACTGTAGCTAAGCCAAAAATGATCGCAAGGAGCAGCGGTGGCCAACCCATTAAATAGCCGAGCGCCACTCCGGCAAATGCGGCATGGGCGGTCCCCGCTCCGACAAACGCCAGCCCTCGTAACACCACAAACACACCGATAACAGAGCACAACCCTCCTACCATCGCTGCCGCAAAGAGAGACCGTTGCATGAAGTCGTAAGTAAACAGCTCAAGCATAGGCGATTCAGCCGCTAATGATGGTGATGATAGTCCTCAACGATCACGAGGTCTTTCTCGGTGATGACCAGCTCCTTCCCATAGACTTGGCGAAGGATTTCCGGTTTGAGCACGTCGGCCGGAGGCCCTGCGGAAAACAGGCGGGTTTTGAGCAACACGAGCCGGTCGACGTGCGGTCGAATCATATTGATATCGTGGGTGATCAAGAGCACGGTCAACCCCAGTTCTTTATGCAGATGTGCCACGAGTTCAATGACGTTGTGCTGAGTGGTGATATCCAGACCGGTAGTCGGTTCATCAAGCAGGAGCACTTTCGGCTGCTGGGCCAGGGCGCGCGCAATGAATACCCGCTGTTGTTGGCCGCCGGATAAATGGCCGAGCGCCGTATCGCGATGAGCCTCCATGCCCACGTGGGCGAGGGCATGGAGGGCAATGGTCTGGTCCTGCTTCGTCGTTCGATTGAACAGGCCTAAGGTGCCGTAGCGGCCCATCATGACGGTTTCAAGGACGGTGACCGGGAAGTTCCGGTCTACGACGCCCTTCTGGGGAAGGTAGCCGATCTGGGCCCGGTGGTGGCAACGCAGCTCGCCGCAAGCGCAGTCAAAGATGCGCAAATGGCCGGTCAGTGGCGCCATCAGGCCTAAGACCGCACGGCAAAGCGTGGTCTTGCCCGAGCCGTTGGGACCGATGACTCCGACAAACTCTCCCCTGCCGATGGAGAGCGAAATATCTTGGAGTGCAATGACTCCAGGAAAGCCAAAGGTCGCGTGGTCAAATTGAATGATCGGGTTGGATGATTCGGACACTGAAAACCGGGCTCCTTCCGGCGCTGAGCCGCGCCGAGGACGATCGTTATATCGCCTCCAGCGCGTTGGCCAATTGGAGCACATTATAGCGGAGCATGTCGAGGTAGGTCTCGGTGCCGGGAAGTCCGCCCGGTAGCGTTGTGAGGACAATTACGCGTGTGTTGGCTTCTTTCGCCAAGAGTTCAGGGATCCGCTGGCTCAACTGGATTTCGGAGACGATGACCTTGATCCGCTCCTTCTTGATTTTTGCGACGAGTGACTGAATCTGAAGAGCTGATGGTTCTGTACCCGACTGTGCTTGGATCGTCGCCACAATGTCGAACCCAAATCGTCTGGCCAGATAGGGCCAGGCCGGGTGGTGGGCAATAAAGCGTCGATCGGTCAGCTGTTTGACTCGTTCGGACAACTCTTTCCGGAGTTGGTCCAGCTGTCGGAGATACGTGGCTTGGTTGTCGCGAAACTCCTTGGCATGCGCCGGGTCCAGTTTAATGAGCGTCTCCGTAATGTGCCGGAGCATCGTGGCGACACTTTCTGGATCCATCCAGACATGGGGATTGCCGCCGTCGGCATGCTGATGGTCGCCTGGTTGGGCTACCTCCTGATCGGTATGATCACGGATCAATCCGATGCCATCGGAGGTCGTGATCACAACCAGCGAAGGGCTTCCGGCATTTTTGACCAGGGCTGAGACCCAGATCTCCAGGCCGATGCCGACCTCAAAAAGGACCCGGGCCTTTCGCACGGCAATCAAATCACTGGGCTTGGGCGCGTAGGTGTGTTCATTTTCGTATCCGCTGAGGAGAGACGTGACATGTACGTACGGGCCGCCTACTTGTTGGGTTAAGTCCTTGAGGACCGGGATTGTGACGACGACGTTTAAGGGGGATAGGGAAGTCGCCAGGGCCAGCGACGGCAAGACCACCGCGAGGCAGCATACGGCTGCACACACTATTCTGAAAGCCATTCGATCTAGTGCAAACATGGGCGGGGACGGTAGCATCGGGGTTCTGTGATGTCAACGAGTTGATCCGGCGCTCACATCAAAGAGAGGGCAGCGCAATGGCTTGACCGAATGGCCGACTTCCATTAGCGTAGCGGCGGGGGCTGTGCGAGGTCTATCGAGGAAAGGGAAGCAGGATTATGAAAGTGATAGGATTGATGTCCGGCACGTCCGGTGACGGAGTTGATGCCGCACTGGTCGAGATCACGCGATCACGGAAAGGTCTGGGTATACAAACCTTAGCCTTCCACGCATTGCCGTACCCGCGTTCTCTCCAACAGCGGATTCTTGCGGCATCGGCCTCGGGGTCCGTTGCAGAGATCTGTCACTTGAATGCCTTGCTCGGTGAATGGTTTGCCAATGCGGCTCTTGGCGTGATTCGAACCGCCGGACTTCGTCCCAAAGACATCGACTTGCTGGGTTCTCACGGGCAGACGGTTCACCACCTGCCTCATGGAGTGAAGGATGCCGGAGTCGGAGCTATCCGGTCTACCTTGCAGATCGCTGAGCCTGCCGTGATTGCCGAGCGAACAGGTATCACGACGATAGCCGACTTCCGTCCGCGCGACATAGCCGCCGGCGGGCAGGGAGCTCCGCTGACTCCCGGTGTGCATGCGCTCGTGTTCCGTCATCCCCGGCGTGCACGGCTGGTGGTGAATCTCGGCGGCATCAGTAACGTCACGTATCTGCCGCGCGGGAAAGGGGTCGGCGGTGTCATTGCATTTGACACCGGTCCGGCCAACATGGTTTTGGATGGCCTTATGTATCGGGTGACGGATGGGCGTGTTTCGATGGATCGTGACGGACGCCTCGCTTCACGAGGACGGCCGGATGGTCGGTTGCTGACAAAACTGCTGGCGCATCCCTATTTATCGAAGCATCCTCCGAAGTCGACCGGTCGCGAAGTATTTGGTGCCTCGATGGTAGAGGAGCTCTTGAGTATTCAGGAGTCTCGCCAACTTTCGATCGAAACCCTGTTGTCCACGTGCAGTCGATGGACGGCTGAGTCCGTCGGCACGGCCAGGCGATGGATCCAGGGAGGGATCGATGAAGTGATTGTCGGTGGCGGCGGTGTGCGGAACCGCGCCATTATGGCGCACCTTGCCGACGTGTTTTCGCCGGCTCCCGTCACGACGTTCGATGCGATTGGGTGGGATAGTAAGGCCTTCGAGGCGGTCGCGTTTGCCATTCTGGCGTATCAAACGGTGATGGATCAGTGCGGCAATGTTCCCGCCGTCACCGGTGCGAGTCATCCGGCGTTGCTGGGTTGCATTGTTCCCGGTGGCCCAGGGTGGATGCGCCGACTGAAACTCTCGTCTTGAAGGACCGTACGTAGCACATGGAAGTCATTCTCATTGGTGCTCTCACAGCAGGTATGCTGTTATTGCTGCTCTGGAAACAGAGCCCTTCGTCAGACAGGGTGAAAGGTCATGGGCCAGTCTTTCCAGTAGGAACGAAGGTGATCCCCGCTCCGTTGCTTACGGAGCAAGAAGTCCTACTCTACAACCTGATCCGGCTGGCGGTGCAGGATCGCTATCTCGTCTTCTCGCAAGTCCCACTCTGGGCATTTGTTCGAATTGAGGCGGTCGGAGAAGTTCGGGCGCAGGCTTTTCGTCAGATAGCACTGAAGTGTGTGGCGTTTGTCCTCGTACACCCAGGGACAAGGCAGGTTGAACAGGCCGTGCAAGTGGAAGATATCGCTTCACGGAGCGGTCAGGAAAGCCGGCAGCGAGTGATTGAGTCGGTTCTTGATGCCGCCGGGATAAAGCTTGTGACGCTGCGCGTGCAGAAGTCCTACACTGTTGCCGCGCTCGCATCCCTACTCGGATGCGAGCCGGATGAGCTCTAGTGGTCGGGAGGGGCCGATGAGGGAGGGGTTTGGACTGCGTTACTCAAGCGTATGTGAGACCGGTTCAGACTTAGTGCTGGTGGTGTCGATAGCTTTCCTGGCGAGCTCCGCTTCTGAACTGTCGGGATACTGGTCGACTACGCGTTCAAACATCATGCGGGCTTTATCCTGATCGCCCAGTTTCGTGTAGGCCTGCCCGATCTTCAGGGTCGATGCTGCCAGCTTTGGACTGAGCGGATAGTAAGAGACGACGTTGTAAAATGAAGCGAGCGAATCCTTATACCGTCCCAATCGATATTGGCATTCTCCGATCCAATAGTGGGCATTTGCAGCGAGGGCGGAGTGTCCATGAACTTCGATAAAGAAACGAAATCCCGCGAGCGCAGCTTCATAGTCCCGGTGTTTGAATTCTTCCATGACTCGATCATATAAACGGCGGGAGCTGTCTTGCATTTGGCCTTGAGCCGCCAATGGAATATTGGGCGAAAAAAGCAGGGCACCCACCGCGACGAGGATTCCTATTCGTAGTTGCTTCTTCATGGTATTCCTCCGCCAAGCCAGCCCCCTCGGGTCTTCATGGGAGATAACGCAATCGGTATGCCACAGGGATAAGAGAGGAAAGCGTGTAAAATGGTCAAAAACCGATGTTTTCAGGCTACCCAATGGGAGCGACTCTGACACAATTCGGCCAGAAGCTCTGGATGATGACAGAATTGTACGAGTCCATTTTTGCCCAGTGTGACTTTAATGCGACGCCAGATTTAGCTGAAGAGAAAAGAAGGAGCTAAGCATGGATGAACCGCTACCGTCCAATCCAGCCGGTGGCATGATGCTGATCGTTGGCGCAACAGATCTGCGTTACTATCCCCTCCCAAGTGTCGCGTTTCGTGATGCTGCAGAACATGATCAGATATCGGTCGCTAGAAGGGTTGTCCGCTATGAGACGAAAGGGGACTGAGGCTTCGCGGCGGAGGTGTGAAATTGAAAGGTACTGCCACCTTTTTGTTTTGCCCGGTACATTGCGGCATCGGCATGTTTCAGGAGATCTTCGATATCGTGATCATCGGAGGGATAGATGGTAATCCCGATGCTGACGCCAATTGATGGGCGATGTGGGCTCAGTTCAAAGGGTTCTCCCAACGATTCGGTAATCCGCTGAGCCACGACTGTGATGTCCTGATCTGCTGAGCAGCCTTCCAGGATAATCGTAAACTCGTCTCCGCCCATTCGGGCTACCGTATCCACTTCTCTGACGCAAAGTTTGAGCCGGTCTGCCACTGCCTTGAGCAGCAAATCGCCAACATCGTGCCCCATCGTATCGTTCACGGCTTTAAACCGGTCGAGATCCAGCAACATCAAGCCGAGCGGACGTTGGAGTCGTTTGCTTCGCGCCATGGCTTGGATAAGTCGATCGCGGAATAAGGTCCGGTTGACCAGCCCGGTTAATTGGTCGTATTGCGCCAGATACGTCATCCGTTCCTCTGCTCGCTTTCGTTCAATGGCATAGCGAATGGAGCGAGCGAGCAGTTCGGGATGGCCCTGTCCCTTGACGAGATAGTCCTGGGCTCCTTGCTGCACGGCCTGGAGGGATAGAGCCTGATCGCTGACTCCGCTGAGGACGATAATCGGGATCGTGGGACTCGTGGCTTGAACCTGTTTCAGTGTGGGCAGACCATAGGCATCAGGCAAGGACAGATCCAGCAGGATGGCGTCGTAGCGATTCCGCGCCAGATGAGCAAACGCTTCGCTGAGTCGTGTGACGTGGGTGATGTCGAATTGTTCGATGCTCCATTCTGCCAGGATGTCCCGAGTGAGGTGGGCATCGACATCATTGTCTTCGACCAGTAGCAATTTGATTATCGAAGGGCTCAATCCTGATCCTTCTGTGCAAGAAAATATTGCCGCGTGACGCCTCTCCGATCAGGGTCTCTGCATCGCTGGCTCAAGTATAGCCAAAGTCTATGCCTTCACAAGGAAATGTCCGAAATAGTAGGAGATGATGGAAGCTGAATATCGGGGAAGCGGCCACAAGGGAGAGGCCCGGAGAAGTAAGCGGTGTTGCTGCTTCTCCGGGATGTCCTACGTGGGGCTATGTGGAATGAAGAGCTTCAGCACGCCGGCGGACTTCTTCGGCTTTTTGTGACTGCCCGAGATTTTCATACAAGGAAGCAATATTTGAGTGGAGATGTGATAATAGCTGGCCAAGTTGGGCTTCCTGTGCGATGACATTCGCTTCCATCGCCAATTTCTTTTCTTCGCTCCGACGGAAACGTTCTTCCAGTCGCTGAACCAGTTGAATCCAGCCGCGTACCTTGCCTGAATCGAGCTGAGGCATTACGGGAAGAGCCTCCGCGCGTTCAAGAGCCTTTTCAGTTTGATTCATCCAATTGATGAAGACGAGAAAATCGCCGAGAGTAATGGTCAATGCCGAGGAGGTGCCTTCTTCTTCAATCACCAAGTCTTCCATACGTACTCCTTGTTCCTAATCCAACAGAGTTTTGTCCAACGAAAGGCACAAGAACCACAGGTTTTCCTGAATGCGTATGCTGACGGTACAGCACTCGTGTTCTGTTGTTCATGGACTTGGCTTGTATCCCTATGTGCCAGAGTCCTGGGTCCACCTCCCTTCGACTTGCCCGCATTCCCAAGAGCAGAAGTGCGAGAAGGAGCGTTGTGCCTGCACGCCCCCCATATTCTGTGGATGAGGGAGTATTACTGCGCTATAGGGAGTGTTGTCAACAGAAACTTGGCCAGAAAACGAAGAATTCTTACTAATTGTGAGTATGGAAGGGAAATATTTATTTTGCCAGCCGTTTTGGCAGTGGATGCGGGAGAATTTTACTTCCTGTGCGCAATCAGGGGCGAGTCTTCAAGCGGGTAAATGCCTCTAGGATTCCCTTCCGGTCCTATGGCTGCCTCGCAAGCATATCCGCCTTCAAAGGGCCACAGGAGGGATTGACCAAAAAGGGACCCTCGCACATGAACATAGCGAAAAGTGACTCCAAGGCGGACACCTTCTGCATGAATTTTTTCCAGGCAAGTTTCTTTTGAGTAAGCTCGCCGTGAAAGGAGGATGGGGTCTCCTGTTTGTGTATGGAAGGCATTGTACTCACTTGCGCAGCCAATTATGAAATAGAGAACCCCACACATGCCAATGGCTCGAAGGAATTGCTGTTGCTGATTCATCATTATTCTGCTTTCTTCGCTCAATCTTTTCGCCCGTATGTCTCGTACGCCTGCGAATTATTTTGCAATCGTAGCACAATGGGGATCATTGATCGAGTTTATCATGGCCTTTCAGCGGACATTGTTCGGGCCATTTCATCTAAGCGACAAAGTACGGCGTAGTGACGAAAAATTGACTGTCCCATAGACTCCCTCTCCTACATAAGTCTGGATGCATATGTGCGCCTATATGATTGAAAGTGTAGAGGTATTCAGTAACTGATGATTTCTTGATCATGGCACAATCCATGCGGATGGACCGGGCGTGAGGAAGCGTGAAGCAATCGGCATGTGGCTAAACGAGAACCGGAAGGAGCGGAGATGAGTCCCTCAACTCTCAATGAGCCTAACGGTAGATGGAGAGCCGATGCATTCGGGAATGGCATCTGGGCTCGACGGATCGGGATCAGGTTCATAGCCAGCGTATTTTTAGTAGCCGTTGCAGCGCCTGCTGTTCTAGTGGCCGGGGAACTGTATGGCTATGTGAGCGCAACAGGAACAGTACATGTGACCAACGTCCCGACGGATCAACGATTCGGGGAAATCATCCTCAAACCTCGATATCATGCGGCAGTCTCAGATCAAGAGCTTGAAGAGGCGGTGATTCGTTACGCGCGGGAATATCGGCTGTCGCCTGCGCTCCTGCTCGCGGTGATGAAGGCTGAATCGTCGTTTGACCCTACCGTGATTTCGAAAGCTGGGGCGGTGGGATTGATGCAGTTGATTCCCGAAACGGCGATCCGTCACGGTGTGCGAAACTTGTATGATACGCGGGACAACATCGGGGGCGGCGCGAGACACCTCCGCTATCTCCTGGATCGCTTTCACGGGAACATTCGGCTGGCACTTGCCGCGTATAACGCCGGAGAGAAGAAAGTCGACCGGTATCGGCAGATTCCTCCGTTCAAAGAAACGCAGCACTACGTGAAGAAAGTGATGGGCTATTACCGGGACTATCGAGCCCAGGCGCCCGACTTCATGATCGCCGCGCGTGGCGTGGCACACTGATAAACAAGAACAAATAGATTGGGGGGAGGGATTAATGAGCCAGAAGGGGAAGCGCAGAAGCGTCGGGGCTCACACAGGTTTTTCAGCCACACACTCAATATACTTTCAGAACTCTTTTGCTTCTACTTCATACAGCACAACGGAGGTAGTATTCGCGATTTCCGACATGTAGATCTTTACAGATATGGCGTCTTGCCATACCTGAACTTCGCAATGAGTCACGCGATCGAGATTCAGCGCGCGATTCCCGATTCGAATGAAGTTCCCGAGCTGCTCCTCCCCCTCGGTCGGCGTGGGATGATCCTGTCGTAAATAAAGGGGCCGCTAAAGAAACTTGCGAATCTCTGTGAGAATGATTGGACCGTGTTGTGGAGCAAGTTGAGAGAAAGTAAACTCTTGCTCTGCGGCGTGATCCTGAACCAAAGAATGAGGGGGAGAAGGAAGATCCGGATTGGTTGCGGGGA
>CAZWOX010000045.1:0-20571 GCA_964635345.1 uncultured Nitrospira sp.
GACCAAGAACTCAGTCAGCTGGGGACGAGCAGCGTGAGAACAAATTTACCGTGGCAACCGCATTTCAGAAGAGGTTCGCATCGGCGAGATTCCGCTTTATCTCCATCGCCGACTCGCCTACGATAACTCCATGCTCACTCCCCCACGCACACCTCGCCAGCGCATGATCGAATTGTTGATCGGCACGCGTCTGGCCACGCACCAGCTGGCCCAGATGCTCGGCATTCCCGAGCGGCAGGTCGAGGATCATCTCGAACACGTCGTGAAATCCATCGCCCGTGACAAGACCCGCTGCTTCATCCTGGAACCGTCACGCTGTCAGGATTGTGAGTTCGTATTTCGTGACCGGCGGCGACTCACCAAGCCCAGTCGCTGCCCCCAATGCCGCAGTGAAGATATCGCCGCGCCGCGCTACGGCATCGACTTCGTCGAACCATCAGCCGTCGAAAAACAACCAGTCCGCCGCGACTCAATTAGGATGCGATGAGAAAGGACCAAGATGACTGCGACCCGCTTGCTGCTCTGTATCCTCTGCTGCAACCTGTTGCTGAGCTGTTCGGGCGACAAAGCCAAAGAGCTGCTGGAAACCGCCGAGTTCGAAGAACGGCAGATGAACCTGCCGCACGCCAAACAACTCTACGATGACGTGATCCGCCTCTACCCATCCAGCAAGCAGGCAGAAATCGCCCGTACCCGTCTGGCTCAATTGAATACCAGCCCATAACCGATCCGGCCCCATCTTCTCCCCCCTTCAGAGGCTCCTGCTCCCCCTCTTTCGAGGCACGCCGAATCGCCGTGCTGCGCGTACACTCAGACCATGATTCAGAACAGCATTCACCCCGGTGAGGAGGCATTCATGGTCAAGACGTACAGTGTCCGCAGCGCGACCCGCGTTCCGACCCAATGTACATTCTTATATTTTTGGAACGGCACCCTCGAACAAGGGACGGTCTGGGATCTGTCAGAAACAGGTTGGCGGACCAGCGTGAAACATCCCCTTCCTCCCGGATCAGAAACGACGGTCTACCTGGCCCTGCCGGATCACGATGTCTACAAGTATATGATCGTCAACATGGCGACGGTGTGCTGGTCGGACGGGAATACGGCCGGATGGAAGGTGTCTCAGATCGATGAGGCGGCCAAGAACCGGCTCGATCAGTATTTGAATGGCGCAGAAGAAGACTGATCCGTCTTCGGCCACCAGGGAATGAAGGCGTTCGTGGTGTCCTGATAGCGGCGATAGTCCTCGCCGCGCGTCCTGAGCGCCTGCTCCTCCGCCCAGGGAATGCCGGTGATCTTGGTCAGAGACACTCCCATCACCAGCGGGCCAATCCAGGTCAGGAGCCAGCCCGAGCTGCCGATCGCCATCACGACATAGGCCCACCAGTGGACCCATTCGAAAAAGTAGTTCGGATGGCGTGAGAAAAACCAGAGTCCGTCGCGGCAGACCCGATCATGAGTCCATGGCTTGGATCGAAACCGGGCGAGCTGCCAATCGGCAACGCTCTCGCCCGACACTCCGACCAGCCACAGCACAACCCCCGCTAATTCCCACAGCCCGAACGGCGGTCGGGGGTTCTGCATGACGGCCAGAAAGGGAAGGGAGAAGAGCGCGACGGCGGCCGCTTGCAGCTGACAGTACCCGAACATCCGGAGCGGCTCGTCCAATCGCCACAAGCGCCGCAATCGCTGATACCGCTGATCTTCGGTTTTGCCGATCACCCGATTGGAGAGGATGTACCAACCCAGACGCAGACCATAACCCGCTGCCATGACGACCAGGAGAAGTTTTCGTTCCACTTCACCGGTCGCAAACCATCCATAGCCCGCCACGACCGCGACCAGGCCGAAACACCAGCCCACGTCAGCAAGCGAGGCATTGCGCCGGACCCGCTCCATCAGCCACAACACCGCCATCCAGCTCGCCATCGCGACCCAAGCCCAAAGGAGCAATGCGAGTGGATCAGAAGTCATTGAGACCTCACGAAACGACGCGTGCCTACGTCAGCGGATAGTCCCACACATCGGTATCCGGAGATGTGCGACTCATCAGCCATGAACGGAATCCGGGAATCGGAAACGAGAGAAGCCGTTGGAGCTTCTCACAGCGCATCGACAGATCCGGCGGCCGCGAGGGTCCGTGATAGGCGGCCACCGATCCCGGCTGAAGGCGCGACGCCAGCTCGGAATATCTCATCGCCAGCGCCTCGCCGATCTCCATTCGCGACAGCCGTTCCGCCCCTCCCAAATGATAGAGACCGGGCTGCTTCTGCCCGATCAGCTCCCAGATCGCGCGCGCGACGACCCCGGCCGGTACCGGACTGCGAAACTCGTCGGTAAACAGCGTGAGGCGTTGATTCCGTCCGGCGCTTCGCCGCATGTCTTCCACAAAACTCCGGTCGCCGGTCGCCGAGGTGCCGGCCGTCAGTGCCAGGCGGATCACCGTATGCCGGGGATTGCTCAAGACAATCTCCTCCGCGGCGGCTTTCGTCTCTCCATACCGGTTGATCGGATTGATCCGGTCCGTTTCGATATACCGGCCTTGCCGACCATCGAACACTTGATCGCTCGAAAAAAACAGCAGGGGCCGGTCTCCCGCGAGCGAAACGAGAAACGCCGTGGCCTCGACATTCACTTTCCTGGCCAACCCGGGATCTTGCTCGCAGACAGCGGGACGGCTGATCGCGGCACAGTGGATCACCCCCGCCGGCTGATGCTCTCGCCAAAGGCGGCGCACTTCCGTTTCGTCCGTGAGATCCACATCCTGTCTCGTCAGGCCGCGCGCCTCCCAGTCCGGCGCCCAGCGCGATGCGGTCCGCACAAGATAGCTCCCGACCAATCCTCCGGCGCCGGTGATCCATGCGACCGGCTTCATTGAACACCTCCCAATCGACGTGCTGCGTCATGCGCAGTCGGAATCATCTCCATGAGCCGATACCCGGATACCCGGTGCTCCCGATCACGACGATTTGACGTAGCGACAGAGCCTCTCACCGATTCGTAACAGTCCCGCTCCCGAGTTCGCGCAAAAATGCGGGACCAGCACCCTCGTCCTGGAGGGTCCGAATCCCCTGCTCGATCAGTTGATGGGCGGCACGGATTAGGGCGTCTTGATCCGTCGACTCCAATCCGAAACTCGTCTTAATTCGGGTCACCCGGGCGCCCAGCGGATCGGTGTCCGGCAACTGCCGAAGCGCAAGATGCCAGAACGTGCAGGCGCTCTGGCTTCCATTCACGGGAAACGTGCTGAACATCCGGTGGTCCTGTTGAGCTGCAACGATCCCGACGCCTTCCAACACTTCACGGCGCTGACTTTTCAGCAAGACGGTGGATGCGGACAAGGGTTGATCCTGCTCCCCGGAGATGCGCGGTGTGGCATCCACGGAAATGATCAGACAGCCCCCGGGAAATCTCGCGCCGATCGGCGCGCCCTGATCGGCATTCCGCAGAAGGTTCACCAGCGTCTTCACGCCCAGATTGTCGACTGGGCCGCCGTCATAGGCTAAGACGGTGGGACGCGTGGTCGAACCGGACGAGGAGGCGTTGCCATACAAAGGGACAGGATTGAACACCCCAGGATACGCGGCCGACATGTACACCGCTCGGGCCACGCCGAAAGACGACAGCGGAGAGGCAAGTCCAGTAAAACTCTCATCGGAAATCACAAAGGGCTCGCCGGTGAGGGCGTCGGTGGCATTCAACAAAAGTTTCGGCCGGCCAGGATTCAAGTCGGCATAGGTCGCGCCGTGAAACAGCCGGTCGTCCAGTACATGCACGACGGTGTCCGACTTTGTCGCATCAGTGAACCAGTATGCGAGCAGGTTACCGGGCGACAAGAAGCGACCTCGCATTTCGCTCTGAAAGTCATGCCCCATCCGTTCCAGAAAACCGTTGGCAAACTCGACCGTGCGATATCCATCGAGCGCATAGTAGGCCGCCGGCAGCGCCCCGCCGGAGACGGCGGAGAGCACATCGACCTGTTGCAACAATCCGATCCGGTGCAACTCCCGGAGCAGCGCCCCCCCGAACACGGCGGCCCGGCTGCCCCCGCCGGAAATGGCCAAGCCGATGAATCGCCCGTCACGCTGGGCTTCCTGATCGAGCACTTGATTGGCGCGGGTGGAAGAAGCAACGGACAAGGTCGCCGGCGGCGGCAGAACCGTAGCACACCCGCCGACCCCGAGCAGGACGAATGCGAGGATGGTCGAGCGGGTGTTCATGAGCCGGTCGGCTGCAAGATGCGTGATTGAAAGATCAGGGGTCCCATCCTCAAAACAGTACGGAACCGCCACGGTTTCGGATGGCTGCGCAGGCGGTTCAGAAAGTCCGTCCAGCAAGGCCGCAGCAAGCGACGAGGCGAAGACGTACTGAGTGCCGTACGTTGAGCCTCTGAGCGCCGCGAGAACGCCGCTGGCGGACTTTATCAACAGCCTGCTAATTGCGCGTCAGCTTGCGATACCTGATCCGGTGCGGCTGATCGGCTTCTTTGCCGAGACGCCGCTTGCGGTCCGCTTCGTAGTCGCTGTAGTTCCCCTCGAACCACACGACCTTGCTGTCGCCTTCGAACGCCATAATATGCGTCGCCAGGCGATCGAGGAACCACCGGTCGTGGCTGCTGACCACCGCACAACCGGCGAAGCTCTCCAACCCCTCTTCGAGCGCGCGCAGTGTGTTCACATCCAGATCGTTCGTCGGTTCGTCGAGAATGATGAGATTGGCCCCTTCTTTCAGCATGCGGGCCAGATGCACGCGATTGCGCTCGCCGCCGGACAGCTCCTTCACTTTCTTCTGCTGATCGGTCCCGGCAAAGTTGAATCGTCCGCAATAGCCTCGGGCATTCACTTCCACCTTCCCGAGCTTGATCGTGTCCTGGCCGTCGGAAATGATTTCGTACACGGTCTTGTTGCCGTCGAGGCTGCGATCCTGATCCACATAGCCAAGCTTCACCGTGTCGCCGATCTTGATGGTGCCGGAATCCGGTTTCTCTTTGCCGAGAATCATCTTGAACATGGTCGTCTTGCCGGCGCCGTTCGGTCCGATCACCCCGACAATGCCACCTTTGGGCAAACTGAAATTCACATTCTCATACAGCACCTTGTCGCCGAATGCCTTGCCGATCCCGTTGGCTTCGATGACCACATCGCCCAAGCGCGGTCCCGGCGGAATATAGATTTCGAGATCGTCCGCGACCTGGTCCTGCTTCTGATTGACGAGTTCCTCGTAGCGGTTCAGGCGCGCCTTGCCCTTCGACTGCCGCGCTTTTGGCGACATGCGGATCCATTCCAACTCGTGCTCCAGCGTTTTCTTGCGTTTTGATTCCGCCTTTTCTTCTTTCTCCAATCGGTCCTTTTTCTGTTCCAACCAGGAGGTGTAATTGCCCTGGAAAGGAATCCCGTGACCGCGATCGAGTTCCAGAATCCAGCCGGCCACGTTGTCGAGAAAGTAGCGATCGTGCGTGACGGCGATGACCGTGCCCTTGTATTGCTGCAGATGCTGCTCCAGCCACTGCACGGATTCTGCATCAAGGTGGTTCGTCGGCTCATCGAGCAACAGAATATCGGGCTCCTGAATCATGAGACGGCAGAGCGCCACGCGGCGCTTCTCACCGCCGGAGAGCACCCCGACCTTCGCATCCGCCGGCGGACAGCGGAGCGCGTCCATGGCGACCTCGAGTTCGTTTTCCAGTTCCCAGCCGTTGGCTGCTTCGATCTTTTCCTGGATCTGCGCCTGCTTGTCGATCAGCTTTTCCATCGTATCGGGATCGGCTGACCCGATCTGATTGCTGACGTCTTCATATTCCTTGAGCAGCGCGACCAGTTCCTTCTTGCCCTCTTCGACCACTTCCTTGACGGTCTTGTTCGGATCGAGCTGCGGCTCCTGTTCGAGCAAGCCAATGCTATAGCCTTTCGAGCGGGTGATCTCGCCGGTGTAATTGGGATCCACGCCCGCAATGATCTTCAACAGGCTGCTCTTTCCGGACCCGTTTAAACCAAGCACGCCGATCTTCGCGCCGTAATAAAACCCGAGGTAGATCTCGCGCAGTACCTGCTTCTTCGGCGGGAATACCTTGCCGACATTGACGAGGGAGAAAATGACTTGCTTGTCGTTGGTGGTGGCCATGAATTCCTTCTTGTGATGAATGATTCGCTATCGGGAGGCTCACGATAACAAAAGCCGGCGGGCATTCACAATATAGAGAACTAGATTCCCAGTTCCTCCGAGACCCGGACTTCCGATTCGTCGATGATTTCTTCCAGGCAGGTGAAACAGGGAAAGGGAAACCGATCAACGGGGATGGCGCAGACTTCGCCGACGGGTGATTCATCAAGCGCCGGTCCGCCGCATTCTTTATGGATCAGGGTCAGCATCGTGGTTCCTTTATGGTTGTCCCAGTACCAGCTTATGAAATCGCTCGACATGCTCGGGACTGCTGAGCCGATGGTCGCCGGGAATCAGATTCAGGTCGATTGGATAGGTCGGGGCTTTGGCCAACAGCAGCCGGGCGAACTCCCGGCTCCCGTCAGGCAGGATCACCGTATCCTGTAACCCATGGAGGATCGTCGTCCGCACCGGCCTGAGCCGGTCGAACGTCGTCTGCCAGTAGGCTTCGCTTTCCTCGACCCATTTCCATGACAGCGGCCAATCCTTGTGCAGCGGTTCGTCATCCCAGGGCATCCAGCCGGTGTTCTGCCAGACCTGTCGTCGCTCCGGTGCAATCTGCGTTGCGCGAACGCCCATCATATTGAACGCCGGGGCGATGAGAATGAGCCGGTCCACGAGTTCGAACTCTTGCGCGATCAGCCAGGCAATCCAGCCTCCCAGAGAATTGCCGACGATAGTCATTGGCGGTCCTGCTTTGAGTGCATCTACGACAAGCCGGGCATCGGCAACCCAGTCTGACAGGGTATAGTCCGTGAACGTTCCCTCCGAATCGCCGAACCCGCGCACATCGTAGCAACAAAATCCCCAGCCCTGCCCCTGACACCATTGCTCGAGGGCCTTGCTCTTATTCCCCCAGCGCTTGGAGAGAAATCCCGTGATGAAGAGAATCTGCCGATCCTTCCCCGTCGCGCGATCCCCGCGGATCAGCTTGCCGTCGGTAGCTGCAAGTTCGAATGAGTGCAGGTCGCTCATGTGTGCGTGACCGCCTTGGTGATGAACAGCCCCAGCCGTTGCAGCACCCCTCCCGGAATCTCATGGCCTCCACGAAAATCGTGCCATTCAACGGACAGTCCCGCATGGACCAGCGTATCTCGCAACCGTTCCGCCCCGACGTAGGGCAGAATCTCGTCCTGCACCCCGTGGCTTTGAAACACAGGCAACCCTTTCCGCTTCGGCAGCAGTGGCCCCCAGATCGACTGCGCCAGAATGTTGCCGGACAGTTGGACGAGTCCGGCATAGGGCCGGTCGGTGTGAAGGATGAGGTCGCACGAAAGCATGGCGCCTTGGGAGAATCCGCCGAGCACGGTCTTCTTCGGATCAGCGCCGAATTTCTGCTCGATCTCTTTCAAGAAAACCAGCATCGCGTCCCGCGCGGGTGCCAGGCCCTTGGGAATTTCCTGCGACAAGTCCCGGATCCGTCCGGCCTCGCGATCCGCTTGAATGCGCGCCATATCGATGAGCCACCAGGCACGGGCATCGCCGTACCCGAATCCGAGATTCAGAGGACCTTCGGGGAAAAAGAATCGTGTGCCGGCCGGAATCGACAGGACGTCGGCCACCGGCACCAGATCGTCTCCCGGCGCGCCGAAGCCGTGCAAGAGGATGACGGCAGGCCCGCTGCCGCCGCCCTGCCCGTCCGGCCCGCCGGTGATGTGGACATCCAATCCACCGATCTTGTCTCGTCTCATGGGCGGCACTGTACACCAAGACCTGCCTCCGTGGGCAGACCCATCATGTGGCCGATGTTCGCGAGAAAGACTGACGCGAAGGATTATTGGGGAACGATTTTGAAGATGCCGCTGGTATTGGAGACGTACATGAATCCGTCGGCGCCGAGCATCAGGCTCAGGAGGCCTCCTTGTCCGCCGTTGTAGGCGACGCTGGAGGTACCAAGCTGGGTCAGATCAGCCCCGCTCAAGACCACACGGCGGATCCGTCCATCGTTCCAGGCAGTGAACAACAGATTATTCCTGTAGGGCGCAGGATAGACGGTGGAGTCTTCGGGTATGGCGATGATCCCGGTCGGGGCGATCGTCGGCGTGTAGGCCAGGATCGGGTTGAGGAAGCTCGGATTGCTGGCAATGCCTCCGACCGTCGGCCAGCCGAAGTTTCCCCCGGCCGCGACGCGATTGATTTCGTCGTTATCACCGGGTCCGTTCTCGGTTTCCCACAGGTGGCCGGTGTGGGGATGAAAGGTGAACCCGTAGCTGTTGCGATGGCCGAGGCTGAAGATTTTTTTCGTATTGGCGTTCGGATTTGAAAAGAACGGGTTGTCCGTTGGGGCGCTGCCGTCGGGATTCAGCCGCAGGATCTTGCCGGCCAGTGTTGTCAGGCTCTGGGAATTTGCCGAGGTCTCTGAATCGCCGATGATCACATATAGTTTCCCATCCGGCCCGAACTGGATGATCCCGCCGTTGTGATTGGTGCTCGCCGGCAGATTGTCGAGAATGATCTGCTGATTCGTGCAGGTTCCGCCGGACTCCGTGTACCGCACTACCCGATTGCGCAAGGGACCGGAGGCCGAATGATAGACGTACACGAAATGGTTCGTCGCAAAGTCCGGATCGAGGGTCAGGCCGAGCAGACCCTGCTCCCCGCTCGTGGCGATCGCAATCTGGCAAAACTCCGTCGGAACGAGCTGCCATGGCTGATTGATGATGCGAATCTTCCCCGTCAGGCGTTCGTTGAAAAACATCCGTCCGTCCGGGGCGAGCGACAGGCCAACGGGAAAGTTCAGCCCGGACAGGACCGACTGCAGGGTCAGATCACCGGCCGGCGGCTGGCTGACCGAGAAGGTGAGCGTCTTCGTCGCCTCGGCATTCGTCAACTCATTGTTACTTTGATCGGCAAGGATGACCCGAACCGTATGGCTCGCCGAGGACAACCCGAAAATATCGAACGACGTCGCCGATTTCCAATGGACGAAATGCGTGTGGACACCGTTGTAAAGCACGCCGTTGTCATCAGTGATCGCCGGTCCGTCGTAAAACCGGTAGGGCACGAGGTCGCCATCGAGATAGAAGTGCAGATGGGGCTGACCGGGCGTGCCGATCGCGAAGAACTGCGTCGCGAACGAGACCGTGACGGGACCGACCGGGACCGTGGCGTTCTGCGCCGGACTCGCAAGCGTGACGGTTGCAGGAGTCCCGGCTACCGGAGGCGGAGTGCCCGAGGGAGCCGGTGACGTCGAGCCGCCCCCGTCCTGCGTACAGGCGGCGAGCACCGTCAGGAACCAGACCGAGAGAAGCAGGCTCCTACTGGTCTGTGACGTCGTCTGAAGCTTCACGCTCATTCTCCTTGCTCCTTGCTCCTTGCGCGGTAGGAGGCCGCCCTGCGAACCCACCGGTCCAGTGAGTCGAGCAGCCTCCTTTCTGAACACAGCTTCTAGCGAGAGCATGAAGAGTGCCCTGCAGAAACTCCTAATCAAGACGAGCAACTCACCGATAAATGCTTGCCCCAGTTGGGGGGCGCGGCGGCATAGGCGTCCATGCCGGGCTGTTCGCTGTAGGGATCTTGCAACAGGGCCAGCAGGCGATCGACTTCCGAATAGTCCTTCTGCTGCGCCTTCTCGATAGCGGTCTGGGCCAGATAGCTGCGCAGGACGTATTTGGGATTGACCCGGTTCATGCGAATCCGCCGTTCCTCGTCGTGGCTTTTTTCCCTGCGCAACCGCCCGGCATACCGCCTGGTCCAGGCGCTGAACGCCTCACAGTCGAGAAAAAAGTCGCGGAGCGGCGCGTTGCTCGAATTCTCCGCAGATGAAAATGCCCCCAAGGTGCGGAAGAAGTTGGTGTAATCGACGTGGCTCTGCTGCATGAGGCCCAGCAGATCCTGAATCAATGCCGCATCATCCTCCTGTTCTTCAGTCAACCCGACCTTGCCCTGCATCAGCTCCATGTAGCGACGCTCGCAGAGCGGCGTGTAGCGATCCAAGGCGGCTTTCAGTTCGTCCTTCCCGGCTAACGGCAGCAACGCCTGGGCGAGACAGCTCAGATTCCACAGTCCGATGTAGGGTTGCTGATCGAAGGCATAGCGGCCGTTGTGGTCGGAATGGTTGCAGATGAAGCCGGGATCATAGTCGTCGAGAAATCCGAACGGTCCGTAGTCGAGGGTGATCCCGAGGATCGACATGTTGTCGGTATTCATCACGCCATGGGCCCAGCCGACGGCCTGCCATTGTGCGATCAGCCCCGCCGTGCGCTCGACGACCTCAGTGAAAAAGCGGGCATACTTATCGGCAGCCTCGGTCAGGTGAGGAAAATGCTGCGCGATGACATAGTCGGCCAAAACTTTCAGCTGCTCATGCTGCTTCCGATAGTAGAAGACTTCGAACGACCCGAAACGGATATGCGTCGGCGCCATGCGCACCACAATCGCGCCCGTCTCCACCTGTTCACGATAAACCTGGTGATCGCTGCCGACGATGCAGAGCGCTCTCGTGGTTGGAATGCCGAGGCCATATATGGCTTCGCTGCAAAGGTATTCGCGGATGGTCGAACGCAGGACCGCGCGGCCATCGCCATCCCGGGAAAACGGCGTCATTCCCGCGCCTTTTAATTGCAGATCCCATTTCTCGCCCCGCGCATTGCGGACTTCGCCCAATAAGATCGCGCGGCCGTCGCCGAGTTGCGGCACATAGACGCCGAATTGATGGCCGGAATAGAGCATCGCCAAGGGCTCCATTCCCGGGACCAACATGCTCCCGCCGAACACGCCGGCGAATTCCGGACGCGCCGCCTCCGCCGGGTCCAGGTCGATCAGTTCCGCTGCCGCACGATTGAAGCTGATGAGATAGGGAGCCGCCGAGAATGGTGTGGGATTCAGCTTGGCGTGAAAGGATTCAGACAGACGGGCGTAGGTGTTGTCGAACGAAAGAGTTTCCAATACCCGGCGAGCCATTACCGGCCAAGCCCGTCCAAGTCCCGATCCACGGTAAAGACCAGCACTTTCTCGCCGATCTGGGCATTGATATCGGTGAAGAGCGCCAGCGCCTTGGCCCCGGTGATGTCGTTCACCTGCTCAAAGAGCCGATCGCGTCCCTGGGCAATGAGAGTTTGCCGGATTCGTTTGACCATGTCGACGCCTTCGGCGCTCTTGGCGAGTTGCCGTTCAGCGGGTGTCAAGACGCCCCTGAGACGCACGACGACGAGATCCTTTACAATATAGGCCCGCACATCCTCCGGGCCTCGCCCCATGAACTCCTGCTCGAACTTGATGATGGCGTTACGAATCGCCGATTCGATTTCGCCTTTGGTTCGTCCGTTGTGCATGAGACCATACCTCGCCGCATCGGGAGCTAGAAGAAGAGTCGATTATAATTGCGGGGTTTTGCGAGTCACAAGGACAAAGTCACAGGCTTGTGGCAAAAGACGTGTTTACGGGCCCTAAAGGCCCAGATCAAACAGAGCATTGTACCCGAGCGCTTGACTCCATGAAGACCAATCCTTGATAAAAGGACGTTCGCTATTCGTTTGATGGTGCTCCCTGTTTCTTTGGGGACAGGCGGAACCCTCGCGGTCGATAGAACAGAGGCGGTAGGGTGTCCGGTTCCGTCAGGGATCAGGCACAGTGCAAGCCAACAGGGTTCGCATGGACGTCGATCCAGGGAACCGGTTGGCTTTTTTGTTTTCCGGCGGTGTGGTGTGACCGCTGTTATGAGGTACGGATGTTCGCCGTCATCCTCGTTCCCCTGCTCCCGCTTCTGACCGCGCTGATCGCCGCCGTGGGGGACGATGCGTCGCGGCGGGCGCGCGCGCAGCTCGCCGCCTTCCCGATCGGCGGAGCCTTTCTCGGCGCCGTCGCAACACTCTGGTGGGTAACCACACAAGGGCCGATCACCCTCCGCTTCTACGACCCGACTTCGATCGTGTCGCTTACCTTTCCCATCGGCTTCTATATCGACCGGCTCAGCGCCGTCATGATGGTGCTGATCTCGGGCGTCGGCACGGTCATCTATGCCTATTCCGTCGGGTACATGTACCAGGACCCGCACGAACCCCGGTACCTGTCTCTCATCGGCGTCGCGACGTTCGTGCTGCTCTGCCTGGTCTCCAGCGCCAATCTCATGATGCTCTTTCTCTTCTGGCAGCTCCTGAGCTATCTCCTGTACCTCCTGGCGCACAATCACAGCCATGCCGCCACGCTGCACGGCGCGTTCAGAACGTTTACGGTGTTGCGGATCGGGGATGTCGCCTTTCTGGCCGGAGTCGTCCTGACCCATTCCCTCTACGGCACGCTGGAATTCCATGACCTCTTCACCAGGGCGGCCGACACCTCTGTGACACTGTCGCCCCTGCCGGGATGGGAGATCAGCGGCCCGACGGCCGTGACGCTGCTCCTGTTTATCGGCGGGATGAGCAAGTCCGCGCAGTTTCCGCTCCATTTCTGGCTGCCCCGGTCGCTCTATGCGCCGACGCCCGTGCATGCCTTGCTCCATGCCGGGATCATCAATGCGGGCGGCTTCCTGATCAACCGTTTGGCGCCTCTGTTCGGACTCAGCTCGACGACGCTGCATGTGGCCTTTGTGGTCGGCACACTGACGGCAATCCTGGGCGCCACGATGATGCTGGCGCAGAACGACATCAAGAAAACCCTCGGCTTTTCGACGATCGGTCAGATGGGCTACATGATCATGGAGTGCGGCCTTGGCGCCTTTTCACTGGCCGTGTTTCATTTGATCGCCCACGGCCTCTTCAAAGCCACCGTCTTCTTGAACTGCGGCAACGTGATTCATAAGGCCCGACAGGAGCCGCATTTCCCCCACGCAGACCCCCAGGAAGAGGAAGAACACTTCTCCCCGCTCACCTGGTCGACCGGATTCGTCACGACGCTCGGGATTCCCCTGGTCATCCTGCTGGTCACTCACGGAATCCTGCGCATCCCGCTGCTCGAATCGCAGGGAACGGTCATCTTTCTCTTCTTTATCTGGCTCACGTCGTCACAGGCTATTTTGACCCTCACACGGTTACGCGCGATCGCCTCCTGGAAGGTGTCCTCTGCAATGCTCCTGACGCTGCTCTTCATCGTCTTCGTCTACCTGTTCGCCGTCGAATCGTTCACGGCCTTCCTGTATCCCAATCCCGTAGAAGCAGCCTCGTACTTCCAAGCCGCGGATCTGCCCAACTGGATGTTCGATAGCATCGTCCTCATGGCCACGATCATGACCGTCCTCAGCTGGTGCTATCTCTACATGCATGCCCACGGCCGGACGATCCGGCTGCCGAAATGGGCCACGCGCTGGATCGAGGGGGGACGAAACGGCTTGTATGTCCTGTTCATGAACCGCTTGTACGCCGACGAATTCTATCAGCATCTCGGCCGCACGGTCATGCGCATCATCCACCGCTTCGACAAGCGCGAACGCGGGTGGTCGCGATGATCGACGCAGCCGTCGTCCCCTGGCTCCTAGCGGGTATCCCCCTGTTGGGTGCGGCGTTGAGCCCGGCTTTGTGGACCCACCCCCACCGACTCATGGCCTGGTCGGTCGGCGTATGTGCAGTCAGCCTGGCTTCCGTCGTGGGATTCGCCGGTTATCCGGCGACCCCGCCCGAAGGCCTGCTGTTGCTCTTCTTGCTTCCGTTGGCCGCCGGAGTGTCTTTGCTGGGCCAACCGCATCACCAGGACCATCGCGCCTCCTGGGTCCTGACTCTGATCTTCCTCAGCCTGGGGCTCGGGGCGCTCACGAGCCCGCCCGTCATCGGCAAATTGTTCCTGATGGCGATCCATGGTTTCGTCATCGTCCTGCTCTATCGCCATCACACCGCGCTCTGGCCCATCTCCTGGTGGGGCCTCGGGGCCTACACGCTCGGTGCCCTCGGCCTGTTGCTCACGCTGGTGGCCGCCCCGCCGCTGTCCTCGATGGCGGCGTTGCTGGCCTGCACGATTCTCTTGCCCATCGTCCCGTTTCACGACGGCCATCTCACTGCGCTGACCCGATTGCCCGGCAATTTGCCGTCGTTCATGGTTCTGCTTTTCCCGGCGCTCGGCCTGCATAGTCTGGCCCCTCTCGCAGCGACCCTGCCGGATCCCGTCGTCTGGATGATGAGCTTCCTCGCCCTGGCCGGCACCGTCTATGGCGCAATCAAAGCGCTGGCACAGTCACGCGTACGGCTCCTGCTGGCCTACAGCAGCCTCTCGTTCTTTTCGATGCTCTGGTGGTGTGTCGTGACCACACGCTCGGCCACGCCACGGGCCGCGCTCTTCGTCGGCGCCGTCGGTCTCGTGATGTGCGGACTGCTGGTGGCCTGGCAAATCATCCGCACCCGCTACGGAGACGACGTGGACCCGCAAGCCATCAGCGGATTGGCCTCCACCATGCCGCAATACGCTGTGCTGCTCTCGCTGCTGGCGCTGGCCGCCATGGGCCTGCCGCCGTTCGGCGTCTTCGCGGGCTTCATGGGTCTGCTGCTGTCCTCCACCGCCGCCTTTTCGGCCGGCATCATTGTGCTGGTCTGCGCCTGGCTCGCCTCGTCCTGGTACATCCTGGATCTGGTGCAGAGGCTCCTGTTCGGCACTCGACGCGCAGACTTGCGCTATGCCGACTTGCTCCAGACCGAGCTCGCGTCGCTGGTGATCGTCGTCTTAGCCCTGCTTGCGCTGGGCGTGGCCCCGATCAGCCTCTTCGGACCGGACCGGACGACCGCCACGACCGGCGCCAACTCACAACCGGCCGGCGCGAATTCAGGATCGCTCGCATGGAACCGATAAACCGGTCGATCGACATCGAATCCAAGCGGATGGAGCTGCGCGGCGTGGTCCAGCTCGCCGGCGAAGTGATTGCGCGGTACTGGCCGATGCGGACCTTCGTCCACCACAATCCGCTCCATAGCCTCGAGTACCTCCCGTTTGAAGAGACCGCCCGGCGCGGCAAGCAATTCATGGGAGGGCATAGCTATCTCCCCGGCACACTCTATCGCGAGTATCTGAAGGCGGGCCGGATAGAGGCGGCCCATCTCGACGCCGCTTTGAAACTGCTCGTCCTGGATCAGTCGGTCACGATCGGTCCGCGCCGGATCGCGCATGGCGAGGTGCTGCGGGCCTGTCTCACGGAGGGGCTCTGTGCGCCTGCCGCGGAGCCGCTGGATGATCAACTGCACGACCCCGCAAAAGACGTGATCGACGCGGTCGCAGCCAGTTTGTCTAATGAGTGGGCGTTCCCCGATCTCCGCAAGCGGATTCATCTCATCGTGGAAGGCGACCAGGCGGCGCTGGGCCGGTGGCTCACGCTGTCACATTGGTGCGACGACACCTTCGGGACACAGATCGTGCGGCAGATCAACGATCAGTTGATCAAGTGGTGCGAGGCCTTCCTAGACGAAGGCCATGCGACCTGGGCCATGCCGGAGAGGGAGAAAGGGCTCTACAGCTCCTGGAAATCCCTGGCGGCTCAGGAATGGTCGCCCTGCGGCATCGCGGACAGCCGCAGAAAAATCGCGCAGCTGCCCGACTATCCGGAAGATGCGTTGCTGCAGAGTCTCGACCGGCTCGGCATTCCCTCGGACCTGCGCCAAGATTACTTGTCGCTGCAATTGACCGCGCTGCCCGGCTGGGCCGGCTTCATCAAGTGGCGCGCGGAAGAACGGGATTATCCCTGGCAGAAAGCCTATCCGGTCGGCCTCGTGAAATTTCTCGCCATCCGCCTCTGGTACGCCGGCGAGCTGGTTCAGAAAACCTGCCGGGAAGAACTCGGCATCGACGGACGCTACAACGCCGTCGTCGCCTATATGCGCGAGCATCCCGACGAATACTATTTGAGGAGGCAGCGGGCCGCCGGGCGATTACCCGCGCTGTATGCCGAAGAAGTGGATCGGCTCCGGCATCACAAGGGCAACGGCTGGGGACGCGTGATCGAGCGCTACGAAACGGACGTGGTTCCGCGGCAGGAAGTTGCCGCCCGCCGCGGCGCCGCCAAGCGGCTCGTGGCATTGGCTCGCTCCCTGGAACTGGATCCGGGGGTCCTGGCCGGGACGTCGCACGCCACGCTGAAGCAGCTCTTCGATTGGATGGAGTCATTTCCCGAATCGGACCATGGACCGGTGTGGCTCAAAGCGTTGGAAGCCGCCTACCAGCAGCGCCTGCTCGCCCAGCTGCGGATCGCGGCACAGCAACGCACCGTCCCGGCTGGTCAGCCGGGCACGAACCGGCCTTATTCGCAATCGGTCTATTGTATCGACGTGCGCTCCGAGCCGTTCCGCCGGCACCTGGAATCCACCGGTCCGCACGAGACCTACGGCTTCGCCGGATTCTTCGCGGCCTTCATTCGCTATCGCGCCTGGGGGAAGGAACACGACACCGAGCAGTTCCCCGTCATCATGCGCGCGAAGAACGAGGTGCGCGAAATTCCCCGAAGTTATCTCGACCACAAAGTGTCGAAACACGAGGCCCGCACCAAGTGGGTCCATGCCGGCCATACACTGCTGCACGATTTGAAAGAAAACGTCGTGACCCCTTATGTCATGGTGGAATCGCTGGGCTGGTTCTACAGCCTCCCGATCTTCGGCAAGACCCTCCTGCCGTCGCTCTATCAACGCTGGACCTCCTGGCTGCGGCACTTGTTTGTGCCGGCCATCTCGACGACGCTGACCGTCGACAAGATGGCCCCGGCCGAGACCGCGGAGATGCTGGCGGCCGAACACCACGCCATCGTCAGAAAAGTGCTGCACGAACACGGCGGATTGCGCAGCTCGCGCATCACCCCCGCTCTTGTCGAAGCCCTGCGTCAACAGGCGCTGAACGGCCAGGCCGACCTGGACTCGTCACTCGTGGACGCGGCGAAGCCGGCCGAGCTTTCGCCGGATGTGTTGCGCACACTTGTCGATATCCTCCGCCGACAGTACGACCTCACCGCGCGTGCGGCCTCTCGGCAAAAGGAGCGGATCACCCGCACCGGGTTCACCGTCGAGGAACAGGCCCTCACCGTCGACACGGCGCTGCGGATGATGGGGCTGACGAACAACCTGGCCCGGCTGGTCTTGATCTGCGCCCACGGCAGCACGTCGGAGAACAATCCCTATGAGTCGGCCCTGGATTGCGGCGCCTGCGGCGGGAATGCCGGCAACCCGAATGCCCGCGTCCTGGCGATGATGGCGAACAACCAAAAAGTCAGGGAACGGCTGGCGAAGAACAAGCTGGTGATTCCGCCCGACACCCACTTTCTGGCCGGTCAGATGGATACGACGACCGACGAGGTCCAGCTCTTCGACCTGGAAGATGTGCCGCCCACTCATCGCGCCGATCTGGCGCGGCTACAGGAAGATCTGAAGGAAGCCTCCACCCTGACGAGTCAGGAGCGGTGCACGCGCTTCCCCGATATCCAGGAGCCGCTGGACGAAGCGAAGGCACAATCCCATGTGCGGCAACGGAGCGTAGACTGGAGCCAGGTCAGACCGGAGTGGGGACTCTCCAGCAACACCGCTTTTGTGATCGGGCGACGGGAGCTGACCAAGGGGCTCAATCTCGAAGGGCGTGTCTTCCTGCAATCCTACGATGCGCGCCAGGATCCGAACAGCCGTCTCCTGGAAGTGTTGTTGACCGGCCCGCAAGTCGTGGCGCAGTGGATCAACATGGAGCATTATTTTTCCGCCGTGGACAACGACGTATATGGCAGCGGCAGCAAGATCTATCATAACGTCGTCGGGCGGATCGGGATCATGTCGGGCCCCTGGAGCGACCTCCGTCTGGGATTGGCCAGACAGACCGTAATGAACGGCGATGTCCCCTACCACGAACCGATGCGGCTGCTCACCATCGTGGAGGCGCCGCGCGGGCGCATCGACAAGCTGATCGAGCGGCACGAAATCCTGCGGCATTTTTATCACAACGAGTGGGTACACCTCGTCGCCCTCGACCCCGATGACCAGGTATGGTATCGGTATCGCCCCACGGGCGAATGGGTACCGCTCGACAAGCATCAATGAACACAGCGAAGGGTCACACGTGGGCGTAGCTAGAAAAGGAGAGTGTACATGGGCGCGTTGACATTGCATCCGATGAAGGAGATCCGCGTGATCGTCGCGGGAGAACACCAGGCCTTCGTGACCGAGTTGCTGGATCGCGTGAAAGCGACCGGCTACACCATCATCGGCAATCTGGCCGGCAAGGGGCACCACGGCATCCGTGAAGCCCATTTCATGTTCAGCGAGCAGGAAAGCCTCGAGATGATCATGACCGTCGTCCCCGAGGACAAGGTCGAGCCGATCCTTTCCGGCCTCCGGCCGCTGTTTGAAAAGCACTCCGGCGTCATGTTCGTCACGGACGTGTCGGTGAGCCGCCAGGAATATTTCGGGAAGAAGGCCAAAAGCGCCTAGCGGAACCGCCCGGTATCCGCCCTTGTCTTCCGCGCCCTGACTTGTCTAGAATAGGCCCCTCGTACGAGGGAAAGGGAACTGTAATGAAGGGCTTACGCTTCGAGCGCATCGGCAAAGGTCGTTACTACAACGTGGTCTTCCACATCGGAAGCACCTATATTCCGGTCAGCGACGACACCGTTGAAGAACTCAAAACCCAGAGCCTGCTGCCCGCCGAACGTTTCCTGGATCTTCTCGTCGACCGCGTCGGCTACTCCTCCTACCTCAAAGATCAGATCGGCACCGAACTGAAATCCTCCGGCGACCCCGTGACGCAGATTACGGTCCTGCAGGGCGCGATTCGGGAGTTATAAATCAGGCGCTCGTCTTTCGTGAAGCGCATCTCGTTGAAATCTCACTTCACGCGCTTTTCTTGCTAACCCGCACATGACGTTTTTCTTTGAGTGAATGGAGTAGTCGATCCGTCAATCGAACCCCTTTCGGCGTTAGTCGAACAGCCCGCGCTTTAGCTAAGGAAGGTCTGATTTATTCCCCGTTGGTGATGTGCTATGAGGAATGCAGCACTGAACGGGAGACGCGCCCATGCACCAACAGACCTTTGCAGAAGTCACCTTCGAGCAGTATCGCAAGCCTACTCGCCGCGAGCAGTTTCTCCACGAGATGACCCGTGTCGTGCCGTGGGCGGAATTGGTGGCGGTCATCGAGCCGGTGTATCCCAAGGCCGACGGGCCAGGCCGTCCGCCGGTCGGTATCGAACGGATGTTGCGGCTGCATTGCCTGCAACAATGGTTCAACCTGTCGGATCCGGCTGTGGAGGAAGCGCTGTACGACTCGCGGGCCATGCGGCAATTCGTCGGGATTGATCTGGGCCGCGAGCCCGTGCCCGATGAGACCACAATCTGCAAGTTCCGCCATCTGTTGGAGACGCATCAGATAGGCACCCAGCTCTTTGCACGGATTGGGGCGCATCTGGCGACGCACGGGCTGAAGGTCAGCCACGGGACCATCGTGGATGCCACCATTATCAGTGCGCCCAGTTCCACGAAGAATCGTCAAAAGGAGCGGGATCCGGAGATGCATCAGACCAAGAAGGGGAACCAGTGGTACTTTGGCATGAAGGCGCATATTGGCGTCGACAGCCAGACAAAACTGATTCATTCGGTGGCGGCCACGGCGGCAAATGTGCACGATAGCCAAGTGTTACCGGAGTTGCTGCATGGTCAGGAGACACGGGTGTAGGGCGATGCCGCGTATAGCGGGCACCGCGACGTCATCCTGCAGCACGCGCCTAGCGCCAAGAGTTTCATCCAGGCCAAAGCGCATCGGCATCGACCGCTGACGGAGGAGGAGCGAGCCCGCAACCGCACGAAGTTGAAGATCCGGGCGAAGGTCGAACATGCGTTCTTGGTGATCAAGCGAATCTTCGGGTGGGCCAAAGTGCGGTATCGGGGGCTGGCGAAGAATACCCACTGGCTGTATATCAGCTGCGGGTTGGCGAATCTGTACGTGGCGCGGCGGCGCCTGTTGGCGGGGACATAGGGGGCGTGTGTCCGGGAGTGGGCCGTGGGCGATCAGGCGGTGGGAAGACCCCACAAAAAGGTTCTCGGACCAACGGATGTCCATCGAATTGGCCCTGGGGACTAGCCCAGGAACAGATTGCCGAGTGAAATTGTGAATAAATCAGACCTTCCCTAGATCTTGAAGCCGATACGAAACGGCGTAGTGTCGCACAGCAGTTCCCAACCTTCTTTCAGCAGCAGATGCAGGCGCTGGTGAATTCGAACAATTTTTCGATGGGCCAAATGGTCTCGACCTGGTCGAGCGGCATCGCGCAGATGGTGGTGCACGGCGGGAACCTCAAGGCCGCCTGGGAACAAACGCAGATGGCGATTGTGCAGGGTGCATTGAATGCGGGGGTCTCGTTGGCCGCGCAAGCGGCTCTGAATGCCTCGGTAGAATTCGGCATTCTCACGGCATTTGAAGCAGCGAAGTTGGGGTTGAAAACTGTCAGTGAGGCGGCACAAACCGGTGCAAAAGTCGCTGGAGATATCGCACGCGTGACATCCAATGAGGCGGCGGATGCGGCCATCGTCGCGAGCAATAC
>CAZWOX010000046.1:0-18615 GCA_964635345.1 uncultured Nitrospira sp.
AGGTCGACAACCTGCCCAACGAACATGGCGGAAGTTCTATCTCTGGATTTGGGCTCCTTTACATCATTGAAAGGGCTCAATATAATCCGAGAGTTTTGCGCCATGGGTCGCATCTGCTTTCACTGCACAGCCTGTGGTGAGTTTTCTTTTGCCGGGGGAGCGCCGCGAAAGCGGTTCCTCAGAATAGGATCGGCCGAGTGACATGACTTCGGCTCAGGCCTTGTGGGAGTTTCGGATACGGTCTCAGGACATCGCGGCCGTCTGCACTATGATGGTAGGGGGATCGGGGTTTGTGTTGTTGAGCGGGTATAGCAAGGTTCAGTGGTGTGTCGTGATGCTGGCACTCATGGTCTCCTGTCTGGCGGTGGGGGATGCGGTCGCTCAGATCGCCGGTATTAAGGTCACAACCATCGAGATCCGTGGAAATAAACGGATCGAGCTGTCTGCGATCGCCGGTCGCCTGACACTCAAGGTCGGTGATCCGTACCAGCCGGAAACGGTTCGTGGACAAGTCAAAATTCTCTACGATACGGGGTTTTTTGAGGATGTGCAGGTCGAGACGGAGGCAGGTGAGGGAGGCACGGCGGTGGCGTTTGTCGTGCGGGAGAAGCCTTTCATAACCGAGATTGTGTATGACGGAAATGAAAATCTGAGCGACGATAAGCTCAAAGAAAAGACCACGATCAAGAGTCAATCCTTTCTGGATCAGCAGCAAGCCAAAGAAAGCGCTGAGAAAATCCGCCTGGCCTACCAGGAGGACGGCTACTACAACGCGCAGGTGATCCCGGTCGTGCAGACGTTGGATGAAGACCGCAAGCGCCTGACCTTCTTTGTGAAGGAAGGGGACAAGGCCCGGGTCAAGGCCGTTGTCTTTGAAGGCATGCGCGCGGCGACGAAAGAGGAAGCGTTCAAGGTCACGGCCACGCGCGAGTGGATTCCCTGGTACGGGCTCTTCACGCAATTGAAGTTGCCCTCGTTCTTATCGGACGCCGGTATTCTGAAACATGATGAGTTGGCCAATGACGTCGAGCGGGTGAAGGAAATCCTGCTGAATAAAGGCTACCTGAATGTGCAGGTCGGATTGCCTACGGTGGAGCTCACGGAAGACAAGAAGTGGTTTATCATCACCTACAACGTGTCGGAGGGAGAGCCCTTCACCGTCGCGGAAGTCGGCTTTCGCGGGTACACCGTCTTCGAGGACGCGGAGCTGCGGGAGAAGTTGAAAATCAAGGACGGCGAGATCTTTCAGCGGGCCAAGATTCGCGACGAAATTACCCGCCTCACCGACATGTACGGCAGCAAGGGCTATGCGTTTGCCGATGTCGTGCCGAACGTGAATCCGAACAATGAAGAGCGCACCGCCAGCATCATTCTCAACATTAAGGAAGGTGAGATGATGCGGATCAGGCAGATCAACATCAACGGGAACGATAAGACCCGCGATAACGTGATTCGCCGGGAAATTCGCGTCGATGAGCAGGATGTCATCGACACGCCCTCGCTGAAGCGGAGTTTTCAGCGTCTCAATAACCTGAATTTTTTCGAGACGGTTGAAATTCTTCCGGCTCAAGTCGAGGCCGACAAGGTCGATCTGAATGTGCGGGTCAAGGAAAAGCCCACCGGCCAGTTCAGTATCGGCGGTGGATTCAGCACGCTGGACAAGCTCGTGGCCATTGCGGATATTACCGAGGGAAATCTCGGGGGTAACGGCTATATGGGCCGTATCCGCGGCCAGCTCGGTCAACAGCGGTCGTTGGGATTGATTACGTTTCGAAATCCCTATCTGAATGACGGGTTGACGTCGGTTCAGCTCGATGTGTACCGCAGCATGACGAACTACATTTCTTACTTTGAGGAAAAATCAGGCGCCAGCGTCACGTTCGGGCGGTGGTTGTCCGAGTATGTGACCGGAAGTGTCAGTCTCGTGGCAGAGCAGCTGAACTTTAAGGATCCCCAGGAAGGGCTTTGTCCGGACTTGTTGCCCCTCATTTGCCGTCAGCTCGGGAATCAGACGACGACCGGGTTTCGGACGACGCTGTTTCGGGATACGCGGGACTACTATCTCGATCCTCGGACCGGTTGGCGTATCGGCGGCGGCGTGGACTACGGCACGCCGTTTTTGGGGGGCTCCAATAATTTTGTGAAATACACGCTCGACGTGAGCAAATATACCCCCCTGCCGTTCGATACGCGAGTCGCGGTGCGGGCGCGGTTCGGAGCCATTGAGAGTTTAGGCGATAAGCCGATCCCGCTGACCGAGCGGTTTTTCGTCGGGGGTATCAATACCATGCGCGGGTTTGTTTTTGGACAGGCCGGTCCTGTGGTCCCGAATATCTATTCGATCATCGGAGCATCAAAGGAGTTGATCTTCAATTTTGACTATATTTTCACGGTTTCAGCCGACGCGAAACTGAACGCGGTTTTGTTCTTTGACTATGGGAAAGGATTCGACGATAACGAATCGCTCTCGCTGAACCTGAGAAAGGCTGCCGGCATTGAAGGCCGCTGGATTTCCCCGTTCGGGCCGTTGCGTGTCGCGTATGGGATCAATCTTGCGCCGAGACAGGGGGAGCGGCAGGGCGTGTTCGAATTCACGATCGGGTCACTATTCTAATGGGCGATGGAAGGGGCGGTGTGACAAGCATGGTCGTAATGAGGAGTCGATGCTGGAATGCCTGTGCGGCGCTTCTCACTGTCGTATTCCTTGCCGTGAGTGGATGTGCGGGGGCCGGTGCCGGAGCCAAAGTCGAGGGGAAGATCGGAGTCTTGGATCCCTCCCGAATCCTGTCCGATACCAATGCGGGGAAAAAAGCCAAGGACAACCTCACGGCCTTTTCCAAGAATCGACAGACCCTGATCGAGCTCGATGAAAAAGAATTGCGCCGATTGGAAGAGGATTTTGTCAAACAGGCCAGTGTCCTCAGCCCCGCGGCCAAACGTGATCGGGAAGAAGCGTTCCGCCGGCGCATGCAGGAGTATCAGCAAAAGGTCGCGGAGCTGAATCGGGAAGTGCAGGAGAAGCAAAAGGATGTGATGGACGGGTTCCGCGAAAAGATTGAAGCAGTCGCCGGCAAAGTCGCGAAGCGCCTGGGCCTGCAGATCGTCGTGGACAGCAGCAAGGGCGGTGTGACGCTGTATCGCGAGGACACGCTCGACATTTCGAACCAGGTGATCGAGGAGTTCAATCGGGACTATCCCTAGCAGGAGGAGAGACATCGTATGAATCGACAGCGCACAATCGGGATACTCGGGGTCTTGGCAGTGAGCGCGTGGTTTGTCTGCGCGGCCGCGGCGGCGGAGACATTTAAGGTCGCCGTGATGGATCAGCAGGCGGTGATGGAGCAATCCAAGGCAGGCAAGCGGGCCTTGGAGGAGATGAAGAGTTATTCGCTGACCCGGCAGAAGATCGTCAATGCGGACGATCAGGAATTGAAAGAGATGGAGGCGTCGCTGCAGGATCCGAACAGCAAGCTGAGCGAGCAAGCGAAACAGGAAAAACAGGAGCAATTCCGGACGAAGCTGGAAGCCTACCAGCGCCGGATTGCGGACTTTAACCGGGAAGTACAGCAGAAACAACGCGAGATGGTGACGGAGTATGCCAAGAAGATTGCGGCAGCCGCGCAAGCTGTGGCGCAGAAGGAGGGCTATCAGGCCATTCTGGATAAGGGCAGCGATGCCATGGTCCGGATTGTGTTGTACCATCAGCCCGCGCTGGATGTGACGGACCGTGTCGTGAAGGAGTTCGATCTCCAGAACAAGTAGCGGCGGTATGGTGACGTGACGGGGAACAGAGGAGGCAACGGTCATGGCAGTGATGGAGCAGGCAGAGATTCAAGCATTACTCCCGCACCGGTATCCCTTCCTATTAGTGGATCGGGTGCTGGAGTTGGATCCCGAACGTCGAATTGTAGCGATCAAGAACGTGACGATCAACGAGCCGTTTTTCCAGGGCCATTTCCCCGGGCGGCCGGTGATGCCGGGCGTGCTCATCCTGGAAGCGATGGCGCAGGTCGGCGGCGTGTTGGCCTTTAAGTCCGTTCAAGTCACGGGGAGGCCGGTGGTGTATCTGACCGGCATCGATAGCGCGAAGTTCCGGAAACCGGTGGTGCCCGGCGATCGCCTGCGGTTTGAGGTGGATGTGGTCAAAAAGCGGGCGCCCTTCTGGAAGATGCAGGCCAAGGCCTATGTCGATGATGATGTGGCGTGTGAAGCGGAAGTGACGGCCATGGTGACGGAAGAGAAGACCAGTGAAAAGTGATGGGTGATGCGTGATGAGCGGGAAGACGGGCGAGACGAGCGAGAAAGGCGGGACGGGTGATTTCCCGGGCTCATCGACTCTTGCCGAGTCTCGCGAGTCCCGCCCGTCGCGCAATTCCCACGTGCCACCCATCACCGATCACGGATCACTGGAGGTTTAGCGTGCAGATTCATGCGACAGCAATAGTGCATCCGGGCGCAAAATTGGCGGAGGATGTGGTCGTCGGACCGTTCTGCCTGATCGGCGAGCATGTCTCGATCGGGAAGGGAACCAGGCTGCTCTCCCATGTGACGGTCGATGGGTGGACCGAGATCGGCGAGCGGAACGAGTTGCATCCCTTCTCGTCCATCGGCGGCCCGCCCCAGCACTTGGGCTATAAAGGTGAACCGACGAAGGTGGTCATCGGCGACGACAATGTTCTGCGGGAATATGTTACGGTCAATCGAGCCACGGTTGAGGGCGGAGGTCTGACAGCCGTCGGCAATAAGAATTTCCTGATGGCCTATGTCCACGTCGCGCACGATTGCCGCTTAGGAAATCATTTGATCCTGGCGAATGCCGCCAGTCTGGCCGGGCACATTACTATCGGCGATCATGCCATCATCGGCGGGCTGACGGGCGTGCATCAGTATGTGCGGATCGGCGCCTATGCCATGGTGGGAGGGTGTTGCGGCGTCGTCCAGGATGTGCCGCCGTTTACGCGGGCCGCCGGCGGGTATCGGTCGAAACTCTACGGATTGAACTCGATCGGATTGCGCCGCCACGGATTTTCCGGCGAGCGGATCTCGGTGTTGAAGAAGGCGTACGACCTGCTGTTCCGCGAGGGCCATCGATCCGCCGAAGCGATCAAACTGGCCCGGGCGGAGTTCAAGGATCAGGCGGATGTGGTCCAGATCCTGACCTTCATGGAAGCCACCAAACGTGGGATTTCCCGTTCGATCGGGAAGGACCAGGGCGATGAGGATGAATCCGCGTGACCGCCTCACTGCCCACCGAAGACAAGCGTATCGGACTGATCGCCGGGAACGGGCGTTTCCCGATTATCTTTGCCGACAACGCCAAGAAATTAGGCTACTTTGTGTCGGCCGTCGCCCATGTGGGAGAGGCGGAGCCCGAACTCGAGCAGCATGTCGATAGCATCCACTGGGTGAAGATCGGGCAGCTCAACAAGCTGATCAACGCCTTCAAGAGCGACAACGTGAAGCGTGTGGTCATGCTGGGCGGCGTCAAGAAGACGCATGTCTTTACAACGGTGCGGCCGGACTTGCGCGCGCTGGCCTTGTTCGCACGGGTCGCGCTCTGGCGGGACGACGACATCCTCCGGGAAATTGCCGCGGAGATCGAGCGGGAAGGAATTACGATTTGCGAGTCCACCTTCGGTCTTGAGGGCATCCTTGTCGAGGAAGGGACGCTCGCCTCTCGTGAACCGTCCCAAAAAGAGTGGGACAATATTCGATACGGCTGGGAGATGGCCTATGAAATGGGGCGTCTCGATATCGGACAATGTGTGGTGATCAAAGACAAAGTCGTGGTGGCGGTCGAGGCGGTCGAAGGGACCGATGGCGCGATCAAGCGGGGCGGCGAACTGGCGAAAGAGGGCGCGGTCGTCGTGAAACGGTGCAAGCCGCAACAGGATCTTCGATTCGATTTGCCGGCCATCGGGCCGCGGACGATCGAGGTGATGGCATCGGTGAACGCCACGGTGTTAGCCGTGGAAGCCGGGCGAACCGTGATGCTCGATCGGGACCTGCTCTTGGAGAAGGCGCGCCAGGCCGGCATTGCCGTGGTCGGGATCAAGCATCTTGAACCGCTCTGCTAAGTGAACGGGAGGACGTGCCTTTAGTGAAAAAAATGCGCGCCGGCGTCATCGGGGTCGGACATCTGGGGCAGCACCATGCGCGGCTCTATGCGTCCATCCCCGGCGTGACCCTCGTCGGAGTCACGGATCGGAGTCCTGAACGCGCGCAAGAAATCGCCGGACGGCACGCGGCGCAACCCTATCGCACTCCTGACGATCTGTTGAAAGACGTCGATTTCGTCAGTGTGGCCGTGCCTACCTCTTCTCACTATGCCGTGGCCAAGCTGTGCCTCGAAGCCGGCAAGCATGTGTTGGTGGAAAAACCCATCGCGGTACAGCCGGCCGAGGCGCATGAACTGGCGGCGCTCGCCAAGGCGAAGGGTTGCCGGTTGCAAGTCGGACACAGCGAACGCTTCAATCCGATCATGCGGCTGATGCGGCCGCACATCCGGCGCCCGGCGTTTATCGAGGGGCATCGGCAGAGTAGTTACAGCCCGCGCGGGACGGATGTCGATGTCGTGCTGGATCTCATGATTCATGACCTCGATCTGGTGTTGTCCTTCGACCTTGGTCCGGTTGAAGAGGTTCGGGCTTCCGGAGTTGCGGTGCTCTCTCCGACGATCGATATTGCCCAGGCGCGGATTCAGTTCCGCGGCGGCTGTGTCGCGAATCTCACCGCGAGTCGCGTGTCGACGGGCAAGATGCGCCGGCTGCGGCTGTTTCAGCGCGATCACTATCTCTCAATCGATTTCCAAACCCGTCAAGCGGTGATCTTACGGCGCCGCATCCTGCCCGGCGCGCCGCCTGAACTGGAAACCGAATTCTTTCAGGGAAATGCCGACGAGCCGCTCAAGCTTCAGTTGGAGTCCTTTGTCCGGGCCATCCACACGGAGTCGCGGCCCGAGGTCTCCGGTGAGGACGGCGCCGCAGCGCTGGATGTGGCGCACCAGATTTTGACCGCCATTGCGGAGCATGCCGCGCGCCAGTCTTAGCGGGACATGCGAGGCGAGCGAGCCGGAGGGGAGGGTCGCCTCATCTGGCCGGATCCCGCCAGACATAGGGCTCATGTTCACCCAACACTTCACGATCGACGAGTGGCGAATGGCGAAAATTCTCATCGTAGCCGGAGAGGCCTCCGGCGATCTTCATGGCGCCAATCTGGCCCGGGCGCTTCGTGATCTCGATCCCGCCGTCCGGTTAGTCGGCGTCGGCGGGGCTGCGATGAAGGCAGCCGGAGTACAACTCGTGGAAGGCTTCGGCCATCTCGATGTGATGGGGATCGTCGGGTTCTCGGCCTTGCGCGCGATCGTCCGCCGATTTGCCGCCATGCGGCGGTTGCTCAGGTCTGAACGGTGGGATGCCGTCGTCTTTATCGACAACCCCGGACTCAATCTGCGCTATGCCTGGTTTGCCAAGTCGGCCGGGCTGCGGGTGATCTATTATATTGCGCCGCAGATCTGGGCCTGGCGGCCGGGCCGCATGAAATATATTCAACAGCGTGTCGATCAGGTGATGGTGATTCTTCCGTTCGAACCTGAGCTGTATCGCAAGGCCGGCTTGCCTTGTACCTTTGTCGGCCATCCGCTGCTTGACGCCGTGGCTTCGCACTATGATCAGGTCCAGCTGCGCAAGCAATTCGGCTTAGATCCGGCAGGCCGGGTCATCGCGTTGTTGCCGGGAAGCCGGTCGGCTGAGGTGCGCCTGCATCTCCCGATTCTTCTGGAAGCGGCAGAGCGATTGCTGCGCGACGATCCGAAGACGCAGTTTCTCATGGCGCAGGCCTCGACGATTGCCGATGATCTGATCCGGCCGCTGCTCGAAAAGAGCTCGGCGCCGGTGACGGTGGTCCCGGAGCAGGCGAGCGAGGTGATGGCGGCCGCCGATCTCATCTGTGTGGCCTCGGGGACCGCGACGTTACAGGCGGCGGTCGTCGGAACGCCGATGGTGCTGTTCTATCAGGCGCATTCGTGGCTGACCTATCGGCTGGCCCGGCTGCTGATCCGGGTGAAGTGGATCGGACTGGTCAATCTGGTGGCCGGCCGGACCGTGGTGACGGAGTTGATTCAGCATGAAGCCACGGGCGCGAGGGTGTATCATGAAGTCCGTCGGTTGTTGGACGATCGTGCCGCGTATGATGAGATGAAGCGAAGCCTACAGGCGGTGAAAGCGAGCCTCGGAGAGCCCGGCGCTTCCCGTAGAGCGGCCCAGGTGGTGTTGAACGCATGTCGAGCGTAGATCGATTTCTCCGGTTGCTGAAATATGTCCGGCCCTATCGGGGCCGGTTTATCGCGGCAATCGTCTGCTCCGGCATGGTGGCCGCGCTGTCCGGCGTCTATGCCTGGCTGGTGAAGCCGGTCCTGGACGGTATTTTCATCGAGAAGAATGAATCCCTCTTATTGGTGTTGCCGCTCGCGCTCCTGGCGGTGTCGATCGTCAAAGCCCTCTTCAGCTACGGTCAGACCTATCTCATGAACTATGTCGGCAACCGGGTGATCGCCGACATTCGCCAAGCGCTGTTTCTCCATCTGATGCGGTTGCCGGTCGGCTACCACGACGCCAATACTTCCGGAAGGCTGGTCTCGCGCGTCGTCAACGATGTGGGGTTGATGGCGAATGCCGTCTCCAATGTGCTGAAAGATATTTTTCAGCACGCGCTGACCTTTATCGTGATGCTCGGCGTCATCGTTTATCAAAATTGGCAACTGGCGGGATTGTCGATCGTCGTCATTCCGCTGGCCGTCGTGACCATGTCCCGCATGGGGCGCCGGCTGCGAGCGCTCGCGACCAGCGGACAGGAGCGGATGGGGGATATGTCCTCGACGGTACAGGAGACCCTGTCCGGGATCCGGATGGTCAAGGCGTTCCGTCGCGAAGAGGCGGAGGCGGCGCGATTCGAACAGAGCAACCGGGCGTTTCTCAGTACGACGCTGAAGGCTAATCAAGTGTGGTCGATCGGGTCGTCGCATATGGAAGTGATCGGCGTGGTCGGCGTGGCCGTGATTATCTGGTACGGCGGCTACCTGGTTCTCCATGGGAGCATGACGCCGGGCGCCTTCTTTTCGTTTCTGACGGCGATGTTCATGGCCTACACGCCGATTCGAAAACTGGCCGGGGTGAATAATCTGATTCAACAGGCCTTGTCCGCTTCGGAGCGGGTGTTTGAAGTGCTCGACCTGGCGACGGAGCAGGCGCAGGACCGGGGCACGCTCGTCTGCCGGGGAATCTCCGACCGGATCGAATTGCGCGGGGTGTCGCTCAGCTACAGCGGGCAGACGACGCCGGCCTTGACGGGAGTCGAGCTGGCCATCTGTGCCGGCGAAATGGTGGCGTTGGTCGGGAGCAGCGGCAGTGGAAAGTCTACGCTGGTGAGTCTGTTGCCGAGATTTTACCAGCCGACGAGCGGGCAGATTCTCCTTGATGGCGCGCCGCTAGAGTCCTATTCCCTCGCCTCGCTGCGCGCGCAGATCGGCATCGTCTCGCAGGATGTGGTGTTGTTCGACGACACGGTGGCCAGCAATATCGCCTTCGGACGACCCGGTGCGACCGCGCTTGAAATCGAGCAGGCTGCCAAGCAGGCCTACGCGCACGATTTCATTTCCCGGCTGCCCGAAGGGTATCAGGCGACGATCGGCGAACGCGGGGTGAAGCTGTCCGGCGGCGAGCGTCAGCGCGTGGCCATTGCCCGGGCGATATTGCGCGACCCCCCGCTGTTGATTCTGGATGAGGCGACGTCCGCGCTCGATACGGAGTCGGAGCGCATCGTGCAGCTGGCACTGGCCAATCTGATGAAGAACCGCACCACGGTGGTGATTGCTCATCGGCTCTCGACCGTGCAGAATGCCACCAGGATTGTGGTGCTGGACCGTGGCCGGGTTGCCGAGATCGGTACGCATGAAGAGTTACTGCGCCACAACGGCCTGTATCAGCGGCTGCATGCCATGCAGTTCCAGGATGCGTAACGGGCGGGACTGGCGAGAGAAGCGCGAGAGGCGCGATGGGCGGGAAAGCGAGACAGGCTTGTCGCGCGTTTCCCGCGAGTCTCGCTTGTCCCGCTGATTAAACAGACCAGACAGACGAGAGTGACCAGATGAGCATAAAAAAGCGCATTGAAAATTGGCTCAAATTTACCCTGCTGCCTCCTCTCGGTGCCCTGGTGATCCGTGGGATCAAGGGAAGTATGCGGCTGGAGCAGCGGGGCTATGAGCCGGTGGATGCGTTGTATCGCGAAAAACAGTCCATCATCCTGGCCTTCTGGCATGCCCAGCAGTTGATGATTCCGTTCGGGTATCGCGGGCCCGGGTCGCATGTGCTGATCAGTCAGCATGGCGACGGAGAAATTATCGCTCGCATCATCGCCCGGTTCGGTCATGAGGCGGTGCGCGGGTCGAGTACCCGCGGAGGCGCCGGGGCGCTCCGTTCGCTCATTAAGCTGGGTCGGTCTGGGAAAGATGTCGTCGTGACACCGGATGGTCCCAAAGGCCCGCGGCAGGTGGCCAAGTTAGGCGTCATTCAATTGGCGAAGGCGACGGGGCTGCCCATTGTCCCGCTTGGCTTTGCCTGCTCAAAAAAAAACTCTTCTCGAGCTGGGATCGCTTCATGGTGCCGTACCCGTTTTCCCGCGGCGTCTTCATCTGGGGTGCCCCGATCCGGGTGTCGCGCGAGGCGGATGACGTGGCGCTTGAGACCGCTCGTATCGAATTGGAATCGACCTTAAACCGGCTGACGGCTGAGGCTGAAGTCGGCGCGACGAGCGAGAAAAGCAAGACTGGCGCGAAAGGTGGGGAGTGCTAGTCGCGCCGGTCCCGCGCGTCCCGCCTGTCGCGCCTCTCTCGCGCTGCAGTGATTTCATGTGGCGACTGCTCTACAACGTCCTCCTGATGCTGGTGTCCCCGCTGGTGGTGGCGGTGCTTCTGGCTAAGCAACGGTGCCGGAGAGGGTTTCCCGATCGCATGGGGTTCCGTATCCGGCCGGTGGCTGATCCGTCCGGTCTGTCTCGGCCGTTGATCTGGATTCATGCCGTGTCTCTCGGTGAAGTGGTCGCGGTCACGCCGTTGGTGAAAGAACTGCATCGCAACCATCCCGATCACCGGTTTATCGTCTCGACGGTCACGGAAACGGGGCGGGAGGCTGTTGAACAACGACTGGCCGGGATTGCCGAGCATCGCTATGCCCCGCTCGACGTTCCCTGGGCCGTGTCCCGCGCGATCGCGCAGTGGCAGCCGGTCCTGTATGCGTTTGTCGAAACCGAACTCTGGCCGAATCTCTTATGGACCTTGCGGGACCGGCAGGTGCCGACCGTCATGGTAAATGGACGGCTGTCGTCGCGGTCGTTTGCCCGGCAGCATATCCCCGGGCTCATTTCATTCTATCGTTCGGTGCTGCGGTCGCTCGCGCTCTGTCTCATGCAGTCGGAGCGTGATGTGCGGCGAATCGTGGCTCTGGGAGCCGACGCCGATCGGGTCCATAGAACCGGCAACATCAAATTCGATCAGCCTCTGCCGACGATGGCGGCCGGCGCGTCGTTGCGTGCTGCGTTGGGCCTGCATAAAGGCGAACAGCTCCTTCTCGCCGGGAGCACGCATGCGGGCGAGGAGGAAGCGCTGGTTGCGGCATACAAACAGATCGTGGCCGCTCATCCCCGCGCCGTCTTGATGCTGGCGCCGCGCCATATCGAGCGGGCGGATGATGTCGCGACGATGGTCCGGGCGGCGGGATTGCCGGTGCAGCGCAAGAGCCGGCTCAATGCAGTCGGGTCCGGGGCGCGAGTCATCATTCTCGATACGCGAGGTGAGTTGGCGCGGGCCTACCGTGAGGCGGCGGCGGCATTCGTCGGCGGCACTCTGGTGCCTGTGGGTGGACATAATTTGCTGGAGCCGGCTGTCTGGGGGAAGCCGGTCCTCTTTGGCCCCTATACGGATCATTGCGCAGAAATCGCGACGCTCCTTTTGGAATCCGGCGGTGCCGTTCGAGTGTCCGGTGCGGACGATCTTGTGCGCACAGTCTGCGCATGGTTGGAGGATGCGGAGGCCTGTCGCCAGGTCGGGGAGGCCGCGCGCCGGACGGTGTCGGACAATCAGGGGGCGTTACGGCGGAGTGTGGAGTTGATCGAAGCCTGTTTATCTCAGGCGCAGTCTCTTTCTTCCCGGTCTGTCGGTTCTGTACCGCAACCGGTGATTGCGAGGCCGTGATCGTGGCACTGTTGCGTCCCGGCGATCCGGTTCGTTCCTGGTTGAGCGGCGCGGCCTTTCTCTACGGACTGGTGATTCGCGCCAGGATGTGGGCCTATGATCGTGGATGGAAACAGCAAGCGCGATTGCCCTGTCGTGTGCTGAGCGTCGGAAACCTGACCGTCGGCGGAACGGGGAAAACCCCGATGGTGATTCTGTTGACGGAGTGGCTGCAGGCGCAGGGGCACCGGGTCGCGGTCCTCAGTCGTGGCTACAAGCGGACATCGACGGCGGTGCAGGTGTTGGTATCGGACGGGGAGCGGATCCTGGTCGGTCCGGCGGAAGCCGGTGATGAACCCTATCTCATTGCGAACCGCTGTCCCAAGGCGATTGTCGCAGTCGGAGCGGATCGCGCAGCGGTCGGACGATGGCTGCTCGATCAATGGCCGATCGACTGGATCGTGCTCGACGATGCGTTCCAGCATCGCGCGCTGTACCGTGACCTCGATATCGTATTGATTGATGCGATGGATGCGACGGGATTGGATGGCTTGTTGCCGGCCGGGCGTCTCCGTGAGTCGTTGGCCGGGCTCGGGCGTGCGGATGCGGTTGTCATTACCCGTGCCGACTCCGAGCGGGATGTCGCCGCCGTGCGTGTCCGATTGCAGGCGGTGTTGACGGGAAATCCGGTTCAGGCGGAAGTGATCTTCAAGCCGGACGAAGTGGTGTCGGTCACGACCGGCGTGCGGCAGGCCGCGGACTGGTGCGTGGGAAAGAAGGCCTGGCTGGTCAGCGGGATCGGCAACAGCGAATCCTTCCGCCGGTTGGCCATGGAGAATGGGCTGCAAGTATGCGGCGAAACTGCATGCGCGGATCATTACGTCTACCGGAGCGAGGACGTTGATCGTATACGCGCTCGGGCAACACGATCGAATACCGAGATAGTGCTCACGACCGAAAAAGATGCCGGGAAACTTGCGCCCTTGTTGATGCCTGGCGATCCCTGGTGGGCCTTGCGGCTGCGGGCCGATGTGAGGCGCGGGGAAGATCTGCTGCGCAGGCTCATGCAAGGCGAGGGGACTAAGACTGAAGGACGGGCGCGATGAGCGGGACTGGCGAGAAGGGCGCGGCGTTTCGCCGTATCCTGGTGCGGGCGCCGAATTGGATCGGCGATGCCGTGATGTGCGAGCCGGCTTTGCGTGGGCTGCGCGCGCTCTTCCCCAACGCGGAGATCACGTTGCTTGCGAAGCCGGCCATTACCGAGCTGTTTATTGCCTATCCGGGCATCGATCGCCGGTTGGTCTACGATGATCGTGGAATTCATGCGGGGCTGTCCGGGAAATGGGCGCTGGCGGGCCTGCTGCGCCGACAGCGGTTCGATCTGGCGGTGTTGTTCCAAAATGCGTTTGAGGCGGCGTTGCTCACATGGCTCGCCGGTATCCGCCGCCGTTATGGCTATGTCACAGACGGGCGCGCGTTCTTGCTGACCGATCCGGTCGCGCGGCCCGATCGCGCCTCACTCGCGCATCAAGTGCATTACTATTGGGACCTATTGAAGCCGCTCGGTGTGACCGGCGTGCCGCCGGTTCCGGCGCTGGCCGTCTCTGCTGACGAAACCCATGCCATGGATGAGCGGTTGACGGAGATGGGAGTGGGACGGGATGATTTGATCGTCGGCGTGAATCCAGGATCGACCTATGGAGGCGCCAAGCGATGGCTGCCTGAACGGTATGCGGAAGCTGCGCTACGGGTAAGCCGTCAGATCGAACAGCAACAGGGCCGGCCGGTCTCAGTCCTGATTCTCGGCGCCAAGGGCGAAGAGGAGTTGGGCCATTCGGTGGCAGATCGTCTCACCGTAAGGTCGGCAGTCCTGTCGGGGCGGACGAATATTCGCGAGCTGATGGCGGCCACAAAGCGCTGTACAATATTACTGACCAACGATACGGGGCCGATGCACATGGCGGCGGCATTTGCGGTGCCGGTGGTGGCGGTGTTCGGTCCCACCGATTGGAAGACGACCTCACCCTATGGACAGGAAGCGTCGATTGTCCGGCAGCCGGTCGACTGCGCGCCCTGCCTGTTGCGGGAGTGTCCCATCGATCATCGTTGTATGACCGGTGTCACGGTGGATATGGTCTATGAAGCGTGTCTGTCTAGTCTATCCCGTCTCTCGGGTCTATCTAGTCCGGACCAGACCGACCAGATAGACCGAACAGACCGAACAGACCGAACAGACCAGACAGACGAGAAGGACCAGACGACCCTTCTTTCCGGCTACACCGTCTTTTTAGATCGTGACGGGACGCTGAATCCGGATCCCGGGTACATCGGTTCCCCTGGCCAGTTCGAATTGTTTCCCGGTGTCGCCGCAGCGCTCGCGAGATTGACGCGCGCGGGAGCTCGATTGGTCGTCGTGACGAATCAATCGGGAGTTGGGCGAGGATTGTTTTCTTCCGCTGACCTTGATGCGATTCATGCAAAGCTCCGGCGATTGCTGCAGGAGGCGGGGGTATCGCTGGATGCGATCTATGTCTGCCCGCATCATCCGGACGAGCATTGTCGTTGCCGGAAACCTGAGACGGGGATGATTGATCAGGCGGTGCGTGATCTGGGGGTCGATCTGTCCCGGTCCTATCTCATCGGGGATCATGCCAAAGATATGGAGTTGGCCAAACGGGTGGGCGCTAAACAGGTGAGGGTCACAATCGGCGAGCATGAGGCAGGGGCCCAGTCGGAGTTTGCCGACAATGCGGCAGTGGTCACGCCTTCATTTGATGCGGCGGTGACGTGGATCCTGGCCGATGCGGCGAAGAGCGAGACCAGCGAGAGTGGCGTGACTGGTGACGAGTGACACGAATGAACGTTAGAAGGCAATACTCGTTACGCGTCACGTGCGATGGTCTCGCTTGTCTCGCCCGTCCCGCCTATTTCGCTTCTCCCGCTGGTCATGCGGTGCATCGATGATGGCTGAGCCCAGACGAATACTGCTGATCAAGCCGAGCTCGCTGGGCGACATCGTCCATGCCATGCCGGTGGTCGATGCGCTCAAGCAGCGCTGGCCGTCAGCGCATCTGACCTGGCTGGTGAAGCGACAATGGGCTGAGATCGTGCAGAGAATCGAGGGTGTCGATGCTGTGTGGCCGGTGGATCCGACCCTGGCTTCGTGGGTCGGACAAGCAATGGCATTGAGGGCGCAGCGGTTTGACCTGGTCGTCGATCTGCAAGGGCTCTTGCGTAGTGCTCTATTGGCGCGGATGACCGGATGCGCCAAACGGGTGGGGTTTGCCAACGGGCGTGAAGGGAGTCCGCGGCTGTATTCGCACCGGGTGGCTGTGCCGACGCCTGAGATGCATGCGGTGGATCGGTATCTGCTGATGGCGAAGGAACTGGGCGCGCCGGTTGGTGCTGAGCCGCAATTTCGATTCAGATTGTTGTCGCAGGATGTGACGGCGTTGCGTGATCTGTTCCGGCGCAAGGGCATCGATCTGGATGCGCCGTGGGTGGCCATGAATGTCTCAGCCCGCTGGCCGACCAAGCGCTGGCCGGCCGCATCGTTTGCCGCGGTGGCGACGCAATTGGCTGCTCGCGGTATCGGGCCTCTGGTGGTGATCGGCGGGATGGACGAACGGGAGGCGAGTGTGCAGGTGCGGAGTCTGACGACTTGTCCGATTGTCGATCTGACCGGAGAGACCCCGATTGGATTGTTGCCGGCCCTGTTGTCGAAGGCCTGCGTATTGATCACGAACGATTCAGGGCCGATGCATGTCGCGGCGGCGGTGGGGAGGCCGGTGGTGTCGATCTTCGGGCCGACCAGCGCCGTGCGCACCGGTCCCTACGGAGCAGGACATACCGTCTTGACACATGATCTGCCTTGTCGTCCCTGCTTCAGTCGCGTCTGCCGCCATGCGGTGCCGATGGAATGTCTCGAATCGATTGCTCCTGAACAGGTCGTGGCGGCCGTCGTAGCCCAACAGTCCTGTCGTGCGGTGGCACGATGAATGTGCTGATCGTGCGTCCCGACGGGATCGGCGATCTGGTGCTCTCGCTTCCCGTTGCGGCGCAATTGCGACAATTGGTTCCCGGAGTTCGAATCGGCGTGCTGGCCAATCCAGTTGCTGCGCCGATCCTAGCGCATCATCCCGACATCGATTATGTGCGAACGGTCTTTTTGCAGGCGTCGATTCCCGACATGGTGCAAGCCTTTTCCGGCGGGATTGATGCGGTCATTTTTCTCAAGCCGTTTCGCCGCTTGATGTGGGCGGCGTGGCGGGCCGGCATTCCGCTTCGTGTGGCGACGGGCTTTCGGTGGCAGAGCATCTTGGCGAATCGCTGGATTTATGAACACAGAAGCAGTTTTCAGAAGCATGAGTCCGAATGCAATGTGGAGATGCTCAAGGGGCTTCGGCTGACGCCGTTGTCCGTGGTCGCGCCTGCGCTCCGGCTCACCGAGGTCGAGCGAGCCGATGGGGAGCGGCGATGGAGCGGCACTGCAATGCCGCGAGTCGTGATTCATCCCGGCGGTGTGTCGGCCAGGCATTGGCGGCCGGCGCATTATCGGGATCTTGCCAGGATGTTGGCGCAACAGGGATATGCGGTGGGATTGACCGGGAGCCAAGCCGAGCGCGATCAATTCCAGAGCGAGGCCTTGGAGGATGTCGTGCTCCACCCCGAGGTCAACAATCTCATGGGACAACTTAGCATTCGGGAATTGATGGCGGTGATTGGGGTTGCGCAGGTGGTGGTATCCGGCGCGACCGGTCCAGCCCATCTCGCTGCTGCGTTGAATGTTCCCACGGTCAGTCTGTTTGATCCGCGCCGAAACAATTTGCCGACTCGCTGGAGACCCTTGGGGCGTGGGGTGCTGCTTCGCCCGGATGTACCGACCTGCGAAAAGTGTATCGGCGAGGCGTGCCCCTATTGGGATTGCCTCGATCGATGTACTGTTGAGAATGTCGCTACTCGACTCGGAGCGGTTGTTCGGTCCGCCCAGCCGTTAACGATCCACCATATCTAGTTGCCACCGGACTTGGCCAATTTCCTCCCAGCTTGTTGATATCCCTACCTATTGTGGAATTCTTTCTTGACTCCCTCTCCTAATTGTGTTCATATCCTGAACGTTTTTCCGTGGAGCCTCTACATGAGATGAATCTTCAGGGACAACGAGACCTTATTCTGCTCACGGAGTTGGAGCGGGACGGCGCGGTCACGCAACGTTCTCTCGCCATTAAACTGGGTGTGGCACTTGGTCTGACGAATCTGTATGTGAAGCGACTCGCGAGAAAGGGATACGTCAAAGTCACGACCATCCCATCTCACCGGATTCGCTATCTGCTGACGCCTCAAGGCTTTGCCGAGAAGTCCCGTCTCACCTACCTCTATATGCAGTATTCCCTGTCTCACTATCGCGACATGCGCGCGCGGCTGCGCGATGTCCTGTCTCGAGTCACTGTGGTGGGGGGGCGGCGGATCGTGATTTTTGGAACCAGCGAATTTGCCGAAATGGCCTATCTCTCTTTGCGGGAGATGGATATGGAATTAGTCGGGTTTGTGAGTGACGGGACGGCTGGAACGTTTCTCTCGTATCCCGTCTCACCTCCGAGTGTGTTGAAAGAGTGGGAGTTCGACGCCGTGGTGCTCGCCGATCTCGATCGGGCACATGAACACGGTGAAATGCTGTCGCAGTACCAGGTTCCGAACGGCAAGGTGCTGGCGCTCGGACCAACGGTCTGAGTCGGCCGTAAGCTCAGGTGGTTTTTTGTGTTCACTGTAAGTGAGAGGGCGAAGCTGTGTCTGAAGATGGTCTATCTGGTCGACGAAGTCTATTCGGTCTGTCTGGTCAACTGATCGAACAGACTAGATAGACCGAACAGACCAATCGGTCTAGCCCGATGAAGGTTGAGCGGTTTGAAGATCTTGATTGTTGGAAAGAGGCCAGGCAGTTGACTCATCTGGTCTATGAGGCGATAGGACAAAGCTCCCGATGGCAAAAGGATCTTCGCCTTTGCGGGCAAATTCAAGGAGCAGCTGTTTCTGTCATGGCTAATATTGCCGAGGGATTTGTTCGGCCTTCCGACAAAGAATTTGTTCAGTTCTTATTCGTGGCTATGGCATCTGCAGCCGAAGTTCAGAGCCATATCTATGTCGCGGTTGATCAGGGCTACCTGCCAAACGGGGCATTCGACTCGATCTATGCGCAAGCTGGAAAGACAGGTCGGATCATTTCCGGCCTCATCAAGTATCTTAGAAGACAACCAGCTAGACAGACCGAATAAACGAGACAGACCAGATAGACCGAATGAACCAGACAGACCAATCTCCCCGCTGGTATGCACTTCGAACGAAGTCGCGCCATGAAAAGCTGGTGCGGGATCAGCTGGAAAAACAGGGGATTG
>CAZWOX010000046.1:18715-20488 GCA_964635345.1 uncultured Nitrospira sp.
ACGAAGTCGCGCCATGAAAAGCTGGTGCGGGATCAGCTGGAAAAACAGGGGATTGAGCCGTTACTGCCGACCGTGAAGCGGCTGAGTCAGTGGAAGGATCGCAAGAAGGAGATCGAAGTCCCGCTGTTTTCAGGCTATTGCTTCGTGCGGTTTTCGCAGCAAGACCGGCTTCCAGTACAACAGGTTTCAGGCGTGGTCGAAGTCGTGGGCAGCGGGAGCCGTCCTGAGCCGATTCCTGATGAAGAAATTGAAGCATTGAAAACCCTTATGACCAGTGTCCTGCCATATGATCCCCATCCATATCTCCATGAAGGTATGTTGGTTGAAGTAGTGCGGGGGCCGTTACAAGGTGCGCATGGCATTCTCCTGCGCAAAGACAAGCGGCATCGTTTGGTCATCGGCGTCCGGCTGATTCAACAGGCCGCCGCGGTGGAGATCGATGTGCGGGATGTGGCGCCGGCGTGAGCGATGGGGATACGGCTGACCGCTTAGGCAGAGCGAATATCGTGCATGAGTGCGAAGTCTTGCATGTAAACCGTCAATGCTATTTACAATTTGCATAAAGTGGGCTATCTCAGGCTGTGATTACACGTGATGCAGAGGCACCTCTCCGCAGCTTGCTGAAAGGGTTTCCGATCGTGACGATCACCGGGCCTCGCCAGTCCGGCAAGACGACCCTGGCCAAGGCGGTCTTTCCAGGCAAGCCGTATCTTTCCCTGGAAGACCCGGATGTGCGCCGGATGGCGCTCGACGATTCGCGCGCCTTTCTGGGGCGTCTACCGGACGGGGCCGTGCTCGACGAGGTGCAGCGGGCGCCGGAACTGCTGTCCTATCTGCAAACGCGGGTCGATGCGGATGGCCGCACGGGGCTTTTTTTGCTGACGGGATCGCAGCAGTTCGGCCTGATGTCCGGGGTGACGCAGTCGTTGGCGGGGCGAACCGCGTTCATTGAGTTATTGCCGTTCTCCGTGCATGAGGTGGAGCAGGCTGGCGCTGGCTCGCCGGGCCTCGATGCGATGCTGTTCACGGGCGGGTACCCGGCCCTGTACGACCGGCGCTTGCGGCCCCGTGATTGGTTCCCCGCCTATGTGACGGCGTATGTGGAGCGCGATGTCCGCCAGCTTCTCAAGGTGCAGGATCTGGAGGCGTTTCAGCGTTTCGTGCGTCTCTGCGCCGGCCGCAGCGGGCAGATCTTGAACCTGTCCTCGCTGGCCACCGACTGCGGCATTACGCACAACACGGCCAGGGCCTGGATTTCAGTGCTGGAGGCGAGCTACATCCTGTTCCAGTTGCGCGCGCATCATGCAAATTTCAACAAGCGCCTGGTCAAGTCGCCCAAGCTCTATTTTTACGATACGGGCCTCTTGTGCTGGCTGTTAGGGATTCAGGAGGCGGGCCAGCTTGCCACGCACCCCTTGCGTGGCAATATCTTTGAAACATTTGCCGTGTCCGAGCTGGTGAAGACGCGCCTCAACCGGGGGGAGCGCGCGGCGCTCCATTTCTGGCGGGACAGCAACGGTAACGAGGTGGATGTCATTGCCGATGCTGGGACGAAGCTGATGCCGATTGAGATCAAGTCGGGGCAGACGCTCAATCGGGAGTTTTTTACGGGGCTGGAACGCTGGCTGGCCCTGGCAGACCAGCAGGCTGCGGCTCCGGCGCTGGTTTATGGCGGGACCGACACCTATGTGCATAAAGGGATCACTATCTTCGGCTGGAATGCCGTGGGAAAGGTGCTGCAAAAAGCAGGAGGGGAGTGAGGAGTCCGTTGCA
>CAZWOX010000047.1:0-19942 GCA_964635345.1 uncultured Nitrospira sp.
GGCCGGTTGCGCCGCGGCGCTGCATGCGCACGGCGCCGGCGCAAAAGTCATGCTGGCCACCAAACTCAGATTGGGCGATTCCAATAGCGTGATGGCGCAGGGCGGGATGCAGATCTCCGTGGCGCCGGAGGATTCTCCCGTCACGCACTTCCTCGATACGCTCAAGGGCGGCCACATGCACAACGACCATGACCTGTTGAAGGCCATGGTCGATGACGGTCCGGCGATCGCCAAGTGGCTCATCGAGTTGGGCGTGCTGTTCGACCGGCAGGCGGACGGCAATCTGCATGTGAAGAAAGGCGGCGGCAGTTCCAAGCCACGGCTCCTGACCTGCTCCGACTATACCGGTCTGGAGATCATGCGGGTGCTCAAGGATGAAGTCCTGAATCAGAAAATTCAGCTGCTTGAATTCTGTGCGGCGGTGGAGTTGCTCAGCGATGAGAACGGCCGGTGCAGCGGGGCCATTTTCAAGGATTTGGATAATCACCGGTATGTCGTCGTGGCGGCGAAGTCGGTGATTCTCGCGACCGGCGGAATCGGTCGGCTGCATATTCAAGGATTCCCGACCAGCAATCACTACGGGGCGACCGGCGACGGGCTCTGCCTCTCTTATCGCATGGGCGCGAAGCTGGCGCATATCGATACCTTCCAATACCATCCCTCAGGGGCGGTGTACCCGGAACAGTTGGTCGGGCAGTTGGTCACCGAAGGGATTCGTTCGGAAGGCGGTCATCTGGTCAATGCGAAGGGCGAACGCTTCGTGAACGAACTCGATACCCGCGATGTCGTCTCGTCCTCCATCATCCGCGAGTGTGAAGAGGGCCGCGGCATTCGCACGATGTCGGGCCGGGTCGGCGTCTGGCTGGATACGCCGCTGCTCGATGCGGAGCATGGACCGGGAACGGTGGAAAAACATTTCCCCGCGATGCTGATGCAGTTCGATCGGTTCGGCATCGATATCAGTAGAGATCCGGTGTTGATCTATCCGACGCTGCACTATCAGAACGGCGGCGTGAAGATCGATACGAATTCAGAAACCAATGTGAAGAATTTGTTCGTGGCCGGTGAAGCTTCCGGGGGCCTGCACGGGCGTAATCGATTGATGGGGAATTCGCTGCTCGACCTGATGGTGTTCGGCAAGCGCTCAGGACTGACGGCCGCCGGGCGCGCCGGCTCTATGAAGCAGGGCAAGCTCACTGTGCAGCATCTGCAGCGGTTCCGGGCCGATGCGAAAAAACATGGGAATGTGAGCGGCGTGATATCTCCGATGATTTTGCCGGCCTACACACGAAAGGAGTAGCGAGATAGGCGAGACATGCGAGAAACGCGAGACGTGGCAGCATTGCCCACCGTCCAGCCTTTCACGCGAGTCGCGCTTGTTGCGCAGAAGGGAAAACATGAACGTTCACGAATTTCAAGCCAAGCAACTTTTTGCGCAGTTCGGGGTGCCGGTTCCACGCGGCAAAGAAATTACGTCTCCGGAAGCGGCGACGGCCTGGGCCGATGAGCTGAACACACCTGTGTTCGTCGTGAAGGCGCAGATCCATGCGGGCGGTCGCGGCAAGGCGGGCGGCGTCAAGATTACCAAGGACAAGGCGGCGGTGGCAGGTCTGGCTAAGGAGCTGATCGGCAAGACGCTGGTGACTCACCAGACCGGTCCCAAAGGCCGTCAGGTCCATCGGCTCCTTCTCGAAGAAGGCGCGAACATCAGCAAGGAATTGTATTTGAGCATCCTGGTGGACCGCGATTCCGCGTGGCCCGTATTCATCGCCAGCACCGAAGGCGGGATGGAAATCGAAGAGGTAGCGGAAAAGACGCCCGAAAAGATCATCAAGGAATTGATCGATCCCGCCGTGGGATTCCAAGGCTACAACGGGCGCAACGTGGCATTTGCCCTCGGCCTCAATACGATCGAGCCGGCCGTGATGAATCCTTTCATCCAGATGATGGGCAATCTCTATCGCTTGTTCATGGAGAAACACGCGGCGATGGTGGAGATCAACCCGCTCATCATCACCAAGGAAAAAACGATCGTCGCGCTCGACGGCAAAGTGTCCTTCGATGACAACGCGTTGTTCAAGCATGCCGATGTTCAGCAGATGCGCGATCTCAACGAAGAAGAGCCGTTGGAAATCGAAGCCGGCGCGAACAATCTGAATTATGTGAAGCTGGACGGCAATATCGGCTGCATGGTCAACGGCGCGGGTCTTGCCATGGCGACGATGGATGTGATCAAGCTGGCGGGCAGCGAGCCGGCGAACTTTCTGGACGTCGGCGGCGGCGCGACCAAAGAGACGGTGGCGGCCGGTTTCCGGATCCTCCTCAAGGATCCGAACGTCAAGGGCATCTTCATCAACATTTTCGGCGGGATCGTGCGCTGTGAGCGTATTGCCAATGGTGTGATCGAAGCCGCCAAGGAAGTGAAGATTACGGTGCCGTTGGTGGTTCGTCTGCAAGGAACGAACGCCGAAGAAGGCCGAAAGCTGTTGGCGGAGTCGGGCCTGAGATTGGAGGTGGCCAACGACTTGTGGGAAGCGGCGCAAACAATTGTGAAGCTGACCGGCAAAGCGGTGTAAGCGGGACCCGCATTTGTTCCTGCAAGAAAGTTTCGGTTCATGGGCCAGCGCGTGCGTGGAAGGGTGTGTGCGGAAAATGCCTTGGGCAATCCTGACATTGGTTTTTTTTGCGATGAGCACTTCCGGATGCATCATGGTCCGGGATGGGGCGGTATCGGTGTCGGGGCAGCAACCGCCGCAGTCGGTTCAGCCGGCCAAGAAGTCCATTGCGCTCCATGTCGCAGGGATCGATCCTCAAGGGAAGGAAGGGCTCGGCGATTCTCGTGAGCAGGCTGTCAAAGCCTACCTTGATTCCGGTTTGTTTTCTTCGGTCATCATGAATGACGCTCCCGCGGACCTATCTGCGGACATTGCTGTTCTTGAAGCGGGAGACGAAGGTCTTTCCTGGTCTGCGGCCATATCGGCGATCACATTTACCATGATTCCCGGGTATGTAGCTCAAGACCTCGCTATGCGAACGAGTTACAGAGATCGCCAGTCGAAAGAGGTTGGGGTCATCGGAACGCGCCAAGGGATGGGGTTTTGGATTCAGTTCTTCTTGATGTTTGCCATGCCGTTTGCGGACAGCCCCGCGGCAAAGCTGAACGCTGCGCAATACGACATGCATCGAGCAACCATTGAAGACGCGCACCAAAAGGGTATTTTTTAGAAACGGAAGTCTGCGAAGGGAACGGGACCATGTCAATTCTGGTGAATAAGGACACGCGGGTGGTGGTGCAGGGCATCACGGGCAAAGAGGGCTCGTTCCATGCGACTCAGTGCAAGGCCTATGGGACGAAGGTCGTCGCCGGTGTGACCCCTGGCAAGGCTGGGCAGGAAGTCGAAGGCATACCCGTTTTCAATACGGTGCGGGATGCGGTCAAAAAAGAGGGCTGCGATACCTCGTTGATTTTCGTGCCGCCGCCGTTCTGCGCCGATGCCATCCTGGAAGCCGCCGATGCCGGCGTCAAGCTGATCATCTGTATCACGGAAGGCATCCCGGTGAACGACATGGTGAAGGTGAAGCGGGCGTTGCGTGGCCGCGATGTCAGATTGATCGGTCCGAACTGCCCCGGTGTGATCACGGTGGATGAAGCAAAGATCGGCATTATGCCGGGCTTCATTCATAAAAAGGGCATCGTCGGCGTCGTCTCGCGCAGCGGGACCCTCACCTATGAAGCGGTGCACCAGCTTTCGACCTTGGGTCTTGGCGAAACCACCTGCGTCGGGATCGGCGGCGATCCGGTGAATGGAACCGGCTTTGTCGATGTGCTGGCGCTGTTCGAGAAGGATCCCGAGACCCAGGGGATTGTGATGATCGGTGAGATCGGCGGCGATGCGGAAGAGAAAGCCGCTGAGTTCATTAAGAAGAATGTGAAGAAGCCGGTCGTGAGTTTTATCGCCGGTATCACGGCGCCTCCGGGCCGTCGCATGGGTCATGCCGGCGCCATTGTGTCCGGCGGTAAGGGGACCGCAGCTGAAAAAATGAAGACGCTCGAATCAGCCGGTGTGAAGGTCGTGAAGAATCCGGCGGAGATCGGCAACGCGATCAAGCTGGCGTTGGGCCGCTAACAATTCCTTTCGTCGTGTGTTGATCGGGGGCGCTGAGCGACGCTCAGCGCCCCCGATCTGTATCCGCCCCTGTACGCATGATTCGATCGTCATCTTGAACCAGGGCCGATCCCGAAACTATTCTCTTCCACCAAACCTAGTATCGTGCTAGTCTCATCTTAAGGATTGCATCTGTCCATGATCCCCTCCGCTCTTTCCGTCGCATCCTTCCGGTATCCGCGCACTCAGCGGTAGTCGAAGCCGAACTAAGGAGTCTGTTTGCGAGTTTTCCTCATCCACGTCCGTGATCCCCAGTTCTACGCGCTTCCGGCAAAGACCCGCGCGAAAAACGGCAATATCCGTGTCATGGGGTTCCCGCCCATCGGCATTATGTCGCTCTCGTCTGTTGTCAAGCAGGCCGGCCATGAGTGCGTGATGTTCGACCAGGCGAATCCCGATACGCCGAACGACGCGATCATTGATCAGATCAATCGTGAACAGCCGGATCTTGTCGGCCTGAGTTTTCTGAGTACGACCAGTTATCCCTACGCCAAAATTCTTGCGCGCCAGATTCGCGCGACCAATCAAAAGGTAAAGTTGGCCTTCGGCGGTGTCTTTGCCAGTCTCAATGCCCCGCTGGTCAAATTGCAGTGTCCCGAAGTCGATTATGTCTGCCGCGGTGACGGTGAGCAGCTGTTGCTTGATTTGCTCGCGAATCTTGGCAGCCCGGAAGCCGTTGCCGGCGTGACCTGGATGAAGGACGGGAAAGTCGTTCACAATCCAAATCGTCCGATGGAACGCCATTTGGACCAGTGGCCCTTTCCTGATCGAGAGAGTCTGAAGCTCGACTTCATCGAGTCGATGCCGTTGGACGTGCCTGCAGTGCTGTCGATGGAGCGGTTTACCACGATGCAAACCTCGCGCGGCTGCCCCTGGCCTTGCGTGTTTTGCGACATTCCGATTTTCAACGAAGGCAAGTGGCGGGCACGAACCCCTGCGCACGTGGTGGCCGAACTCAAGCATCTCGAAGAACACGGGTACGGGTCGGTCTATTTCGTCGATGACCACTTCCTGCTCCAGCCGAAGCGGATCGAGGCCGTTTGCCAAGGGGTAATGGACGAGAAGCTGACGATTCAGTGGGGCATCGAAGGCCGAGTCGATTCAGTCGCCCAACATCTCTTTCCCGCGATGGCCAAGGCCCATTGCCGCACCGTCATGTTCGGGATCGAGAGCGGCAGTCAGAAGATCCTCGACCGGTTGAAGAAGGAGCAGACGCTGGCGGAGGTGACGACGGCGGTCAAGAATGCCAAAAAGGCCGGCATCGAGATCGTGCACGGATTCTTTACGGTCGGCAATCCAGACGAAACCGTCGAAGATATGAAGGCCACGTTTGATTTCGCAGCCAAGCTGCCGCTGGATACGTTCGGCTTCAACCGACTCTGCGTCTACCGCGGAACCCCGCTGTGGCAGGAATATGTGAAGCGCGGGCTGGTACAGGAATCGACGGATTGGTACAAGTATTTCAAGTGTTCTGAAATCGATCCGACCTGTCTGCCGGGAGAGACGATCAATCGTGTGCGGCAGAAGGGGTTGCAGAAGTTGTTCATGTACAAGCTCTTCTGTTATCCGATCCAGACGATTCGTTTGCTCCGTCGATTCTTGCGGTTCATGCCGTTGCGCGACGTCGTATTTCTGATTACCAAGCCGTTTATGGGGCAGAAGAAGGGCGCGACGAAATCGGAAGTGCTCTCACGCGCGGTGGAGCATGCCGACATGAAAGATGCGGCGGCGCAGCTCACGCAAATGACCGATGAGATGTTGCACGATGTTCTGGAAGCCTCCCGTGCCGAACGGGAGCGTATTCAACGGGAAGCCGAAGGGTCGCGAGAGCTCCCCATGGTCTCCGCTCGATAAGGCTATCAGAAGACGGACTTTCTGATAAATAGGATATTCTCTCCTCTCTGCGAGCGAATGAAATTCTGCCCGGCGAGGGCTTCTTCAACTGCTGCTGTGCAGCCTGGTTTAATTCGATCATGGAGTTCCACGATCACTGCTCGTGTCCTTGAGAGCCACCAGTGTTTTGCAGGATCTTCAAATAGCTCTTTTTCCGATCCCTCAATGTCGAGCTTGAGCAAGTCGATCTGGTCCACACTCATTTCGCCCAGCAAATCGTTGATAGTTATTGTCGGGATGGTTGAACTATCAGGGGAAAGACTTTCGCTCACACGAAATGCATCGGGTTGCCCCGTGGTATTCTCCATCATCAGATGAACATTTCTAGGCCACAATGCGCGCTGGACCGGGCGAATGTTCTGGTAGGGAGCGGTATTTTTGGCCAGAAGACGGAAATTTTCTGATTCCGGTTCTATGGCGATGATGAGCGCTCCAGGGTATTGATGAGTGAAGAACACCGAGGAGTAGCCAACATTCGCACCGCCATCGAGAATGAGGCGCGGGGTAAAGCCAAGGTCGAAGGCATATTCTCCCTCAACGAAGATCTTTTTGAACGCCTGGTAGTCGGAGGTTTTCCCGCGTAAGCGAATGGCATGGCGAAGACCTGGAACGGTTAAACAATGCTCACGTCGAGAATACTTGGATTTACCGTATAGTTCCGAGCCTTTCCAAAGTCCGAATTTCTCAACATAGAGGGGGAACCGAGATTTCATGATGTGGTCTCCATAATACCCTCAAGTCAAATGCCCCATGCAGATTTCGCCACGATCCCGATTCCGTAGCTCACGCTGACGGCGATCGTGATAATGACGAGATTGAGCAGAATACGACGCGTGATATCCATGCCGGATAAGAACGACAGGATCGTCGAGACCAACACTACCATCATGCCGGCCGTCAGGACGGAGAACAGCGCATCGGTTGCGCCGATCAGCACGGGTAAAACCGGCACGACGGCTCCCATCAGATAGGCCGAGCCCACCACTAGAGCCGACGACAAGGGCTGTTCCTCCATCGGGCTCGATTCCGATTCCTCGCCCAAGAAGATCTTCCTGGCTACTTCAGTCGACTTCACTTCCTTTTCAGAATTCAGCGCGAGGAACGCGCCTGCGCCCATCGACAGGGCTCCGGCGACCGCCGTTGTCGAGGCGGCGATCAGGACCATGGTCGTGCTCCCGAAGGCTCCGAAGAATCCGCTCACCGCGCCAAGAATCTCCACCAGGCCGTCGTTCAAGCCGAGAAAGATATTGCGGATCTTCTCGGCGTTGATTTTTCGTTGCGTCAGCGCAGTGACCAGCACGTCTTCATGCTTGAACTCATCCATGAGAATCCCGCGCAATGCTTCGGCCAGCGGTTTGCCTTGGTATGCCCGCCAGACCGCGAGGTACTTCCGTACTCCGTGAACTTCGATCGCTTCGAGGACCAGGTGGACTGCCGTCGAGCCGAAGAGCCTGCAGACCAGCATCATGACGGATAGTTTGATGCGCCGTCCGAGGTCCAGCTGTTCCAGTTTGAGATTGAAGAACCGCTGCCAAAAGGCGAGATGAGCGGTTTCAACCTTGATCAATTCATCCAGCGTGTCATGGACGTCCGGTTGAGTCACATCTCGAAGCGCTTTGTAGAGGGAAAGATCGAACAGCTCGTCGAGGATGAGATCCCGTGCGAGGCGAGGATCATATCCTGAAGCTGCCTGCATGGTGAGACCTCGGGGGTAAGATGAGTGTGCGAAACGATACGCCGGATGGCAGGTCTAGTCAACGATAGCGCGCCTGGTTTCGTCCAGGTGTTTCTGGAGATAGGCCATGAAGGGCGTGCCGCCCGTTCCTACGGCGCTGGGGTTGCTGGCATGGACTTGGTGTTGGCGATGGATGTAGTTGTCGGCGTATCCGACATGGATTTCGCGAAACTGCGCCAGCAGATCGACGCACGTGCTGTAGGCATTCCAAAGTTCTGGATTGTGTGATTTGCGGTCGCGGAGATAACCAGAGAGCAGCGGTCTTCCGTTCGCATCGGTCGTCTGCTCGATCGCGCGGAGAAATGCTTGGTGCCGCGGAGGCATGTACTCCCGCATTTCCTGCAGATACACCGTGAGGGGGTCGGGTGTGTGGGAAATGCCAAACCCGGCATCGAGGCAGGGCACGATGGAACTCTGCGCGCCGGTTTCCCCGCGGAACTGTTGCGGCTGTCCCGCATAGGCCGTCACACCTTCATAGACGATGCCATGGGGGAGCGTAGGGCTGTTCTTCCAGGCATGAATGTAGGGGCGTACCCGGTTGTAATACATGTAGGGGTCGCATCGTTCCTTCATGCGCAGCAGCGTGTCTCTCATTGCGGTTTGGGCGGCAGCGAGTGATTGAAGTCCGGCGAGTACTTCGTCGGGCTTGTGACCCGCAGCTCCGTTCATGGCCTGAATAAGCCCGGCCAATCCCGGCCCTGCCTGTCGCTCGATTTGAATGTGGATGACCACAAACCACTCTTCATCCAGTCCGCCGAGGAAGTTCTGGAGGAGCACAATATTATCCAATTGGATGGGGTTAGCCGGATCCAGCCTACGCCAGTTATCGAGTGCATAGGAGGCGTAAGACAGCACCGGGGGCCGGCCCAGTTTCAGCGCGACGGCGTACCAAGGTTGCGCGAGTTGCGAGGGGAGTGTCGCCGCCGGCTGATCCGGCGCTTCCCACACATAGGCATGACCGGCGAACGAGAGAATCCGCATGGCGGCCCGATAGTCCTGATCCCGCCATGTTACGGGAATTGATGGAATCAGTTGGCGCTGCCCGTCGATGAATTGCCGGACCATACGAGCACTCAGCAACTTCGGCAACTCGTGCCCAAGATGGTTAAGCATCGGCGAGTCCGGCAGCTGTTCAAGCGGATCTGACGGGAGAAACCCCTGGTCAGGAGAAATGTCGTAATTGGAGAGGTTGAGAGGAGTGACGTTCGTCGGTCTCATAGGAGCCTCCGATCTGGAAGGCTTCAGCGCTCGCTCTCACTCTATCACAGTCGGATATAATCTGAATCGAGAGATTGGCTCCCAGGTGTCTCCTCAGCGGTCCGGTGACATTGTCGATGAGTGGTGCTACCATCGCGACTATCACACCTGCGCGGAGACGTCATGAACGGAAAAATTCAGATTGATGTGCCGAAAGAGCGGATTGCGGCGTTCTGTCGGAAGTGGGAGATTACAGAGCTGGCGCTCTTTGGTTCCGTGCTTCGAGAGGATTTCCGTCCGGACAGCGATGTGGATGTGCTGGTGACATTCAGCCCCGATTCAGACTGGGGGATTGAACATTTGCTGGATATGAAGGAAGAGTTGGAGGCGTTATTCGGTCGTTCGGTCGATCTCGTTGAAAAACGGCTGGTGGAGGAAAGCCGCAACTACATCAGACGCAAACACATTCTCTCCCATATGGAAGCCGTGTATGCAGCGTGACGACTCGCTTCTGCTCGATATGCTTCAGACGGCGAATTCCGAACCACCCATCAGGAGATTCCTTGGCGAAAAATCATGGGCTTCCGGAATGTAGTGGTCCATGACTATTTTCAGGTCGATGTCCACCGGGTATGGAAGATTGCGAGCCGTGATATCCCTGAGCTGATCAAAACTCTTGAGCATCTCGTTCCGCCAGATTCCTCACCGTAGAGCGCCATACGGCTTTTCTTCATTTTTTGGCCTGGCCGAGCCTCGGCGGGTCCCCGCGCCTCCGGTGACCTCCGCTCCTGCCACATGGGCAATCGGAAATTCAGAATGTCCCTGTTTCTTCCCTGTTTCTTGTTCCTGACTGAGATCGAAAGAGAGGTTGTGCGGGCGGAGAGTGCTAGCGCACCACGGCGCGGAATACCTTCAAGGCTAAGCGGAGCTGTCCCTCATCAGCTCCCTGCGCGACCTTCCTTACGGCCTCCCGTAATTCCTTCACCGTTCCCGGATATCCAAAGTCAAAAAGCTCCCACACCTCGACCTCTAACGAGTCAGCCAGCTTAGTGAGCATTTCAACCGAGGGGCTCTGAGCCCCGCCTTCAATCCGGCTCAAATACTGCGGACTCATGTCGATCCGTTCGGCAAGCACCTCCTGGCTCATTCCCCGCGCCTTTCGTATCTCCTTAATTCGCCTGCCCAATCGCCTCAGTAGATCCTTCATCATGTTCTCCTTGCGCAGAGCATGCTCCGCATAAGGGGAAACGATAATGTCTTAATAAGTTAAGTTATATTTACTTATTTGCCTTTTAAGATATAGTCATAAACTAAATAGGTTAAGTAATGACCTATATATCAACCATGGGAAGCGAAAACGACGGTATTTTGACTGCGCACAAAGGAGGGGTTTCATGAATGCAGGGTGGCAATCGTCAGCACGTGCAATGTTATTGATTGGGTCTCATCTAGTATGTCTGGCCGGAGGCGTGCTTTTTCAACCCGACTCAGCTAAGGCAGAATCCTACGTGGCGGGCCAATTTGGTCTATTAGCTCATGGCACGTATAATGACCCCGATAATGTGATTTCCGACCGGAGGCTCAAGAGTTCGCTGGTGTACGGCGCGAAACTGGGCTACTATTTCGACAAACTGAAATATTTCGGAGTTGAAACAGAAGCCTACACCCTCACGCCTCATATCAAGCAGCAGGCCGTAACAATCAACGGAACCCCTGCAGGCACCATCTCGGGGGCTCACCTGCGGGTGACCACCTGGGCCGCGAATCTTGTGTACCGATATCCCGGTGAGGTTTTTCAACCGTATGCAGGGGTGGGAGTGGGGGTGTTTTTTGCGAGAGAATCCGATGCCACGGGGTCACAGTCCTCAATCTCACAGGGCTTGAATGTACAAGCTGGTTTGCGTGTGCTGGTGACCAAGCAGGTGGCGTTGTTTGGAGAGTACAAATTCAACAAGGCGCGCCTGAATTTCAAGGATTCAGACGTGAGCGCGCAATATGAAGCCAGTCTCTTCGTCTTCGGGGTGGGGTATCACTTCTAACATGTGAGTCTGTACCCGAGTCTGCAAGGTCACGAAGCCTCTCCGATCCGAGTGTAACCTGAGAAATGTTTGCGACGATTTCAATGGCAGGGGAGGAAGGATGCAAGAGGTTCAAGAGATTTAGGGGAATAGTTTTGGCGAGCTTACTCAGTTACGGTAGGGGGGCGTAACTGAGAGCGCAAGAAAAGCCACCGGGAACGGCGGCCTTTCTTCTTTTCCTTCTAGCAGGTGCGGGGCGGGTGCTCTCATTGCGCGCATTCACCGAGCATCGCCCGCTATTATATGGAAATTTGATCAATCTTGCATGCGCGGTGAGCGAGCACTGAGAGTGCCCGCTCCGCACTTGTTCCCTATGTGCCCATCTCCCAACTGGCCAGGTATTTTTCCTGCTCTTTCGTCAGCTTGTCGATATCCACTCCCATGCCGGCGAGTTTGAGCCGCGAGATTTCTTTATCGATGACGGCTGGGACCGGATACACCTTCTTCTCGAGCATCTTGTAGTTCTTCACGATGTATTCGGCGCCGAGTGCCTGGTTGGCAAAGCTCATATCCATGACGCTGGAGGGATGACCTTCGGCGGTGGCGAGATTGACCAAGCGGCCTTCGCCGAGGAGGCTCACGCGATTGCCGTTCTTATAGGTGAATTGCTCCACGCCGTCGCGGACGACTTTCCGCTTCTTGGCCAGTTTCTCCAAGGCCGGAATGTCCAACTCGACGTTGAAATGGCCGCTGTTGCAGACGATGGCGCCGTCTTTCATCTTCGCGAAATGCTCGCCGCGAATGACTTTCAAGTTACCGGTGACCGTGACGAAAAAGTCGCCGATCGGGGCGGCTTCTTCCATCGGCATGACACGATAGCCGTCCATGACGGCTTCAAGCGCCTTCAACGGATCGATCTCGGTCACAATGACGTCTGCGCCCATGCCCTTGGCTCGCATGGCGATGCCGCGTCCGCACCAGCCGTAGCCGGCGACGACGAAGACGGAGCCGCAGACCAGCCGGTTGGTTGCGCGGATGATGCCGTCCATGGTGGACTGGCCGGTGCCGTAGCGATTATCGAACATGTGCTTGGTGTCGGCATCGTTGACGGAAATGACCGGGAACTTGAGGACTTTTTTCTCGGCCATGCTGCGCAGGCGAATGACGCCTGTCGTGGTTTCTTCCGTTCCGCCGATCACGTTGCGCAGGAGATCTTTCCTCTTGGAGTGCAGATGCGAGACGACATCGGCACCGTCGTCCATCGAAAGATGCGGGCGATGGGCGATGGCTGACTCGATGTGGCGATAGTAGGTGGCGTTGTCCTCGCCCTTGATGGCGAAGGTGGGAATCCCTTCATGCTGCACCAGGGCGGCGGCGACGTCGTCCTGAGTGCTGAGCGGGTTCGAGGCGCAGAGGCGCACATCGGCTCCGCCGGCTTTCAGCGTGATCGCCAGGTTGGCGGTTTCTGTGGTGACGTGAAGGCAGGCGGTGACCCGCACACCCTTGAGCGGCTGCTGCCGTTTGAATCGCTTCCGGATGAGTCGCAGCACCGGCATGGTGGCTTCAGCCCATTCAATCTTTAACTTGCCTGCGTCCGCCAGCTTAATGTCTTTCACATCGTAATCCACGAAAACCTCCAGTGAAGTGATGAGTGACGGGTGATGAGTGATCAGTAAAAGGGGGGCGGGTTGGGTAACCCGTCCCCCTTGGTTATGCCCTCAGGGCTGACTCAATTACAGGCCTGCGTCTCTGCGCAACGCTTTCGCCTTGTCGGTTTTTTCCCAGGTGAATTCCGGTTCGTTCCGGCCGAAGTGGCCGTAAGCCGCCGTCTTGCGGAAGATCGGCCGGCGGAGCTTGAGGTGATCGATGATGCCGCGCGGGGTCATCGGGAAGTGCTTCCGCACGAGCTTGTCGAGATTTTCGACCGCCATCTTCTCCGTGTTCTTGGTGTCGACCAGGACTGAAACCGGATCGGCCACGCCGATCGCGTAGGCCAGCTGGACTTCGCATTTGTCGGCGAGCCCGGCTGCGACGATGTTCTTGGCGATGTAGCGAGCCATATAGGAGGCCGAGCGATCCACCTTTGTCGGATCCTTGCCGGAGAAGGCGCCGCCTCCGTGGCTGCCGTGGCCGCCGTAAGTGTCGACGATGATTTTGCGGCCGGTGAGACCGGTGTCGCCCATCGGGCCGCCGACCACGAACCGGCCGGTCGGGTTGATGTGGTGCTTGACGCTGGTCGGGTCGTAGAGCCCCTTCGGCATGACGGGCTTGATGACCTTTTCCATGATGTCGCGCTCGATCTGCTTGTTGGTGACATCAGGACTGTGTTGCGTGGACACCACGATCGTATCGATCCGTACCGGCTTCCCGTTTTTGTATTCCACGGTCACCTGGGATTTGCCGTCCGGGCGCACCCAGTTGAGAATCTTCTTCTTGCGCACCTCGGCCAGACGCTTGGTGAGGCGATGCGCCAGGACGATCGGCATCGGCATCAACTCGGTGGTTTCGTTGGTGGCGTAGCCGAACATCAAGCCCTGGTCCCCGGCGCCGCCGGAATCCACGCCCATCGCGATATCGCCGGACTGCTGGTGGATCGCGGTCAGAACCGAGCAGGTGTGGGAGTCGAATCCCCAGGAGGCATCGTTATAACCGACATCCTTGATGACGTCGCGGATGATATCGGGGATTTCCACATAGGCTTTGGTCGAGATTTCACCGGCGACAAATGCGATGCCGGTCGTCAGAATCGTCTCGCAGGCGACGCGCGAATATTTGTCCTGGGCAAGGATGGCGTCCAGAATTCCGTCGGAAATCTGGTCGGCAATTTTGTCGGGGTGCCCTTCTGTCACTGATTCAGAAGTAAATAGATAGTTGTTTCTCATGAACCCCCTCTGGTTTCTGGTTGTCGAAAGCCGTCTGTGTGGTGTCTGGCCAGGTGAGTACTGTGCCCGTGACGGGTTCGTTTCTGTAGAACCGGCTGAATCTTAGCGGACTGGGGCTGTTTTGTCTATCATTTCAATAGTAGGGGATACCTCTTGTGGCGGGCCGACCTGGCTTGACACTCGATAAAATCCGCTAGTAAGATGGCAAAATTTTCGCGCACTTAGAAGTACTTCAGACAATCCAATACTTCGACCGCGACGTAGAGCTTGCGGAGATGCCGAGATGATCGGCGGGATCCGGTTTTGGGGATCGCCCAAAATTCTCTGTGCGAGCGAGTATGGTCCGGGCCGAAGGCGAATATAGAGCCGCATGAACAGCCAACCTGACGTTCTCCCCAAAGAGCCGACTATCCGTCCATCGACTCCCGGTCTCGGCTGGGATGAATTCTCGAAGGAATTCGTCGAGTTCTTTGCGTCCGTCAAGCTCGCCATCTTCCTGTTTTTATTTATTGCGATGACCGCGACGATCGGGACTGTGATCCAGCAAGGTGAACGGGCGGAGGTCTATGTCCAGGAGTATGGGGAAAATGCCTACCGGTGGTTTCTTCGCCTGGGGTTTACGGATGTCTATCACACCTGGTGGTTCACGAGTCTTCTCGGGCTGCTCTGTGTCAACTCGCTGACCTGTTTTTATAAGCGGTTCCCTTCCGTCTGGCGCTCCATGAAACAGGACAAAGTGGGTGTCACGATGGCGTTCATCAAGAACATGAAGCAGCAGGCGGAAATTCCCCTCGACAATACGAAAGAGTCGGTAGCCCAGCAGTTGGTGCATCATTTTGTGTCGAAGGGCTACCGCGTGCTCGCCAAGAACGAGCCGGGAGAAGTCACGGTCTACGCCACAAAAGGAGTGATGGGACGGGTCGGAGCCCACATGGCCCATTTGAGCGCGACCGTCATTATCTTCGGCGGGTTGCTCGGGACCTATTATGGGTTTCAGGAGTTCGGCGTCTGTCTGGAAGGCCAGACCTATCATATTCCCCGCGGCAACTTCGATTTGAAGGTCGATAAGTTCTGGATCGATTATCACGAAAACGGGTCGGTCAAGTCGTATAACAGCACCTTGACGGTGGTAGACGGCGGGCAGTCAGTGGTCACCAAAACGATTTCGGTGAACGATCCGCTGGTCTACAAAGGGATCTGGTTTTATCAATCCAGCTATGGCGACGCGTGGGATCAGGTCGAAGTCGCGCGGGTGACTATCAAGGATAAAGAGACCGACAAGGTGTTGAAGACGGTCGATCTCGAATGGCAGAAGGAACAGTCGCTGCCCGATCTCAATGTGAAACTGTCGATCACGGATTTCGTTGCGGATTTTGCCTTCAACTCCACGGAGAAGAAGGTCTATTCCAAGACCATCGAGCATGCCAATCCAGCCGTGAAGCTGGTGATCAATGAACGGGATTCTGTTCAGGCCACTCCGTGGATCTTTCAGCAGTTCCCCGATCTTTTCAAGATCAAAGATTCCAAGTATCAATTCGAGCTGGTGGGGTACAAGCCGCGGAAATTTACCGGGCTCCAGATTGCCAAGAATCCAGGGATCAATATCGTATGGACCGGCTGTACGATGATTGTCGTGGGTATTACGCTTTCGTCGTTTATCTTCCATCGCCGTCTCTGGGCCAAGATTGTGCCGGAGCAGTCGGGGGTGACAGTTCATCTCGGCGGGACGACCCACAAGAGCCAGATCGATTTTCAAAAGGAGTTCCGAAAGCTGACGGAAAAGATTCGGACCTTTCAGGCCTGAGCCGGTAGCGACCGGATTCTTCCTTGGGTATGATGCAGAAACGCAAGTCTCTGCGCAGTCGATAGACGGAGGACATCATGATGAAATCGTTGTTTCTGTTCGATATGACGTTCTGGCTGTATCTGGCCGCTCTGGTGCTCTATATCGGCTATTTGTTTGCACGCCGTCCGGCAATGACGCTTGCTCCGGCAGGCCATCTCCAGGAGAATTTCGATGAACGCGACGGCGTCTGGGCGACGCAGCTCGGTCAGGTCGCGACATTGGTCACCGTCTTCGGATGGATGTTGAATACCGGCGCGCTCTTTACCCGGGCGTTCGAGCGGATGCAGCATTCCGGCACCTTCGCCCCTTGGTCGAATCAATTCGAGGCGATGGCCTATGTTTCCTGGGCGATTATTCTCGGATATGTACTGCTGGAGATGCGCTACAAAATCAAGGCGGTCGGGGCCTTCGTCGTCGGGATCGGCTTTATCGCGATGGGTGCGGCGTCGCTCCTGCCCTATCGCTATCAGACGGCGGAGCCGCTGGTGCCGGCACTCAACAGCTATTGGATCTACATTCACGTCTCCGTGACGTTGACGAGTTACGCCGCTTTCGCGATGGCCGGTGGCCTGGGCGTGATGTATCTGTTCAAAGAGCGGGCTGAGCGTCTCGGGAAAACGACAGGCTTCTATGCCGCGTTTCCCGATCTCGAAACCATCGATGAGTTAGGGTACAAAGCCATCACTGTCGGGTTTCCCATGCTGGCCTTCGGGATCATTCTCGGAGCCATGTGGGCCAACTACGCGTGGGGCGGATATTGGAGCTGGGATCCCAAGGAAACCTGGTCGCTGATCGTGTGGCTTATTTACGGCGCTTACATCCATGCCCGGATGACCCGTGGATGGGAAGGGCATAAGGCGGCGATTTATGCAGTCTTCGGGTTCTTGATGGTCATTTTCTGTTTCTGGGGTGTGAATTTCTTGTTGTCCGGCTTGCACGCTTATGCCTAGGGCAGGATGCTGAAAATGGCTGCCAACTTCGTTCTCGGTCGTCCGTTCCCCTCGACGTACTTCTCGGTACGTCTCGGGGCCCGTACTCCCTGCGGCCTCGTTGGCAGGCCATTTTGATCATCCTGCAAGACGCCACGGAGGATTAGTTTTGGCTGATCAGTCCACTGCTTCTCAGGCAATCATCGAAGAACGGCCGAAGGGCGGTTCGCGTGTGATGATTCTTGTCGCCGGCGCCGTTGTGCTCGCGGTGACGTTTGCCATTGTCTGGCTGCAGAGTTCGAAGTATGAACCGCTGGTGGTTGGGAAGGCGGCGCCGGATTTCACTCTGACCGATCTCAACGACAAACCTCACCGGCTCTCCGACTTTCGCGGGAAAGTGGTCTTTTTGAATTTCTGGGCCACGTGGTGCGCTCCCTGCCGAGAGGAAATGCCCTCGATGGAGGTCCTCAACAAGAGCTTTGAGAAAGACGGATTGGTCGTACTCGCCGTGAGTATCGACCGGGTCACGACCACGAAAGATATTCCTCCGTTCGTGAAGAGCCTCAATCTGACGTTTCCGGTGCTGATCGACTCGTGGGGCATCACGGATAAGCCCTATAAACGGCTGGGCGTGCCGGAGACCTTCATCATCGATCAGCAGGGCATCGTGCGAGAGATCATCATTGGTCCGAAGGACTGGACGAGGATCGACAATCTCAAGACCCTCGCGACGCTGCTGAATGTCACCCCCCAACCCGCATTCCCTCAGGACCGTGGTACGATGAAGCCCGGAAGCTCTGAAGGGACATTATGAAGCGGTTATTGGTCGCGCTGCTGCTGAGCGGGTTCGGTCTGCTGAATACGTCTACCGGAGTATCGGCTTCTTGGGCTTGTGGCGAGGCCGGCCCTCTCTCCCGGCCGGTTGCCGATCGCGGGGTCGTCAAGGTGGGAGACGAAGCCCCCAATTTTCAGCTGCGCGATCTGAATGGGAATGTCGTGTCGCTTGCCCAATTGCGCGGGAAGGTGGTGCTCGTGAATTTCTGGGCAACCTGGTGCGGACCCTGCAGGATCGAAATGCCGGCGATGGAGCAGCTGTACCGGAGTTACTCTCGAAAGGATTTTGAGATTTTGGCGGTCTCTACCGATCCGCAGGGCGCGGCGGTGACCCGCCCCTTTCAACAGGAAATGGGCTTCACCTTTCCGATCCTGCACGATGCGGAGTATCGCATCGGTCTGATGTATGGTGCCCGGAGTCTGCCCATGACGTTCATGGTCGATCGCAACGGCATCGTCAGGCAGAAGGTGCCGGGCGCCCGTGATTGGGGCGGCCCTGATGCGCGCGCATTGATTCAGGCCCTCATGAAATCCTGACGATGATGCAATCCATGCCACAGATTTCTCTGCTCGCCGCGTTTTCAGCCGGCCTGCTGTCTTTCGTGTCGCCGTGCGTACTGCCGCTCGTGCCGTCGTACATTTCCTACATCACCGGGCTCTCGGTAGAACAACTGACGGATGCAAGCGAACGGAATAGGTTTAAATCGGCCATCATCCTCAACGCGCTTTTGTTCATCGGCGGGTTTTCGACGGTATTCATCGCGTTCGGCGCCTCTGCCAGCATGCTCGGGCAAATCCTGATCACCTATCAGGATCACATACGCCGCATCGGCGGCGTCATGATCATCGTGTTCGGCCTCTACCTGCTCGGCATTCTGAATCTCAACTTCTTGAAGGTCGAGCATCGGTATCAGTTCCGCAATCGTCCGGCCGGCTATCTGGGGTCGTTCTTCATCGGAGTGGCGTTTGCCGCCGGATGGACGCCCTGCGTCGGCCCGGTATTGGGAACGATTCTGCTTTACGCCAGCACGACCGATTCGCTCTGGAGCGGGGTGGTGTTATTGGCGTGCTATTCCTTGGGATTGGGATTGCCGTTGTTTCTCACGGCGCTGGGAGTCGACCGCTTCCTGGCCTACTTTAAAGAGGTGCGCGCCTATCTCTGGGGCGTGTCCACGGTGAGCGGCGTGCTGCTCATCGTGGTAGGCGTCATGATCTACGCCAACTCCCTCACGATGATCACCAGCTTCCTTGAACGGTATGGAATCGGCTGGTACCTCAGCCAATAGTCTCGCCATCAGCAAGCAGCTCTCAGCCTTCAGCTAACTCACCACGAGCCAAATATTTCAGAAGGACTTTTGCTGAGAGCTGAAGGCTGTCTGTTGACGGCCTGAGCTCAGCACCAGGCGCCGAGGCGGCAGGCCGTGAAGGATTGGCCGAGGGCATTGGCCGAGGGCAAGGTGAGCGCACTGAATGCGGAGGATGCGCTTGGGCGGTCTGGGCTGGTGCTCGGTGGTGCATAGAGACGGGCATCCGAAAAGGGCGTGGCCGTCGAGTCTTTCGCGATCATGGTGTCCGGCTTCTTCGCAGTGATTTTGGCCATCAAGGCTCGTCCTTCGGACGCCACTTTGCTGTTTGGATATTTCTCTGCCAGCAGGGCCAGGTTATCGGAGGCCCAGTCGTCTGCGCCTAGTTCATGGTAACTCAGGGCCAGGAAGTACAGCGCGTCCGGGGCAACCGGTTTATCCGGGTAGATCTTCATGATCTGCTCGAATCGATGCGCGGCAGCCAGGTACGACTCGCGGCGGTAATAAAACTGCCCGACGAAGAGGTGCATTTGGGCGAGCCAGTCGTGGCACTCCTGAATCTTTTGTTGCGCCTGGGCATCGTAACGGCTGCCGGGGAAGTCCTTGCGCATCCGTTCGAGCGCTGTGATGGCCTTATTCAGCGGCTCAGGATCCCGATCGATGGATTTCGCCATCTTGAAATGGGATTCGCCTATCTTAAAGGCGGCGTAGGGGGCCAGCACATGAGTTTTATGCAGGTCGAGGAAGTGGTTATATTCGACCAGTGCTTCGGAGTATTCTTCCTTCTCGAAGAAGGCCTCGCCCCGCTTCATGATGACGTTCGGATCGTAATTCTTTTCGATCGTGTCGCCGAGAAAGATTTGTTCGTCGGTTCCGCCGACCGCCTTACTCCCTGCCGCAGACTGCACTTTGGGCGTGCTGGAACATCCGGCAGCCAATAGCGAGATCATCGCCAGAGCGCCTAGAAGAAGGCAGAGCTGGTGCTGCAGGACGTTGTTTGAGAAATGGTGAAGGGTGGAGACTTTTCGCATAATTCTTTTATGCATAGCAAGAATAGGCTGTAAAAGCAATGCTGAACCGGGTTCCCAAATCCAGAGATAGAACTTCCGCCATGTTCGTTGGGCAGGTTGTCGACCTG
>CAZWOX010000048.1:0-6585 GCA_964635345.1 uncultured Nitrospira sp.
GCCCAACCCCACCCGCGGCGCCCGCCAGGCATAGAGCAACAGCGACCCGCCGATCACGATCGCCAAAAATGCGAGAATGAAGAGTCCGCGCTTCGGATCCGTCGCAAAGGCATGGACCGAGGTCAAGACACCGGAGCGCACAAGAAATGTCCCGAGCAGACTCAAGGAGAACGCCATGATCGCGAGTAAGACGGTCCAGACTTTGAACCCGCCCCGCTTGTCAGTCACGGCAAGCGAATGCATGAGCGCGGTTCCGGCGAGCCACGGCATGAACGACGCATTTTCGACCGGGTCCCAAAACCACCACCCGCCCCACCCCAGTTCGTAGTAGGCCCATCCGCTGCCTAAGGCGATGCCGACCGTCAGAAAACACCAGGCCACGGTCGTCCAGGGACGCGACCAGCGGGCCCAGGCCGCATCCAGGTTGCCACCCAGCAACGCGGCGATGGCGAATGCAAAAGCGACGGAGAATCCCACATACCCCATGTATAGCATCGGCGGATGCATGACCATGCCGGGATCCTGGAGCAACGGATTGAGATCGCGGCCGTCGGGCGCGGCAGGGATCAACCGCTCGAAGGGGTTCGAGACCGTCAACATGAACAAGAGAAACCCCAGGCTCACCAAGCCCATCACGCCGAGAATCCTCGCCCGCATCGCTTCCGGGAGATGTTTTGAGAAGAGCGTGACCGCCATCATCCAGAGTGTCAGGATGAAGGTCCACAAGAGGAGCGAGCCTTCATGGGCTCCCCAAACGGCAGCCAGACGATAATGGAGCGGTAACTTTGAATTGGCGTTCGCCGCAACATAAAGCACCGAAAAGTCTTTCTGGGCAAATGCATAGCCCAGACAACAAAAGGCAATGAGCACCAGCAGAAACTGCCCCCGCGCCGCAGGCTTCGCGACCGCCATCAGTGACGTGTTGCCGGAAGCCGCCCCGTAAATCGGGACAGTACCCTGCACGGCTGCGACACAAAGCGCCAGGATCAATGCAAACTGGCCGATTTCAGGAATCATGCAGGGATATCCTCTATCGTTCTTATGGAGTGACTACAAGCGTATTGCTGCTCTGCTTCCCGGCCGCCTTGGCCTTGGCCATCGCCTCAGCGGCTTCCGGAGGCATATAGTTTTCGTCGTGTTTGGCGAGCACTTCACTCGCCACGAAGGTTCCCTCCGACGAGAGTCTCCCCTGCGCCACCGCCCCCTTCCCTTCCTTAAACAAATCCGGGAGGATGCCTTTATATGTGACCGGAACACGTTGCACTGTATCGCTCATCACAAAATGGACCGTTAAACCGTCGTTCTCACGTGTCAGCGTCCCGGCTTCGACCATTCCGCCGATGCGAAAACTTTGCCCTTTCGGCACCTCGCCGTTGGCCACCTGCGTGGGCGTAAAGAAAAACACGAGGTTGCGGTTGAACGCGTTCAGCACTAAGGCCGACGCAATCCCCAGCGCCGCCAAGCCGAGACCGATCATGGAAAATCGTTTTTGCCGCGGCGTCATGATGCCACTCCCGCAGAGGCGGCCGATTGATTCAGTGCGGTGCGGACCGCAGCATGCCGCCGACGAAGGATCAGCACTTCCCAGATCATGCAGAGCGCCGTCACACCGAATGACGGCCACACATAGACCCCATATCCGCCCATCGCAAGAAACTCATTGAGGCTGTTCCACTGCATCAGAAGACCCTCTCTGCCTGCACCCATGAGGCATGCCGCTCACGTTCAAGGATGATACACCGGACACGCATCAGCGTGACCGCGGCGCTATACAGCCAAAATCCCAGAGCCATAATCCCCATCGCCGCCAGCATCGTGGCCGCCATCTTCGGCGCAGCGGTCACACTGATCGAGGCGCCCTGGTGCAGGGTATTCCACCAGCGCACGGAAAAATAAATGATCGGCACATTGACGACACCGACCAACGCCAGCACGGCACTCGCGCGGTCGGCACGACGGAGATCGTCGATCGAGGCATGGAGTAGAATGACCCCGGCGTACTGGAACAGCAAAATCAGTTCGGAAGTGAGGCGCGCGTCCCAGACCCACCAGGCTCCCCACGTCGGCTTCCCCCAGAACGCTCCGGTAAAAAGAGCAAGGAATGTGAACAACGCCCCGGTCGGCGCGATGGCCTGAGCCATCATAAAGGACGGCCGCGCCTTCAAACCCAGCCCCACAGCCGCCCATCCGGCCATGACGACATAGAGAAACATGGACATCCACGCCGCCGGCACATGGACAAAAATAATACGATACGAATCGCCTTGCTGGAAATCGGTCGGGGCGACCAGGAACCCCATATAGAGCCCTGCGACCAGACAGACAATGGACACGCAGGCAAACCAGGGAATCAGCTTGCCGGCAAGCGGATAGAACGCCTGCGGCGAGGACCATTGGAACCAGTTCATACGATCTTTCATGCTCTCCGATTCTATTCGATCGCAATGCGCAAGGCCGCTGCAGTCGCCCAAGGGGCAAACGGAACGGCCAGAACCACACAGGCCCCGAGCAGCGAGAGATGCCCCTCTGCTCCCATGCCGGACTCGCTGCTTGCTACAGCCCCCGCTCCGAAAATCAGCACGGGAACGAAGAGAGGGAGCACCAACAATGCGCTCAGCAAATTGCCGCCCCGAATACCTAACGTGAGCGCCGCCCCGATCGAACCCACCAGGCTCAAGGTGGGAGTGCCGAGCAAGAGAGAGACGGTCAAGATCGCGATTGCGCCGCCGCTCAAGCCGAATTGGAGGCCGATCAACGGCGACAACACGACCACCGGCAAACCCGACACCAGCCAATGGGCTGCGATTTTCCCCAACACAAGCGCGGCCAACGGATGAGGCGTCAGCAACATCTGTTCCAATGTGCCGTCCTGATAATCGGTCGCGAACAACCGGCCAAGCGACAAGAAGCAAGAGAGCAGCGCCGCAATCCATAACACTCCCGGCGCAATCGTCCGCAACACGGCCGGTTCGGGTCCGACACCCAGCGGAAAAAGGGTGGCCACAATCACGAAGAACAGAAGCGTCGTGGCGATATCGGCTCGGCGGCGCCAGGTAAGCAGGAGATCACGCTGGATGAGACCGAAGACCGCGCCGGTCACGCCCCCCTGCATCATTCGCCGAGCCTGAGCTGCTGAACAGTTGATGGATCAAGCCCTATGGCTTGATGCGTCGCCGCCACGACAATGCCTCCCCGTTCGACCTGCCGCTGCAATCGCTCCCGAAGCAGTTGAGAGGATCGCGCATCAAGTGCCGTGAAAGGCTCATCCAGCACCCAAAGAGACTGCTCGCTACACCAGAGGCGGGCCAGTGCCACTCGACGTTGCTGGCCTTCGGAAAGCACTCTGGTCGGCAGCCGGTAACAAGCGGGTTCGACGCCGATAGCCTCAAGGGCTGTACGCGCCAGCGCGGCAGTCACCGGATGGCCGGTCATCTGCATGGCCGCTTGAATATTCTCCATCGGGGTCAGATCATCTTTCAGCCCCATGCGATGACCAATGTAGGTCAAGTCAGCGACGAATGTGTCCCGCTGCTCTGTGATCGATCGCCCATGCCAGCGGATCGTGCCCTGATCAAAAGGCGTCAGACCGCAGATCGCCCTCAGCAACGTCGTCTTCCCGGATCCATTCGATCCTTCGATCGACAGCAGTCGCCCGACCGGCACTGAGACACTAATCTTCCCAAAGAGCTTCCGGTCTCCACGACGACAACTGAGGTCATGAATATCCAGCATGGTTAAGAAAAATCCCAGCGCAGGCCGAGGAAAAAAAATTCCCGCGTTGTGGAGTCTTTTTGCGATGGACTCGTGGTCAATGTTTTCTCGACTCCGCCCGATCCCTCAAGTGTCCAGCTGTTGAAAAACCGATAATCGAGTCGAATGGTCGGTGTTACCCGGTACAAATCAACGTTGAGATTGTCCTTTTGGTGGTACAACAGCACGAACGTGTCGAACTGCCACTGTGGAGTCAGGCGTGCCAGCGTATTGAGCGAAAGAGACTGCCCGTTATAGGCAGGACTCGTAATGTAGCTGGCATTCGCGACGAACGTCGTGCTCTCGAACGGGAAGTTCGCCCCGATTGCTTGCGCCGTATACGTATAGATATTGCCAGTACCGGGTTGCGCTTGCAAGGAACAAGCGGCATCGCTCGTCGCGTTTGGATTAAGAAACAGCGTACTCGTCCCCGGAAGAATGACCAAGCAATTGGTCTGTCCCGTGCCTGAAATCCGGTTCAGCCGAACGTCTCCACCGATTTGCCAATCTTTACTCACGGCCTGGAGGACACCGACCAGGAATAAATTACTGGTCGCGGTGACCGCCTTGGCTTGCTCGCGTAAGAGATCGGCATTGGTGGGATTGATATGTTCAAGTTGGGCATTGGGAGTCCCGAAGAGCGCGTTCGTTGTCTGTAAATAAGGCGTGCGCCGATGATCGGCCAAGAACGTGAACGTCGTTCCCTCGGTGACCCACGTTCCGTTGAGCATGGCGACATTGAGGACGTTGTACGAGATATCGTAATCGACCAACCCGAAGGCATTTTTTCCGTTTTCGGCATACCGCAGCTCGGTCCCCACCGCTCGACGATCGACGACGCCGTTGACCATTTGATTAATATAGTAGGCGTTCCCGCTCCACGCCTTAGCGACAGGACCGATGTCAACGTTGACTCCATAGAAATATCGTTTGAGATCGGCCCGGAAATTCCTGGGATCGTCAGGAACGTAATTTGACGTTAAACTAAATTGCCTGGGCTGTCCGGCAAGGAGATTCACATTCAGAAGCTGCGGGACGGCGGTGTACCGGAACCACACCCCGTCAAACCGGAAGTCCAGCACCCCTCCAGTGTTTCCGGGCTGACGCCCGACGCGAACAAAATAGGAGTCTTGACTTGAGTGCTCCAGATACAACGCCCGAAGACGGCTGATATTGCGCCTGATCTCCGTATCCGCCAAAAGATCGTAGGTCTGCGTCCCTCGTACCACCAGCTTCGTATCGTATTCATCCTTCCGATATCGCCCGGTTACATCAAACGCCGATTGCAGCAAAGACTGATCCTGATTGTTGAATTTCGTCGTCGCATTCGAAACTTTGTCGGTAATTTTCGTCTGGGAGTAGCCGCCGTAATAGTATTCGTACACACTCCCATAGACCTTCATCTCATCGATTTTCTTCGCCGGCTTTTTCACCTTTCCCTGAGCAATGGCAGCCTTCAAGTCCGCCACCTTGGCCAAGCGCTGCCGCACTCGCGCGGCGCCTTCCCCATCCGGATAAATCTTGAGGTAGTGCTCATATTCCGCCTTGGCCTTGTCGATGTCGCCGGTACCTTCTCTGGCCACACCGATCATCTCTTGCGCCGCACGGGACTGCTTGTTCGGAGGCAGATTGAGTGCCGCGTTGAAGATCAGAACGGCTTTTTCACCCTCCTCGGCCGTCAGTGCTGCGCGGCCGAGCTCCATGAGATCAGCGGCATATCGCTCGATATCCATGCCTGGTGTAAACGGCGGGACATCGAAAAACTGTCCTGCGCCCTTCTCCCCAGGCGGCTTCGAGACAGCCGGTCCTTTCACTTCAGCCGGTGAAACCAGCGGAAGACCAGGCTTATCCAGCTTCACGGCAATTACAATCCGGCTGCTGCTCCGAATATCCCGCTGGCTCACTCGGAATCGGACCGGCCGTTCGAACTTGATTGAGAGTCCGTTGGTGGCTTGGTCGGGAAAGATCACTTGAAATTTCGGCACGAGATCGCTCGGGGGGGATGCCGCGAGCTCACGCGCAAAACGACGGGATCGGTCCAGGTCGGGAAAGTCTAAGAAGATCCGGATGAGATCACCTTTCTCAGAAGGCGTATGCCTCAGATACAACGCTCGGGCATTAAAGACGATATGAATCTCGGCTACACCCGGTGCTTCGACAATTTCGATGCGGTCGAGAACCTGCGCTTCAGCCATACCGGGAATGCCCGGAACAGCGGTTGAGAGCAGTCCGATGAGTAACAGGATCCAGGTCACATGACGCAACCTGCTTGTATAGCTCGCCCTCAAGATTCGCTCCTGTCGGTATGGAGAATTCGACAAAAAGCGCCCGCCCTCACGGGCAAGGCGCTTCTGCTGATGAATTAGAAACTGCCGGTGGGTCTATGTTGACCGGTACGGCTCTTCGAAATCGTCGTGAAAGTTGAATTGGTGTAGGTATGGCAGCTGCCGGAACAGTCCTTCAACTCCAAGACATTGTAATAGATGACCGGGGAATCCACTTTCTTGTGCGGCCCCTGTTTGAAATCACCGGCGTGGCAGCCGGCGCAGTCCGGCTTATAGGCCGCAAACTTCCAGGCAATGACTTCGTTATTATTCGTATGGCAGGCGCTGCACGCCACACCAGCTCGGTGCGCTTTGTAATAGGGTGTGGTGTGCATGTAAGTCGTCACTGGCGTCCAACTCGTCGTATTCGAGTGACACTTATTACATGCCTGCGTCGTGACAAAATGCGCCCCTGACTTTCCTATGGCCAATGAACCGTTATGGCAATTTGCGCAGGGCGTCGCCGTGACCACCGTGTGATTCATGGTCGCCGGTTTCCACCCCGTCGTCC
>CAZWOX010000048.1:6685-19579 GCA_964635345.1 uncultured Nitrospira sp.
ATCCCCGTCGCCGTCACGCCGTGACAACTCGTACAAGTCCCTGGCGTGACGTTCGCATGATTGAACGTCGCCGGCGTCCACGCACTCGTCGTATGACAGGCGCTACAGGCGCCCGGTGTCATTCCGCCTTTGTGCCCCGCTGGAATCCCCATGGCAATGGAGTTGTTATGACAGGTCGAACACGGCGTCGCCGTGACCACCGTGTGATTCATGGTCGCCGGTTTCCACCCCGTCGTCCGGTGGCAGCTGTCGCAGGCAATGGCCCGGTTCGTCCCGCCCTTGTGGGTCGTCGGAATCCCCGTCGCCGTCACGCCGTGACAACTCGTACAAGTCCCTGGCGTGACGTTCGTGTGGCTGAACGATGCCGGTTTCCAGGCCGTCGTGACGTGACAGGCGTTACAAGCGCCCGGCGTCATTCCGCCTTTGTGCCCCGCTGGAATCCCCGTCGAGACCGCCCCGTTGTGGCACGAGGCACAGGGCGTCGCGGCCACGGCCGAGTGAGTCATGGTCGCCGGTTTCCAGGCCGTCGTCCGGTGGCAGCTGTCGCAAGCCGCCGTGGCGTTCGTCCCACCCTTATGGCTCGTCGGAATCCCCGTCGAGGTCTTGCCGTGACAACTCGTACAAGTCCCTGGCGTCACATTCGTGTGGCTGAACGATGCCGGTTTCCAGGCCGTCGTGACGTGACAGGCGTTACAAGCGCCCGGCGTCATTCCGCCTTTGTGCCCCGCTGGAATCCCCGTCGAGACCGCCCCGTTGTGGCACGAGGCACAGGGCGTCGCGGCCACGGCCGAGTGAGTCATGGTCGCCGGTTTCCAGGCCGTCGTCCGGTGGCAGCTGTCGCAAGCCGCCGTGGCGTTCGTCCCACCCTTATGGCTCGTCGGAATCCCCGTCGAGGTCTTGCCGTGACAACTCGTACAAGTCCCTGGCGTCACTCCTGTATGGTTGAACGTCGCCGGCTTCCACGCCGTTGTTCTATGGCAGCTATCGCAGGCGGCAGAGGGATTCTGACCGCCCTTGTGATTTGTCGGAATACCCGTCGAAGTCTTCCCGTGACAGGTGGTACAAGTGCCTGGCGCCACACCCGTATGGTTGAAAGTGGTCGGCCGCCAAGCCGTAGTCCTGTGGCAACTGTCGCATGCCCCCGAAGTCATCCCGCCTTTGTGGCCTGCAGGAACGCCCGTCGCGAACACACCATGACAGGTCGCGCAAGTTCCAGGCTTCACCGTGCTGTGGTCATACCCGCTGGTCACCAGCCGCCACGTTCCCCCGCCCTTCTTATGGCACGAATCGCAGGAAGCCCCACTACTATTCATGTGCCCCGCTGGCTGTCCTTGCGCAACAGACCCGTTATGACAGCGTGAACAGGTCCCCGGAAGGATTCCGTTGTGTGTAAAAAATGCGGGCGTCCAATTCGTCGTACGGTGGCAACTGTTACAGTTGACGCTGGTCGGTAAATGGTTTGAGGGTTTGAACGTGGCGACGACTCGGCCACCTGGTGAATGGCACTGCATACATTGCGTCGGCGTCCCTTTAAATATTCCCTGGAGGTGGCATCGTTGACACTGCACCTGCGCGTGCCCACCGGTGAGAGGGAAGCCCGTCGTGCCGTGATCAATTTCCATGTCCGTGCGGATGCCGCTCTGTGCGGACGCGGTATCTGGGCCGAGCAGCATACAAAGTAGGATGAACAGTCCGGCCACAACCGGCCGGGCGATGCCACTCAAGTCCATCCAGCCGTTCTGCCTTCGGTCGATTCCTGCGTTCATAAGATACAACCCGACGTTGTTTAGGCCTGCTCCTCAGACGGCGATCAATTCCAGCCTCTCGCTTGCGCCCTATTTTATATTGGGACTATAATCCCAATTGCAAGACGCACATGAAACCATTGAGACAATCAATCATGGGAATACAATCCCAATCAGTAAGCAACGCAAGCCATGTGCCATTTACTACAAAGAGCTCGAAATACCTGCGTTTCAGCACAACGCGCGCTATTTAATGGGTAGATCCACCCAGCTACTAGAAACGGCAGATGAACATCGCTGTAGGTCTGCACCTACAATCAATACAGTCAGTGAAATATCGACGCGTCACAAATGACCGAGAGTGCGCCAGGAATGTGCGCCATGATTATTAGGCGTAATAGTTGCTCCCGAACGAGATCTCACACTCACTTGCTACAATCACACACAGCAGCGCGGCTATCTCCCCGAACAGAGGATCGATCACCATGCCAGTAGCTGAACCTATCCAACCAGTCCGCGAACCACACAGTGAAGCCTCTCGCCCAGTCCGACAACCTGCCTCGCGGTCTGACGAAAGTATGAACTCTCGATTTTCGAAGATGATGAAACGACTACTCACGTTCTTAGCGCTTATCTTTTCAGTCTGGGTTACATACAAAGTCGCCACCGGCAAGTACTACACTCCGCGCTCGAACTTCGGGTTCTATTTGGGCGTCGTCGGATCCGTGATGATGCTGGCCCTGCTCTTGTACCCGTTACGGAAACATATCCGTTTCATGCAGCGATGGGGCGCATTGAAACATTGGTTTCGATGGCACATGATCATGGGCATTGTTGGCCCAACGCTGATTCTGTTTCACTCCACGTTTCATTTACGCTCTCTCAACGCCACGATCGCTCTGATCAGCATGCTGATTGTCGTGATCAGCGGAGTGATCGGACGATTCGTGTACACCAAGATTCACTATGGTCTCTACGGAAGTCGCGCCACGCTCGAGCAGGTCCGGCAGGAATTCGCGGGGAGCTCTGATAGCCTCAGATCCCGGTTTCATATGGCTCCCAGGGTGGAGCAATGGCTTCACTCTTTTGAAAGTGAGGCCAATCGTCCAGAGCGATCATTCATCACAATGTGGTGGCACCTCTTTGCACTGGGATGGAAAAGACGCCTCTACGCATTCCGCTGCGCGAAGGAGCTACGCGCCGTCATAGGACCTGCGCGCTCTTCCGAATTTCGCGGTGGGGCTTCGGATGCCATTCGCCTCGCCAAACGCTACCTCAGAGATGCTGAGAGAGTCGCAGAATTTGCGACCTATGAGCGGGTGTTTTCGCTATGGCATATCCTGCATATCCCGCTCATGTATCTCCTGGCAGCCAGCACCGTGTTTCACATCATTGCCGTCTACATGTACTAAGCCGGACACCCCCTGTGCAGGCTCTCTTTCGCCATCTGTCATTCATACTGTTCACACTGGGGGTGTTCTGCGTGAGCCCCGCCTGGGCCGACAATGTCGAAACGGCTCTGATGCCAGGCCAGGTGATCGCAGGCCATGCCAAGTGGGAAGAAGATTGCACGAAGTGCCACAAACGCTTCGACAAGGCCGCGCAGACGACCCTTTGCCTCGATTGTCACAAAGATGTTCGTAACGATGTCGAGCAGAAGCACGGCTCACACGGCCGGTTTAAGGAGCAGCGTGAATGCAAAGAATGCCATACCGAACACAAGGGCAGGGCGGAAAACATTGCTCCCATCACAGAGCAGACGTTCAACCACGCGCAATCGGATTTCCCTCTGAAGGGTGCGCACGCTGACACGAAGAAAGTCGAGTGCAAGTCCTGTCATAAACCCAAGACGAAATACCGGGAAGCTCCGTCGGATTGTTACAGCTGTCATAAGAAAGACGATAAGCACAAGGAGAAAGCCGGCACCGCCTGCGCCGATTGCCATAGCGACCGCAGCTGGAAAGACGTGCGCTTCGATCACGATAAAACACGCTACAAACTTCGGAACAAACATGTGGAAGTGCCTTGTAAGGAGTGTCATGCCAACGATCGCTACAAAGACACCCCGATGGACTGCTATTCCTGCCACAAGAAAGACGACAAGCACAAAGGACAGGAAGGCGCGACATGTTCAGAATGTCACGATGATCGATCCTGGAAGAAGGCTCCGTTCGATCACAACAAATCTCGTTTCCCGTTGATGGGAAGGCATGCCACGACAGAGTGCAAGAAATGTCACCTCACGCCGGCGTTTAAAGATACCCCGATAGGGTGTTTCTCCTGCCACAAGAAAGACGACACACACAAAGGAGCCTATGGAGAGAAATGCGAAACGTGCCACGGGGAGAATGACTGGAAGACCATTACGTTTGACCACGACCTACACTCGAAATACCCCTTGCGGGGGCGACATATCACCACCGCCTGCGACTCCTGTCACAAAGGACATCTGTACAAGGACAAGACCCCGACCGATTGCTACGCCTGCCATAAGAAAAACGACAAACACAAAGGCCGTTACAGCGAGAAATGCGAGCGCTGCCACACCGAACGAAACTGGAAAATCCTGCTCTTTGAGCACGATCACGACACGACGTATCCCCTCAAAGGCTATCATCGAAATACCAAGTGCGACAGCTGCCACAAGAGCACGCTGTATGAAGACAAGACGCCGTCCGACTGCTATGCCTGCCATAAGAAAGACGACATCCACCGGTCCACCTTCGGGGACAAATGCGAGAAATGCCATGGCGAACAGAGCTGGCAAGCGTTGGCCTTCGATCACGACCGGGACACCAAGTACCCTCTGCTTGGGAAGCATCGCACCACGACCTGTGAACGGTGCCACACAGGCCACCTCTACAAAGATAAGACCCCCACTGCCTGCTACACCTGCCATAAGAGCGAGGACATGCACCGGCGGAAACTAGGAACAGAGTGCCAGGACTGCCACAGTATCCGCGATTGGAAAATCTGGGACTTCGATCACAATACCAGGACCAAGTTCAAGTTGGATGGCGGCCACAAAGGGCTGGATTGCTCTGCCTGCCATACCGAACGGATGGACAAGAAAGTGACGGCCTCGTCCGCCTGCGTCAGTTGTCACACAAAAGATGACAGACATGAAGGAAATTTTGGCTCACAATGCGATCGCTGTCATGAAACAACAGCATGGAAGACCATCAAGCCAGGCACAGGCACGTTTCGCCGCCGCTAGCTGCACCAATTGAGGCTGACCTTGGGACGGGAGCGATGACATGACGCACCGCCGCGACATCTCACTCACGCTGAAAGCGCTCGCCCTTGGGCTTATCCTTTTTCTCGGGTATCAGGTGTGGTTGAAACCGGCCTATTTCACCCCCGTTGCGCCGCAGCTCTCGGCGCCCGAGCCCTCCCCTTCGGCGGCGACATTTGTTCTGCCCGAATTCCAAGAGCGCCCCCAATGGGATGTTCCGCCATCACGACTGGTCGATTTAGGATCGCCTCCAAGCCAGGCATTGGGAGCCATCCGTGAAGAGCTCGACCGAGGCAACTACACCGAGGTTGAGCAACGCTTAAAACAACAGTCGCTAAAATCCGTTGCGAATGCCTCCTCTCGCCACTACATCGCAGGCCTCTGGAATAATCTCGGCATCCAACAGGAAAAATTCGGCGGAACTTCGCTTTCCGTGAAGGCCTTCAAGCAATCGGTTCAATGGGACGCCATAAACTCCGTCGCGCATCTCAACCTCACGCAGGCCTACTGGGAACTCCGCGATCCCGCGATGACACCGCAGTTTCTTGAAACAGTCATTCGCCTCGCACCACAGGACCCGTTTCCGCATCTCGCATTGGCCGATCTCCTGATGGCTGCGGGACAAGTCGGCCCGGCCGCGGCGCAGATAGATCAGGCGCGCCCCCGAGCAGAGCGTGACCCCAATCATCACTCGTACATGCAAAGACTGACGGCCAAACTCGAAACCGTCGAACCTGTACGCACCGCGATGAAAGAGGATGCCCGACCTCCTCAACCAGCACCCATTACACCATCACCCAAACCGCAGTCGACTGGACACCGGGCATCAGCACTTGAGTCCGCTCGCCAAGCCAATACCTCCGAAGTGACACTCCCGCAGGCGCCACCGCCTGCCCCTGCTCAATCAGACCGCGCACATTTCACCGTCCAATTCGACGGCCCCCCAGATCAGACCTCCTGGACCAGAATGCGAGCGATTCTGGAGTACGCCCACGACGAATTGTCTCAAAAACTTGGACGCATCCCGTCGAAACCCATCCCCGTCGTCCTGCACACCAGCCACAAATTCACGGGCGCGGCAGGCTCTCCCGTATGGGCTGATTCGCTGTTTGACCGCGCATCGGGAACCATCCACCTTCCCACGCAAGGCGCACTAGAAGACCTGGCCCTCTTCAGCCGAATAGCGCGTCATGAATGTGTCCATGCCCTGCTTTTCGAGCAGGCTCGAGGAAACCCCGCAAAAGTGCCCCACTGGATTATCGAAGGTCTCGCCCTCCAGCTCGCAGAAGATCCCTGGACAGATCTGGAAGAAGCCGAGCACAAAGCCTTAGCGCTCATCCCCCTCACCTCATTGCAAGGAGATTGGAAGCCGCTCGCAGCTACTGCGATGTCCAAGGCCTACCTCGAAGCACGATCGGCCACGCAACTACTGGTGGATAGTTATGGCATCCATGGAGTCCAGCAGGTCATACAGCTGCTGCAAGCCGGACATTCGCTCGACGCAGCAATGCAACAGAAACTGTCCGTGTCGTATGAACAATTCAGAAAACAGTGGGAACAGACCATGAATCAGCCTCACCCGGGAAGTTTGTGACATCCACCAGTCATTGCAGCGGAGATCCTTTCATCACACACGATGGGAAGAAGAAACTTGAGCCTGACAGAAGACTCAGGTACCGTATCACTACAGTTGTCCGCGGCGAGCCCGACACCAGAGGAAGGATTCGCCTGCAGAGAAGAAACCGATGAACCGAATACGATTTGCGCTGCCACTCATGCTGGCAGCCCTCCTGATAACCAACACATCGTACGTCGCGCCTTCCGAGAAGCAGGCAGCAGACCTCTCCCCCATGGCGGCATCCATGCAGAGGGTGACCGTCCATCCTCGGGAGATTCCAGACATCCTCTATAACCCGGGAATGGGCTTCGCCGATTTCCACTTCGGATTCGACCACCCGCCCGCGCCTGGCACCTACCCACGCTCGACCGTGGCCTACTTCCGCTGGTCCTGGGCCGACCTCGAACCGGCGGAAGGCCAGTACGCGTTCGATCTGATTGATCGCACCATCGAGCAGGCCAAAGCCAAAGGAGAGCGGCTGGCATTCCGCGTCATGTCCGAATATCGTTCCGGTTCTCCGGCCTGGCTGTTGGCTAAAGGCGTCCCCGCGATTGCCGTCGGCGGCGGCCGCTTTCCCGATTACAACAACCCGATCTTTCTTGACTATCACGAAAAGCTCATCAAGGCCTTGGGCGCGCGCTATGGCCGATCGCCGGACATCGATCATGTGGACATCGGATCGATCGGATGCTGGGGTGAGTGGAATACAGCCTGTTGCCAAGGCGTGGAACGGCAGTGCCGACAGTACTTTCCGGCCGAAAACGTCCAGATCACGATCACCGATTGGTATTTCAAATATTTTCCACAAGTCCCGTTAGTCATGCTGCATGGCGGACAACTCCGGTATGCCGTCGGGCGCGGAGCAGGGTGGCGAGGAGACTGCTTCGGCGACTATGGCTACTTTGGCCCGGACTGGAACCATATGGAGCAGGCCTATCCGCCGGTGCTCCAAGATCCGGTCATCGCCGCCGCATGGACACGCGGCCCGGTGCAATTTGAAGTCTGCGGCGTCATGCAGGATTGGGAGGACAAAAGCTTCGACATCGATCGTATTTTGCAACAAGGGCTGGACTGGCACGTCTCTGTCCTGAACGCGAAGTCCTCTCCGGTGCCGGCCCGCTGGCGGTCCAAAGTCAATGAGTTCCTCAAGAAGATCGGCTATCGGCTGGTGCTGCGAACCGTCAGCCACCCGGCGGAAGTCAGGGTTGGTCCGGCCTGGACACTTCGAACCGAATGGGAAAACATCGGCGTGGCGCCCGTCTACCGACCCTGGCCGCTCGCATTCCGCCTGAGAAATGCGACCGATGACGTCGTGGCCCAGTGGACCAGCCGCGCCGACGTGAAGCAATGGCTCCCCGGCACGCGCTACCAGATTGAGGACCCCCTGAGAATCCCTGCCCAAGTCGCATCAGGGGTCTATCGGCTGGATGTCGCCGTGCTCCATGAAACAGGCGGATCAGCGCTCGTCGAACTCGCGATCGAAGGCAAACGCGCGGACGGTTGGTACGCCCTCTCCGCGATCACCATTGATGAATAACCAGCGGCGCAGCGCGACGACACACACCCGGCGGCCGTCGCTTGCACCCCTTTCATAAGTGCGCTAGATTCACGCCACGCCCCCGTAGCTCAGTTGGATAGAGCAGCGGTTTCCTAAACCGAAGGTCGTACGTTCAATTCGTATCGGGGGCACCAAACTTTTCCCCTTCACTGACGCCGACTTCCACAGTATTAGGCTGACCGCTCCCCTCTCCAACCGAACCCACCGTCACGGTTTCTGTCACGGTTCCGTTTGAAACCGGCTCCGATTTCCTCTCTGGTGCCGTTCCTTCATGGTTCCCTGCCGGAGCCTTCCCAAACCCCGCTACCCCCTCAAGTGCTGCCTTCAGGTGCGATGGGCTGAGGTGTGCATAGCGTTTGACGAGGGCTGTTGTCGAATGGCGCAACAGTGCGGCAATGGTGCCCTCGTTGTGGCCTGTCATCGCCAACCGGCTCGCAAACGTATGGCGGAGGTCATGCCAGGTGGCGTACTCGATTCCAGCCTGATTGACAGCAGGCACCCAAATACGGCCATAGAAATTCCGAATATCCAGCGAAGTCGCGGGATTCTCTGACGGGAACACCCACTTTGACCGCTGCCACGAGTCGAACCCTCGCAGAATCGCCTTCGCCTCTTCGTTCAGGTGGGCATACTGCACCCCGCCTGCCTTGGTCGTCGGTAAGGTCAGAATCCCCCGCTCAAGATCCACGTCCTTCCATAGCAGCTTGAACTGCTCGGCCTGGCGGAGTCCGGTCAGAATTGCTAGCCGTGCCCACGGCCCATGAATCGGACCGAGCTTGTCGAGCAAAAGCGTTTCCTCTTCCATCGACAAAAACCGAGTCTTCCCCTTGGGCTCCTTGTACATCTTCAACTTCAGAACCGGATTGCTCGCCAGCTTCCCTTCACGCACAGCGATATTCACCACATGGCGCAACCATTCCACATAGCGATTCACCCGTTGAGGGGTCATCAACTTATCCACTCCCCCCTTCTCCTTCGCCTCGACAACCACAGTCGCCAAGAGTGATTGCCGCGCCTCTTCTAACGCTGTCACTGTGATGGCATTGAGCCGCTTGCCTACGAAGTAGTCCTTCCACCACTTCGCGAAATACCGCTCCGCCAGTTGCGTCATGGGCTTCTTGGTTGGAAGGGTCAACAGATAGCGGTCAATCATAGCCTCGACTAATTCATACCCACCATGTTGATACCGCTCAGGGAAGAACCTCCCAGCCTTCTGCTCCTGCTTGGCCTTCTCATAGAAATCCCGCGCCGTCGTCTTGTTCGTAAAGCTGCCGAATCGCCGTTCCTTCCCTTCGTGATAGAGCCGCACATACCACACCAGCTTGCCGGTTGAGCCTGGCCTACTCAGCAAGCCCCGATCCTTTCTCCCAGTTCGCGCCATCGCTCACCGTCCTTTCCGCCCCGTTACCGGAGCCGTTTTGAAATGCTCCTCCAACAGATGCCGAATGAACCCGCTGGCCGTCGTGCCCTCCTGCCTCAAAGCATCCAACCGCGCCTTGATCGGTTCCGGCACTTGGATCAATAACCGAGCCATCTTCATCGCCATCACCCCCTCTCCTTGCATGATAAGCTCACTATCATGTGATATATAAGTATGTCAAGTGATGTTTGACGCATTAGGGAATACGATGCTAGGCTTCCGCCGAAATGCTACGCACCCCACCAGAAGGCACCGGAGCCTGGAACTTTCGGGATATTCCCCGCGACCTCATGCGAAAGGTCAAAATGGCCGCTGCGCACGAAGGAAAGACGGTGAAGGACTTCCTTATTGAATTGGCCGAAGTGAGGCTGCAAGAATTGGAACGGAAGGGGATCTTGCCGAAAGGGAAGGGATAGAGTTACAAGAAGCGGGATTCTCTAGCACGGGAGAGTTATGCCAAACAGAAAATCCACAACCTACCCCTTGATTGAATCAGTTTCCTTTCTACTATCAACCCTGCTTGTCCTTGCTGCGGTAGGCTGTAGCACGACACCAATTCCAACCTTCGAACCTATTCCAGTTCCTCAAGGCCTCAGCACGGAGCAAGTCGAGGTCTCCATCCTCGCTGCTCTGGCTAATACTCCGGTTCCCAAGGAGCTATCAGAGGGTGTTGATATTGCAGATCGAGCATTGACTGCCTTCTTTGGGCCTCTCCGCTACCAGAGCGTTCGGTCATCGCGAAACCAAGAATGGTACCCAGAGTCTAGAAAACCAGGCCAAATCGTGGCGGGACTGAACGTTCGATCTCACTACCTCCAAGTACGCCTGGACTTTGATAAATCTACCGTTCAGCCATCTATCTCTAGCAGTCGGAATCTAAAACAAAGCGAAACCCGCATTCATGAGAGGGCCGTAGAGTGGGCGCACTCACTAGAAGATCGAATACGTCGTTCCCTAGGGTTTATGTCGGCATACGGCACAAAGAACACGGCTCAATGATAACCCCCTGTGTGGGGATTAGGTGTCAGATAGGCCTGATATTGCGTGATGTTTCTGTCGATGGTGATTCAGTAGCCGTGGGTGTTTGAACGGCAAACTGCAACAAAATCGCCGCATGACGTTCAACCGCTGACGGACCGCTCGGCCCTGCTTGATCAGCTGCAATTGCCGCGGCTTTTACGAGTTCACCAACGCCCGCTTTCTCAAGCTTCGTCGAATCGACCGCGGCTAAGGCGTCATGGGCTACCATAGCGAACCGGTCCCGCAACTGCCTCCGAATCGCCTCAACCTGTGCGGGATCAACTAGGTTTCTCTTCCGCAATACCGAAGCCGTCGTTTCACTGATTCCTGTGATTTCATGCACCTTTCGCAAGGAATACCCCTCCTGCAATAGGGCAACAGCCGCTAGGCCCTTGACCCCCAACTTCTTGCCGGTGATTTTGCCTCTTGGATTTCCCATATCTAATTATCCCTTCTCTAGTCGTGTGATGCCTCACGCCATCTCCCGTTTCTCAAGACACTCCAGACAGCGCCATCGACCGTCGCCAAGGTTGTGAAGTTGGGAGACGCCTTGCTTACATCCACAACAAAGCAGCCTGATGGAAGAGGAAGGTGCTGTAATCGGCGCATGGCAGACGAGGCAGTGAGGCCAGCGAACATTTACCACGGCGTCGCATTTCGAACAGTGCCCTACGGTTGTGGTACTCATTAGCAACCTTTCAGGAAACTCAGAGGAAACTTATTGTTTCCTAGGGGATGACCCGTTGCCAGGGCAGGAAACCTTATATCCCCAATGGTGGTGCGTGTATTCGATGAATGTTTCCTGATTTCTCTATGCCGTTCTCCATCCGGAATATAGGAAACATTGTGAGGTGCGAGGAAACCTTGATGGAAACGGGGAGGAAACTTATTCACGCCTCCTCCTTCTTGAGCTTCCTCAAAATCTTTGATGCATAGCCCTTGGAGATCCCTAGCTCTTCACTCAGATCTGTTGGACCCTGGACTCCTTCAGCAACCAATTGTCGTGCCCTATCCAGCAAGGACACCTCCAATGGTTTATAGGTCCATTGCAGGCGCTCATTGAATGTTTCGAGGCGCACATCCAAGGGAGCCACAGGCTCTCCCGTCGTGCTTCGACATTTCGTAAAGCTGAGTTCAAAGTGACACCCCTCCCGCGCATCGCCGCCCGTGGGCTTTGCCAGTTGGATTACGGTATCAAGGGAGTCCTCACGGCCACTTGTCCCGCGTTGCTGTCCGCCCTTCCCCGCATGGTGAACCAGGAGGGTTGAGATCCCTCGATGCCGTAGCCGAATCAGCCAAGCGTTGATTGGCTCCCAATCCTGCTTGCTATCCTCGTTAATCCCACTGAAGAGGCAAGAAATGTTGTCGAGAATCAGCACGCGAATGTCGGGGCGTGCATCGAGAATCTTCACGACTTCCTGCCGCATCAAATCCGACGACAAAACAAGGTCCTTCCCCCCGCAACGCTGGTAAACAAGCTGGCTGGTAAGGAATTCCAACGGGGCAACAGGGGGCGTGTCCATCAGGGCCGTGGCCCGTTGTCGGAGTTCATCCAACTGCATCTCGCCATCCACGTACAGCACACCCACAGGAGCCGGGCATTCCCATTTCCAGAGAGGCTTTCCTGTTGTGAGAGCCGTCGCCAAGGCCAGTTGGAAAAATGTTTTCCCAATTCCACGAAGCCCGAACACCATGACGTTTCCGCCTTCAGGGAGCCAAGGGAGATAACGGGGCCGTTCAGGGATTGCTAGCGAAAGAAGATCTGGATAGCTGACTAAAGCCTTGGAAAGATCGACGGCTTGCCGGTTTAGGTTCGATTCCCTTGCGGGATATTGGGCCACGCTTTTCGCAATGTTGCCTACCTCATCCTCAGGCAACGGAGGCGTACAGCGTTCTCGATTGATCGCTTGCAATGCAGCCTCTATAACGGTTTTGCTGTGCCCCAAGTGTCGAAGCCTGCCTGCCTCTCTCGTCAGCACATCATTGCGCTGGCCTTCAGGAATTGAAGCATGAATCTGCATCGAGCCTGTGCTCTCTGGTCGTGTCATCAGCTGGTCAAGGAGCCAACGAGGCACAGGAGCGAGCGGCACATCGTCAGGATGGTGCGCCGCATCCCATACATAGGTGCGCTTTGTAATCGGGTGGATACTCGGAGGAGCGACGACTTGCCCCCCATCTGTGCGAATGTCCAATCCAGGGCCGAGCTTGCCGGTTGAATTTCTTATTTCACAACCAGGATGCTCAACCCAAATCCAGAGATAGAACTTCCGCCATGTTCGTTGGGCAGGTTGTCGACCT
>CAZWOX010000049.1:0-19075 GCA_964635345.1 uncultured Nitrospira sp.
TGAGCCAGCTCTCAGACGACGTGCCGAACGCCATCGACAGGCGAACCGCCATCTCAGGACTAATCCCCGCTCGACCGTTCAGAATGGCAGAAAGGGTTTTTCTGCTGACGCCCAACGCCTGAGCAGCCTGAGTGACACTCAATCTGAGCGGGTCTAAACACAGCTGCTTGATGATAGTCCCGGGGTGAGGGGGATTGTGCATTCGCATAACGTGCCTCGTCAGTGATAATCCTCGTAATCGACAACCTCGGCGTCCTTACCGACAAACCGAAACGTGAGCCGCCAATTCCCGCTAACCGACACGGCCCAGATACCTTTCCTGTCTCCCTTGAGAGGATGAAGGTCTAACCCCGGCAACGCCATGTCCCGTGGCGAGGTGGCGGCGTTCAATTGGGCCAAGATCAGGCGCACCCGCTCTGCATGTTGAGCCTGGATGCCTGACTTACTCCCGCTCTCGAAAAACCGGCCTAAGCCCTTATGCTTGAAGCTTCGGATCACACGGCACACTGTAACCTATTACGTTACGCCTGACAAGCCGCTGGAGAAGCACGTTACTACGATGACCATCCCCCTCAAACACACCTTGCGCAGTCGGAATGAGGGGACGCCACCCCTTCTTGCGTGCGCGGGGCGTGAGCAAGGGAGATTGCCCGGGCCGCGCCTACTTCCCTTCCCCTTCCTAGCTGCGCACCCCCCTCTACTTTCAGCGAGGTGGCCGGCGAGTCTCCACTGCGCGCATGCACCGAGCACCGCCCTTGATGTCATACTTCGATCAATCCCGCGTGCGCGGGGCGCGAGCAAGGGAGATCGCCCAGGCCACGCCTCCCTCCCCCCTTCTTCTTGACTCCGCAACAACGCCTATGATTAGGTCCAGCCCTGTCATGCTGATTCGTACCGCATTCACAGTGGCGTCGCTCGCCCTCCTCGTTTTCTGTCTCGGCTGCGAGAAAGAGAGTGAGTCGATTGTCTCCATTGCGCTGCACCCGACCAATCAGCAAATTCTCTACGTCGCAACGAACGACGCGGTCTACAAGTCCCGCGATGCCGGTGCGTCCTGGGAGCGATTCCCGAGTTTCAGCGCGCGCCGCGTGACGACGCTTGCCATCGACCCGCAGTTCCCGGCCACAATCTATGCCGGCACGATGGCCGATGCCGTCTACAAGAGTCCGGACGGCGGGCAACATTGGCTGCCTCACAATGTCGGACTCAAAGAACACGTCTCGTTCATCAATGAATTCGTCTTTGACCCCACCAATAACGAGCAGATCTACATCGCCACGACCGTCGGCGCCTTCTCTACGAAAGACGGGGGGCGCGAATGGGAAGAGCGGATGGCGGGGATGAAAGAGGTGCACATCGTCGTGTCGATCGCGATCCACCCGACGAACCCCCGCATTCTCTATGCAGGCTCCACCGGCGGTGTCTATCGGTCTGACGACGGGGCGGCATCGTGGAAGAAAATCAATACCGGGCTCATTCCTGATTCGGAACTGATGGCGGCCATGGCGCTGGGCGTGAATGCGATCGCCATTGATCCCGTCACACCGGACATTGTCTATGCCGGAACGACGAAAGGCTTGTTCCGCACAGCGAACAGCGGCAACACCTGGGAGCGGATCGGGGAAGGGTTGAAAGATCCCTTTGTCAGCAGCCTGCTGATCGATCCAAAACAACCGGCTCAACTGTACATTGGCGGACCGGGCGGCGTCTGGAAAAGCCTGGATAGCGGCAAAACCTGGCAGGCGATGAATGCGGGGCTCACGTCCTTGAACATCCGTTCGCTGGCCATGAGCCCCAAGAACCCGCAAGACCTCTTCGTCGGCACCAACGGCAGCGGCCTCTACCACTCCACCGACGGCGCCACGAGCTGGACACCCATGCCGCTGAAGGCCGCATCGACGAAAGCAGGTTAAGGCTGAGACTAAGGTCGAGGACTCTTACTTAGCCTCAACCTTAACCTCGACCTTTCTTAATATCCCGTCTTCGCCCCCGCGCTCCCATGCTGATACTTGCTGCTGTAGGACAGCATCTGGTCGGACAGCGCCTTCCACTCCTCGGCGGTCATCTGATCTTTCATCTTGAATCGCAGGCCCAGGATCTTCGCGGAAGTCTTCATGCGCTGATTGTTCGCGTCATCCATCACCTTGGTAAACTCCTCGGACGTCGCCGCATAATTGGCACTGAGCGCATAGAGCTGCCGATGGTAGGCGCGCTCCTGCTCGCGACCAGCCTTCAGCTCTGTCACGATTTCGCCGACGATGGCTTTCACTTGCTTGGCCTTCTCTTGATCCTTCACCGTGCGATCAATCAAGCCCGCCATGTCCTGCTGCCCCTTCTGCCAATAGGCGTCGCTCTTGCCGCCTTCCATCCCGTAGTGGTGGTGATGGCCCGAACAGCCACCCAACACCAACAGCCCGACGACCGACAGCACCATCCAACGCATTCTGTTCATACCTACCTCCTGTGACAGCCTAACGGTGAACATTTTCGACAGCCCTTGTGACTACGAATCATTTTACCGTATCATCCGGTTTACGACCATGCCTGAACCAGTTGCTCCATCACAGGATCCCTTGCAGAGCCTGCGCGAAGAGTTCCGGTCTCACCTGGAAACCTTCTATGCGCGACTCAAGCTCGCGCCGCCTTATGAAAGCGTCGAAAAAGCCATCCGGGCATTGACCACGGCAGTCCATGCGCTCCCGAAACCGGAGCAGGCGCGGCTCTCGGCGGATCCGGCCTGGCGCTGGGAACAGTTCGGACAGGCGTTCAACACATCGGGCCTCAGCAAGAAACATCGCGGCATCATCGCCGGTCTCGCACGCAACCGTTCGGCGCTGGACCTGCCTCCCGAATTCGACCACTTCTTAGGATTGTTCAGCGCGTAGCAGCAGCCCGGCCGGTCAAGACGTCTTCGAACTCCTGCTGCAGCACGGCGAGCCGGCTATTCTCCAAGCGATAGGCCATCACCACCGTCACCAGGCCGGAAAAAATAAAAAACAATCCGAGGGTGAGAATCCCGCCGGCCATCACGACTCCGCCGGAACTTCCGAGCCCCCCTTCCACCGCATAGCTGACAATTGTGGCCAGCGTCCCGACCGTCACGATGAGAAACCAGGCGCCGGTGAGGATCGCCGACGCCCAGGGTGTGCGCTTCGTCATCGCCAGCATCACCGCCTCGCCATCGGCCTGAAGATCGATCGTGGCCTTCATCGGCCAGATCCAGAGAAACGCCCAAAGGGTCGGATAGCGGGGGCGAAGCAGGACACGATTGTTCTCGATGAACAACCGGGCCACCCCGTGCCGCATCGGAAGAAGCCCCAACGTGTCGAAGCAGGCCTGGATCTGCGTGAGCCCGATCGATTCCACCCGCGCAACTCCCCGCCCGACCTGACAGCCGTAGCGGCTCGCTTCGGCGGAGAGGGTGCGGAAGTACCAGCGATCGCCCACGAGCACTCCGAGGAACAACGCCCCGGCAAATAGTCCTGCAAGCATCATGGCGCGTACCTATCCCACAGGCGCGCCGCACGAATCAAGACAGCACTGCCGGCTCGTCCTTCATCGCCGCTCACTGTGGCAGATTTCCTCAGAAGAATCAGTTGACTCACCTCCATGACTTGGCTACAGTAACGCCGTTTGTAATCCAGGCGGGCCTCGCGCGTCTCACACGGGTCTCCGCCTTTTTGTTTTTCCCCAGATGTTTGGGTTCCACGCCAGCCTGCTCCTGTAGGCACGGCCACTCCCAAGTCATGCGGGATTCGGAGGACTCATGGATTTGAAGAAAGTTGAGCGGGTCTACACATCGTACGCCGGTGTCTACGATCAGATTTTCGGCAAGGTGTTTCACGAAGGGCGCGAATCGGCAATCCGCAATTTGAACGTGCAACCGAACGAGCAAATTCTCGAAGTCGGCGTCGGCACCGGCCTCGCCCTTCCGATGTACCCACGGCACTGCAAGATTACCGGGATCGATCTCTCTGAGGGCATGCTGGGCAAGGCGAAGGAGCGAGCGGAGATGCATCGGCTGACGCATGTGCAGCTCCATCGCATGGATGCCGGCGCCATGAACTTTTCCGACAATAGTTTCGATACCGTCGTTGCAGCTTACGTCGTCACCGCCGTGCCGGACCACCGCAAAGTCGTCAATGAAATGATCCGTGTCTGCCGCCCCGGCGGCCGCATCATCATGCTCAACCACTTCAGCAACGGCAACAAGATCATTGCGGCGATGGAGAAGGTCATCTCCCCGCTCACAAAGCATCTGGGATGGCGCACCGACCTGTCGCTGCATACCGTCCTGGAAGGCACGTCGCTGCACGTCGCGCGCAAGCAGAATGTGAACCCGCTGCGATTCTGGGCTTTGGTGGAATGTGTGAACGGAAAGAACGGGCAGGTTGTCAAGAACGGAAACGGCGCAGCCGTCCATGCGAACGGCAACGGCCACGTCGCCGGGCATCACACCGGCGCCAACGGCCACTTCGCCAACGGTCACTCGCACTAGTCGGACGCAGCTGCGGCAAAGATCGCGGCCTCTATCTACAGCCTGGCCTCGCCTCGCGATCTCCAGGACTCCCATTCCCGTCCCGGAATAATCGTCGTTCCCACCAGACAGCTTCCTGCATACCGCTGTGTGAGGCGATCGGCCAAGACGGTCAGCGCGCGGCTCACCCGGCGATCCGGCGTGCCGAGCGCACGGAGCACCACACCGAACCCTTCGCCGTCCTGCGCTCCGTAGACCAACACGCGCACCGCGTTGCCGCGCAAGCTCTTTCCGTCATCGGCCGGAGTCAGATCTCCCTCCCATCGCACGAGCGCATCGCTCGCACGGCGCTTTTTCGAGATGGCCCAGGAACAAGGGATGCCCGCTTCTTCAAGTTCCATCAGAAACCAGGAGGTGGTCGGAACCTCGCCGGAGTGCCCCTGGAAGGTCCAGCGAGCCAATTCCGGAAGCACCTGCCCCGTCAAAATCGGCGTGGCAATCTCTTCAAGATGCGCCTCTTCACAGACCGCATAGAGTTCGCCCTGCGGATCGAACCAGAACCGCAGACGACCGTCGCTGCGTTCCGCTTGAATCACGCTCAACGCCGACGAGTCGCTTCCTTCCTGCTCAAAGATTGAAAAGTCCGTCACCCCGTTCATCACCAGCTTCGCCACCCGCACCATTCCGCGCATCTGATAGCGAATCGTCATCGACACCGTCGTATCGGCCAGCACATCGCGCCCGGACTCTTCGTCGAACAGCCGTCGTTTCGCCATCTGCAGATCGGTCACATAGCCCGAACGGAAGCCGCCCGTGTGGGCCATCAGCCACCGGAGATCTTCGACTGTTTTGATTGCGTGTTCCATAGGCATGGATTGTAACGTAGCCCCATAGACAACGGCTAGAGACCCCGCCACCAAGAGACAACCGGGGCCACTCGGCGGCGGCGCAATGTGACTCGCAACTCACAGGAGCTCTCACACCTCAGCCCCGCCTGCCGGCAGAGACCGGCGGCTACGTCGGCTTCTTCCAACCCCTGATTGACCATCACGAAAACACCGGACGGGTTCAGATTCATCGCGACGCGCGCGAACAAGGCCCGCGGCGCCAGAAACGCCAGCGGCATCCGCCAGGCCAATACCGGCGCAGGGGTCACAAAGGGATACCAGGCCACGATCGTATCGGCCGGCTGCGCATACTGCGCATAGTCGGCGATCACAAATTCGGTCTGCGGCAGATTGCGCACATAGCCTTGCGCATAATCGTGACGGCTGTAGCCGTTGTAATAAATGCGGTGCCCTTCCACTTCGACGCCCGTCAGGGCCGACGGAAGGAAAAAGGCATGGAGCGCCCGGGCGTACCAGAAGTTGGACGCGCCGACATCGTGCACCACGCCGCCGACGGGCCGGGGCTGCCCCCAGGCCGCCCACGCTTGATCGAGAATATCGAGATAGTCGTAGTTCTTCAGCGTCGTGAGCGCGGCGCAATGCTGTTCAAACCGGACGTCGAACTGGCGACGCAACGCCGCAATCCGCGCCTGTTGGCTCCCGCTGAGATGGGTCAGTTGCCCCACAGGCCGTTCGCGATAGAGCCCGCGCGACCATTCCAATCCTTCGCCAAGCCAATACCAGAAGGCGTGATAGCCGGACCGGATCCGTTGAGGCAGCGAATAGCGCGGCGCAGACGTGGCAACGACCGGCAATGTCTGTTCAACGTCCTGCACAGGACAGTCGACTTCGGCAATCATGACTACTTTTCGGCCATTTAGCGTGAAAGCTGAAGAGGGGAAGCGGAATTTACCTTGAGCCGGAACAGCAGTGGAGGCTCACGGCGCCCCTGGTTATTTGGAAACAAGCGCCTTGACCTCGCTTTTAGGTTTATGAGACTTACTGTCTGCATGCGCGCCGTTTGCCTCCAACATGTTCCCTTTGAAGGACCCGGCGCTTTTGCGACGGCGCTGACGAATCGCGCGGTACGCCTCGAACACTATCTTGTTCCGAAGGACGGCCTCCCGAACGATGCGGGCGACCTGCTGATTATCATGGGCGGGCCGATGTCGGTGAACGATTCCGATTCGTGGATTGCCGAGGAGACCGCGTTCATTCGTTCCGCCCTCATCGCCGGGACACCTGTCATCGGCGTGTGCCTGGGCAGTCAGTTCATGGCGAAGGCGCTGGGCGCGACTGTGCGTCCTGGTAACGCACTGGAGATCGGCATGACGCCGGTGCGGCTCACGCCTGAAGCGCAACAGGATCCGGTGTTCAAGACGCTTTCCGACTCGTTCGAGGTCTTTGAATGGCATGGCGAGATCTTCAACTTGCCTCAAGGCTGCGTCCCGCTGGCCGGTTCAACCGTTGCGCCGCTGCAAGCCTTCCGCTATGGCGCCAGGGCCTATGGCCTGCTGTTTCATTTGGAAATGGAATCAGCCGGTATCGATTCCCTCTGCCGGGAGTGTGCGCCCGATCTCACCAACACGCGCCTGACCGCACAGGATGTGAAAGCTGCGGCCATCCCGCACCTCCCCACCCTACACCGGTTCGCCGACCGGCTGATCGGGCATCTTCTTGCTCCCGGGCGTTGATTGCCGGCACTGCTCTGAAGTACTCTAATCGACCGTATTAGCCTGGCCATCAGATGTCGGCTGAGCGCCGATAGCTGACGGCTGAATGCGATCCCCACAAAAGGAGTTGGAGTCAACATGGCTGGTTTTCCCATCGAAGTCGCCACCCGCATTAAGACCTTACCTCCCTATCTCTTTGCCGCCATCGACAAGATGAAACAGGCGGCGATTGCCAAGGGCGTGGATATCATCAACCTCGGCATCGGCGATCCGGATTTGCCCACCCCCGAGCCGATCATCGAGAGCCTGGCGCAAGCCGCCAAAAACCCGAAGCACCATCAATATCCCTCGTATGAAGGCATGCTGTCGTTTCGTACGGCGGTGGCCGATTGGTACAAGCGCCGGTTCAACGTCACGCTGAATCCGGCCGACGAAGTGCTGACCCTGATCGGCTCGAAGGAAGGCATCGGGCACATCCACCTGGCGTTCATCGATCCCGGCGAGATCGTGCTGGTCCCCAGCCCCGGCTATCCGGTCTATCCGGTCGGCACGAGCTTCTGCGGAGGCGTCTCGCACATCATGCCGCTCACCAAGGCCAACGGGTTCCTGCCGGATCTGAACGCGATCCCCCAAGATGTGGCGAAGAAGGCCAAGCTGATGTGGCTGAACTCGCCGAACAATCCGACCTCCGTCATCATGACCAAGGACTACTTCAAGCGGGTGGTCGAGTTCGCGCAGGAGAATCAAGTCATCGTCTGCCACGACGCGGCCTACTCGGAGATTTTCTACGACGGCAAGCGGCCGGCCAGCTTTATGGAAGTGGATGGCGCGAAAGATGTCGGCGTGGAATTCCACTCGCTCTCCAAGACCTACAACATGACCGGCTGGCGCCTCGGGTTCGCGGTCGGCAACAAGGACGTGCTGGCCGGACTCGGCAAGGTGAAGAGCCAGCTGGACTCGGGCGTCTTCGAGGCGGTGCAGGCTGCCGGCATCACGGCCCTGGGGCTGGACGATTCGGTGACGGACGGACTGCGCAAGATTTATCAGGAACGGCGCGACACGCTGGTGCCGGGCCTGAAGAAGCTCGGACTTGAGGTGGATTCGCCGCCGGCCGCCTTCTACATTTGGGTGACCGTCCCGAAAGGCTATTCTTCCGCTTCGTTCACCGCGCATCTCCTGGAAAAGGCCGGCATCGTCACGACGCCGGGCAACGGATTCGGCGCGCCGGGCGAAGGCTACATCCGCATGACCGTCTGCACGACCAAGGAACGGCTGGCGGAAGCGGTGGAACGGATCGAGAAGGCGGGATTCTAGTGATGCGTGATGAGTGAAGGGTGATGAGCGTCGGACAAGTCTCATTTCCTTCTCACCCATCACTGATCACAGATCGCTCATCACTAATATGCGCGAAACGGTCTACATCGGGTTCGGATCAAATGTCGGCGATCGCCTGGGTTTCTGCGATCGGGCGGTCACCCTCTTGAGCCTACTGCCGCATTCACAGGTCACCGGCATTTCGCTGCTCTACGAAACCGAGCCCGTGAACGATCATGCCCAGCCGGGAAATGGTTGGTTTTTGAATGGCGTCGTGCGGCTCGACACCGACATCACTCCCCGCAGTCTGCTGACGATCTTGCGTGAGATTGAGCGGTCGTTGGGACGAGACGAGGAGAACCGCTCGGGCCCCCGCACGATCGATCTGGATATTCTGTTTTACGGCGCCCGGGTCATCCAAGAAGCGGATCTTGTCGTACCGCATCCCCGGCTGCATGACCGGCGGTTTGTCCTGATGCCCTTAAACGAGCTCGATCCGCTTCTGATTCATCCCTCGCTTCAGCGCACGGCCACGCAGTTGCTCGCCGACGTCAAAGACCAGTCGGAAGTCCGCCTGCTCTTCCCCCAGCCGTCGACGCGCTACGGGTCAAGCCCGAGCTGTGGTCCTCGTCAGGACTTATGAACATCCTTCGGACCCCCAAGGCCATGGCCGCCTGGAGTCGGCAGCTCCGCCGTGAGGGGGTCACGATCGGATTCGTCCCGACGATGGGGGCGCTGCATGACGGCCACCGCGCGCTCATCCGCGCCGCCCGGCTGCAATGCGATGCGCTCGTCGTCAGTATTTTCGTGAACCCGGCCCAATTCGCCCCGACGGAAGATCTCGCCAAGTATCCGCGGCCCATCGCCAAAGACCGCGCGCTCTGTCGTGCGGAAGGATCCGATATCTGCTTTGAACCAGGCGTCAAGGCGATATATCCGGAGGGATTTGAAACCGTCGTCACGGTCCCCGGAATCGCGCGCCGCTGGGAAGGCGAGATCCGCCCGCATCACTTTGCCGGCGTCGCCACGGTGGTCACCAAGCTGTTCGGGATGGTCCGGCCGGATATCGCCGTCTTCGGGCAGAAAGATTTTCAGCAGGCTGCTCTGGTGCAACGCGTGATCGAAGACCTCAACCTGGGAGTCGAGTTGATCGTCCATCCGACCGTACGCGAGCAGGATGGACTGGCGATGAGCTCCCGGAACGTGTATTTGTCCGCAACTGATCGCGCACTGGCCCCCATCCTCTATAAGAGTTTGCAGGCCGGGGCGGCGGCGATCAAAGACGGGATGACAGCGGGTCGGAAAATTCACTCGATGATGACACAGGTTCTACGCCGGGAATCCGCTGCGGCCATTGACTACCTCGCAGTGTGCGATCCGGACACCCTCGCGCCGCTCGAATCCGTGAGCGACCGGGCGGTACTGCTGGGAGCCATCCGAATCGGGAACGTGCGGCTCATCGATAATGTACTCGTGAAGAGACCGGCAAAACGAGGGCGGCGCTAGGACCACGCCCGGAACGCTACCGTCAGGAGTAGGTATTCGGTTGCCCGCCCTGGCCAACGAGCAGCCCGAGTACGATTTGACTCAGACGGCGTTGTTCATCCGGATGGAGTTCCAGAAACTGTATCCCTACGGATTCCGGCCTGACTGAACAGACCATCGCTGTCTCGATTCGGATTTCCTCGCCCTCAGTGCTCGGCTTCAACACCAGCTCGACAAAAGCCCCTTTGGCCAATCCCCCCGCCAGGATCGCGCAGCCCCCCATTGAAATATCGGTAATTCGATTGGTAAAGGGCAACTGCTTGCTGTCGATCACTTGGGCGTCCATCGCCGTTGCGAGACGCTTGAACTGGCGGCGATCAAATTCCTGCGTGCTTCGGCGAGCGCTCAGGTAGAAGGCGCGGAAACGATTGGTGCAGAGCTGGCAGCGAAACGGAAACATGCGGATATGGTTGAGCGCTTTCTCAACCATGCCTTCGTTTGAGGTCACCCGAACAAACGACGTTCCGCAACTTGGACAGTGCAGCGGTTTCATGCGCCTCGCAGCATCTCCTCAACACCCCCGAGGGGCCTCTGCGCTTCTTCGGAAGCGCTCATTTGCATCGCCAACAATGGTTCGATCTTGGCCGGTGAATAGGTCGACGGCTTCACCCACTTGCCGTCCTCGCGCTTATATCCGCCGACTTTACTGAGATTCGACCGGTGAACTTCTCGAAACACCGGCTCCATATCAATGCCGTACGATACGGCTGTCCCGTACACGACGTAGAGCAGATCCGCCATCTCCTTGGCCAGCGCGGCCAGGTTGCCCTCCGCCATGGATTCTTTGAGTTCGTCGAACTCCTCCTGAATCAGACGGATGCGGAGACGTTTCGTGTCCTCGCCGGCATCCGTCGGGCTGGTGCGCACAAGAATATCGAACTTCTTATGGAACTCTTCGACCATCGACTGCTCGTCCGTCATGCGCGCTCCTTACTCGCCGTCAAAAGGCAATGTCCGGCGCGGCACCAGCTCGGCCGGCTCCAATTGCGGAATTTCCTTTTCCGACGCAACCCCGAGCTCTTTGAACCGACGCGCCGCCGGAAGAATTCGTGTTTCCAGCGAACCGACCGCCCGGTTATAGGCCGACACGCTCTTGCCCAGCGCCTGTCCGACATCGTTCACATGCTCGGCCAAGACCGCCATGCGCTCGTAGAGATCTTTCCCCAGCCGTCCGGCTTCTTCCGCATGGGCGTTCATCTGTTCCTGCCGCCAGCCGTACCCCACGGCGCGCAAGAGCGCGATCAACGTGGTCGGCGTGGCGAGCACGACCCCACGCGTAAATCCTTCCTCGATCAGACGCGGATCATGGTCCAGCGCCGCGCCGAGGAATTGCTCGCCGGGAAGGAAGAGCACCACAAACTCAGGCGCCCGCTCGAACTGCGTCCAATAGGCTTTCAGCGACAACTCGTCCATCCGGCTGCGCACCTGCGCGGCATGCCGCCGCAAGGCTTCGATCCGGTGCTGCTCGTCCGGCGCTTCATGGGCATCGAGATAAGCAGCCAGGACCGTCTTCGCGTCGACAATGATCTGCCGGCCGCCAGGCAGCCGCACCACCATGTCGGGACGGAACCGTCGATCCTCGCCGGTGACGCTTTCCTGTTCAAAAAAATCACAATGTTCGACCATCCCCGCCAACTCAGCCACTCGCTTCAGCGTGATTTCACCCCACTGACCGCGGACGGTCGGCGCGCGCAGCGCCTTGACCAGATTGCCGGTCTCCTGCTGCAGGCGTTGATGGGATTCCGCCAGCGATTTCAAGTGCTGATCCAGCCCGCCATAGGCTGACTGGCGCGACTGCTCAAGCAACCGCATCTGTTCATCGTAGCGCTGCAGCGAATCATGGAGCGGCTTCACAAGTCCGTCGATCGCCTGCTGCCGTTGCGACAGTTCGCCCTCGGCTTTAACCTGAAGCGTTTCGAACGACACGCGGGCAAGATTCAAGAAGGCCTGATTGTTTTTCGTGAGCGCATCGTTCGACAGCGCTTGGAATGATTCGAGCAGCTGCTGGCGGGATTGATCGACTAACTGTTTTTGTTCCGCGACATGCTTCAGCGCTTCTTCTCTACGCACTTCGGCTGAGGCTCGCGCCTGCTGCGCAGCCGCCAGGTCTGCCCGAAGCTGCACCCCTTCCTGGCGATCCTGCTCCAACTGGCGGCGCAACTCCGCCTCAAGCGACTCCGCCCGTTCGGCCCGTGCGCTGAGTTCGACCGTGTGCTGTTGCCATTGTCGGGAAAGTCGACCAACCCCAAGAAACCAACCGACGAGCGCGCCAAGGACGAGACCGATGATCATTCCCAGCAATATGCCGGTCACATCCATTACGCTATCCTCTCCGTCTTCTGACGCGCAGCATCCTCACGGACAAAGAATCTATTGGGTGGTAAAGTACGGCCTAGAGAATTGAGGAAGCGTACGAGATACGTCAAAAAAGGTCAAGCACCGAAAAGCCCCGATGTCATTCGGCCCTAGCGTTGTCACCCTCTGTGACGCTCCTGAACTCGAGCCGGTCGGCATTTCGAACCGTCGTCACCCGATCGGACGATCCTGAGATGAATCCCGACGGCGCACGGTACCTGCTGCCGCATCAATCTCTATGACCTCACCATCGCGCAAACATGTCGCAATTCCTGGAATGTTGGCCACCGCCGGCAATCCATATTCACGAGCGATGATCGCGCCGTGCGACAAGGTCCCGCCCATCTCGACGACGAGTCCCGCCGCAATCCCGAACAACGGCGCCATCCCCGGATCGATCACAGGAGCAACGAGGATGTCGCCTGGAACCACTTTCTTCCAATCCTCCAACGATCGGATCATTCTTGCCGGGCCCTTCGCAGAACCGGCACTGATCGGCACTCCCCGCCACCCTGCTGCATCCGGCGCAAGTTCTGCCGAAACCTCTTCCACTCCATCGATCAGCTGATCCGGCGCAACTGTCTCGATATCGCGGGCACGCGCCTGCTTGCGCAACTGTACCAGGGCACTCCAATCACGCGCCTCCAGGTTGAGCAACAGCCGTTGCTCCTCAACGCGGATAAAGAAGACATCTTCCGCCTGATCCAACAGGCCACGCTCCGTCAGCAATACGCCGGCACGCAACAGCAGCCGTCGCGTAGCGCCCGCGTAGTACATCAAATGGTGCCGGTTGGCTTCCCGCAGCGCATAGAACCGGCAGAGCCGCCGGTACCACCAGGAAAAGACCACCCACCGAAGTCGGCCGCAACGGGCGCGAATATCTGCGCAGCCCTTCTCGCGTACCTTCCGTTGCCGAGCCACAATGTCTGCGGGCGACTGTGCTGTTGGCGCGATGATCTGATGCCGCAGTACGTCCAGCACGACTTCAGGCTGATCGGCAAACCGTGGGGACATGATATCGGACTCCCCCACCCCCCGATGGCCATAGTCGAGCAAGTACTGCTCGAACAGATCTTGGAAATGGGTCCCGCGGAGCCTCTGCACTGCCGTCCTCCCATCCCACTCCGTACTCTCGAACACGCTCCGAACGGCATCGTCACGACGCGCAACCTCGACCAATCCCGCCAGCCTGACGATCTGTTGCGCGCTGATCGCGTGCGCCTGGCCTTGAAGTGCCGCGTTGAGCAGCCCGCGCCAGTCCTCTCCCAGCCATCGCGGCAACAGAAAGCCCAACGCCTGCAGGCATTGCGTCACACCGCCGGCGATGCCGAACGTCATTTCCCGGCGAAGAAATTCCTCGTTCAATGCCTGGATCCGTTCGCGGACTTGGACCAGCGTCAGCGCCTGTACCACTTCGCGGTGATGCTCCAAACCCATCCGCTTCATATCGGCAAACCAGCGGTCCGACTGACGAGATGCCTGGCGAATCCACCAAGCGACCAGCACTCCCGCCCGCAGCAAAGCCCCGGGACTGAGTTGCTTGATCGGAAGAGGCCGGGAAACCGTATGTCCGCCCATATGCTCCGCAAGCGTCGACGTGTCGCCACGCAGCTGTTCGATCAACGCATACATCAGACTTACATTGAGATAGGGGCGACCTCGATAGATGCGAACGGATGACATACCGGGAGGAATCTGGCATCCCAACCGCCGGTAGGGCCCCATCAGAAACAGATCCATAAACTGCTCGAGAAATGAGATCCCGAGCGGGCTGGGGACATCCGGCATCGTTTCTTTGAAATTGGTGCGGGACCATTCGCAGACGACTCGCGCGGGTGGGGCCTGCGTCGGCAATACCGTCACCGGACGGGCTTGCAAGAGCCAAAGTCTCTGCCGGTCCATGGCCCATTCAATGTCGACAGGCTGATGCAGGGCCGTCTCAACGTGCTTCCCCAGTTGAACGAGCGCCTCAAGCTCTTCGCCTGTGATCGACGGTCGCTCACGCTCGGATGGATCAAGCTCTTGATCGAGCACGCCGGCCGCCCCCAGCCGCAGGGCACGATCCTTTTTCGCAATCACCCGTTCACGCATGCTGACGCATGCCGTCGAGACATCCCAGTGCAGCGTAAACTGATCCGGAATCATCGTGCCGTCGACGAGACCCGCTGCAAGACCCGGCACCACATTCACCACAACCTGATCGTCACGCCCCGTGACAGGATGAATCGTATAGAGCACGCCGGCGGCGCGGGCGTCGAGAACCGGCTGAATCACTACCGCCATCGCCGGCGGACGATCGCTCCACCCGATCCGCTCGTAATAGGCTGCCGCCTGCTCGTCCCACAGCGACGCCCAGACCGCCTGCACACTGCTTCCCAACTGCGCTCCGGCAACTCCCAGCACGGTGTGGTACAGCCCCGCAAAGCTGGCTCCGGTATCATCTTCATTGACGGCAGAAGATCGCACGGCCCAGGGCTGACCAGCCGGCCGCCGCAATGTCTCGAGGTGCCGCTCCAGTTCCGACAGACACTCGCCTGAGAGGCGGCCCTGCTGAATCCTTCTCCGGCAGCCTTCGAGGACCGAAGCACGGACTGCCCCCTTAGCATCCTGCACCTGCCTCCAGAGCGCCTCAGCATCCATCTGTTGATCGCGCAAGAACTGCCGGTAGGCTTCGATGGTGAGACACAGCCCCTGAGGAACGGGGAACCCTTCGGCCAGCAGGCGCGCCAAGCCTGCCGCTTTCCCGCCGGTCAAGAATCGATCGGTACAAGCATCGAGAAGGAGTACGAGCGGCGAAGACATGAAGCGGATACTAACTAGAGTGCGAGCAGAAGGTAAAGGTCGTTCACGTTGGTCCCGGTGGGCCCCGTCACAATGTGACTCTTGAGCGCGTGCAAGGCAGGATAGGTATTGTGCTGCGCGAGTGCGCGACGAAGATTCACTTTGTTCCGTTTCGCCTGCTCAAGAGTGCCTCCGGACACCACGGCGCCGGCCACGTCCGTCGGACCGTCGGTTCCATCAGTCCCGACTGCAGCAACCCAGACCTTATGGAGATCGGCAAGTTCATAGGCGGCTGCGGCAGCGAATTCCTGTGCACGGCCTCCCTTGCCCCGTCCTGTGACGGTGACCGTTGTTTCTCCGCCGGCCACAATGCAATAGGGCCTTCGGAGCATTCCCTTCCCCTCGGACAAGCGCTCTGCCAGTGACACAAACGTTTTTCCGGTTCTGGAGGCTTCGCCGACAAAGGGCGTCGAAAACAAAACGGTTCGCAGTCCCCCGCGTGTGGCTGCCTGCGCGGCCGCAGCAAGCGCCGTCTCGTTATTTCCGATGATCTCATGTTGCACTCTCCGGAATCGCGCCGTACCCGGCTTCGGCGTCTCACCGACATCGCCGCGATCCCCGCGCTGGAGATGTCGGCGAATTGACGCCGGCGCCTTCGTCCAGATTCGTCGCTGCTTCATGATCCCGATGGCGTCACGATAGGTGGAAGGGTCGGGCGTTGTCGGACCGGAGCCGATGGCCGTCAGGTCATCGCCGATCACATCCGAGAGGATTAATGTCACAATCCGTGCGCGAGTGGCTTCGGCAAGGCGTCCCCCCTTGATCGTCGAGAGATGTTTTCTGACCACGTTGATCTCTCGAATCGTCGCACCGCTTCTCAAGAGTAATTGCGTGAGCGTCTGTTTGTCGGCAAGACTCACGCCGTCGACCGGCGCAGGGATCAAACTGGACGCGCCGCCCGAAAGCAGCACGATGAGCAGGTCGCGAGCGCCTAACTCCGCCACTCGGTCGCGCAGCCGTTTAGCCGCTTTCAGTCCGGCTCGATCAGGAACCGGATGACCGGCTTCGACCACAGTGATGCGTGTGGCGTGAAGACGATGGCCGGTTTTGACGACCATGAGCCCGCTGTCGAGGTAGGGACCCAACACCCGTTCGAGGGCTTGCGCCATTCGCGCTGAGGCTTTTCCCGCCCCGACCGCGACGACCCGCTCGAATGATCGCAGATCATAACTGCGGCGGCCCACCTGCAAGCGATGGCCGGTTCGATGAACACGGCTGAGCAGACCATGCGCAGGATCCGCCGCCCGCAACCCCGCTCCGATCACACGACGAAGAATAGATCGGGCGGGAGATGCCGGCAGCGTAAGGGGCATGGGACCTACGGAGTTTTCGCCTGTTTGAAACAGCGGCTCGGGCAGGTTTGTCGCGGAACCCTGATCTGGTAAATGCCCTGCGGGAGGACGTCTTTCTTAAACTCAGGATTCAGCATCTTCAATTCGAGGAAATAGGTCCCGTATTCTTCAGCAATCGCGGTCAAAGCCCGTTGCGATTCTTTCACATTGACCGTGACGGTCTCGGTTTCCAACGGCACGTAGAGATCTTTTTTGCTCAAGCCCAGGTACTTCTCCGGCTGCGAATAGATCTCTTTCGCGGCGATGATTCGTGGCACATAACGCATGGTTTCGCGTGGACCGCTCATTCTCCAGTAGTCCGTGATCTTCTGCTCCTTGAGCAGCTTACGTACCCGTTCTTCGCCGGCGTTGTACGAAGCCATGGCCAGAAACCAATCATTCTGCTGGAAATCTTTCAAATACTTAAGATACTTCACCGCAGCCTCGGTCGACATTTCGAGATTGCGCCGTTCATCGCGCACAGAATCGCTCTTAAGACGGTAGCGCTTCCCGGTGGACGGGATGAATTGCCAGGGGCCGGAGGCCTTGGCCTTGGAATAGGCGGCAGCAATGCACTTGCTCTCGACCAGCAGCATGTACTTGAGATCGTCCGGAAGCCCGGCATCGGCCAGCTGCTTTTCGGCCGGGGGAAAGCATCGTCCGGTGCGCTTCGCCAGGATGATGCTTTCGCCCTGGTCTTCTAGAAATTGATAGAATTCGTATTCAATGCGTTCTCGGACCTGCCAATTATCCAGCGGAACCGGAACCCCTCCGAATGTAATTTTGTCGGGGAGTTTGAACGAGCTCAGGAAATGCCGCTCCCCTTCTCGTTTAATTTCGGGGAGAATGACCAATCGATCTTCCGGCTCGGTTTGATTGTCCAGCGGCTCAGGAAGGATGAGATCGCGAAATCCAGATTCTGATCTTGCCGCATCCATGCCTTCAGGATGACCCTGGGCCGGTTCGGCCCAGGCCTGGCTTGCCCCCCAGCTGAGAAGACCTGCAAGGACCCAATATCCGATTCGCGCGCCAGGCTCTGCCATCCGGGATACTCCTCTGTTATTTTTGGACTAATGAGTTGGTCGTGGTCATGCTAACAGCAAGGTGAAAACCCGGCAAGCACGAATGACTTCTCGTTCATGATACAGTAATCGACCATGCGCTCTCTCACCGTTCTGAATCAAACGATCATCGACTGCGCCGCCTGTCCACGCCTGGCGACTTACCGGGAGACTGTGGCACAGGCCAAACGCCGGCAATATTCGAACTGGACCTATTGGGGCCGGCCGGTTCCCGGATTCGGCGATCCTCTTGCGGAGCTGTATGTGCTCGGATTAGCCCCGGCAGCTCACGGAGGGAATCGAACAGGACGGGTGTTCACCGGCGACCGCAGCGGCGATTGGCTCTATGAGGCGCTCCATCGCTTCGGGTTCGCCAACCGAGCTTCATCGACTCATCGAGGCGACGGCTTGGCTCTCACGAACTGCTATATCGGCGCAACGGTCCGTTGCGCTCCTCCCGGGAATAAGCCGTCGCCCGATGAGATCGCACAGTGCGGCCGATTCTTGCGTGAGGAATTGCGGCTACTCAAACAGAAACGCGTCGTCATCGCGCTCGGGAAGATCGCCTTCGATCACTATCTGAAAACGTGCAGGGCAGACGGACGCACAATCCCGTCACCGGCTCCCAAGTTTGGCCACGGCGTCGCCTATCGGCTTCCGTGGGGAGACCTTCTGCTCGGTTCGTACCATCCGAGTCAGCAGAATACGTTTACGGGAAAGCTGACTCGCCCCATGTTCCATTCGATCTTTGCGCAGGCGTGCCGCGAACTCGGCACACCCCATCCCCGCCAAGTGACCACCGAGCTTATTTCTTCGCCTGGGCATCCCAGTCGGCCAAAAACTTCTTGAGGCCGATGTCCGTCAACGGATGCTTGACCATTTGCTGGAAGATGCTGAACGGCATCGTGCAAATGTGCCCGCCGGCCAGCGCAGCTTCCACGACATGCTGCGGATGGCGGACGCTTGCCACTAAGACGAATGTCTTGTAGTCGTAATTCTTATAGATGGTGAGGATTTGACGGATCAGTTCCATGCCATTGGAGCTGATATCGTCGAGACGCCCGATGAAGGGCGACACACACCAGGCTCCGGCTTTCGCCGCCAAGAGGGCTTGGGTAGGCGAGAAGCACAGGGTGACGTTCACCTTAATGCCTTCAGCGGCCATCCGCTTGGTCGCCTTCAATCCTTCTGCAATAAGCGGGACCTTGACCACGATATTCTTGTGGATCTTGGCCAGCTCTTTTCCTTCCTTCACCATGGCATCCGCTTCGACGCTGACGACTTCCGCACTGATGGGCCCATCGACGATGTTGCAAATTTCGACCAGCATTTCCTTGAAACTACGGCCTTCTTTTGCCACAAGCGAGGGATTGGTCGTGACCCCGTCGAGCAACCCGAGACTGGCCGCTTCTTGAATTTCTTTCACGTTCGCCGTATCGAGATAGAATTTCATAGGATCATCCTTTCATTACCGAGATGACGTCTGCACATACGCTGTGTCGGCCATTTTAGGGAGAACTCAAGCGCGACGCAACGCCCCAAATCCAGAGATAGAACTTCCGCCATGTTCGTTGGGCAGGTTGTCGACCTG
>CAZWOX010000050.1:0-105 GCA_964635345.1 uncultured Nitrospira sp.
AGGGCTTGGAAGCTCTTGGGGCAGAAATTCTTTCGACGGGCGGGACGGCCAAGGCCTTGCGCGACGCGGGTGTGAAGGTCACGGATGTGGCGGCCTATACGGGCT
>CAZWOX010000050.1:121-18858 GCA_964635345.1 uncultured Nitrospira sp.
AGCACAATATCGGTCCGATCGATGTCGTGGTGGTGAATCTCTATCCCTTTGAAGCCACCATAGCGAAGCCGAATTGTCCGTTTGAAGAGGCGATTGAGAATATCGATATCGGCGGTCCCTCGATGCTGCGCTCGGCGGCGAAGAATCATGAGGATGTGTTGGTCGTGGTCGATCCCACGGACTATGCGAGAGTGCTGGATGGGGCCAAGGCGGGGACGGTCTCGCCTGCGTTGCGTCGCGAGCTGGCGATGAAAGTGTTTCAGCATACGGCGCGCTATGACAGCCTGATTGCGGGCTATCTCGAAAAGCAGGTACAGGGCGGGCAAGAGGGAACAGTGAAGTTCCCCAAGATTCTCTCGATGCAATTCGAGTTGGCGGAGACGTTGCGGTACGGAGAGAATCCTCACCAGCAGGGCGCGTTCTATCGCGAATTCAACTCCAATGAGCCGTCGGTCTCGCGCGGGAGGATTCTGCATGGGAAGGCGATGTCGTACAACAACTTTCTCGATGCGAATTCGGCCCTCGAGCTGGCGAAAGAATATGACGAGTGTGCGGTCGCTATTATCAAGCACAACAATCCCTGCGGTGTGGCGCTGGGCGCAACGCCCGTCGAAGCCTATGTGAAGGCGCGTGCAACGGATCCGGTCTCGGCGTTCGGTGGCGTGCTGGCATTCAACCGGCCGGTCGATCTGGCCACTGCCAAGGAAATCACTTCGACCTTCGTCGAGGTCGTCATTGCCCCGGGGTTTGCCGAGGATGCGTTGGCTGAATTAAAGCGCAAGAAGGATCTGCGGTTGCTTGATGTCGGTCCGCTCACGAAGGTGAAGCAGGTCGGACTCGATCTCAAGAAACTCGTCGGCGGTTTGATCGTGCAGGATCGCGATTTGGGCGTGTTGGCGGACCTTCGTACGCTGCAAGTCCCGACGGCACGCAAGCCGACGGACGAGGAATATGCGGCCTGCGCCTTCGCCTGGAAGGTCTGCAAACATGTGAAGTCGAACGCCATCATTTACGCGACGCCTGGCCAGACGGTCGGGATCGGCGCCGGGCAAATGAGCCGTGTCGACAGCGTGAAGCTGGCGGTGATGAAAGCGCAGATGCCGGTGAAGGGCTGCGTGATGGCCTCCGACGCGTTTTTCCCGTTCCGTGACGGTCTGGATGCGGCGGCGCAAGCCGGAATTACGGCGGTGATTCAGCCGGGTGGCTCGATTCGCGATGCCGAAATCATTAAGGCGGCGGACGAACAGGGGGTGGCGATGATTATGACTGCTATGCGCCACTTCCGCCATTGAAGAAGAGTGTGAAGACAATGAAGAGTGATGAGTGATCAGTTCAGCAAAGAGCCTAGTCTTGTTCTCTTAGTTTTCTACGGGTCACCTCCGATGCCAGTATACCCATCACCCATCACCCATCGCTTATCACCAACGGGCTTCCTGTGAAAATTCTTGTCGTCGGCAGCGGTGGGCGGGAGCACACGTTGGTGTGGAAGCTCTCGCAGAGTCCGCGGAAGCCGCAAATCTTTTGTGCGCCTGGGAATGCCGGGATTGAGTCGCTGGCGGCTTGTCTGCCGATCAAGGCGGACGATATTACGGCCCTCAAGGAATTCGTCATCAAGGAACAGGTGGATCTGACGGTGGTGGGCCCGGAAGTGCCGCTGGCGAACGGTATTGTCGATGAGTTTCGCAAGGCCAAGTTAAAAATCTTTGGCCCCACCAAGAATGCCGCCCGGCTGGAATCCAGCAAGATCTTTTCGAAGGATGTGATGGCCTTGGCCAAGATTCCGACGGCACGGGCGAAGAGTTTTGAAAAGATGGAAGAGGCGCTCGCGTATGTCGAGGCGCACGAACTCCCGGTCGTCATTAAGGCCGATGGGCTGGCCCAGGGCAAGGGCGTGATCATTGCGATGACTCGCGAGCAGGCGAAGCAGGCGATCGTCGATTCGATGGAGCACGCCGTGTTCGGTCAGGCCGGTCAGCGGGTGCTTATTGAACAATTCCTCGACGGCGAAGAACTCACCATCATGGCGTTTACGGATGGCAAGACGGTGGTACCCATGTTGCCGGCGCAGGATCACAAGCGTGTGGGTGACGGAGATACGGGACTCAACACCGGGGGAATGGGCGCCTACTGTCCGGCTCCATTGGGCACCCCGGCATTGCGTGTCCAGGTCACTCGCGAAGTGTTACAACCGATTGTGTCGGCGATGTCCCGGATGGGTTCTCCGTTTCAAGGGGTGTTGTACGCCGGGATTATGGTCGTGAAGGGCGTGCCCTATGTGCTCGAGTTCAATGCGCGCATGGGCGATCCGGAAACGCAGGTGGTGTTGCCGCTGCTCAAGTCTGATCTCATCGATGTGATCGAAGCCGTCGTTGAGCATCGGCTGGATCAGTTTACAGTGGAATGGCATGACGACTGTGCCGTGTGTGTGGTGATGACGTCGGAGGGCTATCCCGGCCCGTATGAGAATGGCAAAGTGATTCGCGGATTGTCCAACGAGACATCCCCGGCCACGGTGTTTCATGCCGGAACCGTCCGGATAGGGCATGAGATTGTGACGGCCGGCGGCCGGGTGTTAGGCATCACTGGGCGCGGGCCCACGATCGCGGAGGCGCAACAGGCCGCCTATCAGCGCGTCCAGAGGATTTCGTTTGACGGACAGCATTACCGGACGGATATTGCCCATCGCGCGCTTCGGCGCAGCAGCTAGCAATTCCACGCATCCCGCATTCTTCATGGCTGTCATCGAGTCGTACACTGCAACAGATTCGGCTGTGCTGTTTCCCCGGATGGCCCGACTGGTGCAGGCCGGCGGGGTGATCGCTGTTCCCACAGAAACCTATTATGGCTTAGGGGTGAATCCGTTCGACGTGGCCGCAGCGGCCCGCCTACTCTCCATCAAAGGGCGGCCGGATGGGAAGCCTATTTTGATTCTGATCGGTGATCCGGCACAGCTTCAGGATCTTGTCACCGAGGTGTCTCCTGCAGCGCAGGCGCTGATGGAGGTCTTTTGGCCGGGACCTCTGACGCTGGTGTTTCCCGCCAGTGCAAGACTTCCACAATCCGTCACTGCGGGGACCGGCACAGTAGGGGTTCGTCATACTTCTCACGCCGCTCTCGCGGAGCTTCTTCGACATACGGGACCCTTGACGGGCACGAGTGCGAATCGCTCAGGGGAGTCGCCGGTTCAGACTGCTGCAGAGGTGGAACGGACAATCGGCACTCTGGTCGATGTCATCGTTGATGGCGGACCCACGCAGGGCGGACTGCCGTCGACGGTGTTGAGTGTGTGTGACGGTGTGCGGATGATTCGTGAAGGGCCGATCGAGCGAGCGATGATTCAACAGGCGCTTGTGGCGCGAGGATTTCACCTCAAGCCGTGAGAAGTATGCTATACATCCGCGCATGGATGTCAGAAAGGAGGGTCGTATGGTGAAGGTGCTGCGTCAGCGCATGCTGGTCGGTGTAGTGGCGGTGATGGGGGCGGCGGTGTCGGGCTGTGACTATTGGCCGCCTGCGCTTCAGGCCCAGGTGGAACAGCTTCGTTCCGAAGTGCAAACGGTGAATATGGAGAAAGCCCAGTTGCAGAACCAGATCAACGATCTGTCTAAAGCAAAGCAAGATCTGCAGACCCAAGTCGATGACCTGGGTCGGATGAATCGTGAAAAGACCGGAATGATCTCAAGCCTACAGAATCAAGTGGAAGCCTTGCGCGTCAAGGCGGTCAAGGCCATGGCTCCAAAGGCTCCTGCAAAGGCGGTTGCCAAGCCGACAGCCAAGCCTGCCGCCAAGGCTCCTGTGAAGAAGAAGGTTGCCGCCAAGCGAACGTAGCTTCGTAACGTCGGCCTACTTCTGGCCTGAGGCGGTGCCGGATGCAGGCGCGCTGCCGGCAGATGGAGTAGTCGAGCTGGTTGTTCCTCCGGAAGCCGGTGGCGCAGGTGACGCGGCGGGCGTCGATGACGCAGCCGCCGCTGGAGTCGCTGACGAATCAGCCGGCGCCGTGGCCGTGGGTGTCGGTTTGGTAGTGTCCCCGGTCGGCGGTTTCATCTTGTCTGAGTAGTCCGTAATGTACCAGCCGGACCCCTTGAACATGATTGCGGGCGCCGAAATGATTCGGCTGACGGATTTGCCGCATTTCGCGCATGTGGCGACCGCTTCGTCTTTCATGCTCTGTTTGAGTTCAAAGGTGTATGAGCAGTCGTGACAGAGATATTCGTAGATGGGCACGTGTGATCCTCCGGAATGCGTAGGCTGTTGCTCTCTCGATAACGCTTCTTGCGCGTGAGTCAAGTGGCGGTCACGTCGTCAGTTTTCCAAACGCGGCAGCAATGCGATCCAATCCCTTCGTGATGGTGTCCATACTGGTCGCGTACGACAATCGAATGTGATGCTGACTGCCGAACGGCTCGCCGGGCACCACGGCTACATGGGCGTCTTTTAACAGATAGTTTGCCAAGGCTTGCGGCGAAGCCACCGGTCCGTTCGGTCCGGTTCGCCCCAGCACGCCGCTGATGTTGGGAAACGCGTAGAAGGCTCCTCCAGGCATCCGGCAGGACACGCCGGGAATGGTATTCAAACGCTGCACCATGACTTTTCTTCGCCGGTCGAATTCCGCCACCATCTTCTCGGTAAACGGTCCACCAAGTTTCAGCGCGGCGACGGCGGCTTTTTGTGAGATGGAGCAGGGATTCGACGTGCTTTGACTCTGGATATTGGCCATGGCGGTCAAGAGCGGCTTGGGTCCGGCTGCGTAACCGATGCGCCAGCCTGTCATGGCGTAGGCTTTGGAGACGCCGTTGATCATCACGGTGTGTTCGGCGACTTCAGGGCTCAGTGTGGCGATGCTTACATGTGTCGCACCGTCATACAGCACCTTCTCATAAATTTCATCGGAGATGATCAGCAGGTTGTGCTTCACCGCAATCTCGGCGATAGCTTCGAGGGTGTGTTTGTCATAAGTCGCGCCGGTCGGATTGCAGGGACTATTGACGATGATGGCTTTGGTGCGCGAGGTGACTAATTTCTGAAGTTCGTCAGGATTGATGGCGTAACCCTGGTCTTCCCTGGTCGAGAGCAGTACGGGGGTGGCGTCGTTGAGGAGCGCCTGATCGGCGTAGGAGACCCAGTAGGGCGTTGGAATAATAATCTCATCCCCTGCCTCCAGGAGGGCCTCGGCCACGTTATACAGCGAGTGTTTGGCTCCGCATGACACCAAGATCTGCGATTTCTCATAGCGCAAACCTTGTTCAGCCAGGAGTTTGTCTGCAATGGCTTGACGAAGCTCGTCGATGCCCGACGAGGGAGTATATTTCGTAAAGCCTGCGCGAATGGCGGCTTCGGCCGCGGCCTTGACGGGTTCCGGTGTGTCGAAATCCGGTTCCCCGGATGAGAAATCGACGACATCGATCCCTTGCGCAGCCATGGCTTTGGCGGTGGCGGTCATGGCCAATGTCGGAGACGGAGTAATTCGACTGACGCGTGCGGCGAGCTTCATTGTTTGAGACTCCGGATTCGTTCTTCAAGACGTCGGGCCACGTCGGGATGCAGGAACTCCGTCAACGGACCTCCGTGCTGGGCGACATCCTTGATGATGGTGGAAGAGAGATAAGAGTATTCTTCGCTGGGCATGAGAAATACCGTCTCCACGTTCTTGGCCAGTTTCCGGTTGATGAGGGCCATCTGAAACTCATGCTCGAAGTCGGAGATCGCTCGCAGCCCCCGGATAATGGCATGAGCTCCCGATCGCGCGACATAGTCAACCAGGAGGCCTTCGAAGGCGGTCACATCGACCTGGGTCAGATCCTGCATCACCAGTTTGACCATCTCCAGCCGCTCAGTCAGATTAAAGAGCGGATGTTTGGCCGGATTCGGTGCGACGGCCACGACCACCTTGTCGAAGACGCGCAGGCTTCGTGTAATGATATCGGTATGCCCGTGCGTAATCGGGTCGAAGGTACCGGGGTATATACCGATTTTCATACTGTAGCCTCTGCGGGAAACGAATAGATCGACAGTGCCGTGTCCCCGTAGTGATAGTGCTTCCTAATCGTCGCTAAGCCGAGCCGGTCGGGCAGGGCAGATTTCGAAGCATGCTCGACGACAAGCCAGGCATCGGGTGGCGTGAGTGTAGCATGGACGGTTTGGAAGAAGACGTCTTCGAGTTTATAGGCCAGGTCATAAGGAGGATCGGCGAACACGATATCATAGGGGCCGGTCCACAGCTCCGGCCTGGTCAGAAATTGTTTGACCGTTCTTGCGTGGATCGCCACAAGGGCGTTCATCCCGCACTCTGCGATATTATGCCGCAAGAGTTTCAGTGATTCCGCTTGAGACTCAACGGCGGTCACGTGGGCTGCTCCACGGCTGAGCGCCTCAATGCCGATCGCTCCCGTTCCCGCAAAGAGATCCAACACGCGACTGCCCGGAAGCCGGTTGCCCAGGATAGAAAACAATGCTTCCCTGACTCGGTCAGAGGTGGGACGGAGTGCGGTGCCGTGCGGTCCCTGAAGGCGTCGACCCCGGTGGGATCCAGCTATAACTCGCATGTCAGTAGATACGGGACATCGTTAAGAGAGAGCGACTGTAACACAGCGTTTTTGCAGGGGTCAAGGGATGACAGGGCAATGAAGTGCGGAATGGAAATCAGGAGCGGGCGACGCGGTGTGTTTGTCTGGAGCGAGTCTGAGGGGCGGGCGGCTTTGACCACCAATTAGGAAGCCGCTATACTTTCCGCCGCATCTGCTTTTGAACGGATGTGTGGCCGTCCGATTGTGGCGATTCGATAGTCTGGGGCGGATCGGGTGAACGCGAGGAACCGTTTGAACGTCAGCTTGCTGATACCGGTTGGGTATTCCGAGCTGCCAGACTCTTTCTTCGATTGTTGGAAATCGTGCGATCGATGATCGCACCGCAGTTGATGCATTTCCAGGCGTAGAAAATGAGAAAGAAATCTGAGAACCGCTCCAGCATCATCAACCCTTTACATTTCGGACATTCCATCGAATCCTCCTGGGTGTCTGCATGAACAGCTGTGTGCCGAATAAAGCAAAAGCTGCACCAAATTGTCGCGTGTCAATATTTCAATGGTTTATCGGTTACGTAGTTGTCTCCATGGGGTAAAACCTACCCCTGTAGTTTGTGCAAAAAGGTGCGTGGCGTCAGATTTTTGTTCAGAGAGGGTGAAGTATGACGACTGACACTCGCAAAGGGATCGGACAATGGCCTGCGACTGAACGTCCGCGAGAACGTCTCCTGGCCAAGGGGCCTGAGATCCTTTCGGACGCTCAGTTATTGGCAATTTTGCTGAGGACTGGACGGCGGGACTCATCCGCAGTGCAGGTCGCGATGGAACTGCTCCATCGCGTCGGCGGGCTGGCATCGTTAGCCAGGAGTGGAATTGAAGAACTCTGCACGATTCCGGGAATAGGCCCGGCAAAAGTTGCCCAGCTCAAGGCGGCGCTTGAATTGGGAAAGCGAGCCATGGCGATTCCCATCTCGACAGGGACAAAGATTTCATCCAGCTCAGATTTGTTTCGGCATTTCCATCCCCTGGTACGCGATCTCAAGCATGAAATTTTTAAGGTCATCTTGCTCGATGCAAAGAATACGGTCATGAAAGAGGTTACGGTGTCGGAAGGGAGTCTCACCTTGAGCATTGTCCATCCTCGGGAAGTGTTCGCTCTTGCGGTCCGTGAGTCTGCCGCGGGTGTGATCTTTCTGCACAATCATCCCAGCGGTGATCCGACACCCAGCGCGGAAGATCGTCGATTGACGGACCGGCTGGTGACGGCCGGTGAAGTGCTGGGGATTCGCGTGTTGGACCACATGGTCATCGGAGACGGTCGATATGTGAGCTTTGCCGATGAAGGATGGATTAAGGTATAAGGGTGTACTCGAGCGATCAGGGCGAGAGAACAAACCGGCAGGGACGGCAATGAGGAGGGAGATGGTCTGACAATATGTGTGTCTAGCTAGAAGGAGGGTCTGCCATGGGCGAGATTCGCGTAGAGTCCGTCAGGAATATTGCGTTGGTGTCCAACGTCGGCGCAGGCAAGACATCCATCACAGAAGCCCTGCTTTACGCAAGCGGTGCCATTCCAACTCTCGGTTCCGTCCTCCAGGGCACGACCGTTTCCGATTTCGAACCGGAAGAACTCCATCATCATTGTTCCGCCAGCGCGAGCCTTCTCCGCTTCACATGGAATCAGACGGGGATCGCGCTCGTCGATCCTCCCGGCGCATTGAGCCTGCTGGGCGAATCGCTGTCAGCCTTGCGGGCTGTCGATGCCGTCATCGTCATACTCAATCCCGATGCCGGAGTTCGGACCGAACTGGCCCGCCTCTGGCACAGAATGAGGGAGCTGGATCTGCCCTGTCTCGTGTTCGTCAACGGGTTGGATAAAGAAGGCACCGCGTTTGAGACTGCACTGGATGTCTGCCGGACGCAACTTGAGTGTGCACCGATCCCTATGGTGCTGCCTGCTCACTCCGGTTCCGGTTTCGATTTCGTGATCGATCTCCTGGATGAAACATTGATCCGCTCAGGGTGCTCCTCCCCAAAGGTTGAACGAGCCGCAGTTCCTCCTGAGATGGAACAGGCGGTCAAACACGCGCGGAAACAATTGATCGAAGCCGTCGCTGAGCGTGATGAGGGACTGTTGAACAGCTATCTTGAACAGGGAGACCTAAGCCTGGAGCAGTTGGTTCAAGGGCTGCGGCGCGATATCCTGACCCGGCAGTTTCTTCCCGTATATGCCGGTTCGGCGCTGCGCAATGTCGGGATATGGTCGTTGCTCAACGCGATCGTCACGCTCTTGCCGTCGTCTACAGAGCGAATGTCCGCGCATCCGGCTGCGGGGCGCCATCCGGAAACCGGGCAGCCGTGTGAGCGGACGGGAAGCGTGGAGGAGCCGTTTTCCGGTCTTATCTTTAAGACGATCATCGACCCGTTCGTCGGGAGGCTCTCCTATTGCCGGGTGCTGTCGGGGACAATCCACGCCGACTCGACCGCTTTCAACGGAACGCGGCATGTCCGTGAGAAGCTCGGTCATTTCTATGCGGTCTTGGGCAAGAAACATGTGGCCGTCGAATCGGCACAGGCGGGAGAGATTGTGGCGATCGGGAAACTCAAGGATACCCAGACGGGCGATACGCTCTGTCACGAGAGTGCGCCGATCTGTTATCCGGCCCTCGCGTTGCCCCGTCCGGTGTTGTCGTTTGCCATTGAAGCCAAATCCAAGTCGGAGATCGACAAGGTGAGCCTCGGTCTACACAAATTGATTGAGGAAGATCCCACGCTGGAGTTTGTTCGTAACCCGGAGACCAAAGATATGGTGCTCAGTGGAATGGGACAACTCCATATCGATCTGGCTCTGGAAAAGCTCCGTCGGAAATTCGGAGCCGACGTTACGCTCCACACGCCGAAAGTGCCGTATCGGGAAACGATCAAAACCGCTTCGCAGGCGCAGGGGAAGTATAAGAAGCAGACGGGCGGCCACGGCCAGTATGGCGATTGTTGGCTGGAAATCACACCGCTGGCGAGGGGAGAAGGATTTGTGTTTGAGAGTCGTGTGGTCGGGGGCGCGATCCCGCGCAATTTCATTCCGGCAGTCGAGAAGGGTGTGGTGGAGGCCATGCAGGAGGGCGGACTGAGCGGGTTCCCCGTTGTGGATGTGCGCGTGTCGGTCTATGACGGGTCTTTTCACACGGTCGATTCATCCGAGATGGCATTCAAAATTGCCGGGTCCATGGCTTTCAAGAAAGCGATGGAAGCAGGACATCCCGTTCTTCTCGAGCCGCTGATGCTGGTCGAGATCGAAGCCCCGACCGACACTGTCGGCGCCGTCATGGGGGACGTCAATGCGCGCCGGGGGCGTATCGTCTCGGTAAAGGCGAGCGATCATACCGAACAGATCAACGCCCTCGTGCCTCTGGCCGAGTTACTGAAGTATGCGCCGGCGTTGAACGCAATGACCGGCGGGCGGGGCAGTTACGCGATGGAGTTTGCCCGCTATGAGGAAGTGCCGCGAGAATCGGCGGGGAAGATTATCGAGGAGCATAAGGTTGAGCGGCATGCCGTCGCTGCGCACTGACGCCGCTTAGTCGGTGGATTTGAGGACGACGTAGAATGCACGATTTTCTCGCAGCACGCGGAGGAGCACCGTGTCGCCGCGCCGGACTTTTGCGATGGCCGAAGTGAAGTCGCCGACCGTGGCGACTTCGGCGCGGTTGACCTCCTTGATCAAATCGCCTTCATGAAGACCTTCCGCGTGCGCCAGGCTGCCCGGATCGACTTTGGTGACCAGGACGCCGCGTGTTTCTCGGAGTTTGAATTTTTCTGCCAGTCCGGCTGAGAGATCCTGAAGGTCGAGACCCAGCTTCACCTCCGTTCGAGACTGCGGAAGCGAAGCAGCAATCGCCGTGTCCCGCCGCTCACTCAAGGGAACGGTGAGTACTTGCCGAGTGAAATCGCGGATGACTTCGATTTTCGGGGCAGCGCCGGGCGGAAGCGCTCCGATCAAACGGGAAAGCTTATTCGGGGAGTCCACCACGCTTCCGTCGATCGTAAGAATAATGTCGCCGGGCTTGATGCCGGCTTCGGCGGCCGGGTCTTTCTCAAAGACTTCGTTGACCAGCACGCCTTCGCCTTCGGTTACCCCGAACTTTTTCGCCAACTCGGGTGTCAGAGGCTGGATGCCGACCCCCAGCCATCCGCGCACGACTTTGCCGCGCGCAATGAGTTGTTGGATGACCTGTTTGGTCATATTCGAGGGAATGGCGAAGCCGATTCCCTGTGCAAAGTTGATGATCGCCGTATTGATGCCGATGACTTCTCCGCGCAGATTGAAGAGTGGTCCGCCGGAATTTCCAGGATTGATCGAGGCATCGGTTTGAATGAAGTTTTCGTAGCGAGACAGGTTAATATTTTCCCGTCCGATTCCGCTCACCACGCCGAGCGTGACGGTGCGATCAAGTCCGAACGGATTCCCCACCGCGAGCACCCATTGCCCGACGCGCACTGTGCTGGAATCGCCAAAGTGGGAAAAAGGCAACGCGTGATCGGCTGTGACTTTCAGGAGCGCCAGGTCGGTGTCCGGGTCTTTGCCGACGACCTGGGCGATCAGTTTCGTCTTATCGGACAGGCGCACTTCCACCTCAAGGGCATCGCCGATGACATGGTTGTTCGTGACGATGTATCCCTCGCTGTCCACAATGAGGCCGGATCCGGACCCCGATGCGCTGGGCGCGCGGTCTGCGCCCGATTCACGCGGTCGTCCTGCGCCGGAAATTGGAAAGAGATTTACGACGGACGGCTTGGCATGTTCCGCCAGATCGGTAATGACGGTTTGAATCTCTTCGAGCATCCGAATTCCCGGTGAATCCGCGATCGCTGCCGTGGCGAGAGGATTTGCCCATGGAAATAGGAGCGAAGAGACGATCGCAGTGGCTCTGAGATATTGATACCCATACATCATGCATTCATTCTACCGGAAGATCTGGGCTTCTGCCTATGGGGTTAGGCTGACTGTGTTGCGGAGGATATGGAGTGACGGCGGCGGGTAAACCAGATGGAGAGATGGTCCAGCTCAGTCTGTCCGCCCATCAGAACGACGATGTCGCCTGTACGGAAGGTCAAGTCTTCAGCAGGCGCCAAAAGGAACGGTCCGCGCATGACGGTGGCGATGTGAATGGATGATGAACGTGGAACGTCGCCGATGCGTTGTCCGACAGCGGCTGAGCTTTGCGGAATCAGGACTCGTTCAATGCCGGCCGAACGTTGGCTGAGGTCCTGCTGAAGGCGTAAGAGGTCTTCGTGAATGGTTTCCAGTTTCAGTTGTCTGATCTGAAGATCGAGTTCAACCAGGGACTGTTTGAGTGTTTGGATGCGGGTGGCGGCACGATTGATGATACCGTCCACTTCGGAGAGGTCAGGGTCGAGAGGGCGGCGCTCGAAGGGGCGGCGGGCGATCTGGTCTACGATCTGGTGGCCAAGATCGTGGCTGACGGCATCGATTCGCTCAAGTACGCTCGACGCCTGCCAATGGAGGCGGAGGATCTGGACCTTGCGATTGACACGCTCTGCAATCGAGACGACTGCTTCATGGAGGGCGGTTCCCGTAACAGAGAGTTCTTTTTGGAGGCGATTGAGAAAATCTAAACGCATAAGCCTTCTGAATAGTAAAGTCTGATAAGAGGGATTATGTCAACTGCGTCGTCGAATGCGATTTACTCCTGATATCTTTACTCTTCTCTTCTGTCGTTGATCAAGAGAGGCATGCCCTCGCCAACCGGTGATCTCTCACAGATTGACAGTCTCGCATCCAAAGCGTACATGCAACAGCCTGTAGCAGTTCAGAAAAGATTCCACGCGAGGCTATCTATGCCGATTCATCCCTTGGCCGGTCAGCCGGCTCCACAGTCCATTCTCGTCGATATCCATCGGCTGCTTTCAGCCTACAGGACGGATGCGCCGGATGTCACAGTTCGTGACCAGCGTGTAACATTTGGGACATCCGGCCATCGAGGGTCATCCTTCAAGCGAAGCTTCAATGAACAGCATATTCTCGCCGTTACGCAGGCGGTCAGCGAATACCGTGCCGCACAAAACACGACGGGACCGCTGTATCTTGGCAAAGATACCCACGCACTCTCGGAGCCTGCATTCATCACCGCGCTTGAAGTGCTTACGGCCAATGGTGTCACGGTGATGATCGATCATGACGGCGGCTTTACGCCGACCCCGGTTATTTCCCATGCGATCCTGACCTATAACCGTGGCCGCACATCCGATTTCGCCGATGGGATTGTCATCACTCCGTCACACAATCCGCCGGAAGACGGTGGCATCAAGTACAACCCGCCTCATGGTGGACCGGCCGATACGCGGGTCACCAAATGGATCGAAGATCGAGCCAATGCCCTTCTTTCAGCCAAACTTCAAGGGGTGAAGCGACTTCCTTATGACCGGGCTCGGAACGCCGCTACGACTCACTTGCATGACTACATCAGCGTCTACGTGAGCGATCTCGGCAATATCATCGATATGGATGTGGTCAAGTCGGCCAAGCTGAAGCTTGGCATCGATCCGCTCGGCGGGTCCGGCGTCGCCTATTGGCAGCCGATTGCCGAGCGCTACGGGTTGAACATTGACAATGTGAATCCCACCGTCGATCCGACCTTTCGCTTCATGCCCTTGGACTGGGACGGAAAAATCAGGATGGATTGTTCTTCACCCTATGCCATGGCGAATTTAATTGCGCTGAAGGATCGTTTCGACGTGGCGTTCGGCAACGATGCGGATAACGACCGGCACGGCATCGTGACCCGCTCTGCGGGATTGATGAATCCCAATCACTATCTGGCGGTATCGATCGCCTACCTGTTTGCCCACCGCCCAGGATGGAAACCAGACGCCGGTATCGGCAAGACGTTAGTGAGCAGCAGCCTCATCGATCGTGTCGCAACGAAGCTCAAGCGGAAACTCGTCGAAGTGCCGGTGGGCTTCAAGTGGTTCGTGGGTGGCTTGCTGGATGGATCGCTTGGATTCGGCGGTGAAGAAAGCGCGGGGGCGTCTTTCTTGCGGCGGGATGGGACTGTCTGGTCCACCGACAAGGACGGGATCATCATGGACTTGCTGGCGGCCGAGATGATGGCCAAGACCGGGAAGGATCCGGCGCAATTGTATCAGGGTTTGACGAAGGAGATGGGTGAACCGGCGTATGAGCGAATCGATGCAGCGGCGACGCCTGAACAGAAGGCCATTCTCTCGGCGCTCTCCCCTGCTCAAGTTCAAGCTACGGAACTGGCCGGGGACAAGATCGTCGCCATGATGACGACGGCGCCAGGCAACGGGGCGGCAATCGGCGGATTGAAAGTCGTGACCGATCAAGGCTGGTTCGCCGCCCGTCCGTCCGGTACTGAAGATGTGTACAAGCTCTATGCGGAGAGTTTTCGTGGCAAGGAGCATTTGAAGCGGATTCAGGGTGAGGCCCAGGAGCTGATCACCAAGGCATTTGCCTCAGCGAAGTGAGATCCTGAGCCATGTTTGAATTGGCCAGTGCGGCCGTGCTGATGTGGAGCATGCTCTTCGGAGCGATCGGCGTTGGGTTTGTTATCTATGGCAGGAAGCAAAAGGCGATTGTCCCGCTTTGCGTGGGCATTGCTCTCTGCGTGTTCCCCTACTTCGTTGCTAATGTCTATGTGCTTGTGTTGATCGGTGCGGTGGTAATGATGATTCCGTATTTTGTGCGGGTATGAACAGTGGGATTGTTCAGCGTCCTCTCACACCTCGATATCTGTGACGGCTACAGAGGTCACAATGAGTTTTTCCGCAGCCTGATAGGGTTCCCGCTCAAGAAGGCGCTCTTACTTGTTATAGAACGACACAATGCGATCCACTCCACTTCGGAGTGCTTTTCGCCATTCAGTCTCAAGCGTAGGGGTTAACTTCTCATCGCATTCTTTCACGCTTTTGACGAGAGAATTGATCCAGAAATCATAAAGATTCGGATTGATATTCATCTTCTTTTTGCTGTGGCTCTCCCCGATTCGATCGATGCCGGTTGTGCCGATCCCATTGCCGCCTAAATGCATAAACATCATCGAGATCCCCTGTCTGAGGAGCGACTTCTGTTTGGACATTTCGGTCTTGGCAAACATCGGAGCGATCGCGGGGTGGCTGGCCAAAAAGTTGCTGTAGAACACATCGAAGAATTTTGGGTTCACACAGCAACGGCTGTAGCTATCTTTGACGTCGGCTAGAGACATGGTCCCTCCTCGCAAGAGACGTTCTCGGTCTCCGGCAGTGCTCGACTTGATTGTGCTTAGGCACGGGGGAGCACGTCCCAACGCTCAAGCAGGACCGGCCATCCGCTGAAACATCTATCGGAATATTTGTTTTGAACTTAAGTCGTGGATCTGGCTAGGAGCCTAGACATTGGTGCCAGGAAATATCTCGATGTTTTTATGTGGTGGTCCGGAAAACAACAGCGGTGAAGATGGAAGAAGAAATTGGTGTGGAGAGAACGGCAAAGCTAGGATGGTGCCGTGTGAACGGTCTGTTGTTCCGCATGATAGGAGCTTCTCACCAACGGGCCCGATTCGACGTGGGTGAAGCCCATGGCGAGGCCCTCCTCTTTGAGCGCGGCGAAGTCGGCGGGATCGTAATACTGTGCGACCGGCAGATGGTCTCTCGTCGGTTGGAGATATTGTCCGATCGTCATGATGTCGCAATTGACCGCTCGCAGGTCGCGCATGACGTCGCGAGCTTCATCGAGAGTCTCCCCCATTCCCAGGATCAAGCCGGACTTGGTGGTTATTCCCTGCCGTTTAGCCCTGCCGAGTAACTCAATCGACCGCAGATACTTGCCCTGAGGTCTGATCGCCGGAAACAGCCGTCTGACGGTTTCAATGTTATGATTCAGGATCTCCGGCTTCTCTATGCAAAGGGTCGTGAGTGCCGCCTCATTTCCCTCGAAATCTGGAATCAAGACCTCAATTGTACAGCCGGGGCTGAGCGCTCTCGTCCGGCGGATCGTTTCGGCAAAGATCTCGGCGCCACCGTCCGGCAACTCGTCACGATTCACCGAGGTGATGACGACATGGCGGAGGCCGAGCGCCTGAACTGCCTCAGCGACCCGCTGCGGCTCGCCGTGATCGATTGCCATCGGCCTCCCGGTTTCTACGGAGCAGTACCGGCAGCGTCTGGTGCAGATGTCGCCAAGGATGAGAACCGTTGCGGTTCTGGCGTTCCAACATTCCCACCGATTGGGACAGCGGGCTTCTTCGCAAATGGTGTGGAGCTTGAGACGGTCCATTGTCCGCTTGATGTCGAGATAGTCCGGGCCGGTCTGCGCCTTGACCTTGAACCAGGGCGGGAGTCGTCGGGAAGAGCTGATGGCTGACGGCTGATGGTTGATAGCCGAAGACGATCGAATCTGGCTCAGAGGAATGAAGCTCATGCGCACCTACTCGTTCGCCGCGCGAGGGCGAAACCAGTTCATGAGTTTTGCGATGAAGCCGGATGGCTCCGGCTGGGGAGGATCGCGGTATTCGACCCACAGTTCTTGTGAGCCGAGATAGATGCCGTTGCGAAAACTAATCTGGGTTCGCAGCTGTCGATACCCCTGGGCGTGCAAGGTCTGAATCAAGGTGAGCAAGGCGACATCCTGCGTCGGATGCGGCTCTGTGCATACGCGGGTGGATTCATACTGCAGGATGGCCCGATAACTCTCCCCTGCCCGCTCAAATTCGACCGGACGACTGAAGCCCCGTTCCCGATCATCGAGCCCGGCGAGTTGATGCCTGTTGAGACTGTCCTGCCCCATTAGATGGACTAAACAAGGACCTTCACGTCGTCGCCTTCGACTTGCACTTGATAGACTTCGACCTTCGCGGAAGGGTTCTTGACACATTCGCCGGTGGCGATATTGAATTGCCATCCGTGCCAGGGACAGGACACAACACCTCCTTCAACGTCGCCTTCGCCGAGCGGACCGCCCCGATGAACGCAGGTGTTGTCGATGGCATGGAAGCTCCCATCGACGTTAAACACGGCCACGGTCTTGCCGTTCACTTCGGCCACGATGCCGTGGCCCGGTTTTACATCCGCCGTGCCCGCGACCCGTATGAACTCCGCCATTGCCGACCTCCACAGTGATGAGTCCTTAATCGGTTTTCTTGATAATTAATCAATTTTGGTGAAAGGTTGCTTGATCTTCTTCAGCAGGCTGTCGATCGAGACGCCTTCCTTGCCTGTGCCGCCCACTTGCGCGATGATCTTCTGCGCAATGTCGCGAAACGCCGCGGCTTGGGGAGAAGCCGGATCGGCCACGACGATGGGCCGGCCGGTGTCCCCGCCGTCGCGAATCGCCGGGTCAATGGGAATGCGGCCAAGGAACGGGACCCCGAGTTTTTCAGCGGCTCGCTCCCCTCCTCCGTATGAAAAAATCTCCGTGCGCTCCCCGCAATGTCCGCAGACGAAATAGCTCATGTTTTCGATGATGCCGAGCAGCGGCACATTTACTTTCTGGAACATGGCCATGCCTTTGCGAACGTCGTAGAGCGCAACTTCCTGGGGTGTGGTCACCGTAATGGCGCCGGCCAGCGGCACCATCTGCGAAAGGGAGAGCTGGACATCTCCGGTGCCGGGTGGCAAGTCGAGCAGCAAGTAATCCAGCTCGCCCCACAACACGTCGCGAAAAAAAGCCTGCAGATATTGATGAACCATCGGGCCCCGCCACACGAGCGGCGCCTCTTCCGGCACCAGATAAGCCATCGAGATCAGCTTGACGCCGTAGTTTTCAACGGGGACGATCTTGCCGTCTTTTTGCTCGGGGCCCGTTGAGCTTCCCATCATCATGGGAATGTTGGGGCCGTACAGGTCTGCATCCATCAGACCGACTTTTGCGCCCGTCAGCGCCAGCGCGCAGGCCAGATTTGATGCGACCGTCGATTTGCCGACCCCGCCTTTGCCGCTGCTGACGGCAATGACATGCTTCACGCCGGGAATGAAATTCTCTTTCGCCGGCGTCGGCGGTGCTTCGTGGGAATGTTCGCCTGCCATAGGTCGTTCCTCCGCTGTATCGATGGTTCGGTTCGCAAGATTGTTGTTGCGGCCGAGAGGCACGTCTTCACGGTTCGAGGGTCATCATAAGCGATGCGCCGGGGGAAAGGAAATGGGCCAGTCGGACCATAGCCGCCTATGGTCCGGCTGGGGAATCCGGAGAGGAGTCTAGAACACCGAGGGATCGAGCCGACGCAGATTGGTCGCTAATCCGAACAGCGACAACGTGTAGATGATCCACTTCGAGGGGTCGAAGTTATACCACTTGGGTCCGTTGCGGTAGTCGCGAGCATAGGTATGATGGTAGTTGTGATAGCCCTCGCCGAAGCTCACGAAGGAAATCAGCCAGCTGTCTCGGCTGCTGTCTTGTGTGCCGTGCGGCTGACTGCCGATCATGTGGCAGAGGGAGTTAATCGTGAACGTGGAGTTCAGCACCATGAACATCCGGAAGAGGCCGCCGAGGAGCAGTGCGCTGACGCCGCCCATCCAGCCTTGATGCCACCACACGCCGAGGGCGAAAGGGATGGCCAATCCGGATGCCACGATCACCCAATAGTAGCGATGTTGCCAGAGGATCACGGGGTCGCGGCGCAGCCTGATTTCATATTTGTCGGTGCGATGCGGGGTTTCGTAAAAGAGCCAGCCGCAGTGGCTGTGCCAGAAGCCTCTGCTGGCATTGTAGGGATCCTCATCCGTATCTGTGCGGGCGTGATGGCGAATGTGGTCCGCGCACCAGATGAGGGCGGAGTTTTGCAATGCCCATCCCCCGGCAATCAGTGCGCAACGCTTGACCCAGTCGGGGCATTCGAAACTTCGATGAGAAACCAGGCGATGGTATCCGACGGTGATCCCCATGCCGGTCACGACATACATGACGGCGAACAGGATCCAGTCAAATAGTGTGAACCCGATGTAGTAACCGTAGAGGGGAACGCCGATCACGGTTGCAGCCGCGACGGCGCAGAACAGGGCGAGAGTCCACCAGGAAAATACGGCTTGAGTGGTCGCGGTCATTCGTCCTCCTGAATCTGGGAATCATAAGGTCCACCATCACGGCCTTGATGAACAGGTCGAATTTTTCGATGGTAGCGAAACGACTCATCTTTTACAACTGCTTCTTTATTCCCTAAAACAGAGATAGGAATTGGGTGGGAGGCAGAAAAAAACCTTGTCGGCC
>CAZWOX010000051.1:0-17897 GCA_964635345.1 uncultured Nitrospira sp.
ACGATGATGCCGCCCAGCGACATGATGTTGATGCCGATCTCCATCAGGTACATGGGAATGAACGCGATCAGCACCGCAATCGGCAGGGTGAGGATGGGCACGATCGCGGAACGGACATGCAGCAAGAAGGCGATGATGAGCACACCCGTGACGACCAATTCTTCCAGGAGGCTTTCGTTGGCCGTGGCGATCGATTCGTGGATCAAGTCGCTCCGGTCATAGGTGCTGACCACCTTCACGCCTTTCGGCATGGAGGGTTCAATCTCTTTCAGCTTCGCTTTGACTCGTTCGATCACATTGAGGGCGTTCTCGCCGAACCGCATAATCACAATGCCGCCGGCGACCTCGCCTTGGCCGTTCAGTTCAACCAATCCTCGTCGCATGTCAGGCCCGAGCCGGACCGTCGCCACGTCACGCAACAGAATCGGTGTGCCGTTTTCGTTCACGGCGACCGCGATCTTTTCGATATCCTCAGCCTTCTTGATGTAGCCGCGGCCACGGACCACATATTCGATCCCGGAAAATTCCACGACACGGCCGCCCACGTCGTTGTTACTTTGGCGAATCGTTTCGACGATGGATGGGATGGACAGGCGATAGGCCGAGACCTTGGTGGGATCCAGATTGACCTGGTACTGCCGGACGAAGCCACCGATGCTCGCCACTTCAGCGACACCTTCCACGGCCCGCAACCAGTACTGGAGATACCAATCTTGGAAACTGCGCAGACCGGCCAGATCATGCCGGCCGGTCTCATCGACCAGGGCGTACTGAAAGACCCAGCCGACCCCAGTGGCGTCGGGCCCCAGCTGCGGCATGACGCCTTCCGGCATGCGTCCGGAGAGTTGGCTCAGCCGTTCGAGGATGCGCGATCTAGCCCAATAAATATCCGTGCCGTCTTTGAAAAGAATGTAGACGTAGGAATAACCGAAGTCCGAGAACCCACGGACGACGGTGACCTTCGGAGCTGAAAGCAACGCCGTGACGATCGGGTAGGTGATTTGATCTTCCACGAGATCGGGCGAGCGTCCCGGCCAGGTGGTGTAGACAATGACCTGCGTGTCGGAAATATCCGGCAGCGCGTCGATCGGCGTCTGCCACATTGCCCAGAGCCCGACTGCAGAGAATGAAAAGATGAGCAGGAAGACGATGAAGCGATTTCTCGCACTGAATTCGATGATGCGTTCAACCATGACTTACCTGCACGACGTGCGTGAAACGCGCGACAAGCGAGACGCGCAAGAGAACAGATTGGCCATTCCGGCGGATTCGTGCATTTCGCGCTTTTCCCGCCCTTCTCGCTCTTCTCGCCCGTCTCGCGCTATTTCATCCCCGGCATTCCACCCATGCTGTCCACGACGGACTTGAGCCGGCTTTCACTGTCGATCAAGAAATTGGCCGAAGTCACCACGTGTTCGCCTTCTTTCAGCCCTGTGAGCACTTCGGACCACTCGCCGGTTTTCATCCCGGTCTTGATCAGGCGTGGTTCGAGCCGCCCCCCACCGTGATGGAGAAACACGACTTGCTTCTGGCCGGATTCGATGATGGCCTCTTGCGGAATAGCCAGCTTCGTTCCGAGATTCACTTTCAGCTCGACATTGGCATACATGTCCGGTTTGAGCTTCTCCTCCGAATTGGCCAGCTCGAACCGCACCTTGGCCGTCCGCGTTTTCGGATCGAGCGTGGGGTAGACGAACCCCACCTGGGCTGTGAGCACCGTGCCGGGGTCATAGGAGAGAGTGACCGCTGCCTTTTGTCCCTTCTTGACGAACCCGAGTTCGTATTCGTAGATATCCGCCAATATCCAGACCTGCGAGAGATCGGCGATAGTATAGAGTTCCTGTCCTGGCTCCACGTACGCGCCTGCCAGGGCGTCCTTCTTGATGACCGTACCGGTGATGGGCGAATGAATCGGCAGGGCCTTCAGCACCTTCCCGGTCTTTTCGAGTTCGCGAACGTGATCCGCCGTGATATCCCAGAGCTGAAAACGGCGCTTGGTCGCTTCAAGCAGGTCCTGTGACCCCCGCGCCACTTCCGGAAATTCACTCTCACCCATTTGCTTGCGGCCTTGCAACGCCAGGAGATACTCCTCCTGAGTCGCGACCAGATCGGGGCTGTAGATCGTGAAGAGCTGCTGCCCTTTCTTGACATGGTCCCCGGTCGCACTGACGAACAGCTGCTCAATCCACCCGTGGAACTTGATCGTGACTTTAGCCAGCTTTCGCTCATCCACGGCAATGCGCCCGACGGTCCGGATGATCTTTTCCAGATGACGACGCGCCACCTGCTCGTACTTCACCCCAATCGTTTGCAGCCGGTCGAGCGGAATCGTGACCATGCCGGGCACATCCCCCGTGGCACCCTCTTGCCCCTCGCCCCCCACCCCTCGCCTCTCGCCCACTGGCTTCTTTTCCATGCCCGGCATGTCAGCCATCTCGTCCTGTCGGGAATCCGCCGGTGGGAGCACGATCGGTCGGGCCATCAACCAGACCCCTGCGGCGGCGAGGATGAGGACCACGGTCATCCCGATGACACGCTGACGAGTCATGACCCCGGTTTCCTTTCCGACAGCGGACCACCGAGAGATCCACCGGTCACGGCTTCGAGCCGAGCGAGCGCTTTCTCGTGGTTCACCATTTCGCCGTGCATCTCCAATTGACTGTCCTGGAGCGTGAGGAGGCTGTTCAGCAGCGTGAGAAAGTCCACTTTTCCCACCGCATACCCTGCTTGCGCGGCCTGTAACCCAAGGGTGGCCTGCGGGATAATGGCGTCGCGCAAGATCGTAATCAGCCGCTCCGCCCGCTGCGCTTGTACGAAGCCGTCTTTTACTTGAAACAGCACATCCTGACGGCTCGCCGCAAAATCCTCACGCGCGCCTTCCAGACTTGCCAAGGCTTCTTTCACGCCTTGTTTCTGTTTGGTTTCATAAAACAGCGGGATCTTGATGCCCACCATCACTTGGTAGCCGTTGTCGTTAATCCGATCGTTTCGAAGGCCCAAGGCCGTCACATCGAAATCCGGGTAGTACTGTCGTTTGGCCAGCGAGACGGACCGTTCAGAGCGATCAATGCTCTTTACTGTCGCCAACAATGCGGGGGAGAATTCGTCGGCGCGGCGGCTGAGTTCTTGGAGAGGGATCGTCAAAATCGTAGTTTGAATTTCCTCCGGTGTCCCCAACGGTCCGGCCGGAGGCCGATTCACGAGACGATTGATCCCGGCATGGAGACTTTCTTTTTGTTGATCCAACACGGCTAACCGATCAAGGACTCGTGAAATCTCGACCTGGGCTCGGAACACATCCTGCTGAGCGGCTTGCCCAACGCTGTACCGCGCCTTGGCGGTCTTCTCGAACTGCATCAAGAGGGCTTTGTTCTTTCCGACGATCTCGATGCTCTTATGCACGAAGTGCAGGTTGAAGTAGGCCTCTTTCAACATGGCAATCAATCGGAGACGGGTTGCATTGAATTCCTGCTCCATCCGCTCAGCCTCACGTTGAGCGACCTCTCCTTTGAGACCGAGCTTGCCGGGAAATGGAATTTCCTGGCTGAATCCATACATCGAGCCCTGAAGCGGATCGGTCATCGGCATGCGCTGATACCCGAACTGGAGCCTCGGATCGGGAAGCGTCTGGACTTGCGGCACAACGGCCTTGGCTACCTCCCATCGTTCGCGGGCCGCTTTAATTTCCGGGCTCCGGGCGGACAGTTCCACGATAAGACTCTGGAGATTGATCCGATCGTCACCGGGTCCCGTGTGGACAGCGCTCTCCTGGCGTATGGCACCACCCATCTCTTGCGCGCCGCCGGCACTCAGTGTGGTGAGGCCCAAGACACAGAAGGTGAGGGCAGAGAAAATCCACGACGGGATATGAACAAGTGATCGTTTCATGGCAGCACCTCCGGATGGCATTGAAGAACGAACGGGGGCATCACTCGCTCAACCCAAGCAGTCGAACAGCGAGCGAAAGGACTGGAGATGGGGAATCAGATTCGGAGGACCGAGGAAGAACCGATGGAGATGGGGACAATAGACAACACGCTGCTCCAGGACCATACCGTTGGAGCTGAGTGAACGGTGAGCCTGGCAGCTGAGCTGAGCGAGATCGACGCATGATCACCATCCGTAACCATGCTATCCTTCGTGTGACGCTCGGAAGATGAGATGAGTGACGGTGGACACATGGTGGCTCCATCCATCGGACAGGCCACGTGCTCTTCCACCAAGATCGTGGCTTCCCCTGCCAACGACAGATCGGGCAAAACACATGTCGCTCCGATCACCTGACAGAAGGCGAAAAACAGCACCAGTGTGACGTACCGTATGTGGATTCGTGGAATCATAGGATCGACGACACTCCTCACCGACCAGCGCCGCTGATTTCAATACGAATAGTTTCTACCAACCGTAGCAATCACGTCAAGCCGCCACCGCCTCACCTATATTTGACAGGCATCAGCGATGCCAGAAAGAACCGGAACGAGACTGCTTCGAGCCACATGCGATTTTGAGAGCTTACACACACCTGTCCGCAAGAATGCCCGGAAGAGCAGGAATCTCTCTTCCCATTTGAGTGAGGCATTTCGAGTCATCCTCCCATATGACCACCGTGGCGAAATACATCATATCGCCTATCCCTCCGATCAGAACCCCTCGTTCTTTTGTCGATAGCTGGCTTCGTCGGCACTGAGTCCGGATTCGAGGTTCGTGCGCAGGTCCAACGCCAGCGCATCGGCCGGTATTGCGTGCCACAACTTCGCAGCCGGCGCATCCTTTGGCACTTCCATCTTCCCTCCGCTCGTCACCGGAACAGCAGCCACAGACCCAACACGTAGCTGACGATCATCAGCAGGCTGTCCGGCTCGATCAGCAGAAACCGTTTCTCGGCTCGATAAATAATCCCCATCAGCCCGATGTTCATCATCAGGATGGACCAGAGCGCGGTGAGGGCATGGGCTGAGCTCACGCTGCCTAGCAACCCGCCGTCGCGATAGGCCGCGTCCGCGAAGAAAAACGCCGCCATGTTGAAGGCATTGCTCCCGAACAGATTCCCCACGGCCAGATCGAATGCGCCCAATCGGACCGCCGCAACGGCCGTCACCAGCTCCGGCAAGGAGGTCGTGATGGCCACCAACGACGTGCCGATAAAGGTCGCGCTGGTGCCAGTCGCTTCCGCGATGCGCGCGGCGGACCAGGCCAGAAACGGGGCTGCAACCAGCAAGGCCAGGGCGCCGAGAGAGAACCCGATGACCGCACGGCGCAACTCGGCAGGGCGGCCGAGAGCGTCCTGCTTGGCCATGGTGCCCTCGACCACCACGGCTTGCTCGCGCAGGCGACGATCCATGTCCTCCTGCCGGAAGACGACTCTCATACCCAACCCGTACAGGATAAAGAGCGTGAGACTCCCGAGGCCCACGCCGACATGGGAAACATTGACCTTCAGCAGCACGAAAAAGGCGGCCAGTCCCGTCAACAGCATGGCCAGCGTTGCCGTCAGCGTATGGCCCAGAGCGGCCTGCTGCCAGACCCGCTTCTGCCGATGGAGCAGATCGATCAGGCCCAGCGTCAGCATATTGCTCATACCGGCGCCGAACAAATCACCGGCCGCCAGATCCGGCGCATTCATCCAACCGGCGCTGACAGTCGTGAACACTTCCGGGAGCGACGTGGCGGTGGACATCAAGACCACCCCGATCCACAACCGCCCTAATCCCGTGAAGTCGGCAATTTGATCGCCGTAGCGCGAAAGCTTCGTCCCGGCAAATACGATCACGACCGCACTGCACACGAAAGTCAGCCAGATCATCGATCCCCCTTACCGCGCGCATTGAGGGAGCACATTCCGATTGTGCGGCCTCAGCGAGCGCAGGGATTGCCCCCTGTTGCTCGCCCCCGTCCCCCTCACACCCATTCCGGCGCATATTCTTTCCCCGCTTCCTTTTCCGCAAACCCTCGATACAGGGCCGGCAGCACCACCAGCGTGAGAGCCGTTGATGTGAAGAGGCCGCCGATCACGACGGTCGCAAGCGGCCGCTGCACTTCGGCTCCGATTCCCTGGGCAAGCGCCAGCGGCAGGAGGCCGAGGAGCGTGGTCATCATAGTCATGATGACCGGGCGAAGCCGCAGGCTGCAACCGGTGACGATCGCCTGGTCCATCTGCGCGCCTTCATTGCGCAACTGGTTGATATAGGATACGAGCACGATCCCGTTCCCCACGGCAAGGCCGAACAATTCAATGAAGCCGATGGACGCCGGCACGCTCAGATACTGTCCGCTCAACCAGAGCGACACGACGCCTCCGATCAAGGCGAAGGGCAGATTGAGAATGATCAACGTGGCATAGCGCAAGGAATGGAAGGCCCAGAAGAGAAGAAAAAAGACGAGTCCCAGCGTGACCGGCACCACGATCAGCAGCCGCGCATTCGCCCGCTCCATGCTCTCGAACGCGCCGCCCCACGTTACCCGGTACCCTTCCGGCAGGCGAAGCTGCGACGCCAGCTTCTTTCGCCCCTCATCGACCACGCCGCCGATATCGCGCCCCACGACATTGAACCCGATGTAGATGCGGCGGGTCACCTGTTCGCGACTGATCCGGAGCGGCCCCTCCCGCATCTCGATGGTCCCCAGCTCGCTCATGGGAATCAGGGCGCCGGAAGCCGCTTTCACCCGGATCTCCCCGATGGTGGCCACACTGTTGCGCTGCGCTTCAGGAAACCGGAGAGTCAATTGAAACCGCCGCTCACCTTCATATACCTGAGTCGCGGCCCTGCCGCCGATGGCGATGGCGATGATTTCCTGCACGTCGGCCACGTTGATGCCGAAGCGGGCGATCTTCTGCCGGTCGATATCGACGGTCAGATAGGGCTGGCCGGCGATCTGTTCGACCTTGATGTCTTTGACCCCGTTGATCTGCTGCATCAAGGCGGCAATCTCCTCCGCCTTGCCGTGGAGGACGTCGAGATCCTCTCCGAATAGTTTGATCGCGCACTCCGTCCTGATGCCGGAGATGAGCTCGTCCACCCGCTCCTGGATCGGCTGACTCATCAGGACAGAGATCCCCGGAATCTCCGCCAGCTTGTTTCTGATCGCGTCGGTCAATTTCGGTTGAGTCGCCGCCGTCGTCCACGCGCTCCGGTCGCGAAGCGAGACGATCGGATCGCTTTCGTTCGGCTCTTCCGGTCCGAACGCGATATCGGGCCGCCCGATCTTGCTCACGGCCATCCGCACGTCAGGAAATTCCAGCATCGCCTTCTGGGCCTGCTTCTCCATCTCGATGGATTCCTCCAGAGACACGCTCGGCAACCGGACGATCTGCGGTGTCAACGCGCCTTCTTCCAACAGCGGAATAAACTCTCTCCCGACGAATGGAACGAGAGCGAGGCTGCACAACACAACCGCCGTCGAGCCGGTGAGGACGAGGCCGCGATGCCGGAGCGTCCAACTAAGCACCGGCAGATACCGTTGCTTCATCCAGCGAGTCAGACGCGTTTCTTCCGGATGGTCCCCGCGCAGCATGATCGAGGCGAGCACCGGCGACAATGTCAGTGTGACGATGACGGACGCGAGCAACGCGATCACGAGCGTATACGCCAGCGGCGCGAACATTTTCCCCTCCATGCCGTGGAGCGACATGAGCGGCAGAAACACCACACTGATGATCAAAATCCCGAAGAGAATCGGCCGGCCCACCTCTTTTGTGGCGTGCAAGATGACCTCAAGCTTGCTTTTCTGCGCCGCGCCATGATGTTCGGCCAGATGGCGATAGACATTCTCGACAACGACCAGCGATCCGTCCGCGATTTCGCCGATGGCAATCGCCAGTCCTCCCAGCGTCATCAAATTCGCCGAAAGCCCCAAGCGTTCCATCACGATAAAGGCGGCAAGCGGCGTCACAATTAATGTCGCCGTTACAACGACGGCGCTGCGCACGTGGCCCAGGAAGAAGAAGAACACGAAGACCACCAGCGCAATCCCCTCGATCAAGGCGTCGCGGACCGTGTTGATGGCCGCGCTGACGAGCTCGATGCGATCGTAAAAGGGCAGGATCTTCGTGCCTGCGGGAACAACATGATTCTGTTGCAGGTCATCCACCTTCGCCTTGACGGCTTCGACCACCTGACGGGCGTTGCCGCCACGGATCATGAGCACCGTCCCGGTGACGATCTCCCGCTCGCCGTTGAGCACCACCGCGCCATGGCGAACGGCGTGTCCGATGCGGACCTCCGCGACGTCGCGCACGAAGACCGGCGTACCGCCGGCCTCCTTCACGATGATGGACTCGATATCGTTTACGGTCTTGATCAGGCCCAGGCCGCGGACGATCGCGCGCTCCGCGTGGCGCTCCAGAATATTGCCTCCGGCGTTGGCATTGTTCTTGGCCACGGCATCGTAGATATCGCGCAGCGTCAGATCGTATTTCCGCAGTTTCGCCGGCTCCACGACAATCTGATACTGTTTGACGAACCCGCCCATGGCATTGACATCGATCACACCCGGCACGCTTTTGAGGAGCGGTCGCAAGACCCAGTCCTGGAGCGTCCGTTGGTCGGTCAGCTCCGCCTCGATCGCAAGCCGGTCTTCCAACCGCGTTCCTGGCCCTGCCCTGATCCCTGTCGAAGGACCTTCGACGTAATATTGATACACCTCGCCCAGCCCGGTGCTGACAGGGGCCATCACCGGGTCAAGCCCGTCCGGCAATCGCTCTTTCGCCGCCATCATCCGTTCAAGCACCAACTGGCGGGCGAAATAGATGTCCACATCGTCGTTGAAGACGACCGTGATCTGGGACAGCGCGAATTTAGACAGGGATCGAATCTCCGCGAGACCCGGCAGGCCGGTCATCTGCAGCTCAAGGGGATAGGTAATGAACCGTTCCACTTCGACCGGCGAAAGACCCGGCGCATCGGTCAGCACCTGCACCTGGATGTTCGTCACATCGGGATAGGCATCGATCGGAATCGATTGGAAGGCCCAGAGGCCCGTCACAGACAGCAGACACGCCAGTCCCAAAACCAGGATCCGCTGGCGAAGGGAAAACTCAAGCAGAGACGCAATCATGGCGCAGGCTCGATCTTGTGCCGTTCCATTTCTGACTTGAGCATGAACGATCCTCTGGTCACCACGGGCTCGCCCTCGGACACGCCGTCCAATACCGTCGCCACCTCTCCCCGCTCCAACCCCAACTTGACGGCCCGTACTTCAAAGTCGTTCGCTCCTCGCCGGACGAACGCCATCTTGCCGTTCGGCCCGTTTTGGACGGCGGCCAACGGGATGGTCAAGACGTCGGGATTCGGCGCGGCATACACACGAACCGTGGCGAACATTTCCGGCTTTAACATACGGTCGGGATTCGGCACCGTCATCCGCAGACGCATCGTCCTGGTGGCCGGATCGAGGACATCGCTGATATAGGTGATCGAGCCGGGAAAGATGGCGTGGGGATACGCGGACACGATGACGTCGACCTTCTGATCCTTGCGGATGAATTGCACATCCTTTTCCGGCACGTTGCCGACCACCCACACATCCGAAAGGTCCGCCACGGTGAAGAGCTTCTGGTGCGTCTCAACCACCTCGCCACGGGTGATATTGCGCATGATGACCCGGCCGTCGAAGGGCGCGCGCAGAGGCACATCGGCCTTGATCGTATGCTCGCGATCCAGCCGCTCGACTTCCTGCCGGGGGACGCCGAGCAAATCCAAGCGGTTTTGCGTCTCACGCGCTTCGGCACGCGCCGTTTTCATTTCGGCCTCACGCCGTTGCAGTTCTGCCAGGCTCACGGCCTTGTGTTCATGTAAATCTCTCGCCCGCTCGAAGGCGAGTTCGGCTTCATGCAGCTTGGCCTTGGCCTTCAGGTAGGCCCCCTCTGTCACGCCGAGATCCGTGCTGTGAAGCATCGCCAGCAGCGCATCTTTTTTTACATCCTGCCCGACATCCACAGACACCTTTACCACCCGGCCTCGAATCAGTGTCGTCACCTCAGCCAGTTCATTTTCGTTGGATTGAACCGTAGCGGTGAATTCCCGAGACACACGCAACTGCCCCCGGACGACGGGCGACACTTCGATGACCGTCCTCGCAAGTTCTTCGGTTGTGAGATGAAGAACGCCCGGCAGACCATCGGCGACGGGCGACTTGACCTCAGGCGGCTGATCGGGAGCCTTGTCGCAGGCAACGAAGACCAAGGCCAAACCGATCGTGCATAGACATAGATAGCCCCGGCTCCACCTCGCACCCGCCCACCACGTCCCGGCGCCGACGGCTATAGACTGGAGCATCCTCATAGGTCATCCCTTGATGAGAACGAGCATGAGATGTGCCTGAAAAAACTCTGGTTTTCCAGGTAAACGAAGAAGATTCCGAGGCATTATGCTACGGGAAAGAAATACAAACCGTGGTGAAATGCACCACCGTCTGTGAAAGAACGGAAGCGGATCACTGGGGTGAGGAATTCGCCTCGGGCTTGAGAGCCACGGGCGCCGCGAACACGATACACAGGGTCAAGACCGAGCCGCCCAGAGCCGCCGCCATGTCATGTTGGGCGTCCCACTCATCCCCCTGGGTTCCGAGATAGATGTTCCCCAATTCGGGACTGACGATCATCGCCACGATTGCCTCCAGCACTTCGAAGAAGCCGCTCTGCGCTAACACGATGCAGACCGGCAGTGCAGCGGACCACCATCCCCGCACGCCGGTCTGACGTATGAGCAGTTCACGGATAGGGTACACCAGCAACGCACCGTAGGCAAAATGGGCCATGCGATCGAACGGATTGCGGCTCAAGCCCCAGAGATCTTGAAACCAAAATCCAAGAGGGACCTCTGCATAGGTGTAATGAGCACCGAACGCGTGGAGCACCAGAAACAAGCCGATCAGACAGTAGGACATGAGGGAACACTCAAACCGGCGATAGGTGAGGAGCAGCAGCGGAAGCAGGATGAGCACCAGCAGATTTTCCAGCAGCCAGTCTCTTCGATTCAGCGGATCGATCGCCAGCCACACCCAGAACACACCATAGACGAGCACCAACCCCAGAAGAAGCCGGCGATTTCCTGATTCCGCGCCGTGCTGTTCTGTCACCCCGGCGTTCATATCGGAGGGTTATTCCGCTATCTCGGTTTGAAGCTCGGACCGGGCCCCTCGCAGAGCCCGAACCACCATCAGGATCGACACGCAGAGCAGGGCTCCGTACAGTGCGGCGGCCATGTCCTTCTGGGCGTCCCAGATATCCCCCTGCGCACCCAGGTAGGTGACGCCCAGTTCGGGGTGCACGGCGCCGGCCACCCATGACTCGATAATTTCCCAGAGTCCGCTCAAACCAAGAACGGTCATGACAGGAAGATAGTATACGACCCAACCCTGCACAGTCGCACTCAAGCGAAACAACTCTTCCATGGGATAGGCCAGTAGAAACCCGAAGCTGAAATGCACGATCCGGTCGAAATGATTGCGTCCGAGGTGCAAAGCTTGATCGATCCACAACCCGACCGGCACTTCCGCGTAGGTATAGTGGACACCGATGGTATGCAGCGTGAGAAACGCGGTGATCAGGCCGTAAGAGGCCGGAGACAAGGGAAGATGGCGATAGGTCGCAATCAGGGCAAACACAAACAGTGCCGGCAGAACGCTCGCAATCAACCAGAACTGGGGATCGGCCGGCGCTTGCGCCATCCACACGGACACCGCAACGTACCAGGCTAACAGTCCTGCCGATACGAGCATCTTGCGATTCACGTTCATCTCCATGCAATTCGTGTATTCCGTCATCACACCGGAGTCTCGCCGGACGATTCAGTAGAGTCGTTCTATCCGTTCACTTTACTGAACGTCGCCCTTCGCTGCAACCGCCCCTCAGACCGACGAACCCGCCATGAGAAACCGGCCCTCCGGCAGGCGGACCTGTGCGATAATGCCCCCGTCCGCGCTTCATGCTTCACGAGGGACGAGGAACCATCTTGACATGACGATTCAGCCGCAGTTTCCCGACGAGCAATCCGGCAAAGGCGAGTTCACACGTCAGGCGGATGCCTTTCGCCGCTACGTGACCGCCACGGGAAGCTCCGGCTATCCGGCCGAAGCCGGCCGCTACCATCTCTATGTATCTTGGGCCTGCCCCTGGGCGCACCGCACGATCATCGTGCGAAAGCTCAAACGGCTGGAGGGAATTATCGGGCTGACCGCCGTCGATCCGATTCGCGACGAGAGAGGCTGGGCCTTTCGCGAAGGCCCGGGACATTCACTCGACCCGATCAATGGATTCCATTTTCTGAGTGAGGCCTACAAAGCCACCGATCCGCACTACATCGGACGCATAACCGTGCCGGCCCTGTGGGACCGGGTGACCACACGCATCGTCACCAACTCCGACGACGATCTCATGCGGATCTTCAACAGCGAGTTCAATCGCTTCACCGAGAGCCCGATCGATCTCTATCCGGAAGGTCTTCGCAAGGAAATCGACGATCTCAATACTTTTCTCTATGAAAACGTGAACGACGGGGTCTACCGGGCAGGATTTGCTACGTCCCAGCAGGCTTATGAGAAAGCGGTGCATCGGCTATTTGATGCGCTGGATATCCTCGATGCGCGGCTGGCGCATCAACGTTTTCTCTTCGGCTCGGAATTCGTCGAATCCGACTGGCGGCTGTTCGTCACCCTGGTCCGGTTCGATGCCGTCTACCACGGCCACTTCAAGTGCAACATTCGTCGCATCGTCGACTATCCGAACCTGTTCGGATATCTCAAAGATCTCTACCAGACCGACGGCATTGCCGAGACCGTCAATTTCGATCACATCAAGCGCCACTACTATGTCACGCACGACGACATCAACCCGACCCGCATCGTCCCGGTCGGTCCCGATCAGGACCTCACTACACCTCACGGCCGCGAGAAACTTGGATAGGGAATTAATCCCGCCCCCTCCGGAATCGCCTCGTACGTTCAGGACTGGTTATCGCGTCATCCAGGAGCGGTTACGGACGGTTACTAATGCATAGGGGAAGATCCACAAGAGGCTCACGAAATGGAAATAGGCATAGAGAATGCCGTAGAAGAATTCGCGGGAGCGCTCGCTGTGGAGAAAATAAAGCGAATAAAAAATGGATACGATGCCGATGGAGATCAACAAACGGACGACGGTCAGCGGGTCCTGCACACTCAGATAGAGCATCAGTCCCAGGGAACTATAGGCGACCGGATACCGGAGATTCGTGACCGTTGTTTCGATCAACGTCAAGGCCATCGCCGGGAACGGCAGTTTCCACATAATTTTCCAGAGCCGTATTTCCTCCCGAATATAGCTGCGGTCCCACCGCAGGAACATCCGGCACAGCTTCCGATAGGTCTCCGGCGCCAGCGTCTGCACTACGGCGGTACGCTGGTACACCGCCTGATAGCCGGCGGCCAGCACATCGTTCGTCAGCGCCCGGTCCTCGCCGATCGTACAGACCTCGCCGAGAAACCGCTGATGCAACCAGGCAGGAACCAGCGCCTGCACGACCGACGCACGATAGGCCGACAAGGCTCCGGGGCAGCAATAGACCGTGCCGTAGGTCGATTGCACGCTGCGCAGAAAATCGAACGAGAGAACAAACCGAACATGCAACATACGGGGCAGTATCGACTGGAATCGGTTGAGGACACAAACTTTGCCCGCCACCGCACCGACACGCTCGTTCCGGAAAGGCCCGGCGATCGCCAGCAATGCGCCTCGTTCAACCAGACTGTCGGAATCTACCGTTACGAGAATCTCCCCTGTCGCCCCGGCAAATCCGGCCGCGAGTGCGGCCCGTTTCCCGGCATTGGCGGGGAGCCTCACGGCCCGCACAAGATCAGGGCGCTCCCGTTCCGCCGCGTCCACATGAATCCAGGTATCATCCGTGCTTCCATCATCGACCACGATGATCTCCAGGCGATCTCGCGGGTATTCGGCCCGCGCACAGGCGTCCACGGCCTTCCGGACCATCATCCCTTCGTTGTACGCGGGAATAATAATCGACATCCTGGGCGCCTCTTCAGAGAGCGCCGCGGCAACCGGACGATACCGCACCCAGAGCACCGTCCGAATCACGATGAGCACCATGCCCATGGTAAACCAGAGAAGACTGGGGCGCGCGATGAGCGCAGTCCACCCTTGAATCTTCAGCGCATCGGCCAGCGGGTCAAACACTTCGTGGCTGAATCGAAGAGTGGTCGCCGCAATCGCCCCGAACAACACGACCGCAGCGATCGCAAAACGAAGGTCAACACTCAGCCAAGTAGGCGTTTCCTCTCCGGCATGGGGGCAGACAACAGACCGCGACGTGGGTTCGATTGAGAATGATTCCATGAATAATTCCTTGAGCGATAGTCATGGGCGCCTCAAAAAACGCGAAAATGTACTAGGGGCGCCCTTCGCCTGTCAAGATTGAGCGACTGGTGAATGTCGCGGAGAGGAGTATACTAAGCAAAAGCGAGGCGCATTATGTATCGAGTACTGGTCCTGGGCGCGGGGAAAATCGGCTCGCTCGTTGCCGGCCTGCTCTCCCAGCACCCGAGTTACGACGTGCATCTCGGCGATGTGAATCCGGACGGAGCGAACCGCCTCGTCGCAGACCTCAAACTTGAGCGAGTGGCTCCCTGCCTCCTCGACGTCCGCCACCCGAACATGGTCAGCACCTATCTCTCGACACATCCCGTCGATGCGATCGTCTCCAGTCTCCCCTATTTCTGCAACCCCACCGTGGCGGGGCTGGCCCTGACCCACGGCGCCCACTACTTCGATCTGACCGAAGACATCGAGGTGACCAGCCAGATTCGCGTATTGAGCGCCGGCGCCTCCCAAGCGTTCATGCCTCAGTGCGGCCTGGCGCCCGGGTTCATCAGCATTGTGACGCACGACCTCATGACGCATTTCCGGAAGCTGGATACCGTCAAGATGCGCGTCGGCGCGCTGCCGGTCCATCCCAGCAATGCGCTGAAATACTCGCTGACCTGGTCGACCGACGGCCTGATCAATGAATACGGCAACCTGTGCTACGGCATCGAAGAGGGCGAGAAAGTCCCGCTCCAGCCGCTGGAGGGTTACGAGACCATTGAGTTGGACGGCCTCCTCTACGAAGCCTTCAATACATCCGGAGGATTGGGCACGCTGGCAGACACCTATGCCGGGCAGGTACAGACCATGAATTACAAGACGCTGCGCTATCCGGGTCATTGCGAAAAAATCCATCTCCTGATGAAGGACCTGAAACTGAACGAAGACCGGGACACGCTCAAGCGAGTACTGGAACACGCCGTTCCGCAAACCCTCCAGGATGTCGTGCTGATCTACGCCTCGGTCACGGGGACCAAAGAGGGGGGATTCTTTGAAGAGAACTACGTCAAGAAAATCTACCCTCAGTGTATCAAGGGCAGGCTCTGGTCGGCTATTCAAGTGACGACCGCTTCCAGCCTCTGCGCCGTACTGGACCTCGTCTTACGCGACCCATCCCACTACCATGGTTTTATCACGCAAGAATCTATTTCGCTGAAAAACTTCCTCGCCAACGATTTTGGAGCATGCTTCCGATGAGCACAATCCAAGCCGCCCTCAAGGAACTGGGCATTCAAGCAGTCAACCCGGGAGGAAGCACCGGTTCAGGGTGGTGGTCCGGCCGATCCGGCAGGCCTTTATTGCCGTCCATCAACCCGGCAACAGGAGAAATCATCGCCGGTACAATCCCATGCGCGCCGGACGATTATGACCATATAGCACAATCATCCGTTGACGTATTTCAATCCTGGAGAATGGTCCCGGCGCCGAAACGCGGAGAACTTGTGAGGCTCATCGGCCGGGCGCTACGAGACATGAAGGATGAGTTGGGAACCTTAGTCTCTCTGGAAGTCGGCAAGATCAAAGCTGAAGGAGACGGCGAAGTTCAGGAAATGATCGACATGGCCGACTTTGCAGTCGGACAATCGCGGATGCTCTATGGGGCTACGATGCAGTCCGAACGGCCAGCGCATCGCATGTCGGAACAATGGCATCCTCTCGGCCCCGTTGGGGTGATTACGGCCTTCAATTTCCCCGTAGCCGTCTGGGCGTGGAATGCTTTTCTGGCCGCGATCGCCGGAGACACGGTCATCTGGAAACCGTCCCCGAAGACCCCCCTCTGCGCGATCGCCGTTCAACAGATCTGCAATCGCGTGATGCACCAGCAGGGCTATCGGGGAATTTTCTCGCTCCTCATCACGGATCAATCCAGTCTGGCCGAGACCATGGTCCAGGACCCGCGTCTGCCTCTCATTTCGTTCACCGGATCGGTGGCCGTCGGGCGCCGGGTCGCGGCAATAGTGGGCAGCCGCCTGGGGCGGGCCCTGCTCGAACTCAGCGGCAACAATGCCGTCATCCTGGATGAGACCGCTGACCTCGATCTGGCCCTGCGCGCTGTTCTCTTCGGAGCGGTGGGCACCGCCGGCCAGCGCTGCACAACGACCAGACGCCTGCTCGTCCACGAGTCGCGCTATGAGGAGGCGACCGCCAAACTTGTGAACGCCTACGCGCACATCCCTATCGGGAATCCCCTGGAGCCTGGCGTCCTGATGGGTCCACTGATCGATCGGAACGCCGTTGACACGTACCGTGCCGCTATCGAACACATCAAGAAGGAAGGCGGCGAGATTCTCTACGGAGGGCATGTGCTGAATCGGCCGGGTCACTTCGTTGAACCGACCATCGTACGCGCAGAAAATCACTGGCCCGTAGTTCAGCGAGAAACCTTTGGGCCGATCCTCTATGTCATGACGTTCCGTACCATCGACGAAGCGATCCGCCTCCAGAACGAAGTGCCGCAGGGGCTCTCGTCGGCCCTCTTCACGACAAGACTGCATCATAGCGAGCAATTTCTCTCTGCCGCGGGGAGTGATTGCGGAATCGCCAACGTCAACATCGGCACATCCGGCGCGGAAATCGGCGGGGCATTCGGCGGCGAGAAGGAAACCGGAGGCGGACGGGAGGCCGGATCAGACGCGTGGAAAGTCTACATGCGCCGTCAGACCAACACGGTGAATTGGGGCGCGGATCTGCCGCTCGCGCAGGGCATCACGTTCGGCTGACAATCTGACGACTGCAATAGGAGAGAAGGGAGGCCATCATGAATCAGAATCGAGAACTCGATAGACTCATGGCACGCATGGTGGAGGAATTCGTCCTGCGCAATCAGGCCGGAAAGACGCTGCAAGCGATGCTCGACGAGGCGGGAGTCGGCCTTACTCCCGTCATCGATCACGTGACGTTACGGACGTCCGATATCGATCGTCGAGCCGAACAATTCATCGCCCTCGGATATGCCTTTGACGAAACGCTGGAATACGACGATTGGTACGCCAAAGTCTATCGCAAGGCCGGCTACCCCGCTCTCTTTGTAGATCAAGCCTATGGGGGAGACCGCGGGCGCACGAGCATTATTCCCGGCTGGGTTCAGAACTTCGGTGACCAGGTCTTTCACCACGTCGCCGTACAGGTGGAGGATATCGAGAAAGCCGTCCGGCAACTCAAGAAAAAGGGCATCGTGTTCGCCGGGACGATCGTCGGGGCGCAAGGGGGCTCGCTCAGGCAGATTTTTTCCTCACCGGAGATGGTCGATGGGCATCCATTCTCGGTGCTGGAACTGGCTGAACGACACCAGGGGTATCGAGGCTTTCTGCCGCCACAAGCCGACAGCCTCATGAAATCGACTGCGCCACGTGAGATTTCGCGCAAGTGACTCCTCGTCTTTCGGCAACACCCGCTGACGCCCGATCGGAATTCAGGTCACGACACCCGACGCGCACCGGACACTGCTTCGTCAGACCTCTTCATCTCGCGATGACCTCAGCTCATATCACCCTAAAACAGAGATAGGAATTGGGTGGGAGGCAGAAAAAAACCTTGTCGGCCG
>CAZWOX010000052.1:0-16765 GCA_964635345.1 uncultured Nitrospira sp.
TCTGTCCTCTCACGACCAGGGCGAGGGACGCGTGTGGTACTCAACCTCCCCCCCCCCCGCTCCGCCTGAGGTGAGCGATGGCGACAGGTAAGCCCCACACCATCAAGATTTTCCTGGTTGATGATCATGAAGTCGTGCGGGTCGGTTTGCGGGCAGTGCTCGACCGGGCTTCGGGGCTGTCGGTTATCGGCGAAGCCGCGACGGCAGATGAAGCCGTGGCCGGGGTGAGACGGACACGGCCGGATGTCGTCCTCATGGATATTCGCCTTCCCGAGAGCAACGGCATCGAGGCCGCACGGGAGATTCTCTCTTGCTGCCCCGACAGCCGGGTCCTCTTCTTGACCAGCTACGGTGATGAGGAGACGGTACAGGCCGCCGTTCTCGCCGGCGCTCACGGCTACGTCCTGAAAGACATCGCCGCTGAGTCGCTCATCGACGCCATCCGGACCGTGGCCTCGGGACGATCCTTGCTCGATCCGCGGGTCACTCGCCGGACCCTGGACTGGCTCCGGACCGCAGCCGAAGCCGGCGGGCGGGCGAAGCCGCAAGCTCTGTCTCCCCAGGAGGAGCGCATCCTGCCGCTCGTGGCCGAGGGCAAGACCAACAAGGAGATTGCGGTCGCGCTCAACCTGAGCGACAAGACGGTCAAAAATTACCTGGCGAACATGTTCGCGAAGCTGCAGATCACCCGCCGCGCCCAGGCCGCCGCGATCTATGTGCGATCGGTTCCCTTCCCCGACTGACCCGCTCTCCCGCCCTCGTTCCCTCGACACACCGAACAACTGACGGCCGCCGCCGTTAATCGGGAAGAAATCCGAACCACATTCCTGATATCTTAACGACCGACGGATGACGCATGACGACCGACATACTCCAATCCAAACTCGATCACCTGCCCGATCATCCGGGCGTGTACCTCTTTAAAGACCGGTCCGGCGAACTGCTCTACGTCGGCAAAGCCGCCTCGCTCGCCGACCGTGTCCGCTCCTACTTTCAACGCGGCGCCGACCATTCTCCCAAAACGACCTTGCTCGTCGGCCAGATTGCCGATCTCGAAACCATCGTCACCCGGTCGGAACTCGAAGCACTCATCCTTGAAAGCAACCTCATCAAGCGCCATCGCCCGCGCTTCAACGTCGTCCTGCGCGATGACAAGCAGTACCCCTACCTCCGTCTGTCGGTCAAAGACCGTTTCCCACGGCTCTCAATCGTCCGCCGGGTCCAGAAAGACGGCGCCCTCTACTACGGCCCCTATACGCCTGCCGGCGCGCTCCGCGAAACATTGAAGGTCATTAAGAAATCGTTCCCTCTCGCCACCTGCACGATCGACATCGACGGCACCGCCGAGCGGGCCTGTCTGGAATTTGAAATCAAGCGCTGCATGGCGCCCTGCACGGGAAACCAGTCGCAGAAAGACTATCTCAAGATCGTCGGCCAGGTCCGCCAGTTCCTGGAAGGCCGCGATCATGAACTGCTGGACGATCTTCGCGCGCAGATGGAAGCGGCCGCCGAGCGGGAGGAGTTTGAAGAAGCCGCCCGGCTGCGCGATCGACTCTTCAAAATCGAGCGCACGCTGGAGAAGCAGCGCATCACGCAAACGGCGGCGGCCGACCAGGATGTGATCGGCCTGGCCCGGCAAGGCGCAGCTGTCGATCTACAGCTGCTGTTTGTACGAGGCGGGCTGCTCATCGGACGGAAGGATTTCTTCTGGCCGCAATCGGCCGACGTCGGCGACGAAGATCTGGTCCGGTCCGCCATCGAACAATTTTACAATAAGGACGGCCAGCCGCCCAAAGAACTGCTGGTGCCGACGGCGTTGGCCGACGCGGAGCTGATCGAACAATGGCTGAGCGACAAACGGGGCTCCGGCGTGAAAGTCCTCGCTCCGGAACGCGGGACAAAACACCAATTGGTCCTGCTGGCGGAAGAAAATGCCGCAGCCTCGGCGGCCGACCACCTGCGCGATGAAGCGCTCGACCGGCAGGCCGTCGAAGACTTGAAACGGCTGCTGCATCTGGAGAAAGCGCCCCAGCGCATCGAGGGGTTCGACATTTCCAATACCATGGGGAATCAGTCGGTCGCTTCCATGGTCGTGTGGGAAGACGGTCAGATGAAAAAGGCGGACTACCGACGATTCAAGATCCAGACGGTCAGCGGCGCGAACGACTTCGCCAGCATGCAGGAAGTAGTACTGCGTCGTTACCGTGATACCGAAGACCTTGCACGGCCTGATCTCATCCTCATCGATGGAGGACTCGGACAGTTGGCTACGGCGATGGAGGCATTGAAGCAGGCCGGCCACCCGGACATGGCCATCTTCGGTCTTGCGAAAGCCAAAGGCGAGAAAGACGAGCGTATCTTTCTCCCCGGCCGCAAGAATCCTATCCTACTGAGACCGAACGCCCCCGCCACGCACCTCGTCCAGCGCATCCGGGACGAAGCCCACCGGTCCGCCATCACCTATCATCGCAAGCTGCGCGGCAAGGCCTTCACCGCGTCCAAGCTGGATCAGATCATCGGGATCGGGGAGATCACACGCACCAAGCTGCTCAAGAAATTTGGAAGCGTAGACGCTCTGATCGGAGCGAGCGATGAAGCACTTGAAGAAGCCGGCCTTGACGCCAATGCCGTCACCGCCCTCCGCAAAACTCTTCAATGAGAGGAGGCCGGCCCGGTCAGAAGAGAAATTTGAAACTGAACGTCCCGAGATGGACCAAGGCGTGATAGGTGCCGTTGACTGTGGGGTTCACATTCCCCACCACCGTGTGCGGCTCGTAGAACCATTCCTGGTAGGCCACGTCAAACCCGATGGCCTTCGGCCATAGAGCGGATTCCCCTCCACAGGGAATCGCTCCCAGAAACCGCCCCCCCTGCTTACAGAGAAAACCGGCGCCCAGCGAGAGCGTATTGGAGGACAAGGAAATGGTCGCCGGATTGAAGGTCAGATCCGGCACGGGATTTTCGGTTCTCGTATATCCGGCCCGCGCTGCCACATCCCAATGCGGCAACCAGGACGGATTGAGCCACTTGTACTCGGTTCCCACCGCAACAACCTGCACGGTTTTCCATTGCCGCGCCTGCGGCAACGTCGTGCCGTTCGAGAGATAGATATTCAGATCTTTGTGTGATTTCCAGGCCACAAAATCCACATCGAGTTCGAGTTTCCATTCGCGTTCGCTTGTGCGAACCGGCCACACCGCCGCAGCAACAGTATAGATGGGCGGAAGCGCAAGGCTTGTGGAAGCATCGGCAACTTTGGCTCCATTGATCAGCAAACCTCCCTGCAGCGGCAACACGGCCTGACTGCGATAAACCATCCCGATCGAAGCCAGTGGCTTCCCATCGCTGTTTCTGATCGGGGTGTACAATAGGCTGGCGTTCATGCCCACGCCGGTCCCCTTCCCGCTCAGTTCCACAGACGCCCCGGCCGGGATACCGGCCAAACCGGACCCGACTTGCTGCTGCTCCGCCTGACCTTCTCCCAGGAAACCGGCAAAGGTGTAAATGTCGGCACCGAGGCCGATCGACAAATCGTCCGTCACTTTGTATGCAACAGTCGGCTTGATATCGAGGAGAGGAAGGGTTGCGGAGGTCGCTGCGGTATTGAAAGGACCATCGACGGGATACCGCGTATTCAGCCCGAATGGGGAAGTCAGTCCGAGTCCCACCGTCACCCTCGAGAGACTGGTCAACCCGAGAGCTCCCAAGTTGGCACTGAAATAGGTATGGCTCGGCGGGGGAAATGCGATGCTCCCGCCGAAATCGCCCCGCGTGTCAGACCCGAACGAAGATTTGTGCTTAATCGACCCGCCTAACAAGGCGGTCCCCAAAATGGCTTGAACTCCATTGACCTGTGTGAGACCGGCGGGATTGTAATGAATGGCCGAGGCATCATCCGCCTGAGCGGCAAAGGCATTTCCCTGGCCCGCAGCGTTCGCTCCTTGAGACTGGAGTCGAAGGGCTTGGGCACCCAGAATTGATGGAGACATAAGCCAGATCAGGCCTGATACCAAACACCCGGCTACCAGCTTTTTCCAAACCGGCTTGAAGATAAGAGCACCCAATCACTATCGGAAGTCAATCCGAGGCCTGGCGTGAGAGCGGCATTTGAGCCTATTAACGGTAACTCAAATAGGCCCACACGGATCTACTGATGCGAGTCAAATAGACCTATCTCGCTTTACAATACTCTTCTATGCTAGATTTTCAGCCCTGCCCACCCGTCAGGAGGCACATATGGCTCCCGTGCTGCAGAAAAGCCCCTTTCCAAAACAACTGTTCGAACGGCTCTCGAAGACAGAGTGTCAACATTTTATCGAAGCACTCCATTACACAACAGAAGCAGAGAGCTCGGAAGACGTCAAAGGCGCACTGTCCCGCTTCCAGAATCTCTTCTCGTTTACCCGCGTGATCGGAGGTCTTGCCCGGCTAAGTCCGAAAGGCTCCTTCGAAGGGTTTACCAATGTCATCAATGTGAGTTATCCGGAAGAATGGCTCCGTTTATATTGGCAAGAAGGTTACTTTGAGGTCGATCCTGTTTTCCAAACCGCATTGCAGAAGCCCGGAACACAACACTGGCAATCCACCTACAAAAAAGCTTCGTCAGAAAAGCAACGAGAATTCATGGCCGCCGCAAAGGAATTCGGGTTGGGCGATGGCATTACAACAGGATCTGCCGATCCTGCCTGCAGGATCGCGACATTCTGTTCATTCGCTTCCTCCGACGACGTCAATGCCAAGCACTACGTGCCCCTCGTCGAATATTTTGGTTATCATATCCATCTGGCGCTGCTGCGCGCCGCTCCCAAGAACCCCCAGTCAACGGATCGCTGTGTAAAGCAACTCACCCTGCGCGAGATGAATATCCTCAATTGGGTCAAAAACGGCAAGACGAACGGTGAGATCGCCCAAATAATGGGCATTACCGAGCGCACGATACGCTTCCATGTCGAAAGCATTTTCTCCAAACTCGACGTGACGTCCCGATCTCAAGCCGTCGCCACGGCCATGGAGCACGGCCTACCGAACGTCGTGTAGGAGATTCCTCCGGAACTTGCCGGCTGCTCTATACCGCGATCGATCCGGATTCTGCCAGCTGTTGGGCAGTCGCAGCACCAGCCATTCCGGATGCGTCCAATTTCTCCGCCATTATCAGCGCTGAATTCCTACCGGACACCACGGTGCCGTACGTGGTTTCGATTGTGGAAATCCAACGCAGAAAATCAGGCCTCTTTTCCGCATTCCGCTCGTCAAAACAACACATGTCATAGAACGCTGCAACGGCGCTCGCTCCAGCCGGAGGCAACTTGACAACTGGACCAACCGGCTCGCAAGGAAATCCAAACATCCGAAGCGCCCGCAGAAACCGCTGCTCGACTTCGAGATAGTAATACCGCACCTCGTTTTCGACCGCCCATTGGTAGATCCCCTTCAAAACCGCCAGCATGATGCGCGTCGAAAGTTTAGGGTCACGAATCTCAGGATTTACGGTAAGCCTGGTTATTTCAGCCGTGTCCCGCTCCTTTCTGATAGCGTAGTCACGGGGAAGCAATGCCCCGAATTCATTTTCCAGCATGAACCGGCCGGAGGACGGAATAAGCCGAGCCATCCCCAGCAGCGTCCCGTCAGGATGCAACAAGCCAACAGTTGATCCCCACAGATCATATATATCGACCTCTTCACGGTCGGCAGAAGCAGGCACCCATTTCAGCGACTCCGCAAACACTTTGTGCCTCAGTTGATAGGATTTCTTGAGTTCCTCTCCGCGCAACGTCTTCACTAAGAACTCATCTTCCCTAAACGCAATATCTCGCACTTCGCTCATCTCCTACCTCCTTGTTGGTATGAAAACCGGCCCGCCGGATCCGCAAGACCCGCATCCCGAGCGATGGATTCTCAGAATCCATGCTATTCGTCACCTGGCGGATCCGCCAGGTGACGAATAGGCTTGTTCTCACGTACTACTCTCCGCCTAGGTGGGATACGCGCGACAATGGTTCCATTATCCTGTGCCCGGACTGAACGGAGAGGAGAAGTAACGTGGTAAATGGAGGAAAGCGGCTGCACATCATCGATGGGTTTCGGCGCCCCCCCCTAAATCGTCGCAATCAATTCGGACAAGAACCAAGTTCCCGCAACAACGGAACGGCCCATCTCCGTTCAAACCTATCCGCAATGACTGGGGGATCATTAGCTGTAGCGCTCAAAGCAACGGAAGAGCGCTTGAGCAATCTTCTGGAAGACCGAGGCCGTATCAGTCGCGATCTGCACGACTCCGTGTTGCAATCGCTCTACGCCATCGGCCTCAGCCTCGAAACGTCACAGCGCGCCGCCGCGCCGCCGCGACCGGGAACCGACCACGCCTATACCAACGCCGTACATCAGCTCAACCACCTGATTCACGAAGTGCGCGGCATGATCAAAGGACTCACCGACGGGTCGGTGCAGGATGTCAACCTGGGTGAGGAGCTCAAGAAGTTGGCCGGCAGCTACGAACGCATCGGCGGTCTGACGGTGGCGCTCGGATTACAACCATCGGCGCTCGATGTGCTCACACGGGAAGAAGAGCAGGAGATTCTGAATATCGTCCGGGAGGCCTTGAGCAACTGCGTCCGCCATGCGCACGCGACACATATCGACGTGACGGTTCGGACGCACCACAACAGAATCCGTGTGAGCATTCGCGACAACGGGAAAGGATTCGCGGCAACCGACTCAAGCCCGAAAGGGTACGGCCTGATGAATATGGAAGCGCGGGCCAAGAAGCTCGGCGGCCACTTGCTGCTGCAATCGAAGCCCGGTCAGGGCACTCGCCTTACCGCGGAATTTTTACTGGAACCGATTTTAGCGCCTGTATGAAACCTGCGCGCACGACGCTCCTCATCGTCGATGACCATGAAGTCGTCCGGCAGGGTCTCCGAACACTCCTGGACCTTGAGCCGGATTTCCGGGTCGTCGGTGAAGCCGCGTCGGTCGCGGAGGCCCTCACAGAAACGGCGCGTCTCCGGCCAAGTGTCGTGTTGCTCGATGTGAAGCTCTCCGACGGATCCGGGATCGCAGCCTGTCGCCGGTTGCTCGCGACCACGCCGGCCACCCGCGTCTTGATGCTGACCAGCTTTTCGGAAGAGGCCATGGTGGTCGAGGCTGTTCAAGGCGGAGCGCACGGCTACGCGCTCAAGGATGTCCGAGCCCAGGATCTGATTCAGGCTGTTCGCACCGTCGCAAGCGGCCAGGGCTACCTGGACCCGCGCGTGGCCCAGCAGACCTTGCACTGGATCCGCGATCGATCCCACACCGCCTCCGGTCACTCCCAGGATCGCCTCACACGCCTCTCCCCGCAAGAACGCGCAATCCTGCCCCTGCTCGTTGAAGGCAAGACCAACAAAGAAATTGCAAACGACCTCCGCTTAAGCGACAAGACCGTCAAGAACTACCTCGCCAATATCTTCGACAAACTGCAAGTACGCCGGCGCACCGAAGCCATCAGCTGGTATATCAGAACGACTCGGGCAGCGTTGCGAGACTCCCGCTTCTAGATCTTGAGCATTCCGCTGCTTTGACTTCCCCGCCCTCTAGAAATTTAGGGGTCTCAGGCCCTATGCTGGACAATCCGCAGGGATTAGGCAGAATCACCCCGCGGGTAAACCGGTGGCCAACCCGGCCGACCAGCGAACCGAGGCACACAGCGTCATGCACCGTCCCTTCCCTCTTTCACCGTCCGAGACCGCGACGCAACCCGGCGACGGCATCACACCGGAACGCGCGATGCTGGACTCAGACGGCCGCGTCGCGGGCATGACAGGAACGGTCGAAGATATTACACGCCGGAAAGAGACCGAGATCGCGCTGCACAACCTGCAGCAGACGCTGGAGCAACAGGTTCAGGAACGCACAGCCGGCCTCGAACGGGCCGTGCGGGACCTTCAAGAGGAGATCGGGCGGCGGCGGCAAACTGAGGCGGCGTTGAAAGCCAGCGAACAACGGTATCAGGCTCTCTACGAGCACAACCCCACGATGTACTTCACGCTGACGCCAGACGGCACGGTCCTCTCCGTCAATCGGTTCGGGGCGGAAGAACTGGGCTATCGTGAGAACGAACTGGCCGGACAATCGGTGCTCACCGTATTCCAAGCCGCCGATCACCAAACCGTGCTGGAACAACTGCGCATCTGTTCACAGAGCCCGGAACGAACCTTCGACTGGGAAATCCAGAAAGTACGGAAAGGCGGACAACGCCTCTGGGTCAGGGAACGGGCGCGGGCCATCACCGGGCCGGACGGAAACCCGATCATTCTCATCGTCTGTGAAGACATCACGGAACAGCGACAGACACAAGAACTCATCCGGAATCGGGATCGGCAATTACAAGCCACCACGCAGTTCCTCCATACCCTGGTGCAGGAGTCCCCCCTTCCGATTGTCAGTCTGGACGCCGAGGCGCGGGTCACCAGCTGGAACCAGGCCGCCACCAAACTATTCGGCTGGACGGAAGAGGAGGTCCTGGGCCGGGAACTCCCGTATGTGCCGTCCGGCCAGGAAGCGGACGCCGATGCCCTCTGGGACAAAGGCACACGCGGCGCTATCCGCGGTCCACTTTCGCTCCACCGCAAACGGAAAGACGGACAACTCCTGGACCTGTTACTGTGGCCGGTGTTCGTAGAAGGCGCCGGCGGGCGACTGGAGACAGCGGTCGGTCTCTACGTGGACCAATCGGAGTTGAAGTGGGCCGAAGACGCGTTGCGCAAGAGCGAAGAGCGGTTCGATCGCGCGGTCCGGAGCTCGCACGTCGGATTGTGGGATGGATGGCGGGCCCCCGGCATCCCGTGGCACGATCCCCGCACACCGGTCTGGTGGTCTCCTTGCGTGAGAGACATGCTGGGCTTCGACCTCCATGAGTTTCCGGACGTGCTGGGGAGTTGGATCGACGCGCTCCATCCGGAAGACAAAGACCGCATCTTCACGGCGCTCACGGCGCACATCGAGCGCCGGACCCCCTACGACGTTGAGTATCGACTGCGCACGAAACAAGGCCGCTATCGATGGGTGCGCGCGCGCGGCCAGGCGATCTGGGACGCTGAGGGGACCCCTCTGCGGATGGCCGGGTCGCTCCAGGACATCACCGATCGCAAACAGGCCGAGCTGGCGCTCCGCGAAAGCGAGCAGGCCATTCGGCAGCTCCAGGAAATCACCTCGGCGCAAGGTCTCGCGCTCGATCAGCGAATCCAGTCGGTGCTCGCATTGGGCTGCCTCCGGTTCCATCTTCCTATCGGGTTGATGACCAAAACCGAAGGGGATCAGCTCGTCATTACGCACGCCTGGGATTCGGAAGGACGGTTTGCGCCCGGCATGCAGCAGCCCCTCTGCGACTCCTATTGCGGCGCGACCCTCACGGCCCCCGCTCCCGTTGCCATCGATCATGCCGGAGCGTCGGAATGGCGCGCGCATCCGGGATACCGCGCGGTGGGAATGGAATCCTATCTCGGAACCACGCTCGCCGGAGCGCGCACCGTCTACGGAACGATCTGCTTTTTGAGCCCGCATCCTCGACCCGAATCGTTCACCCAGGCGGAAAAGGACTTCCTCTTGTTGATGGCGCGATGGGTGAGCGGAGAATTGGACCGGTCGCTCTCCGAGCAGGCCCTCCGGATCAGTGAAGAACGTTTCGAGATTGCCTTCCGGTCGAGCCCCCATCCGGTGCTCATCACCGAACTGGCCACCGGCCGTTGCATTGAAGTGAATGAGACCGCGTTGCGCCTGGCCGGCTTCACACGGGAAGAAGCCATCGGCCGGACTACCCTTGCGATTGAGTTGTGGCCCACCCCCGAAGATCGGGCACGCTTCGTGACGCAACTCCTGGAGACCGGAACTCTCCGGGAAGTGGAACTCACCTTCCAAACCAAAGATCGCCGGTTACGGCATTGCCTCGTCTCGAGCGAACTGATCGAACTGAACGGTCTGCGCTGCATTCTCACCGTCGGCGCCGACGTAACCGAGCGAAAACAGGCCGAAGCCGCGTTGCGAGAGAATGAGGAGCGCTGGCAGCGCTTCGTCGCCGATGCGCCGGTAGGGCTGGTCATCGTCGATGCCGACAAGCGCATCCTGAGCGCCAACAAAGCTTTTTGCGCGCTCACGGGCTATTCCGAACAGGAAGTGCTCAATAACACCTACGCGCTCTACACCCATCCCGACGACCTGCCCAAGAATCTGCGGCTGACCGAAGAATTTTTCGCGGGGCAGCGGGACGAGTATGCCTACGAGAAACGGTATATCCGGAAAAACGGCGAGGTCATCTGGGTATCCGTCCGCGCGAGTCATCTCAGCGTTCGCGGGCACGATACGCCGCTGTTGCTCGCGGTCGTGGAGGACATCACCGACCGCAAACACGCCGTAGCGGATCGAGAACGGATCAGCCAGGACCTGCACGACAACATTCTCCAATCCCTCTATGCCGTCGGCATGCAACTCGAAGCGGGAAGACTGCTGGCCGGGACAGCCCCACGCAAATCCAAACAACATGTCACCCACGCCATCCGGCAGTTGAACCATCTCGTCTTGGAGGTCCGGCAGTTCATCACCGACCTCACCCGCCGCACGGCGCCGACGCTGGATTTCAGCGTGGCACTGAACCAACTCGCCGCCTCCTGTTCATCGAAAACCCGTACCGCGCCCGTGCTGGACCTCGATCCAACCGCGCTCACCGCCGTCACCCCGGCGATCGGCGAGCAGTTGCTGAACATTGCGCGGGAAGCCTTGAGCAACAGTGTCCGCCATGCCGGCGCGACACACCGTTCTGTCAGCCTCGCGAAAACCGACGGCTCCATCCGGTTGCGCGTGGCCGATAACGGCAAAGGCTTCGACCCCGGCCGCAAACGCCGCCTCGGCCACGGACTGGCCAATATGGCCGCGCGGGCCAGAACCATCGGCGGGCAGTTCACCCTCGACAGCGCGCCGGACCGCGGCACCTCGATCACGATCGACATCCCCACAGGAGATCCGCATGCCGGCTAAAACAAAATCCTCAACCATTCGTTTGCTGATCGTCGACGACCACGAGGTGGTGCGAATCGGGCTCGGCGCCGTGCTCAATCTGACGCCGGGGATGAAAGTCGTCGGCCAAGCCCGGAGTAAGGCCGATGCCCTCGCGCAATGCCGTCGCACAAAGGCGGACGTCGTGTTGCTCGACATCCGCCTGCCGGACGGCAGCGGGATCGATGCCGCTCGCGAGATTCTGTCGGCGCACCCGAACATCCGCATTCTGTTCCTGACCAGCTTCGCCGACGAACACACCGTCCTTGAAGCGATCCTGTCCGGCGCCCAAGGCTATGTGCTGAAGGATATCGCCTCCGCCGCGCTGATCCGCACCATCAAGACCATCGCCGCCGGACAACCCTTGATCGACCCGCGCCTGGCCCCCCATACGTTCTCGTGGATGAAGCACCTATCGGCCGGCCAGCCTTTAGCCAAACGCTCGCTCCTCTCCCCGCAAGAGCAGCGCCTCCTGCCCCATGTGGCCGGAGGCCTCACCAACAAGGAGATCGCGCAACGCCTGGATCTGAGCGAGAAGACCGTGAAAAATTATCTGGCGAACATCTATTCCAAGCTCCAGATCGGACGGCGCTCTCAGATCGCCGCCATGTACGCCGGGAGCTTCAAGGGCTCCGTGCCTCCGCCGGCCTCCAAATCCTCGTAAGACACCACCCGTCGGCACGCGCCCGCCTTAACCCGCATTATTCATGAAGCTTCTGCTGCAAGCGCGGATACGCGGCTGCGACGGGCAGTCTCGCCGTTCAGCCCTTCGACATACTGCACGAGTATGCCTCAGGGCTTCACGTCTCCGAGTGCCCGTCTCGCTTCGCGCCTGCACGCTTTCGCGACGAACCTTCATGAATAATGCGGGTTAAGATTTTTCGGGAAACACCGATACAGAGCCGTCGCAACCCGACAAGATCTCCGGCGCTCCCGTCCTTGCGATCCTCGCCGGCCCGCGCAGCGGTTGTCGCATCAAGTTTATCCTGCTTCGATCCGAACAAGATGTGGACCTCCGCAGCAATACGTCCGTCTCGGCCTCGAGGACGCCATGTTCGATGTATCCACATTCCGGCTCCACGACATGACCGCCTGCAGCGCCGCCTTGCGCCAGCTTGGGGCGGGAGCCGCCTCCATTGAAGAAGCGGCGGACCGAATCACACGATATCTCTATGCCAACCTCGCGACCGGTCCGGATGAAGATCCGGCCTGCGTCCTCGTGCGGTTGTTCAAGACTCACCCGTACGGCCGGCTCAGCCCCGAACTGCAAGCGCTGGTCGATGCCCGCCTTGGAGACAAACCTGCCGATCCCGGCATGAAGTGCTTGACCCTCCTTGCCAGCACGGGGGCCGCCGAAGGCTGGAACGACCCCGCTCAATCCAGCCGCTTTCGCGTCATCCCGCTGGACGGCCCGGAAGCTCTGGCGCAGCTGCCGATGTTCGCTCAACTCTTCGCACGGCTTCGCATCGACCTGCCGTTTCTCGAACACGCCGGCTCTTCCCTGCTGCTGGATCAATACGCCACGACCTTCAACGCGTTTTATGTTCCCCAGGCCTTGAACAGTCCCTATGTGCCCGGGCAAGAGGACTTCGTCATTCCCTTCGGAGTGCAATCGGTCCTCGGATGCGGGGGCATGCTTCCGACCGGCGAGGTGTTCGCCCTCATTCTCTTTGCCAAAGTCGCAATACCGCAAGAAACGGCGGATCTGTTCAAAACATTCGCCCTCTCAGGCAAATTGGCCCTCTCGCCGTTCGAACATGCGCACCTGGCGCTGCCCACCGCGCGCAGCACTCCGGGAAACGCTCCGCCGGACGCGCCTGAGACCCTCGCCGCCCTACGCGACCGAGTGGCCACGCTCGAAGCGAACTTGGCCGTGCAAGAACATGCCGTCGATATCCAGTCGGCCCGCCTCGAAGCCACCCTGGCAGACGCAATCCGGCGCGGTCAGAAACTACAGAAACAGAGTATGCGTTTTGAGGCCCTCTCGGCCACCTCACCGGTCGGCATCTTTGAAACCGACGCAAACGGAAGTTGTCTCTACACCAATACGACCTGGCAAACCATCTCGGGGCTCGCTCTCGTAGACACTCTGGGCGACGGGTGGAGTCGAGCGATCTTGGATGAGGATCGCCTCCGGGTGGTTGCGACGTGGAGTCAGATCGCGAAAGCAGGCGGGGAATTCGACGACGAATTCCGCATGCAACATCAGGATGGGACCGTCCGGTGGGTTCATGCCCGATCGCGCCCCTTGCGAAACGCGGCCGGGCAGGTGGTCGGCCATGTCGGCACCACGGAAGACATCACCGAACGCAAGGAAGCTGAGGCAGCGGCGCTGAAAAACCAGGCGAATCTGGCCGAGACGCAACGGCTCGCCGGACTGGGCGGCTGGGAATTAGACCTCGTGACGAACGTGCTCGCCTGGTCGGATGAAATCTACCGCATCTTCGAAATCGAGCCGTCCCGGTTCGGCGCGACCTATGAAGCCTTTTTGGAGGCGGTCCACCCGGACGACCGCGCCTGCGTAAATAAGGCCTATACGGATTCAGTCAAGAACAAGACCCCCTACGAGATCGAACATCGCCTTCTGATGAAAGATGGAAGAATCAAGTACGTTCAGGAGCGCTGCAAAACCCACTACGATACCGACGGCCTACCGCTCCGGTCTCTTGGGACCGTCCAGGACATCACCGAACGGCGCCGGCTGGAACAGACGCGATTCAAACTTCAGCAGGCTATCAATCACGGGCTCGACGGCATGGGGATTCTGGACGCCGACGGTTGTTACAGCTACATCAATCCCGCTCACGCGTCAATGTACGGATACGCCGCCGACGAGCTGCTCGGAAAACATTGGAAAGATCTCTATTCTCAGGAATGGGCCGCCATGATCGAGCAGCTCTTCTTGCCGGAATTGGAACAGAGCGGACAGTGGCAAGGAGAAGTGGTCGGCAAGAAAAAGACCGGTGAGCCGTTTCACGTCGAATTGTCCCTGGCCCTCCTGGAAGAGAGCGGCCAGTCCCGCTACTCGCTGGTCTGCACCTGCCGAGACATCACGAACCGCAAAGAGGTCGAGCGGGCCCTGCGGGACAGTGAGGCGCGGTTTCGGCTCACACTCGAGACCACGAATGACGGCCTCTGGGACTGGCATATCCCGACGATGCGCGCGAGCTACAGCCCCAGCTGGATGCGCATGGTCGGGTTCGAACATCTCGAAACTCCCTTGAACAATCTCGCCGATTGGAAGGAGCGCGTTCATGAGGACGATCGCCCCGTCATCGATCGGGCGCTGGAGGACCATCTCGCCGGCCGAACCACGCATTTTGTGGTCGAACACCGGCTTCGACATCGCTCAGGCCATTGGCTCTGGGTCCTGGTGCGAGGGAAGGCGGTCGAGCATGACGAGCACGGCCGGCCGTTGCGCATGATGGGCACTATGATCGACGTCACCGAACGCAAGCGGATGGAGCAGGATCTGGTCGCGGCGAAGGACGCGGCCGAAGCCGGAGCGCGGGCCAAGGCGGAATTCTTGGCGACCATGAGCCACGAGATCCGCACCCCGATGAACGGGGTGATCGGGATGACAGGACTCTTGCTCGACACCGATCTGACACCCGAGCAACACGAGTACGTTGAGGCCATACACGGGTCCGGCGAATCACTGCTGGCGATCATCAACGGCATTCTCGACTTCTCGAAAATCGAAGCGGGCAAGCTGGATCTTGAACTGATTCCTTTCGATCTTCGGGCCACCCTCGACCAAACCATCGAACTTCTCGCGCACTCCGCGGACCGCAAGCGACTGGAACTCTCCGGGATGGTGAATGCCGATGTGCCGCCGATGGTCCTCGGAGATCCGGGCCGATTCAAGCAAGTCCTCATGAACCTCGTCGGCAACGGCATCAAATTCACCGAACGCGGCGAGGTCAGCATCCATGTGTCCGCCACATCCGTCGGATCCGACAAGGTCGTCCTCCACATCGAGGTCGCGGATACCGGCATCGGCATCCCTGCCGAGGCGGTCGCCAAACTATTCTCGTCGTTTTCCCAGGCCGACGCGTCGACGACGCGCAAGTACGGCGGAACCGGATTGGGCTTGGCGATTTCCAAGCGGCTGATCGAATTAATGGGCGGATCCATCGGAGTCGACAGCGCGCCGGGCCAAGGAAGTCGCTTCTGGTTCGACATCGCGCTCGGCTGCGCCGTCTCCTCGTCGCCCGCCGTTTCTCCGGCAACCGAACTGCGGGGCACCCGCCTGTGCATCATCGATAACCATGCGACAAACCGTCGGATCCTCGAGCTATACGCGGCGAAGTGGGGCATGCAGGCCCGGAGTTTCGCGAGCGGCGCGGAGGCGCTGGCTCAACTACGAGCCGATGCCGCGGCGGGGCATCCAGCCGATCTGATTATCTTGGAAATGCAGATGCCGGACGGCAACGGATTCGATTTCGCAAGACACATCAAGGCCGATCCTATCCTATGCCGGACACATCTCATTCTGCTCACCTCGATCGGCCAGCGCGGCGACGCCAAGGCCGCCCAGGAAGCCGGCGTGGCAGCCTACCTGACGAAACCCATTCGGGAACGCCACCTGGCCGATTGCTTTCACCTGCTCCTGGGACGCGCACCATCTCCCCGAGAGCCACACCCGCTCATTACTCGGCATACTCTGTCGGAATCTCACGCCCAGACACGCCATCATCTCCTCGTCGTCGACGACAATCCCATCAATCAGAAGGTGGCAGTGAAGATGCTGGAAAAACTCGGCTATCGCGTCGATGTGGCCGGCAACGGTCATGAGGCCCTCGCCGCGCTGACTCGCAGCCGTTACCACCTGGTCTTCATGGATTGTCAGATGCCGGAGATGGACGGATTTGACGCGACGCGTGAAATCCGCAGGCTGGAGGCGATAGGCAAGGGGCCGGAGGCGCCGGAATCCGATACCTCCGGCCACTCGCCTCGCGCCGCTCGCCGCATCCCCATCGTGGCCATGACCGCCAATGCGATGGCCGGCGACCGCGAACACTGCCTGGCCACAGGGATGGATGATTTTGTGAGCAAACCCGTGAAGAATCAGGACCTTCAACGAGTGCTGGCTCAGTGGCTGAACCCATCCGACGACCGCGCGGCGGCCTAGACGGCGATGACAGACCACGAAACCATTTCCATTCTGCTGCTCGGGTCGGACGTTCCCCTCGCCGGAACCCTTGACGTTTGGGTGCGCACGCACTTTGCCGAACCGCTGACCGTTCATTCCGTTCACACGCTCCCGGATGCCCTGGCTTATCTTCACGCTCATCGAGTCGATCTGCTCCTCGCCGATGAGACGGCGGCACGGAATGGACTGCGCACGATCCACACTGCCGCCCCCGCGACTGCCGTCGTCGGCTTGGCGATGCAGCCGGACGAATCGGTCCTGCTTCATCTGCTTCGACAAGGCGCTCACGAGACGCTGTCCCTCCACCCGTCAGCAGAGACCGATCACGCCCGTATGATTGAACGGGCCCTTGCCCGCGTGAATGGGCGCGCGGGCATTCTCAAATCAGTTGAACCACGCCTCGGCCCCACGACCGCGTCACCTCGGCTCATCCACGATCTGAATAATCTGCTCACCTCCATCAACGGGTTCGCCGATCTGCTGCTCAACCGGCTCGCGCCCGACCATCCCGCACGGATGGGAGCCGAGCAAATTCGTCTGGCCGGGAAACGCGCCGCCACGTTGCTCAAGGCTCAGTCACCGGCA
>CAZWOX010000053.1:0-16670 GCA_964635345.1 uncultured Nitrospira sp.
CCGTACTATACGGCTGACCGCGCGCCTCCGTCAAGGCAACTCATGGGGAATGGGCCTGAATCTCAAGCAGTTAGGGCAAGGGCCCTATGCGTTGATGGGCCTGTAGGGCAATCGGGTGAAGCGACGACAGGAGCGATCCATTTCGCCGGCCGGGTGTTCCCGATCCGGCGAAACGGCTGAAACCAATCTACTTAAAATGACTGCCGGCCCCCATAAAAAACAACATGGGGATCGACAACATGAAATTCACTCGCGACGCAAGCAGCGCCGTCCGTCCCCATTGCGCCATTTCAGCAGGCGCCGGTGTCCCCTGCGCCGCTGCCGTCACCGCCGCGATAATCTTCTTCTGATTCGGCCAGATGATCGCATGGACATTGGCCATCATAATGATGCCCAGCAATCCGCCGATTCCCAATGCAATGGCTCCCGTCCCGCCCTTGGCGTACATATAGCCGTACAGCCCGATACCGGCCAGCACGGTCACGGTGGCTCCATGACGGAACCAGTTGAGCGCAGAGGGCATTAACTTGGGAATCACGATGTTTTTCGTGGGTCCGTCGAGGCTCTTGAGGAACCCGGCATTAATCAGGTTGAAAAAGTACAATAACCCGATCCACGTGATGCCCGCGAGGAAATGCACCCAGCGCATGATCATACCCACCCAATCGGCCTCACCCGCGCCGACTCCGGACAGGCCAAGAAACACCACTATCAATACGACAGCCAGTGCGAACCCCACACCGATCGTCTGCATCGGATCTTCAAGAAATTTCATAGCTCCCTCTCCTCACACGGTTTATTGCTCGACTGCACGTGATGCGGCAGCCTCCCACATTTGTCACGCCACCGGCACAACGCCGGCACACTGACACTACGCCATCAATCGATCGACATTCGCGCACAACTCCCGCACCGCCGTGGCGGAAGCCTCCAGCGCCGCCCGTTCATCGGTGGTCAAATCGTACTCAATGACCTGCTCGGCCCCGCCCCGGCCCAGCTTCACCGGCACCCCCACGATGACATTCTTCAACCCGTATTCGCCCTCGCACAACACCGCCGACGGCAATACCCGCTTTTGGTCTTGCATGATCGCATCGACCATATCGACCGCCGAGGCAGACGGGGCATAGAACGCACTGCCGGTTTTCAGCAACCCTACGATCTCAGCCCCACCCTCGCGCGTGCGCTTCACAATCGCGTCCAGCCGGTCTTTAGGGATCAGTTCCGACACCGGCCTGCCTTTGACCGTGGTGTACCGGGGAAGCGGCACCATCGTATCGCCGTGTCCCCCCAGCACCATCGCTTCCACATCGGGCCCCGGCACATTCAGTTCGTTTGCGATAAACGTGCGCATACGGGCCGAATCGAGCACACCGGCCATACCGATTACGCGCGACTTGGGAAATTTGCTGACTTTCAACGCCACATGCACCATCGCATCCAGAGGGTTGGTCACTAACAGTAGAATAACCTCGGGCGAACGGGCGATCAGCTCCTTCACCACCGACTGCACGATCTTGGCATTGGTCGTCAGCAGTTCATCCCGGCTCATGCCGGGTTTCCGCGCAATCCCGGACGTGATGACCGCCACCGCAGACCCGGCCGTGTCCTCATATCCATTGGTCCCGACCACACGGGTGCTGTAGCCGCACACCGGCCCGGCCTGCGCCATGTCGAGCGCCTTCCCCTGCGGAACGCCCTCGACAATATCGACCAGCACCACCTCGTACCGGTCCCGCTCGGCCAACCGCTGCGCCGCCGTCCCTCCCACATTGCCCGCACCCACCACCGTAATCTTCGGTCGCCCCATCATCACACCTCAGCTCCTAAGTCTTGTCCGCTTCTCTCCCTACTCCCCATTCCCCTTGACGGGCTCAGCGCATCCTGCACTGCGCGCATGCACCGAGCGCCGCCCGCAAAAACTCTTCCATCAATCAATCCCGCGCGCGCGGGGCGCGAGCACAAAGGATGCGCTGAACCCGTCAAGGTCCTCCCTCGTGCTCTGTCCAGCCCGCTACCTTGAAATTGACCGTGCATACAAAATTATCCCCGTCGTAAAAATTGACCTTGATCTTCTTCTTGCCGTAGGTCGCCGACAGGAAAGCTTCAGGGTCGTCCACCAGGGCCTGATACCCGCCTGCCGGATACTCGCCCAGGTCGTGAAAGACCACGATCATCCCGACCTTCACCTCTTGAAGCACTTTCGCCCGGCACCGGGGGTAGACCTCCCAGAACTTGGCATCGATCATCTCCCTTGTAGGCTCCGGACGGTCCTCGCCGGGATTCACCGCCTGGCCGAACTTCGCCAGCCGGCGGACATAGGGATATTGATGCCCCGTAAACAATTTATAGAGCCAGGGCGGAACCGCGGGTCGCGCTGATGTATCGGACATAGGCCTACGTCGTCAATCGTTGATAAATTCGTGGCAACCGGGCCGGCAACGATTCCACCCGGTCGATCACGGCAAACCGCACATCGCCATACATGCGCCGAAGATAGGCATCGGCCTCCCGGTCGATCGTGACACAGAAGGGTTCGATCCCGGCCTGCCGCGCCTCACGGAGCGCCGCCTTGGTATCTTCGAGCGAATAGTCGTCTTTATAGTCCCCGTCCAGCGGACGGCCGTCACTCACCAGAACCAACAGTTTCGTGCGAGCCTCACAGGCCCGCAGCTTAGCCGTCGCATGGCGGATGGCCGCGCCATCGCGATTCTGCTGCCGCGGGACCAGGCCGCCCAATCGGTGCGCCGTTGCACGGCCCAACGGCTCGTCGAATTCTTTCACCACTGAGAATTCGACCTGTGCCCGGCCCTGCCCGGAGTAGGCATACACCCCGTACTGGTCGCCGACCGCCTCCAGCGCTTCGCACAGAAGTACCAGACTTTCCTTCTCGATGTCGATCACCCGCCGCCCGCTTTCGAGTTGCCGGCTGGTCGATCCGCTCACATCCACCAGGAACGCCACGGCCACATCCCGCTCTTTTTTCTCATACCGGACGTAGATGCGATCGCTGCCTTCCATGCCGGTCTGCTGCTCCGCAACCCGGCGGACCAGTGCGTCGATATCCAAATCCTCGCCGTCGGCCTGCGCCGCCGTGCGCCGGAATGCCGGAGGACGAAGGCTTTCAAAAAACCGGCGGAGCGATTTGACCGCGCTTCGATGCGTCGAAAGCGCCGCCTCGACGGCCTCATCCGACCCGGATTCAGCCGGCTGCTCGACGACCTGGCACCACTGGACACGATAATCCTGAATCGTCACATCCCATTCCGGGTACCGGATCCGTTTCGCCCCAGGACCGCCGGTCTCCGCCAATGGCCGTTCCTCGACCGGCAGCGCAAGCAGCTCATCGACGACTGCGGGCAATGCGCGCCCTCCGCCCATCACGTCGCTCATCGTCTGGTGTCGCTCACCGGCTGAACTTTTCTGGTTGCCGCTCTGTTCTTTAGATCCCCCTCCCCCGCTGGCGATTCGTTCACCGGGCGCCTGCCCCTCGGCATCCATATCCTTTTGCCCCGGCGCCTGATCCCGCGAAATAAACTCGGGGTTCATTTCTCCCCGGTACAGCCAATTGGTCATCGGACGATAGGGATCGCCGGTCTCTTCCGACCCCATCGGCCCCACGCCCATTTCTTCCTGAACATCCTGAACCGGATCACCCTGAATCATTTCAGCCTTGGGCGCTAACAGCTCCTCTATACGGACATACACCGCATGCGCGAGGCGCAGCGCCTCCTCCGCGGACGCCCCCGGCGCCAACACCGGACCGCACATCGACCAGAGCAATGCGACTTCACCTTGAACCGCCCGGGGCGCCGCCGATTCGGCAGACTCGCCGGTCGAGAGCCGCAAGAGGCAATCGACAAGCAGTTCCTTCACGGTCAATCCATGCGCCGGATCGCGCGGGGTCACCGCCTCGCCCGCAACACGCTGGAGATCCCGCTGAAGACCGGGATATTCCCGCTGCAAATGGGCCTCGACTCTCGCGTCCTCCAGCACGGTCCAAAGATCTTGAATCAAACGCGGGTACGAATAGAGCCGGAACAAGGCCGCCAACGACGCCGGGTGCTGCGCTCCGCGCCCATACCGGTCACAGACAGCCGTCACCACATCCTGCAGCGAATCCAGTGTGAGGCGATAGGTCCCGAACTCGATATGGCCCGCCTCATGCGCCGCCATCACCAGATAGAGCCGCACATTCTCATCGTACGTCTGATATTTCCGGAGCAGCGCCGGGAGCGCAATGGTTCCTCCATCGGCACTGACCGTTGCGCGAGCAGGAATATCCGTCACCGTATCCGGCAAGGCCTGAATCTGCACATCCGACCCGCAGAGCCCTTGCACAAACAATTTGATAGTCCTGGCGACCTGCCGGAGCGGCACCCCGCTCAACGCCTGCTCCACCGATGCCAGCGACCGCTGCGATTCCAACCCGAAGTACGCTCTCGCTCCCTCTACGCTGTAGGCCAGCACTTCCATGCCGGCTTTGAACCAGTTTTCAAATCGCGTGACCGCATCTGCCGAGGCTCCGATCATGCCCACAATCTCCGGAGCGCGGCGCAGATAGGCGAGGGTCGCAGCCGCATCCCGTTCGGCAATCAAGGTCCCGTATTGCACCACTTTGAGCTGCCACTCGACTGAGGACAATGTCCGCAGCAGCGCCGGCGCCTCAGCCAGCCAGGCAATCGCCGACTCCGGCGACTGTTCCACGAGCAACGCGCCGAGCGACAAGACCTTCGGACGAAGCACCGGCTGCTCCAAATCACCGAGGATCGCCGGGCTGGTCCGGAGAAACTCCAACGTACCCAGATAGTCCGGGTTCCCGATCGCATTCGGCTGAATCAGCTTCATCCCGAATCCGACCCACTGTCGCACCTCACTCAGCGGCAGAACCGGCGCGATGGCGGCGAGTTGCCGGATGTACTCCAGCCCCACCACCACATCGATCTGCGTCAACTCCACCCCGATTTCAAGCCACGGCTGCAACTGCTCGGCAGGAATGACGTCAAGAAGAAGCGGCGCCGTCCGGAGATATTCCAACGTCACATTGGCATCTTGTTCGGCCAGTTCAGCCCCCACCTCAAGAATCGCCATGCGCGCTTCCGGCTGATCCACTACGCCCAGCATGCGCGGGCTTTCTTTAAAATACTTCAAAGCAGACGCACCGGAAGATTCGACCAGGACAATGCCGAGATTGAGCCAGGGCACAACCGCCCCCAACCCCGCCCGGCTCGCCAAATCGGGAAGCGCCTCCACCGCCGCACGACCGACCTTTTCAGACACCTCGGTCAATTCGTCCAAGAGCGACAGAACCGCTACCATCGGCTCCGGCTTACCGCCGAGTGCGCTCAATTGAGCGACTAGCTGCTCAGCCGACGCCCGTCCTAGGTCACCGGCCAGCCGATTGATCAGCTCTGTTGTCGTGTGAGATTCCGCCATGCCCCGTCTATCCAACTTTGCGCCAAATTTGCGAAGTGGTGGATTGTAAAGGACGCCCTGGCGCTTGTAAACTATGCGCTCACACGCTGGCGCGAGGCTGGAGACACGGAGCTAGAGGGAAGAAGTTCTCGCTTTTACTCTCGCTACTAGCCTCTGGCCCCTCGCCTATCGAAAGGATTTCGGCATGGCCGAGCCCACGCAAGAGAGCCTCGATAAAATGTGGAAATACGTGAAGGGGTTCGCCGAAAAGAGCGGCACCGCCATGCACCCCACCCCCGCCGTGACCGAAGCCGTCGTCAAAGGCCTGGCCATGCATATCGATGAACTGGGGAAACCCCTCTGCCCCTGCAATTTCTACAAAGATAAACAGGCCGAAGCGAAACTCCGTCGGTGGATGTGCGCTTGCGATGAGATGCAGATCTACAAATACTGCCACTGCCTGCTGTTTGTGCGGGAAGACGGGATGCCGATTACCGAATATCTCCCGGAAGGCCACGAGGGGCGGGAAATCTACGGGCTCATCACTGATCCGACTCCTGGCAAAGGCCGCGCGCTGAAACATAAGGTTGCCGCGACGCCGGCTCCTCCCGACAAACCCGCGCCTTCGTCAAAATGACCATCCTACGACCAGGCCAGAGACTCTCACTCGGAGTAGCGGTGCTGCTCCTGGCCGGCGGCATCAGCCTGAGTCACGGGGCTGCCGTCGAATCAAACCCCGCACCCCCTCCGGCCTTCAATGAAAAGGAGTTCGTTGCCTATAAACAGAAAGGCCATGGCACCTTGGCCGGCCAGGCCTTCCTCGGTGCCTCGTCGGGAAAAGCCCTCACACAGGCCGGTGCGCCGGTCCATTTGATTCCGATTACGAAGTACACTCGCTATTGGTTCGACCGCACTGTGAGAGCCGCCACCTGCGCTCCTTCAAGTGACCTCGCCCCATCTGCTGGCACTTCAACAGCGCCTCAATCATTGAACTGTGCTCATGAAGCTCTACGACAATTGGAGATGGACAAACGAATCCTACCCTACCTTCGCACCACCAGGGCCAATCCAACCGGCCACTTCTGGTTCACAAAAATTCCAGCTGGTCACTACTACCTTGTCAGTGTAATCGAGGGAGGCTCACAGAAAGAGGAGGGACCGGCAGGAATCGCCTGGCTGACCGTTGAACTCGATGCATCTGAAAAAGCGACCAACCTCGTCGTCACCGACTGCAAGAGCACTCTCTGTTAACCAGACAGCCCCTCCCAATCATTTTCCAATTCATACCGGCAGGAGACATCGGGTAATGCTCCTCTGCGCGCATTGACCGACCACCGCCCCCAACTTCATATTCGATAAATCTTGTGTGGGCGGGCAGCGAGCACAGAGCATTGCCCGATGTCTCCTGCCACTCCCCCTCACTCCCACCCGCTCACTTCATAACCCTTCTCAATGAGACAACGCACGACAACGTCGGCATAGGCCGGATCGGGGTCCACCGGTCTGTACGCGCCACCGGCAAGTCCAGTAATGAAGCCCAACCCGCCGCCGGCCGCCGCTCCGATCGCGACCCCCGCACCGCCGCCGATCAAGCCGGCTGACGCTCCGCCGGCCGCCCCGATGATCAATCCCAACACCCCCCCGCCGACAATATTCCCGGTGCGGTTCACCCCGGACTTCAATCCGGTCCGATCGGCTTTGTCCTGGCACGCGGCAATATCTTGTTCCGCCCCTTCTTTCCCATTCAATTGCAGATGTTTGTTCGACCGCAACACCGGCCCCGGCGCCGCACAAGCCCCGAAACTTATAAGCAACAGCACCACAACACATATCCGCCATAATTGATTCGACACGGCTCGAACCCTCCGATTTCTTTACTTCTCTTCTCTTTTTCCTTCACCGGATGAATCGGTGGGTGTCCGACTGCGCGCATTGTCCGAGCACATTCTGATCGTGCGCGGACAGCGAGCAAGGAGACCCACCGATTCATCCGGTCCACCCCGTCACTTCATACCCCTTCTCGTGCAAGCAGCGATTGACGAAATTCGCATAGGCCTCCGGCGGATGGGATGGTCCGAATGCGGCGCTGAAGACTCCTGTCAGCAGCCCCCAGACTGCCCCGCTTGCAGCCCCGATCGCAGAACCATGCCCGACGGCACCGGAGATGGCCCCACCGACGGCACCGGCAGCTGCGCCGATGCCCGCGCCGGCAGCCGTGCTTCCGGCCACCCGCCCGGCTTTGCCGCTGCCCTCCTCCGCGCCCGCGGATTCGGCCGATTGCTTGCAGGCTTCGATGTCCTGTTCCGCCACCTCCCTGCCGACCGATTGCAGATGAGGATTGGGGTACAAGACCGGCTTCGCCCCCGAACAGGCCGACGTCACCACACAGAGCGCACCGACGAGAGACGCCGCCCATCTGTTCATGTGGCCGCCGGTCCTTTCCCTGCGGTCAGGCCCAATCGCGCCAGCACCTCCGCCGCGGTCAGCGTCGCGCACCGCACCCGTTTGTGCCGCCCCCCGGCCCCGGCATGAATCGCAAGCGTGGACGGAGGCACATTGAGCTGTGTCGCAAGAAACTCAAGCAAGGCCTCGTTCGCCCGGCCATCAATCGGCGGCGCCGCGACACGAATTTTGAGGGCATCACCATGCAGACCGACACACTCGGACTTCGAGGCTTTGGGTTGGACCTGAATCGTGATGATCGCGCCGCCCTTGGTGTCCTGCACGATCGGATGAGTCATGCGCGTAGGAATCGTGACGGCGTGGACTAGAAAATAGCTTTGACCAGTTCGTGAATACTGCGCTGCATATCCCCGTCATCGGTGATCGGACGGGCGATGGCCACGTCGCAGGCCTGCTCGGGTGTGACCCCTTGTTTGATGAGCGTCCCGGCATAGATGAGTAGCCGGGTGCTCACGCCCTCTTCCAACCCATGGTTCTTGAGGTTGCGGACTTTCCCGCCGAGCTTCACGAGTTTCTCGGCGATCTCCCGGCCGACTCCCGCCTCACGCTCCACCACGGTGGTTTCGACCGCGGGGGACGGATAATCGAACTCGATGGCCATGAAGCGCTGCTTCGTGCTTTGCTTCAAATCCTTCAACACGCTCTGGTAGCCGGGGTTGTAAGAGATCACGAGCATAAAATCATCAGCTGCCTCAATGATCTGGCCCTTCTTCTCGATCGGCAGCACGCGACGATCGTCGCTGAGCGGATGGATGATCACGGTGGTGTCTTTCCGCGCCTCGACCACCTCGTCGAGATACACAATCGCGCCATACTTCACACCGACGGTCAAGGGCCCGTCCACCCACACCGTTTCCTGCCCCTTCAACAAATAGCGTCCCACCAGATCGGACGCGGTGAGGTCTTCATGACAGGCGACCGTAATCAACGGACGGCCCAATTTATGCGCCATGTGCTGCACAAATCGGGTCTTCCCGCATCCGGTCGGCCCCTTCAGCATCACCGGCATTTTACTCTTGGCGGCAATCGTGAACAGGCCGACTTCGCCGCGCACTTCGGCGTAAAATGGTTCCCGGTCGATGCGAAAAGCCCGAATATCGAGTTCGCGTCCTGGCTGACTCATAGCTGATCCATCCTACTGTGAAGTATTTTGGGGCACGATAAACGGAACCGAGGGGGAAGATCAAGCCAACCAGCCAACGAGCGAACAGAATGTCCGGCTAGGCGACTTTGACGCCGTCTAACACTTCGCGGACCTTCTGAACCAGCACATTCGGGGTAAACGGCTTCTGGAGAAACGCCGTATCCCGTTTGATCCCGCCTTGCGCAAATACGGGATGATCGGGGTATCCGGACATATACAGCACTTTGATTTCCGGCCTGACCGACGTGAGTTTTTCAGCGACTTCCGGACCGCTCATCTGCGGCATCACGACATCGGTCAGCAAGAGATGAATCGGGCCGAGATGGCGCGTGCCGGTCAGCAAAGCTTCAATCCCGTGGCGGGCCTCGAGCACCGTATAGCCATGCAGCCGCAACGTCTCATGGACTAATCCTCTGACTGCCGGTTCGTCCTCCACAAGAAGGATTGTCTCGCGTCCGTGCGCGCGGTCTGCGTTGAGAGGCGCGGCCTGGCCGCTCTGCGCCACGCCGTCCACTCGCGGGAAGAAAATCTTAAACGTCGTCCCCTTGCCGGGCTTGCTCTCAACGCCGATCGTGCCGCCGCTTTGCTTCACGATGCCATAGACCGTGGACAGGCCGAGTCCGGTCCCTTTGCCCTTAGCCTTGGTAGTAAAAAATGGCTCGAAGAGATGGGACTGCGTCTCTTCGTCCATCCCATGCCCGGTATCCTTTACGGCCAAAAGCACATAGTCGCCAGGTTCCAGCGGCATGGTCTCCCGGCGCGGGCCCTTGCCGATCGACACATTCCGCGTCTCGACGGTCAGCCGCCCGCCGGTCGGCATCGCATCGCGGGCATTCACAGCCAGATTCATCACAATTTGTTCGAGCTGCCCCGGATCGGCCTTGATAGCTCCTAACCCGTGATCAAGCTCCGAACAGAGCTCGATGATATCCTCGCCTAACAGACGCCGCAGCATCCCATCCATATTCGTGACAATCGCGTTCAGATCGACCACCTTCGTCGCGACAAACTGGCGGCGGCTGAACGCCAGGAGTTGACTCGTCAAGCCGGCCGCACGATCCGCGGCTTTCTTGACCTCTTCCATTTCACGCTTGGCCGGATCGCCGGCTGCCAGGCGCCCCAAGATCAATTCGCTATATCCTCGAATCACCGTCAGCAGATTATTGAAGTCATGCGCGACGCCGCCGGCGAGCCGCCCCACCGCTTCCATCTTCTGCGATTGTCGGAGTTGCGCCTCGGTCTGTTGCAGCGCGTCTTCGGCCTTGGTGCGCTCGCCGAACTGGCCGATTTTAAGCCCGATATCCGTGACCATTTTCAACAGCTCGTCATCCGGTTCCCGCACATACCGGCTGAAGAACTCAATGACCCCTTCGATCTCGCCCGCGATTCGAATCGGGAACCCGAACCCCCCGTGCAACCCGACCTGAGCCGCCACATCGGTCCGAAGGAATTGAGGGTCGAGTGCCACATCCGGAATCCAACAAGGCTGACCGCTCGCCCAGATCCGTCCCGGCAACTCTTCCCCTGACGCGAACGACTGATGCCACGCCGCCAATGCAAACGCATCGCCCTGGAATGTCGGAGCCTGCCATTGATCCAAGCAGCGGAGCACACCGGTCTGTTTATCAAACCGCCAAAAGACGCCAAGATCCCACTCCAGGCTTTCGCCGACAGCCTGAACGATCTTCGGAACGGCTTCTTCCAGTGTCGAGGACTCAGACAAGACCCGGGTCACCGCATATTGCGACGCCAACCGCCGCTCGGCCTTCCGCCGATCGGTGATATCGCGAACAAATGCGCTGAAGATATAGGCTTCGCCGTTCCGGGCCGGAGATACGGACAATTCCACCGGGAACTCCCGGCCATCATGATGCCGCGCCGCGATTTCGATTCGGCGATTGAGCACCGGCCCGACGCCGGTCCGAAGAAATTCCCGCAGCCCCTGGTTATGCGCCTCACGGTCGCGCTCGGGGATGACCGTCTCCGACAAAATCCGCCCCAGCACTTCGTCGCGAGACCAGCCGAAAATCGCCGTCGCCTGGGCATTCCAATCCGTGATGACGCCCGCCGCATCGATGGTGATCACCCCGTCGAGCGCCGTATCGACGATGGCGCGATTGCGCTCCTGGCTCTGGAGCAATGCGGCCTCAGCCGCACGCGCCCAGGCGCTCTCCTGTTGGGCTTGGCGATACTCCGCCCGCAGCCGCACCGTCGACCACAACAGCAACACCAGGAGCGGGAACCAGATGACCAGCGCCGCACCGCCGACCTTCCAGAGCACGACGGAGCGGATCGGCATCAGAATCGCGTCACGGTCGATCCGCACCAGCACCGTCCAGCCCAGGCCTGGAAATTCTCCATAGCCCTTCGTCATCGCGTAGCCCGTCACCACATGCACATGCCGGCGGAGATGCTCTTCGATCACATAACCCGGCTCCCCCGCCCGACTCAGCTTCGCTGAGGGCAACCCCAGTTCAAGCAGATTGATCTTCTCTTGTAACGGAACGTTCGAGTCGACGAAGACCTCGCCGGACTTCGCGAGCATCTGATACTCAACCGCTCCACCGAACCCTTCGCGGCGTTGCAGCGACCGGATCGTCCGCGTCGTCACATCTTCCAACACCGGCACCGCCACCCGCGTCGTGACTACCCCTAGAAACGTCCCCTCGGCATCCAGAATGGGAACCGTGAAGGCCACCGTTTCGATTCCCTGATCGGCCTCATGGCTCGCCACATCTCCGACGACCGCCTGCCTGGTCCCATGAGCGCTCCGAAACCACTCGCTCTGGCTGTAATCATGCCCGATGAGAGACGACTCCGTGGCCGCGATCATCACCCCTTGCTGGTTCGTCACACCAAGCCAGTGATACATAGGGGCATACGCGGTTTTCACCCAGGCAAGATAGCTTCCCAGGTAGGCTCGATCCGATGAACGAAGCGCGAAGGCGCGGGCCAGCATGTAGACATCGCCGTAGCGTTCGAACAGCAGCCGGTCCAGCTTGTCCGATACTTCCACCGCCGCCAGCGTCAGCTGCTCTCCCGAGGCCCACACCAATCGCCGCTCGACATACCGTAGCAGCACCGCACCGATGCCCACTGCAAGGATCGTGACCAATACGATCAGAAACGGAAGCCACCCGTAACGACGAGAGGACTGCGCAAGCGGTGAGGCGACAGGGAAGCTCATGGCTGCAACGGACTCGCAATCCAACTCGTGATCGTGGCCACCGGATGATACGCCTGCTTGGCGGCTCTGAGACCGGGAAGACCGGCATCGTCCATGGCATTGATATACTCGGCGCCCCCGCGGTGCGCCGCGCGACAGGTCTCGCGAAACAGATACTGCGCCAAACCGGATACGGACCGGTCGGCGACTTCGACCAGCACGGCGAACGTCTCGGGCGTAAGCCGGTAGCCGAACGTATAGCCCATCACCTGATCCTGCACACAGGCCACGGTGCCGACAAGCCCCAGCCGATTGCCGAACGCCCAGATCAGTTCATGGGCCGCTTCGGCATCCTCTAGAAGGAATTGCCCCATCGTATCCAGCTGTCCCGATTGCTTCTGCGATACCCATCGACAGAACAGATCGCGGCACATGGGCTGATCGGCCATGGTATAGGGACGGAGTGTCACCGATGCTATCCGTTCAACCCGATTGCAAAGCGCGCGTTGCGATTTATAGGAATCTCCGGCGAGATGCGCCAGCGAGTCGGCCCGGTACAGATAGTCCGGAGTCTTAGCCGTCCATCGCAGATCACTGCCGACGAGATACGCCTTCTGATCGTCCGTCATATTCTCGATCCGGCTGACAGAGGAGCCATTGTTCCACAGACACATGTCAGCCAGACCCTCACGAACCGATTCTGCGAACGGTTTTTCCCCAAGCGGCGGGATCGGCATAAACCAGCCATCGGGAGAATGGGCGAACAGAAAGAATACACCGTCCTGCTCCATCCACCAATAGGACAACGTCGTCGTCCATATATAATGGTACGCAAACGCGTAGGCCGCTAGTGCCTCATGGCCTGGACATTCGGACCTCTCCAACGCCTGCCTCATCCGTGGCGCATCCTCCAGTAGAAGCGGACGGAGGCGTCGGTCCGGCCGATGGAGACGTACACGGTCCGTCACCTCCGGCAACGAGGCGAGCACGATCACATCCTCTTGAAAGCGACCGATTAAACGAGGATTGCTCGCAAGAAGCCGAAGCGTGGCCTCCCGCTGGAGGAGCGCATGAACCAGCTCGGCATGCCGGTGAATTTCCCGGGGGACTGTTTCCCGCATGAAGGGGCACTTGGTATCCCAGCCTAACTCGACCTGGGTGCCGTCTTCGCTCCACATCAACGCCAACGGATAGAGCCGGCAATCGAGCGGCCGGTGGGCATAGATGCCGCAACGTGACGTCACCGGATCGAAGGCGGGACAAAGATAGCCCTCGCTTTCGGCATCTTTGACGAGCGCAATCTGAGATCCGACGGGATCCGCAAACAGCGCGGGCGACAGTCCCTGTTCCACCGCAGCCCCAATCTCATCCCGCGTAAAGTAGGGGCGAAGAAAACTGTCCGATTCAGGAAACCGGCAACAGACATCGCATTGAGCACACACGGAACCGGGAACGAATTGCGGCAGTGGACCAGACAGGCTCACGTGCGATGTGGACTCCAGCTGAACAAACGCCATGGCGGCCCCATGCATACGGACGACCTCAGCCATACGGACGGCCCCATCATACGATGGGCGTGCCCATCGAGCAAGGAACGATCACTCGCCTTGGTCGCAGGTAGACGAGGTTAGACCTGCATGATAGGATTCAGCCCGTACGAGGTGTAACTATGGCGACAGTAACGAAACGACAACTGGCCATTCCTGCCGCGCTGTCGAAAGAGTTGGATCAACTCGCTCGGCGTGAAGGGAAAAGTCAGCTCGCGGTCCTGCAGGATCTCGTCTCAGATAACAAACACAAGCGGCTTGAGCAGGAATTCAAAGCTATCCAAGGCTATTGGAGTAAAAAAGCGAAAGCCAAAGGCATTCTCACCGCTCGCGACCTACAGCGCTACCTCACGAAACCGTGAAGGTCGTTTTCGACACCAACATCTACGTTTCGGCCTTCGTCTTTCCTGGGTCTTCGGCCGGTCGCGCGATACAGCGCATCTTCGACGGCCACGATACGTTGCTGATCTCCAAGCCCATCCTCGACGAACTTCTCACCATCCTGGCGCGCAAGTTCAGCCGTGATGCCGATGCCTTAAGTCGTACGGCTTTATTCCTGACGGAACTTGCAGAGCTTGTTCAGACGAGTGAACGGGTCAGCGTATTCAATGACGATCCGGATAATCGAATTCTTGAGTGTGCAATTGCCGGACAGGCCAAAGCTATTGTGACCGGCGATAAGGCTATGCTGGCGGTCGAGATATCTCACGGCGTCCGCGAGTCAAGCCCAAAGTTAGTTGAAATTCTCCTTGACTCCCACGTTGATGTTAGGCAGCCTTGTTCGTGGCTGCCGACGTGATCTTCAAATCTCGTTGCAGGGCGGCCCGCAACGTGGGCAGATGCCGATAACCCTTGACTCGTCGCAAGCGCGGCTCCCTAGTGCTTAATTGCGTAAATTCACGATAGTGTTTCTCAGTTGAGCGCCTTTGACTTCTCGCTTGCGCCAGACAAACGGTTTAGCGGTGGGTCCATAAGCAGCCACAAATGCTTCGATGGCCTGACGCAATTCCTCAATGTTTAGAAAGCTGGCACCTTTGAGTGCCTTTCGCGCCAGGATCCCAAACCAGATTTCAACCTGGTTGAGCCAACTAGCCAACGTCGGCGTGAAATGGAACACGACATTCGGGTGGGCCGCCAACCACGAATCGTTCCGTTTGTGAAGGCAATAATTGTCCAGGATCACGTGAATGTCCTTGCCCTCTGGCATCTCTGCCATCAGCTGATCCATGAAATCCAGAAACTCCAGTCGGCGCTTCTGCCGAGTGAGGTGCGTGCGGATCGCACCGGTCGCGACTTCTAGGGCGGCAAACAGATTCAACGTCCCGTGCCGCTTGTAGGTGCTCTTGAATCCGCGGACGATTTTGCCGTTGTCGGTCTCCACGTACCCAGTGGCCCGCTCCAACGCTTGGATGCTGGGCTTCTCGTCCACGGAGATCACCAGCGCCGCTTCCGGCGGATTCACGTATAACCCCACGATATCGGCGGCCTTGGCGGCAAATTCCGGATCGGTACTCACACACCAACTCCGCTGTCGGCGCAGGCAGACCCCTTCCTTGCGCAGCACACGCCAGACCGCATGCACGGAAGTCTTGAGCTGTCGGGCGACCGCTGGACCGTCCCAGAGGGCTTGTCCTTTCGGCGGAGGTTCTTCCAGCATAGCCAGCACCTGCTTCCGAAAATCCGCACCGTACCGCCGCGGCTTGCCCGGGCGCGGGCGATCCGCCAGACCGGTCACGCCTTCACGTTCGAAGCGCCGCCGCCAATCAATCACGGTATTCGGGCGCACGCGCAACCTCCGCGCAATGTCGCTGACCGAGCGTCCCTGCACGCAGTGCAGGATAATCTTGGCGCGCTCCACCAGGCACGCTTCCTGGGTTCGGCTCCGCGCCCACTCCTCCAGCGTCTTCCGGTCTCGCTCGGAACACCGCAACGTTTGTGGCTGCTTGGGCATACGCGACCTCCATGCCCAAGACGATACTATCTATCTACTACTTATGCAACTAATCACTAGCATCACCACAATGGCTTCACCTCGCACCAGGCAAATAACCTCATCGGTGCTGATGAAGCCAGCGAGGCGCGCCTCCTCGCTGCAGGTCGCAAGGAGTTGGTGAAGATCCACGCTGGCCTGGCTACCGATTCAAACACGCCACCAAAGTAGAGCTTCACCGGGTCGAACCCACTAACCGGGATTATTCATGACGGTGGTGCATATTCCGCTGAATCCGGCCGCCGATTCCGAGCGAATCCGGCCACCCGTCGGAGCCCCGCGACGCAGGGCCTCAGTGGTCTGTCTTCAGTGGCCGACTTCCGTCCAATTTTGCCAGCCGTTTGCGCATCGATTCTCCTTTGAGCGTGATCTTATAGGCGTTGTGGACGAGCCGGTCAAGAATGGCATCGGCCAGCGTCGGCTCCCCGATCGCCGTATGCCAGTGATCGATCGGGAGTTGACTGGCCACGAGGGTGGCCCGCCGCCCGTGGCGATCATCAAGGAGTTCCAACAGATCGCGGCGATGTTCGTCAGTTAAGGGAGCCAGCCCCCAGTCATCCAGCACCACGAGGTCCGTCTTCGCGAGACTCCGGAGCAGGCGCCCATAGCGGCCATCGCCTTTGGCGATCGCGAGCTCCCGGAAGAACCGCGGCAGTCGCAGATACAAGGCGGAGAAGCCCAGCCGACAGGCCATCTGGGCCAGCGCACAGGCCAGGTACGTTTTGCCCGCGCCAGTCGGCCCCACAATCAACACATGGTCATGCTGACGAATCCATTGCCCCGTGGCCAGCGACGTGATGACGCTTTTCTCAAGTCCCCGCGGGTGGCGATAATCGAGATCTTCTAGCCCGGATAATTCACGACTCGTGAGATAAAAAAGCCATCAAGCCTCCCATCTGTGCTATAGGAGCGGTGTTCAGGCGCTTCGATAGCCCGAGAAGAGGA
>CAZWOX010000054.1:0-15351 GCA_964635345.1 uncultured Nitrospira sp.
TGCTGTGAGCCTCATACCAATGAAGCTCTACCCTTCGCAAAGCACCGTTCGGCAACCGGACAGTCGCGATTCATTTCAGCTTCCGCCGGCGGCCTGGGCCGTAGGCTTTTCCGGAGATAGCGCCGGACGCGGATTCCGGAACCGGTCGCAATGATCTCAATCTGGGTGATCCGCCCGACGAGTTCAAACTTCACTGGCTATAAAACCACATAACTTGTTGAGTTGTACAGCAAGTCCAGCTCGCCTAACGTGCCAGCTCAGGGGCGTGCCGCTTGCGGCGCGCCCCTCTGGAGCGCCTTGTTGGGCGCTATGTATTCAACGAAATGAAAGCTTGCCACTGACATGCCTTCATGCTCATAAAAGCGGTGAGCGTCTCTTCTTTGGATTCCTGAATCCAGGTGCATCTGCGCGCAACCTTCTATTGCGGCTTGTTCTTTGAGCCATGAAAGTAACTTGGTCCCATGGCCTTTCGTACGATGCCCAGGAAGGGTTACAAGGTCATCGATGTACAGGAAATGCCCCCACGCCAAATTATCACCGACTCGAAACCCGGCGACGGCAACCACGCCATCATGTTCTTGCACGTAGGCGAGGCGATAACCAGCACGTTCTTGACTCCGTACCCGAAAGAGAAATTGCTTCTCCTCGATGTGAGGGCGAAGCTCTCGCATTACAGGATAGCAGGCTGCAATTTCGGTATCGGTTGTAGCGATGCGGATATTCATGGTGGTTCTTCTATGGGGCCCAACGCCACGGCTGAGCCGTCCGAAGGATCGGTCTCAAGCCGTGAGTTAGGCACCGCCCTCAATCTTGCCGACATCGAGAAGCCGAGCCCCGTGATGGACCGTCACCACTTGCACCTCTTCTTCTCGAATCCGATAGATAATACGGTAGTTACCGAGAATGATCTCTCGGATAGTTTCAATCTCCAATTCTGGAACAATCCTCCCTAGACGTGGGTGCTGCACCAGGCGGTCTGTGGCGCGGAAGGCGCGATCAGCAAACACTGCCGCAACGTGCGGTGCGTCGCGAGCGATAAAGAGGCAGATCGCCTCAAGGTCATCGAGAGCCTGTAACGTCCACCTTACTTGAGCCATCTCGCCATCCGCTGGCGGGCCTCTTCCTGACTGATCAGCTCGCCACGGTCGGCTTGGCGAAGGCCTCTCTCAATCTTGTAGAGCAGGTACAGCCGGTCGATCGCCTCCTCGACACCGGCGTCGTCCGGCAGTTCTTCAATGGCCTTCAAGATTTGTTGCTTGGTTTCCACAATCTACCCTCCGATGAAAGTTTCGGCTGTATCGTAGCATACGCTCTCTGGGGGACCAACCCTGCCCGTTATAGCCCCTTCACGGCCGAGCCGTTAATCACGCCAGAGCCTAACGATTCAGCTAACCCGCCGCGAAACGATACCTCTTAGGAATGCGGCGCATCATGCGGTCGGGTTAAGCGCCTTGTTGGGTGATCATTTCTTGTAGTCGTCAAAGAACTTCTCATCAATATCGTAAGTCCGCTTGGGAGTGAGGCCCAGTTCATGGCGCTCGAACATTTCAACCAGGGTGTCACCGTCCACGAGTTCGATCGGTGGGACACCATCACGTCTGGCTTCCTTCTTAGCGTCGAGCGTGAATGTTCCTGTCGTAATGATCAGGCCCTTGTCAGCACGACCCATCATTGCACCGCGGAAATCACGAACCTGAGATGGAGTGACCGCACCTTGGTATCGTTTGCATTGGAAAAGCACATTGAAACTGACGAACGGATTGACCTGCAAGGTGCCAACTCCGTCGATTCCCCCGTCCCCGCTCTTGCCCGTGACGGATACATGCTGGAAACCGGATTCTCGGAGAAGTCTTTGCGTTAGCCTCTCGAATCCGCTCGGGGGAAGTGACTTGATAAGTTCGAGGAGTGTCGTTCTGTAATCCTTGGGTTCCTCCTCACCTGGGCCAGTGTCGTCAGCCCGCTGTGCCTCTGCTTCCTTGGGCTTCCGATATTGAAATCGCTTGCTTTGTATGGACTTGAACGTCTCCAGCGCATTGAACGTTGACAGATTCACGGATGAGCCTTCGTCCGTGAGATTCCACACGCCCCACTTCGATGAACCGAGGTATCCCGCCCACACAAGGTACTGGCGAGCCCAATGCACCTGATTCTTTACTCGGGATAGACCGTTCTTGTTGACGGCTTGTTGCTCTTCTTCGGTGACCTTCGCCAGTTCGATGGAGCGGTCAACGATCTCAGATGCAGTTCCGGAACCGCCCAGCCCCTTCATTATCTCGAGGATGGGCCTGAAGAAGCGTATGAACTCGGGTCCCTTGCTTTGTCTCATATTGCCTTGTCACCCAACACTAATGCTCACCTGCCGCGGCCACGATGCGCGCTAGTGGACTTGCTCCGAGTGACCTTGCGACCGCGGGCAGGTGAAGCACCTGAGTTAGGCTCCCGTTCGTATCCCGGAAAGTATGCTTCGAGGGGCAGCTGGTGTTCACCGTCTGCGAATAGCAGGGTGTTGCCGGACTCAACGAAGTCAACCAGACGCCGACGCACGAACGCAAGCGCGATTGAGAGGGCCTGGAAGGTGTCCTCCCCGAAAATCCGCTGCTCGTTGAGCCTTGGGTGACGTCCGAGACCACGGATGGAGACAGGGCATGCCGCGCAGTCCGCTCCCCTTCCGTCTCGGATGGCATATGGGATCCCGATCGAGATTGCTATCCGCCGTCGTCTACCAGTTCGTTGGACACCGACCAGCTCAAGCTTCGCGATTTTCCCCTTATCATTCATCGCTGGCGCCGAACGTGGAGGGTAACCGGCGCGCGACGCGAAGCGGAGCGCGTCCGTGTTCACCCATTTGTTCGGCAGTGTTGTCATTGTTCTGTGTGTGGCGGATGCCCCTCATATTCCTCGTTCAACCATGGCCCTTGAGCGACCGCTCTGCTCAAAGGCTTTTCGGAAGTTCGAACGACTCTGCTGTAGCGCTCCCGCAAGCTTGGTTCATCGAAGGATGCCTGCACCGTATTTCTGAACCAATCGTCGTACGCGAATGCGACCTGTAGTGCCATGTCCATCATTGGGACCGGGGGATAATCGCCCTGGGCTTTCTTGTGGGCAGCGTATTCGTTTCGGAAATCCGACATGGATTGCCAATAGGACGCCCACTGCGACTCGCTCATTCCAGCATTCTTCAAGAGATGTTCCCTGAACGACAACTGCTCAGCTTCGTCCGGTACGACTCTCTTCCAGTGGATTTCATTTGAGTCGGTTCCAAATACCATACACCAGTCTATGATTGCCCTTAGGATGTGTGCGTCTATTGTATTGGTCCAGAACTCACTCTTCTTGGATGCTTCCCCATAATGTTTCGAGAGTACGCGGTAATATGCCAAGTGATGGACGAATCCCGCAAGCACAGCATACTGACGCTCAGCCCATAGCTCTTCGTTAATCATTTCTGTCTGCCGAACGCTAGGCTGAGGAGCGCAAAGCGCCTCCTCAAGCCGGATGTTAGCCAGTCTCATTCCAAGGGCGCGATCTTCTGGAGTTCCTCACGCGCTCTTGCCCTATCCCAGTCGGCGAGTAGCTCCCGCTGATGAAGCGTCGCCCACTCGATCACGAGACCTGTTACACGAGGTGCAACCGTCCGGAAAACACGGCCAGAGTTCGAATATCGATCAAGGCAAGGTCACCGCCATACTCCGCATGGAAGTGCGGGGGATTGTGATCGTCGAAGAACATCTTGATGACGATACCGAAGAAACGGTTGATCTCAGGCATGGGTGGGCTGGTCGCGTAGCGCGGGGAAAATGTTTTCCGGTTTCTTGCCCGTTACCTTGAGGTAGAGCGCATCGGGGCATAGATCAACCTGTTCGCCCCAGACCAGTTCACCGGATGAACCGATATGAACCTGCTCGAAGACGAGCGGGTCGCGCCAGAGGGCGAACACACCTTTGCCGACGGCTTCAGAGAGGTCCACAGTCCCGGATACCCCGTCGTCAAATTCCAGCTCCAGGCGATATCCCGGCAGGACCTTGACCTTGGAAATCCTTCTCATGGCTCAATTCCTCCATGCCCCGGATAGTACCACTAATGAAGATGTCCGGAAAGGACTCCATGCAATGACGGCTAACGTTTGAGTTCACCCGAGTGCGGAAGCGGGCGAAGCCCGCTGTAGCACTTCGGGTGCAACGAAGGGTTAGGCGTCATTGGGCGTAGACCTTACGAAGGACAGGTCTTCGCCCAGCGAAGTGCAGGCGAATGTAGATGCTCCGACCCTTCAACGCTTTGTGGCCCCACGCGAAGTAGTTGGCCTCTGCGAAGCGGAGGGTGAACGTAGTGTGACCGTCCAACCGATGGTCACCAGCGTCGTATTCGGCACTTTCGAATGCATCGAAAGAGCGCCGTGGCCAACGACCAGAACACCACAGGAGTTCCCAGTGAGTGAGGATCTGAGGGCGATGTGACAGGTTGCGGATCAGGATCTCGTTGCCGATAGTCGGATCACCGGTGAAGTTGTAGCTGATCTCTATGCGCGAGCGATCTCGCCAGAGCTCGTAGAACTTAACGAGCGCAAGCAACGTGGACAGACCAGCGCCCCACCAGGCGATGAGATTCGGCGATACGTCTGGTGCGGACATGCTGTGACGCCTAACTATTAAGTCTGCTGCAGGTTGCTCGCGCAGCATAGCGCGGTTCCCTATGTAGTTAGAAAGGAGGCAACTCTACTTGAAAATCCAATGCTTGTCCAATAATCCATCCCTCCAGCTGGTCGAGATAGGCTGCGAATCCTGCAGTCTATCCGGCTATCAGCCCGCAGTATATCTGGCCAACGAGTCACAGTCAGAGGCGGTCTGCCGGGCTATCCACTCCCTGTCCGCCTCGATTGAGCACATGCGTATAGATCATCGTCGTGCTGATGTCTTTGTGCCCGAGCAGCTCCTGAATCGTCCGGATGTCGTAGCGATCCTCAAGCAAATGGGTGGCAAAGGAATGCCGGAAGGTGTGACAACTGGCCGGCTTGGGGATCCCGGCTGTCCGCACGGCCTCTCTGACCGCTCTCTGCAAGACGGATTCGTGGAGATGATGCCTCTTCTGCTCGCCGGACTGCCGATCCTGATAGAGCTTTGATGCCGGGAATACCCATTGCCACCCCCATTCCTTCGGCGCATTCGGATACTTGCGTGCTAACGCATTGGGCAGTGAGACCCCGTCATATCCATTCCGGATGTCCGCTTCATGCTGCGCTTTGACCTGTTCGAGATGTTGGCGAAGAGGGTCCTTCACGGTCGCGGGAAACATGGTCACCCGGTCTTTGTCGCCTTTCCCGCCGCGAACGCGGATTTCATTGCTCGCGAAATCCAAGTCCTTGACCCGAAGGCGCAGGCATTCCATCAGCCGAAGTCCGGCGCCGTACAGCAACATGGTCATGAGCCATTCCGTACCCTCAAGACGAGCGAGAATCATTCTGACTTCTTCCTTGGTGAGGACCACCGGCAATCTTCTCGGTTTCTTGGCCCTCACGACGCCGTTCACATACCCAATTTCCTTCTCCAACACGTCCCGGTACAGAAACAATATCGCATTGAGGGCTTGGTTTTGAGTGGAGGCGCTGACGCGACGATCGCTTGCGAGGCTGCTGAGAAAATGGCCGAGATGCTCCTCGCTCATCGCCACGGGATCGCGAGGTCGATGAAAAAGGAGAAAGCGTCTGATCCATCCGAGATAGGTTTTCTCGGTCCGGTGACTGTAATGCCGCGTGAGGAATGTTCTTTCCCACGGTTGACGAACGACCATTGACGTTTGACGGGCTCCTCAGCGAGGCTTCGCGTACCCTTCCTGAGTCAGCACCTCCGCGACGTTCCGTCCATCCACGAACACATCGGCGACCGTGCGTCCGTACACGTCCTGTCCATGCGGCACGATGCGGATGGGACCTTCTTGCAGCAATTGCTCCAGCCGTTGCCGGGCCTCCGGTCCGCGTGGTTCGTTCAGTTCCGGTGTGTCGATGCCCCGGAGTCGGATGCGTTCCGAGCCCAGGCGGAGGGTATCACCGTCGACGGTGTGGATGGGTTGGCCGGCGGGGATTCTTCTTCCGGAGATCCGGCCCAAGGCAGAGGACCGGGCGTGTTTCTGGTAGGGCGTGATTTTGTACCGGCCTTTAGGCAATCGATGGGGCCGGCTTCCTGATGGATGGTGTTGGCGGTGTGGCTGCAGGGGCGAAGGAGGAGAGGATGCACTGATCGAAGGTGACCAGCAGAGGTCACAATTTTTCTGAATGGTCGATTCTCTATCGGAGGATGTAAGGCGAGCCGCGTGGGTCGGATTCCAACAGAACATAGTTCCGCTGAGAAGAAAGAATGCCATGATGGATGTCAATGTCAGCCGCATGTTTTTGTGCTAAGCATGGCTTATGCCACTCGGTTGACAACGATCAAAACGGCGTGCTGGAATGCAGCTCGCTGTCGGAGCTTATAGCCGATGGCCTATGGCGTATAGCAGTGATGAAAGACTCCTGTGACCGGGCTATCAGCCATACGCTATCAGCTCTTTGATATTCAGGAATCACGGAGGTTGTACGATGGATATGATGGGTCGGGTGGGACTGATCGAGGTGCCGATCTTGATCGCTCCTGATCAGAAGGTCTGGATGGATCGCATGATCAAGGAAGGAAAAATTGCGATTCCCCCCGGGGGGACCCTTGAGAAAGGGTCGCTCTATTCGATGTTTATTCGGATGCTCCTGAATAACGCGATGGAGGAGCAAAAGCGTCAGGAAGCGTTGGAGGCGGACGACGAGGACGAATAATAGATGTATCCCTCGCGATACGAGACGTATCTTTCTCGACTAGCCGTTCTCAAGAAAGCCTCCGGCCATACGCCATCAGCTATTCGCTATAAGTTCTTGAAGGCAGAATGCGCGGCGCGGATGGTTTTGTCGATGTCCCCGGCCGTATGGGCGGTGGAGAGGAACGCCGCTTCGAATTGCGATGGAGCGAGATAGATGCCTTGGTCCAGCATCTTGTGAAAGTACTTGCCGTAGCGCACAGTATCCGCCTGCTTCACGGTATTCCAATCGCTGACAGGCGTGGAAGTAAAGAACGCCGTGAGCATGGAGCCCACGCGGGTTTGGATGAGCGGAACGCCTGCTTTCTTCGCCGCTTCGCCGATGCCCATGGCCAGGGCTGCGGATTGGGCTTCGAGTTTCTTGTAGACGACCTTCTTTTTCAGCTGCTTCAGCGTTTCGATTCCCGCCGACACAGCCAACGGATTGCCTGACAGGGTGCCTGCTTGATAGACGGGGCCTGACGGGGCGATCAAATCCATGATGTCTTTCCGCCCGCCGTAGGCGCCGACCGGCAGCCCTCCGCCGATGATTTTCCCGAGGATGGTGAGATCCGGCGTAATGCCATAGAGCGCCTGCGCGCCTCCGTAGTTCACCCGAAATCCGGAAATCACTTCGTCAAAGACGAGAAGGATGTCATTCTCTGTCGTCAGCCGGCGAAGAGCGGAGAGAAATTCCGGGGCCGGAGGCACGACGCCCATATTGCCCGCGATCGGTTCCAGAATAATGCAGGCCAGGTCCTGGCGATGTTCGGTCACCAATCGCCGCACGGTGTCGATGTCGTTGTAGGGAGCCGTCAAGGTGTGTTTGGCAAAATCAGCCGGCACTCCCGGCGAATCGGGAATACCCAGGGTGGCCAGACCCGACCCGGCTTTGGCGAGCAGGTAGTCGCTGTGCCCGTGGTAGCAACCTTCGAATTTCAGGATGCTGTCCCGCTTGGTGAAGCCGCGGGCCACGCGAAGGGCGCTCATCACGGCTTCTGTGCCGGAACTCACGAGGCGGACCTTCTCCATCGACGGGAATGCATCGCGGATCATACGTGCGAGGGTGACTTCCAATTCCGTCGGGGCGCCGTAACTGGTGCCATTGTCGGCCGCTTTCTTGATCGCTCGGATGACGGCCGGGGCGGCGTGTCCCAGGATCATGGGGCCCCAGGAGAGGACATAGTCGAGATAGGTGTTGCCGTCGACGTCGTAGAGTTTGGCTCCCTTGGCGCGCTTGATGAACCGGGGCTGACCCCCGACAGAGCGGAACGCTCGGACAGGACTATTGACCCCACCGGGAATGAGCAGTTGCGCTGCGGCAAAGAGTCGGGCTGATCGAGTAGTTTTCATAACGGGGGCGCACCCTAACATGCTCCTCTGCACCGGTCAAGAAAGCTCGATTGGAGAAGCGGAGCTGCAGTCTGCTCATTGCCTCATTGAGGGGCAAAAAGTGTCTCATGAGATACGGTCCTATCGATTTAGATACGATCGGCCTCAGTCGGTCATAGCCCGGGTGAGGCGAATCACTGGGGAATTCAGTGGGTAACGGCACGGGACATTCCGGTCCAACTTTTGCTGCTTATTTGAGCATTGGTGTATCAGAATGATGAGGAGTGGCTATGACGGTGGTCTGTTCGTGGTGCCGGCATGAAGGATTAGCCGGAGTCTGTGGAGAAAAAGCTCCCTTTGAGGATCGGCGGGAGACCCATGGGATTTGTCCGTCACATCGGATCCAGGTTCGCGCCGGGTGGATGGAGGCACGATTCGGTCAGGTCAACGGCGCTCAGGGATCAACGGCCCAAGAAGTCGGCGGGTATGTCGTGCGTTCCGCAGCCCACCTGTGGGGTGAACTGCGGAATCTCTCGCGGAAAGTCGGGTTGTAGAGCTTCCCGCCCATAGGTCCTCTCCTTCCCCTGAAACATCTCCGGCTATTGGTCAAGCTCCCCTGCCCAACAGGTCTCAGGCGGCCTGTCATCCTGCATCCATAAGATCTATCGAGAGGTTGTCCCGCTCTTTGCGGGACGAGACGATCGTCCTTTCGTCGGGGGATGAAGATCCGGCATCGGCACCGGCCCAATCCCCCAATGTTTTCTCTTAGGTGCTTCCTGGTCCGATACCGCAAAGATTGCATGAAAGGCAATTGCCCTGGGCCCCCCGCCCGCCTGGCCTTTACTCCAGGCTTCCCCGGCATCGCTCAGAATCTCGAGCAGCGTTTCGTACTCGTCCTCGTCGCCGGCCAAGACGGCTTGCGCATCGGTGAGGAGCAGCACATAGCCCTTGGCCGGCAGCCATTCCAAATCCGCGAGACATTCTTCCATCGCGTCCCAGTTATGACCGAAATAGTCGGGGAAGCCCAAGGCGCGAGCGAATTCCGTAAACAGACCGGCCGGGGTCGAGCATTTTTTGCCGTGGACCACGCGCAGCGCGAATCCGGCCGGCGCTTTGACCAGAGCGGTAGCCGTCGTACCGGCAGGCATGACAAGCAGAGACGACCAGGGGGCTTTCGGAGTTTGGAGGTAACCGGCCAGGGTGCGTGGTTGTGTCATATATTATCCAGTGTCCTAGTTGAGAGGCGTGAAGGTCCGGTAATGATCGCCTGTATAGTAGGCTTTGCCGGTGTGTTGTTCGATCACCAGCCGTTCCGCATCACGCGAACGACCCCGGATCTTGGGGTTCACGTCATACTCGCGATAGCGGCCGCGCGGCAATCGGCGCTCCCGATTCTGAAAGTCCCGCCCGCCGATGTATCCGGGCAGCGGGGCTCCTTCCCGCTCCTGCAGACGCTTGAGCAGGTCCTGCGCTTTAAGGGGCGCCATCGCGGCGGCGCCGTGATCCTGCGTCACCGCCGGCGGTGATTGACTGAGAGGTTCTGCCGGGCTGGTTCCCGCGCTCAGCCCGGCACAGACCACCAGCCCTAGCAGGAGGGCGGTCACAAGGCACTGTGAGAAACGCCGGATTCGGGAGAAAGACATCGCGAGAGTCCTGTTCGTCCGTCGCCACGACAAATCGACGGTAGCATGCGCATTTGGGGAGGTCAAACCTCCTTCAGCGAGGGAGGCATGATCGCTTTGCGGTCACTCTGTGCGTAGGATAGAATGTGAACGGATCGTTCACAGCATGAATCCAGGGCGGGTTGTCATCCGATCGCGATATCAAATCAGCAAGATCCGACTCCATCGTGAGGCCCAGGAGGGACGCATGACGGGCGCCATGCGAGGAGCGAACATTGTGTTGAACCCGCGCGCCATCCGAGAGGAACGCCCGCTCATGCGACGATCATGGGCATTCATCGCCCTGCTTGTCCTGCTGTGCAGTCCCGTGCCGGTGCTCGCCCAGAGCGGATCGCTCGATCAATCTCCGACCGCCATCGTCAAGCGATATGTGGGGCTCGACAAGAAGGGCGCCCGCATGGACGCCATGTCGTTCGAAACGCTGGTGCCCTACATTGACTGGACAGAGGAGCCGTTGTGGGGGCGGGTCGTGGTGATTCAAGACGTCACAGTGCCGGAGGATTACCGGAAATGGGAAGTGGTGGGCCAGCTCGAAGTGGTCATTCCGGTCACCTTTACGGTTCTTGGCTCGGTGTATTTGGAAACGGCGTCGTTTGTGCCTGAGGCGATCGCCGAGGAAGTCCGGTTTCGCGTGAAGGCCGTCCGAAGCAAGTGGCGGATCGTGGAGCCGGTGATTCCGCCACATATCGGGTTAAAGCGGATGATCGATCTGGTGCGCGAAGCGGAGGTCAAAGAAACCGATGCCGAGAAGCGCGGCATCCTGGCGGCACTGGGGAAGACATTGCGAAAGGTCACACCATGACGAAGACCCCGGTTGATTTGTTGATTTTCGATTTGGACGGCACGCTGATCGAATCGAAATGGGACATCGCCCATTCGGTCAATCTCACGCTGGTCGAATTGGGACTGCCGGAGCGGCCGCTTGAGGAGATTTTCGGCTTTGTCGGCGACGGAGTCAAAAAACTTCTGCGGCTGGCCGTCGGTGAGAGCGACCGGGTGAGCTTTGACGAGGCCCTCAACGTGTTTCGCGGCCACTATCTCGAACATTGTCTGGACCGCACGGTGTTCTTTCCCGGGATCGAGCCGATGTTGCAGCACTTCTCCGGCAAGCACAAAGCCGTGGCGACGAATAAATCGATTGAGTACACGCGTGTCATTCTCAACGGGTTGGGCGCGGAGCATTTTCCCTGGGTCGTCGGGGGAGACAACGGGTTTGGCCTGAAACCGGAGCCTGGTATGCTGTTGCATCTGCTTGAGCAGGTGAAGGTCCCCAAGGAGCGAGCCGTTTTGGTGGGCGACAGTACCAACGACATCAACGGCGGACACAACGCCGGCATTCGGGTCTGCGCCGTCGGCTACGGGATGGGGAATCGGGAGAAAATGGCGGCGTGCGAGCCTGATTGGTTCATCGAACGGCCGGAACAACTGATGGAGATATTTACATGAAGACAAGGTCAAGGTTGAGGCTGAGGTTCAGATTGAAAGAGAATGGAAGACAAACGTCATGGTGGAGGCCGGCACTCTGTCTTGCCGTCATCCTCGGCTTTAGCCTGAACCTCGACCTGGCGTTCGCCGAGGGGCCGAGTCTTGCCGACCGGGTGATCGAGCACAAACTGGCGAACGGACTGACCGTTCTGATGGTCGAGCGCCATCAAACGCCGGTGGTCTCGATTAACATCACGTTCGGGGTGGGCGGGGTGAATGAGCAGGTCGGCCAGACCGGCTTGGCCCATCTCTATGAACATATGGCGTTCAAAGGCACGCGGACCGTCGGGACGAAGGACTATGACAAAGAAAAGCTGACGCTCGACGAGCTGTCCCGTGCGGGGACCCTCCTCGATCAGCGGCAGCGCGAGTCGGCCAAGAAGGGCTCTGCGGTGACGCCGGAGGAGCAGGCCGCGCTTGACGCCTTGCAGAAACAGATCACGGACCTGCAAGCGCAAGCGGGCCAGTATGTCGTCGGCAACGAAATGGCCTTGCTCTATCAGCGCCACGGCGGTGTGGGGCTCAACGCCTCCACCGGGAAAGATCTCACCCGCTATACGATCAGCCTTCCGGCCAACCGGTTGCCGGTCTGGGCGGCCATCGAAGCCGACCGGATGGCCAATCCGGTCCTCCGCGAATTCTACAAAGAGCGCGGTGTGGTGATGGAAGAACGCCGCCTGCGCAACGACGACAGTCCGAACGGACTCCTGTTCGAAACCTTTACCTCGGCGGCCTTTCGGGCGCATCCCTACGGCGTGCCGACCATCGGGTGGGGATCGGACATTCTGTCGCTGACTCCGGCGGCGACCGAGGCCTTCTTCAAGACGTACTATGGACCGAACAATGCGACGATCGCTCTCGTAGGAGATATTCATCCGAAAGAGGTCATCGCCTTGATCGAGAGCACGTTCGGGAAGATTCCGGCAGCGAGCGCCACGCCCGAGATCGTGACGGTGGAGCCGGAGCAGCGGGGCGAGCGCCGCGTCGAAGTCGAATTCGATGCCGAGCCGATTGTCGCGATCGGGTATCACAAGCCGGGCCTGGGCCATCCCGACGACGATGTCTTCGACGTGATCGATGAAATCCTGACCGACGGGCTGACGTCCCGCCTGCAGACCATCCTTGTCAGAGAAAAACGGCTGGCTGCGTCGGTCGGATCCGATGCCAACTACCCCGGCGTCCGCGCTCCGAATCTCTTTATTCTCACCGCTACTCCGCTGGCGCCTCATACGACGGTGGAGGTGGAAGCCGCGATCTATGCGGAATTGGAACGGCTCAAGACCGAGCCGGTGCCGGCGAAAGAGCTACAGAAAATAGTCAACAATATCGACGCGGACCTGGTGCGGGCCCTGCGCTCGAACAGCGGGCTTGCGTCGCAGCTGACGCTCTATCAAACGGTGGCAGGTGATTGGCGGCATGTCTTGAAATCGCGGGACCGGATCGCCGCAGTCACGCCGGCCGACATTCAGCGGATCGCCGGGCAGTATTTCACGAAGTCCAACCGAACCGTAGGCACGCTCGTCAAGCACGCGCGCGAGAAGAATCTGACGGCAGGGAATGAGGTGGCACGATGAAGCAGGTGAAGGGTAGGCGGTTAGGGGTGAGCGGGATCGCAGTGGTCGGCCTGTTCAGCGTATTCATGCTGTCACTCACCGTGACGGCGTGCGCGGGAGGGCCGATGCTCGGCGACCCGCGCACCATGACGTTCAAGCCGGTCGAGTTTACCCCGCCGGAGCCGGATCGCGTGGTGCTCGACAACGGCATGGTCGTATATCTCCTGGAAGATCATGAGCTGCCTCTCATTACAGTGACGGCCACGATGAAAACCGGCACCTGGCTCGATCCGGCCGATAAAATCGGCCTCGCGGCCCTCACGGGCGCCCTCATGCGGACGGGCGGCGGCGGCGGGCTCACGCCGGAACAGGTGGATGAAGAATTAGAACATTTCGCGGGGGATGTCAGTGTGTCGATCGGGCACGAGTCCGGCTCTGCGTCGCTCGATGTGCTGAAGAAGGATCTGAAGCGCGGGCTCCAGATTTTTTCCGGCCTGCTCCGGAAGCCGGCTTTCGACCCGGCGCGGGTCGAGATCGCGAAGTTGCAGGCGCTTGAGGGCATCCGCCGCCGTCAGGACAATCCCGGCTCCGTGGTGGGGCGAGAGTTCATGAAGTTGTTGTACGGCCCCGAGCATCCGTCCGCCCGTGAAACATCCATCGCGTCGGTCACCGGCATTACCCGTGAGGATCTCGTGGCGTTTCACCGGGATACGATTCACCCCAACGGCATCCTCCTGGGTGTGACCGGGGACTTTCAGAAAGATGAGATGCTGGCGGCGTTGCGCGAGGTGTTCGGGGATTGGGCGAAGGGAACGGTGCCGGAACTGAAGATTGCCGACGTGCCGGACACTCAGACCGCGACGCCGGCCATCCGCTTCGTCGACAAAGAGACCTCGCAGACGCATATGCGGGTCGGTCATCTCACGATCCGGGAAAATGATCCGGACTACGTGGCGTTGGCGATCGCCAACGATATCCTGGGCGGCAGCTCTTTCCGGAGCCGGCTCTTCAACGACGTGCGAACGAAGCGCGGGCTGGCCTATTCGGTGGGCAGCCGTCTGATGGCGGGCGTCCATGATCAAGGTGTCTGGCTCATGCGGGCGGAGACGAAGCAGGTCTCCACGCAGGAAGTGGTAAGCCGGTTCATCGCCAATATCGAACGGATGCGGACGGAACTGGTCACGGACCAGGAGCTGGCCGAGGCGAAAGAAGCCTATGTGAATTCGTTCGTCTTTTCGTTCAGCAGCCCCTCGGCCATCGTCAGCCGGTTAGTGGAGCTGGAGAACGACGGATTGCCCAAGGATTTTCTTCAGCAGGTACGAGATAAAGTGGTCAAGCTGACCAAGGAAGACGTGCTGGCGGCGGCAAAAAAGCATCTGCACCCGGACAGATTGAAGATCATCGCAGTCGGCTCCGGCGAGACGCTGCCGAAAGTACTCTCGACGTTCGGCGAAGTGAAAGAGATCAAGCTGAGTCCGGAGGGGTGAAGAGAGGGGAGGCCGTCGGTTCCGGTGATCCTCTTGCTCGCGCCCCGCGCACGCGCGGCGGTGCTCGGTGCATGCGCGCAGTAAGGATCAACGGAACCGCCGGCCTGGGAAGCAAGAAGGAAGAGAGCGTATGAACAGATGGAATGGTAGTTCGGCATGCCATTAGAAGATGAGCTTTGCGATATTCTGAAAAAGTCCCGCATCGGCCAGGGGATATCCGTGGTCGATCTCGCGAAGATGACGGGTTTGCCGGGTGGCGATATCATGGCGCTGGAGCGCGGGGATCGCCCGCGCGATCGCACAGAAGTGCGGGCGTTGGCGAAGGCCTTAGGCCTGCGGGCCGAACCGCTCGTGCAGATTGCGATCGAGCGATGGGTGCCGGTTGCCCAGCCATCGCCAGCCTGGCTCAATACGATTCAAGGATCGATCAACGGCTATGGGGTGCAGGGTTACATTATCCATGACGGAGGCGAGGCGCTGTTGATCGATACGGCCTACAATGCGCCGGCGATGATTGAGTTTTTGTCCAAGCATCGCTTGAGTCTCGTCGGGATTTGTTTGACGCATGGTCATGCCGATCACGCCGATGGCATCGAGCAGATTCTCAAATTCCATCCGGCGCCGGTCTATCTGGGATCCGAGGACGTCGAGCTGCTCAGCCGGCGGCCGCCTCAGGCGCAGTTGAGGGCACCGGTTCACGGTCAGACCATTACCGTCGGCCGCCTGGGAGTCCATTGCCTGATGACGCCGGGTCATACGCCCGGCGGGATCTGCTATCGGGTGGATGATTCGCAGACGCCGGTGTGTTTTGTGGGCGATACGTTGTTCGCGGGATCGATCGGCCGCTCGAATCCCAGCACGCTGTATCAGACCCATCTGAATTCCGTCCAGGCCACCGTGCTTGGCCTCCCGCCGGAGTATCGCTTGTTGCCGGGCCATGGTCCTGCGACCACCGTCGAAGAAGAATTGGCGCATAACCCCTTCTACGCATCCGCCTAG
>CAZWOX010000055.1:0-15296 GCA_964635345.1 uncultured Nitrospira sp.
GCTTCCTGGATCTCCTTGAGCAGCGTCGCCGTATCCAGAGATGCGGAGGCTCGATCCGCCAGCGCAGTCACGAACTGCTCGTCCGTCTCGGTGAATTCGAGCGTCTGGTTTCCGGCCCCTTGCTTGTCCGCGAGATACAACCGCCCGAACGCGCGACCACGCGCCCACAAGGAGATGCCGAGAAACGACCGCATGGACGGGTGGCGCGGCGGAAATCCGCTGAACGCCTGATGTTGGGTGAGATCATCGAGGCGCAAGGCCCCGCGTTCTTTGGCCAAGTATCCCAATAAACCATGTCCCGTGGGTAAGGCGCCGATCGCCTGCTTCGTCGCCTCGTCCATCCCCTCGGTGACGAAGTCCGTGACCCGGCCGGCTTCATCGAGAACGGCCAGCGCCGCATACCGGGCTCCGGTCAGAAGACGGGCCGTCCCGACGATGCGCGTCAGCAACGCCGGGAGCGAGACCACTTCTTGGAGGAGATTGTGGCTGACCGCATTCAGCACGGACAGACGCGCGACCTGTCCTTGTACCTCACCGGCCATTGCGCGAACCGTGCGCGCAAGATCGCCCAGTTCGTCCGCGCGCGCCGAGACTCCCTCGGCGAACCGTCCTGCCGCGCGGGGATCCAACGCTGCGGCCAGACGATCGCTCGGCATCCCTTTCGCACGCTTCGCCATCTCCTGGACCTGCGCGATGAGGGTCAGCACAGGCCGGATCAGCCGGCGGTGCGTCACCCATCCTAAGCCCAGCAATCCTCCGATCAGGACGAGGGTCAACCAGACTACGAGCCCGGCGAACACGTGCCGCCGATCCACCGCGCCGGGCGGACTGTAGACCTCCACGTGCCATCCCAGCCTCGGCGATCGCGAAAAGCCGGGGACGCCGGTTTTCGCCAGCAAGGTGAGAGCCGGATCCACGCCCTCTCCGACCCCGATTTCCAATAAGGGCGCTCCCTGAGCGTTGCGAAGGACGACGGGATATGGGTTGTCCGGCGCCGCCTCCGCGCTGATCCGAGTCAACACCTCGACCAGCGGGTCCAACGCCACGCGGGAAGACCACACGCCGACCGTGTGCCCGGACCGGTCGCGGATCGGAGCGGACACGCTCATCACCGGACGAGCGTCGCGATACACCGCCTCCACCAAACCATCGGGATGAAAATCTTCCATCACCACCGGCTGAGTGGCGGCGAGGGCTTGCTGAAACCAGAATTCTTCCGCGACCGAACGGTCGAGAAGCTGAGCCGAGGGAACCGGGTGTCCCGCTCCGTCGACCCGGTTGACCGCCAGGATGCGACCCTCTCGATCCACCGCCATGACCAGGCGATAGTACGGGGCGTAGGTGGCGACCAGATGGTCCGCGATGACGGGAAGCTGCGTGGAGTCCAGCGCGCGCACCAGCGGCAAACCGGAGAACACCTGGGCATCGCCGTAGCGCTCGAAGACCATCAGATCCAGCGTATCCAAGGTCTGTTGCGCCAGCGTCTGCGCCGCATGGCGTCTGGTCTCCGTCAACGAGCTGTAGACCACGAAGAACAGCCATCCTCCGAGGAGCAAGGACGGAAGCGCGGTCACCAACACCCACAGCTCTAATTGAAGCGTGAGACTCCGCTTGAATCGTGCGAGAAGCGATCGTGCGGAACACAGCGACTGCAACATCAGCGACGACACCCGGTGAACGACCGTAAAGACGGACGGCGCGGAACTATCGCACTCTTTCGCGCCAAGACGCCACAGACGATGGGTAGTGACTCAAAAGCCAAATGGATCGAGCCGACCGATGAGAGGCACAAGATCCGGCCGTTCAGAAGGGAAGGAACGACATCGCTACTTCGGTCCCTTGAACGTCGTCTTCAGATAGGCCATGACATCCGCCACGCCCTGCTGTCCGATGGTCAGCCCCCAATAGGGCATATTGACGGATTTACCCATCGCCGCCCCGCCGTGATTGATCATGTTGTAGAGATATTCCGTCGGGACTTCGCTGAAATTGATATTGGCATGGATCGCCGGTTTCGGTTCGATCGTAGCCGCAGCCGGCCCGTCGCCCTTGCCGGTCGCGCCATGGCATTGCATGCAATACTCTTTATAGATGACCTTGCCTCGCCCCGCGCTGGCCTTCCCGAACTCCGGCGCGGTCCAGGGCTCATAGTATTTGAACTCAGAAACCCCTTGCGCGGCGAGATATCCGATGACGGCCCGCAATTGCGGCTCGGTGGCGTCGGCCAAAAATTCGCCGGTGTGGATGATGAAATCCTGCGGGTTCTGGCCGAAACGGAACAGCCAATCCATGTTGTACCGCTGCCCGGCTTTCTCCAGCGCGATGCTCTGCTGCCCGCCGATAAGCTTCCCGTTTTCCTCGATCGTATGACAACCGAGACAGGCGTGCGCCTTGTAGGCCATGCCCCCGAACGTCACCTCATACTTGGAGACTTTCGATACGTCGAACGCGCCGACTTTCACGCGCGGATCCTTGTTGTGCTCGGCCAGGTAATCGGCAATCCCGTTGGCCTCGGCCTCCGATACGGTCACATGCTTGTGCGCTTCCTGCGATTGATCCCAGCGATACCCTTTGACATACAAGGGCGCTTCTTTGCCGGTCAGCCATCGAATCAACCAGGCCCGGTTATATTTGCTCCCTGCCCAGATAAGATCGGGCGCCTTGAGATTGAACCGGGATTCAGCCTGGCCTTCCATCCGATGGCATTGGACGCAGTTCTGCTGAATCAGCTCCTTCGCTTTCGGCTGATCGGCGCCGAACAACACCGGCGGAGCCGACATCAGTCCCACCAACATCAGCAACGCCCCTCCGACAACCACGCTCCGTCTCACGTTCATGACCGCTCCTTTCCTTTGCGATGAACTCCGCTCTTCCGCTACTTCGTCAGTAACCAGGTGTGAACATCGGCAATATCCTGCCGATTCAGCACCGATCCCCAGGCCGGCATCGGCCCGCGGCCGTGCAACACGGTCTCCCAGAACAGATCGTCCTGTTTCAGGATCGGATTCTTCGCCAGCTTCGGCCCCATCCCACCGGTCGCACCAGCTCCATGACAGGCCTGGCAATTGTGCTCGAAGAGGGCCGCCCCTCGTGTCGCCATGCCGACGAGCGGACCGGTGTCCGGCGGCTCCTGTGTCAGCGGCTCCGCTTTTCTCAATTCATGGTCAAGCGGCGGCAGATGATCCGGCGCAGCCGGATGATAACGCGCGGCCAGATACCGCACGAGCAGCTCGGCTTCGTCGTCGGTAATCTCCGCTCCCCAATGTTTCATCTTCTCGACTGTCGCCAGCCAGCGGTCTTTCGGCAAGCGCTGTTGAGACACCAGATCCGGGCTGTGGCACACCGAGCACCGCGCGACGATCAGCCCTTCTGCGCGCGGCGCCAGCGCGGCGCCGACCGAGGCTAAATCGTCCTCTTGAGCCGCCGTCGTCATCGTATCCACGAACAGACAACAGCCGAAAATCAACGAAACCGATATCGTCGCTATCCGCTTGACGGATGCCTCTCCGAAAGGGGACAGCCACCACGCGCGGACGCGAAGAAGGGTGTCAGTCCCCCTCATATGGTCACCGTCACGGACACACGATCCCATCCGTTCCACAGGAACCCGCTGGGATTCCACGGGCTCTCTTGGGGCTGAACCTGCCCCGCGGCATCCGTCGCGCGACAGAGGATCGTCACAACACCGGCTGCCTTTGGCTTCCACAAGAACTGCCATTGCCGCCAGGCATAGGGCTCATCTTCGCCGACCAGCCGGGCCTGCTCCCAGGTCTGTCCGTCATCGAACGAAAGCTCCACGGTCGCGACAGCGGCTTCTCCGCTCCAAGCCACGCCCTGCACAGTGACCGGTCCCCGCCCGACCTGGTCGCCATTTGCCGGTGAGGCGATGAGCGACTTCACCACCATCGCTTCAACGGGAACCATCGAAGTCCCCGGCAGACCTGAATTCGGCTGAATCGCCGTGACCGGCACGCGGTAAGCCGTCTGCATGTAATAGCCCTTGGCTTCATCCGCCTGCACCGTGATATCCGTCAGCCACTTGGTACAGGAATCCGCCATCCAGCCGGGAGCAATCACCCGCAGCGGCGCGCCATGCAGCAACGGCAAGGGACGTCCATTCATCTCATAGGCAAGAATGGTGTCCGGATGCACGGCCTTCTCCAGCGGAATGCTCCGGGTGAAGAGCGGCACGGTCGAGACAACCGGCCGATCCGCTCCCTGCAACTGCACGTGCTTCGCATTGGGCCGCACACCGGCCTTGGCCAGCACGTCCCGCAGCCGCGCGCCGGTCCATTGCGCATTGCCGACCGCCCCCCGCTCCCATTGAACACCAGGAACCTTGGGCCGATGAAATGCGCGACCATTGCCGCTGCATTGAACGACGGCCGTGATGGTCACGGACTCGAACTGTTTGAGATCTTTCAGGGAGAACTCCTGTGATCGCTCAACCAACCCTCCGACATGCAATTTCCAGTTCGCTTCGGAAATCGGCTCAGGCGACGGCGGGCCGAAGTGGCTCCGCACGAAGAAGCGATGGTTGGGCGTCAGAAAGGAGATGAATTCGCGCACCGGAGTTTCGGCATCGTACGGTCGCATCACTCGCACGGTCAGAGGACCGGTTTCTGCTGAAACCGCCTGCTGAGCCAGCGCCGGTTGCGCCTGACGCCATACTGCGAGTCCGCCGAGGACCTGAACGATCCGCTGCCGGAGCGTTCGGCGAGACAATGCCCAGGGTTCGCTCATGAATGAACTCCCGGCACATGAGGGTTGAGCTGAATACTGACTGCCGAGGCGCCCGAGAGGGATTGATGGACCGTGCACCCCTGGGCGACCTTCAACAAGCGCTCTTTCATGTCCGGCGAAAGACGATGCGGCAGCCGAATCGCCAGCGCAATCTTCCCCACGCGATGAGGTCCTTCGGCCATCTCCCACTCGGCATCCACCGCGAGGCCTTCGCGCGAAATATCGTGGCGCGCGCAGAACTGCCCGACGAAGTAGCCGACGCAGCCGGCGACCGACCCGACGAAGAGTTCGACCGGGCTCATCCCCGCATTCTGCCCACCGTCCTCAATCGGCTGGTCGGTGATAATGCGATGCTTCCCGCTCACGATATCGTGCCGCATACCGCCATGATGGGAAGCTGTGAGTTTCATGTCGCTGCCTCCTGCGTCCTTCGTGAATTGAGAGCGCGACAGGCGCGACTCGCCAAGATGAAACGTCCAACCCGTCACGCGTTTCTCGCAAGTCTCGCGCACTAGTACGGCACATCCGTCGGTTTTCCGCCTTTCGGCCAATCGTGCTGCTTGCCGGGGAAGTCCGGACGCGGCTGGCTGTTCACATAAGCCGCCACATCGAAGGCCTCATCGTCGGTCAACGTCCAGCCCCAGCCTCTCGGCATATTGGACTTGATAAACGACGCCGCCACCGTGACGCGAGCCATTCCTGCTGCAATGTTGTAGGAATGCGGCCCCCAGACCGGAGGGGCCGCCATGGTCCCCTGCCCCTCCGCTCCATGGCAAAACGCGCACTTCGTGGCGAACTGCTTCTTCCCGTTCACGAGATCCGGAATGTGACCGGACGTCAGACGCGGGATCCCGCGCCACGGCACCGCGCTGCCGGGCGGCACATTTTTCGAGAGCCATTCGATATAGGCCACAACGGCCTGGAGCTTCGAGCTATCGGGAGGAGGCGCTACGCCGTTCATGCTGCGCTCGAAACATTCGCTGATACGATCGGCCAGCGTCATCTGCCGATCCGCCCGCGCCCGATACTCCGGATACAAACGGCTGATCCCCACAAAGGACGCGGCATTCGGATTCATGCCGGCATCGAGATGACAATTCGTGCAATTCAGCCGATTGCCCACATAGGGACGCCCATACTCCTGCGTATCGACCACAATTTTGTAGCCTAAGCGAATCTGCTCTCCTCGCTGATCGCCCGGGATCATATCCGGCGACGGCGGCGCAAATAACATATCGGCCGAGGTGAGCGCGCCGCTGTCGTGGCCTTGCGCAGAAACCGACGCGGCCTTCGGAGTCGGAGCGCACCCGCCGGACCCGGCCAGAACTCCAACCACGATAAGACAGGTCCAGAGATGTAATTGCATCGATTCCTCGCTAGCCCTTCTTCCCAGGGGTCACCGGGCAGGTATTGATCCCGAAGAGGGTCCAGAGCGGACAGAACCCAATAGTCCCAGTGACCAGGGCGATCGTCCCGATCACCAGCGCCACACCGGTCCCCACCGGCGGCAATCCCGCAAAGGCTCCGATCCCGAGTGCCAAAATACCAACGACAATCCGTATAGGCCGCTCAATTCCGCCCACGTTGCATGCCATCACGACACCTCCCGGTTAAATGCAACACCGACCATGCGCTCTCCATCCGTAGGAGTCATCATCTGCCGAAAAGATTCGTTCATTCTATACGTCCCGGCTCCTGCTTCAATGTCCGCACATAGGCCAATACATCCCAGATTTCGTCGTCGGATAACGCAGTACTCCAGGCCCCCATCGCCGTGTTAGGCTTGCCGTCATGAATTCGTTTGAAGAGACCGGCATCCAACCGGCCTTGAATACCTGGAGAGGTGAGGTCGGCAGGCTTGGGGATGAGCTGAATTCCCATAGCCCCTTTGCCGTCGATTCCGTGGCAGCGGATGCAGGTGTTGGAATAAATTTCCCGGCCGGTCACCGCATCGCGCTCAGGCGAAGACACGTTGAGATCCTTCAGGCCTCCGCCCCCGGCAAAAGCTAAGAGTATCACTCCGGTAAGAACTTCTTTCACGGCCTCCCCCAATAACGATCCGAATCGTCATCCTCCTTGCCTTTATCTTGCGAACAATGGGCCATCGGCACAAAACCTGGTCCTTACGAAAAGCGCTGCAAGAGCGAGGCGTTAGAAAATTCAAAAGAGGAGACTGCGCGGCAGGTCGCTACCCGTGGCGAGAAACGCGCCATGAGGGGATTTGGGGACTGTCGCAGGATGCCACAGCCCGGAAGATACAGCCCAATTGAGGAGACTCCGAACAGGAACTACATAGATAACGCCATGGCCTTGCTGGATCCGGCATCACAGGGACGAATTCCGCCCTGCATCGTGATCACGACGCGCGATCGTAGTATCCCTAGCCGATCAGGTAATCCGAATCCCTGCAATAACACTGATTGGTCTTCCCCCACGAGCAATCGTCTCCCTTCAAACCTCTCATGATCACGATTCGTGACCCGGCTTTCGAGCGACTTCCGGATCTGGTCGAACAGGCCGGCGATTGAATCCGGAAGGGCGCCATCTGTGGCATGACCATTTTCCCAGTGATTCAGCGCCTTGAGAAAATGATAGGCAGCCTGATTCGCGTATAACACCTTGCAAGCCGAGGAAAACACCATGATTCCTAAGCCGGCCCGCTGCGTCGTGATATCCCGGCTGAGATCCTCGGATTCGCCGCTGTTCTGTGGCACAGATAGGACCTCCCCATGCTGTGACACGCGCATGTCTTGCGCGCGGAACTCAACCAGATTGGTGAGCGACGACGCGAGGCCTTGTGTCATATCATCCCCCTGTCTTTCACGGTTTGCCGAAGCCGGTTGATTGAACCGTTCCTCACACACTCATGACTTGCCGGCGAGAAACCACTGCAGCGGCTTCGGAAGCGGCCGGCGAGATCGGCGCGAAGGGTCGCCCCAGACACCCCAGTGGAAAAGCCGGTTGCCGGCCGATCCGGCGCAACGTATGGGCAATCCATTCCGGCTTACCCCAATCACTCCAGAGCACTCCGTTCATTTCGATCACTGCGGCTCGGTCGGGTGCGCATTGGAGTAAACCCGAGGAGAAGTTGTGGACCGGCATATCACGATAAATCTCATCGAGGGTGTGCGCTTCCTGTGGTGTCCCGATTGAGCTGCCAAGCCGTTCAAACCACGCCATGAGATCAGGGAAACACTGCCGTCCGAGCTGCCACAATGTTTCCGCCTTGGCCGCCACCACACCGGTATTCCACAGTGCCCCTCCGGCCAACGCCGCATCGGCTTGGGCAACGGTCGGTGTGTCCACGAATGAGCCGACAGCATGGATCTGGTACTTTGCGGACCCGTCGAGCTTTTCGCCGGGCGTAATCCACCCATAGTCCAACTCAAGACGATCCGGGGAAACACCAAGAAGCACCAGCCGATCCGGAAGCCACTCAGCGGTCCAAACCGCCCGCAGAACGGAGTCGAGAAACCGATGTTCGGGATAGACGAAATGGTCTGAGGGATAGACCACCACCGTCGCCTGCGGATCCCTGGCCCTGATATACGTCAGCGGCAAGTAGATGCCGGCTGCAGTTTCACGATTCCTCGGCTGCAGCAGGACCGTCCCTCCTGTCCGTCCGTCGAGCTGGGGCCATGCGTCTCGGCGATGCTCGCGGGCGATGACCGTGACGATGCGCTCCCGCTGACAGAGCCTGGCTGCTCGATCAAGCGTATGCTGGAATGGCGATCGCCCCCCGACAAAGGCGCAATACTGTTTCGGCTTGGGACGGCCCAGCCAGCGCTGAACGAACGCCCTGATGCCGCCATCATCGCCGCCGGCTAACACAATCGACCAGGTCCGATTAGGCATTCGTGACCGCTCCATCATGTCCCCCTTCCGCCTCATTCCGATTGCGTGCACCCGCCGACGACCCCAGAAAGTTCCTATAGTACGAGAGACATCCCGGACAGTAGGTGTGAGAGAACTGAACGTCCGCCGGCCTGAGCATGTACTTGGCCATATAGATTTTGAACTCCTGCCAGATTCCCATGCCTGATTCGGTCCCCCCGTCGTCGCGGACCTTCTCGCAGAAACAACAGATCGTCACCAGGTGTCTCATATAGCTCCTCCTTTCGATGGTCCGGCCCGTCAGGTCGCCGCCATGCCCGTCAGCATGTGACGGCGCAGGGCTTTCTCGGTTCGTCCGGGTATCACTCGGGCATCAAATCGCGTATGTTTCTTGCGACTCGTATGTTTCTTGCGAAGTGTGGCCGCCCCGGCGCCGCGTGCGCGGTTTTTGAGAATTACCGGATCAATGATGTCTCCGCAGGGGATACAACGAAAAGCAGATGACCAGTCATTCCCTTTCCCACCGCCCCAGTCGCGCAATTCTTCGCGCGTCATCAGACCTCGGCAGCGTGTACAGATCATGACGGCTTAGTCCTCTCGCGGCCGGACACTTGGGTCGGCCGGGAGGGACGTGCGGTCACAGGCCACTGCGCCGCCGGCGCGCGCCTGTTCAGAGACCGGCCTGGCCGAGCCGATCGACAGTTCGTAATCGAATCGGGCCGGATGGCGAAGCACCAGCCGGCCTTCTCGGCTGAGTTGGTCAACCACGGTGAAGATCTCGCTCCAGGAAAACTGAGGCAGCCGATCGAGCAGGGCTTCGAGGGTGCACGGCCCTTGCTGCATCAGCTCCGAACGAATGGCCGACTGGATGGCCGCCGGTTTCATCATGGGTGGCTCCTTTCCGACCGCCCGATCGCTCGGGCATCTGAATGGTTTCACCGGAATGTTCACAGTGAAAAGACCTTCAAGAAAGATGGCAGATGAGACTGCACGGACGGGACTTATAGCGGAGATGCCGGGATCACACTATCGGCGTGACCATGATTGTGGCGTCGTTGATTCGTGTCCTTCGTTGTCCTCATCACAACGACAAGGAGAGGGCCATATGGCCCGGTGAGACGGGCGAGCGGCTAGGCGATCCCTTGTTGGACGGCGTAGCGCATAAGCTCGGCGTTGTTCTTCAGGTGGAGTTTCTCCAGAATGCGGGCGCGGTAGGTACTGACCGTAGTCGTCCCGAGATGCAGGCTCTCGGCGATTTCCGAGACGGTCTTCCCTGAGGCCAGGAGACGCATCACTTCGAATTCGCGATCCGACAGCAGTTCATGCGGAGCCTGTTCATCGCCTCGATGAAACAGATGCACGAGCTTCTCCCCAAGCGACGAACTCACGTAATTGCCGCCCGCCAGCACCTTCTTGACGGCCGCCACGAGCTCCTCCGGCGCGCTGGCCTTCGTCAGATAGGCGTTCGCCCCGGCCTTAAACATGCGGACGGCGTACTGATCCTCCGGGTGCATGCTCAGCATAATCACCGGCAGCGACGGACGTTCGCGCTTCACCTGCACGAGCGCATCGGTTCCCGTGGTCCCGGGCATGCCGATATCCAGTATGACGACATCCCATTTCTTCTGCCGGACCAATTCCAGCAGGTCGTGGGCATTCCCGCATTCTCCGACCGTGACGGCTCCCAGACCGTCGGACAGCAAATCCTTGACCCCGCGCCGGAAGAGCGAATGGTCGTCGGCAATCAGAATTTTCAGCATCAGAATCCCGTGGCTTACGTCAACGGCAATCGCAAGGTCACCGTCGTCCCCTTATCCCGGCCGGGAGCAATCTCGAGTCGGCCACCGAGACCACGCGCGCGCTCGCGCATGCCCAACAGGCCCAACGAGGCCGAATCAGCGAGTTGTTCTGCGGTGATCCCCTTGCCGTCATCTTGGATTTCGAGCCGCAGCTCGCCGTTCACCTGCTCCACTAGGACTCGGATAGAGATCGCCTCGGCATGGCGCACGACGTTCGTGAGCGCCTCCTGACAGATTCTGAACGCGGCGGTGGCGTGCGAACGATCGAGGGGAACTTCCTCCTGCGACGCTTCGCAGACACACCGCATCCCGCTCCGCCGCTCGAAGTCCTGGCACTGCCATTCAATCGCCGCCACCAACCCGAGATCGTCCAGGATACCGGGCCTGAGCTCCGCCACCAAGCGCTGCACCGAGGCGATCGTCGAATCCACTTCGGCCGTCATGAAGCGCATCTTCTCCTCCATCTTCTCGCGGAGGAACAACGGCCCGCCCATCAATGACTGCAACCGGGCCAAATCCAATTTCAGACAGGTCAACCGGACGCCGAGCTCATCGTGCAGCTCCCGGGCAATCCGAGTCCGTTCTTCTTCCCGCACGACATCCAGCCGCTGCGAGAGAGTGCGCAGCTCGCCCAACGTCCGTTGCAGCCGTTCCTCCGACCGCTTGCGGTCGGTGATGTCCGTCGTGATGCCGCACAGCGCATAACACTGCCCCTGCGCATTCAGCAAGGGAAACTTCACGACAATGCTGGTATGAGAGCCATCATCGTGGAGCGCCACTTCTTCAAACTCAAACGGCCTCCCAGCCTCAAAGACCTTTCGGTCGTTGGCGCGAAATGCCGCCGCCTGCTCAGGAGGGAAGATGTCCTGGTCTGTTTTGCCGACGAGGTCCCTGTTGGCAACATGAAAACTTTCTTCAAACTTGCGATTAACCAGAAGGTAGCGCCCTTCAGGATCTTTGAGGAAAATCATGGCCGAGCTGTTCTCCATGATCGCTCTGAACCGTTCTTCACTTTCGCGCAATGCCTCTCCCGCTTGCTTGCGCTCCGTGATGTCTTCAATGGTCCCCTCATAATAAAGGACTGCGCCGTGCGCATCCCGCACGGCGCGCACGGACTCTGAGATCCAAATCGTACTGCCGTCTCGACGAAACACCTCGTATTCAAACCCTCGGACGATACCTCGCCGTTCCAACAGGCGCCTTAACTCTGTGCGACAGTTGGGGTCAACATAGATTTCATGCTCAATGTCCGTCACGCTCCTCATCAATGCATCGGGCGATTCGTACCCGTACATGCGCGCCAGCGCGGGATTGACGCTCAGGTAGCGGCCGCTCGGCGTCGACTGAAAGACACCCTCCACGGCGTTGTCAAAGATGCTGCGGTATTTCTCTTCGGCCCGCCGCAGCGCCTCCTCCATCGCCTTCCGCTCGATGGCATAGCGCAGGGCGCGCGTCAGAAGCGGGCCGGTGACGCGCCCTTTGACTAAATAGTCCTGAGCCCCGGCCTTCACGAGTTGCACTCCCAGCGCTTCATCTTCGATGCCGGTCAGCACGACAATCGGTACGCCCTTCGCTGCCGCGTGCATGCGCGCCAGCGTAGCCGGCCCCTGGCTGTCCGGAAGCGAGAGATCCAGCGCCACCGCGTCGAAGCTCGTGTCGGCGAGGCGTTCAAGTCCGGTGGAGAGACGGTCGACGTGCGTCAACTCGAATCGGCCGGCGCCCGCTTCCGCAAGGTGCTCGCGCAGCATCCGGACATCGCCGGGATTGTCCTCAACGAGGAGGATTCGCATAAGCTCCGTGATTCGTCATTCGTCAACCATCATGCGTCAATCGGTTCTGAGCTGTCAGCTATACGCTCTCAGCCATTGGCTATCAACTCTTCGGCGCTCTGCGTGACGGGGATGCGTGACGGGAATAGGAGCGACAATTTGCGTTGTCTTTCCGGCAATCGCCGGATAGACTACCGGCTCGGTGTCGATGATCCTCATGGGAGAGAGCCAAATGGATCCATGTGTTGATGCCCTCATCGAGCAAGCCAAGGCGGACGAGACCGTTCTGGCCATCATCCTGTTCGGCAGCCGAGCCCGCGGGGATTCGACTGCCAAGTCCGACATCGACCTGTGCCTGGTCTTGGCGCCGGACAAGGATTCGACGGAAGAACGCCTGCGAATCCGGTTGACCTATCTGCCCGACGAGCAGCTTGATCTCCGCATCTTCCAGCAGCTCCCGCTCTATATTCGCCGGCGCGTGGTCAAAGAAGGGGTGGTCTTGTATTGCCGTAACCTGGACCGGTTGTATGAGTTGACGCACCGCACCGCAAAAGCTTTCGAGCGGTTCAGACCCCACTACGAGCGGTATCTCCGGGAGATCCAGCATGCTGGATCGTGAGCGGATTCTCGCCAAGCTCGACGAATTGGACGGGTATCTCGCGGAGCTACGACAAATCCTGCCGAAAAGTTTTGCCGAATACCGCCATTCGATCGCACACCGAAGAGCCACCGAACGTCTCCTGCAAATCTCGATTGAGTGTATCTTGGACCTCTGCAGCCTCCTCGTCGCAGGATTGCGCCTGGGTCTCCCGGCCGAAGAAGAGGATCTCATCACCAGCCTGGAGCGCGCGCAGGTCATTCCTTCGGACATCGCCGCCTCACTCAAGCGCATGAAGGGATTCCGAAACATCGTCGTGCATGAATATGGCGACCTGGATGATGCGGCGGTCTACAAAATCGCGACCACACGGGTCGAAGACTTCGCCGCCTTCAAGCAGGCGGTGCTCCACACGTTCCCCCTTCACGGAAAATCATGAGAGCCCCGAATGGTCAACCATCATTCGTCAATCGGTTCTGAGCTTTCAGCTATACGCTCTCAACCATTGGCTATCAGCTCTTCGGCGTTTCGCGCCTCACGTGATTTCCATTTTTCGGGAGCACGACGATCCCGAGCCAGAAGTCTTCGATCGATTTCACTACGGTGATGAACTGCTCCAAATCCACCGGCTTGGTCACGTAGCAGTTGGCGTGAAGGTGATAACTCTTCAACACATCCTGTTCGTCCTGGGAGGTGGTCAGAACCACCACTGGGATGCGCTTTAATTTGTCATCGGCTTTGATCTCGGCCAGCACTTCACGGCCGTCTTTCTTGGGAAGGTTCAGATCGAGCAGGATGAGATGCGGGCGAGCCGCGTCGGCATACGACCCCTGTCGGCGCAGAAAGGCCAGCGCCTCGACGCCATCCTTGAGCACGGTCAGGTGATTGATCACCTTGGCCTCTTTCAAGGCTTCCTTAGTCAGGCGCACATCCCCCGGGTTATCTTCGACCAACAAAATCTCAACCGGTCTCACGAGATCGGGAACAACCATCGTGTCTCCTTCTTAAAAACAAGCAGGCAATGTGAAGTAAAATGTCGCGCCCTTGCCAAGCTGCGACTCCATCCAAATGCGCCCACCATGGCGCTCGACAATCTTCTTGCAGATCGCCAGACCGATGCCGGTGCCGGGATATTCCGCGATGTTGTGCAGGCGCTGAAAGACGACGAAGATACGGTCTGCATATTGCGGATCGATCCCGATGCCGTTATCGCGCACCGAAAAGAGCCATTCGTCGGTCCGGCGCTCAGCTGAAACATGAATCTGTGGTGGCTCCTCGCTGCGGAACTTGACGGCGTTGCTCAGCAAGTTCTGAAACAGTTGCAGAAGTTGTCTCTCATCGGCCCTCACCGTGGGCAGGGGATCGTGGGTGGCGACCGCCCGGTTCTCTTCCACCGTGCTCCGCAAGTTGTCGAGCGCAGCGTCCAAAACTGTTTCCACGGAAGTGGGTTCGAAGGCCTGGCCCTGGGTGTTGACGCGTGAATAGGCCAACAGATCCTGAATCAGTCTCTGCATCCTGGTGGCGCCATCCACCGCATAGCCGATGAACTCGTCCGCATCGGAATCCAATTTCCCCTGGTATCGTTTCGCCAAGAGCTGCGTGTAACTGGCCACCATCCGCAGCGGCTCCTGCAAGTCGTGCGACGCGACATAGGCAAACTGTTCCAACTCGGCGTTGGACCGCTTCAGCTCAGCTACCGTCTTCTCCAGCTCGTGCCGCGCCTGCTCCAGCTCGCGGTGCTCGCTGGCGAGCTGCGCTTGGAGCCGTTTGTGCTCTGTTACGTCGTGCAGCGCCGCAAGTATAAAGAGCCCGTCCTCTCGTCGCAGCGGGCACAGACTGATGTCCACCGGAAATTCGGTCCCGTCTTTCCGGCGCGCGTACAGTTCAAGCCCGGCTCCCATGGGTCGCGAGACAGGCCGGGAGGTGAAGCTCGCGCGATGCCCAGAATGGGCGCCTCGGACCCGCTCCGGCACAAGTATGTCGATGCTCTGGCCGATCAGTTCCTCATGCCGATACCCTAACAGTGCCTCCGTCGGTCGATTGACGAAGACGATACGGCCCGCCCGGTCAACGACAACCCTGGGATCCGGCACCATTTCCAGAATCCAGCCGACTTTAGCCTCCCAGTCGCCCCAGTTCATCATCACACTGAGTCCCCATCAACCGCCTGGATATTGCCACACCGTCGTGTCTGAAGTGCCAACGCTCTGATCCTCTGGTGCTCGGAAGTCCGGTCCTGCTCCCTACGATCGTCGTGTTGAAACCCATCTATGGATACGCCCGAAGGACTGTCATAGCGACGATGCGGCAGCATCCTGGAGGGACACCGCAATCAGCCAGTGATCCAGGGCTGCACAGAGGAGGAGAGTCGAGTAATGAATGGAAGGGGAAATGCGCTGATAAGTCGTCCGAGTGGTCCCGCATGCCGGCTTTCTGTAATACCGAAACCCAACTAGCGGCTAACAATAGCAAGCTTACCGGACCAAGACAATACACCTTGCCGGCTGGACACACTGGGAAACTCGTCCTGCGTCCGCGGGGTCACTCACAGCG
>CAZWOX010000056.1:0-15021 GCA_964635345.1 uncultured Nitrospira sp.
ATCGTCCCGATGTTCACATGCGGCTTCTTCCGCTCAAATTTCGCCTTCGCCATAACCTACTCCCTCCCTCTACACCAACTGGACTCTATGATTATTCGCCCCGATATTTCGCGATGATCCCATCCGCAATCTGCCGGGGGACCTGATCATAGCGATCAAACTCCATACTATACGTCGCGCGGCCCTGGGTACGCGACCGAAGATCCGTGGCATACCCGAACATTTCACTGAGCGGAACCGTTGCCTCAATAGCTTGAGCGCCGGCCCGAACCTTCATGCCCTGCACTTTGCCTCGCCGGCCATTCAGATTGCCGATGACATCGCCCATGAAATCCTGAGGCACGAGCACTTCAACCTTCATGATCGGCTCAAGCAATACCGGATCAGCGCGCTTACAGGCATCGGCAAAAGCCATCGAGCCGGCAATCTTGAACGCCATTTCATTCGAGTCTACGTCGTGATATGAGCCGTATGTGAGCGTCACACGAATGTCTCGCAAAGGATATCCAGCAATGACGCCAGCATCCAGCCGCTCCTTCACACCCTTCTCAACAGCAGGAATGAATTCACGAGGAATCACACCACCAACAATCTTATTCACAAACTCAAAGCCCTTACCGGATTCGGATGGCTCGACCGTGAGCACAACATGCCCGTATTGGCCGCGCCCACCGGTCTGCTTCACATATTTAGACTCCGCCTCTGCAGACCTGCGAATCGTTTCACGGAAGGCCACTTCAGGCTTACCGACATTCGCCTCAACTTTGAATTCACGAAGCATGCGATCGACGATGATCTCAAGATGCAATTCGCCCATACCGGCGATGATCGTCTGCGCCGTCTCTTCGTCGGTACGCACCCTGAACGATGGATCCTCCTGCGCCAGCTTCTGGAGCGCAAAACCCATTTTCTCCTGATCGGCCTTCGTCTTCGGCTCAATAGCCATAGCAATGACAGGCTCGGGGAATTTCATGACTTCCAAGAGGACCGGCTGCTTCTCCTCCGACAGCGTATCCCCAGTGGTGGCACCCTTAAGCCCGACAGCCGCCACAATATCTCCCGCATAGGCGACATCGATCTCTTCCCGCTTATTCGCGTGCATCTTGAGCAATCGACCGATGCGATCCTTCGTCCCCTTTGTCACGTTCAACACGGGAGAACCGGTCTTCAAGGTACCTGAGTACACACGAAAAAATACCAGCTGACCGGCGAATGGATCGGTCATCATCTTGAATGCGAGCGCAGAAAACGGATCGCTATCATCGGGCTTCCGCTCGACTTCCTTCCCCGTATTCGGATCAATACCCTTCACCGGAGGAATATCAAGCGGCGACGGAAGATAATCGACAACGGCATCCAACAGTTGCTGCACGCCCTTATTCTTAAAGGCCGACCCACAGAGCACCGGCGTCACCTTCATCGCAATCGTCGCAGCGCGGATCGCCCGCTTAATCTCTTCCTCAGTCAGTGCGTGCCCGTTGAGATACTTTTCCATGACCTGCTCATCGAATTCAGCGACAGCATCGATCATCTTTTCGCGATACTCCTTCGCCTGATCGAGCAGATTATCCGGAATCTCTCCGACAACATATTTCGCGCCCAAAGTCTCGTCGTCGTAGAAGAAACCCTTCATCTTCACCAAATCAATGGTGCCACGGAACTCAGATTCTCTACCGATGGGAATCTGGATAGGAACCGGATTCGCACCAAGCCGATCAATGATAGACTGGACACTGGCGAAGAATTCCGCACCAATTCGATCCATCTTATTCATGAACGCTATGCGGGGGACCGAGTATTTATCGGCCTGCCGCCACACCGTTTCAGACTGAGGCTCTACGCCCTGAACCGAATCGAACGCCGCCACCGCCCCATCGAGCACACGCAACGACCGCTCCACCTCAATCGTGAAGTCGACATGGCCAGGCGTATCGATGATGTTGATGCGATGCTCGCGCCAGAAACAGGTCGTCGCAGCAGCCGTGATCGTAATTCCGCGCTCACGCTCCTGCTCCATCCAGTCCATGGTGGCAGCGCCCTCATGAACCTCACCGATCTTGTGCGTCATTCCCGTATAAAAAAGAATGCGCTCCGTCGTCGTCGTCTTCCCGGCATCGATATGAGCCATGATGCCGATGTTTCGCGTATGTTCTAATGATGTTTGACGAGCCACTTCACTCCCCTAAAAAACACATGTGCCACAAGTCAAGCCGACTTCACCGCTGCGACCCGCCAGCACCCGGAACTGCGATTCGCAGCACGGCTTAACTGCAGCACAGTACGACGCTACCAGCGATAATGGGCGAAGGCTTTATTCGCTTCCGCCATCCGATGCACGTCTTCCCGTTTCTTCACAGAAGCGCCGGTATTATTCGACGCGTCCATCAATTCAGCAGCCAAGCGTTCCCGCATGCTCTTTCCGCCGCGAGTCCGCGAATACTCAGCCAACCAACGAAGAGCCAAAGAGACTCTTCTCGCCGGACGAATCTCAACAGGAACCTGATACGACGCTCCGCCGACACGCCTCGACTTTACTTCAACAACCGGCTTCACATTATCGATGGCAGCCTTAAAAACCTTCAACGGATCATTCCCGGTCTTCTCCTGAATCGCATCGAAAGCCCCGTAACAAATACGCTCCGCCGTACTCTTCTTCCCGCCGCTCATCAGCGTATTCACAAACTTCCCGACGAGCTTGTCGCGATATCGCACATCAGGAAGGACTTCGCGCTGATCCAGAAATTTACTTCTTGGCATGTCGGATACTCTTTCTCGTTAATCCAGAATTTACTTCGGACGCTTTGCGCCGTACTTAGACCGGCTCTGCTTTCTATCAGCCACACCGACAGCATCAAGCGCACCACGCACCAAATGGTAGCGAACGCCGGGAAGGTCCTTTACGCGACCGCCGCGCACGAGCACAATGGAATGCTCCTGCAAGTTATGCCCGACACCGGGGATATACGTCGTAACTTCCATACCGTTCGTCAATCGAACGCGAGCCACCTTACGCAACGCCGAGTTCGGCTTCTTCGGGGTGGTCGTATAGACACGGAGACACACTCCGCGCTTCTGAGGACACCCCTTCAGCGCAGGACTCTTCGTCTTCGCCTTGACGAGGTTTCGCCCTTTTCGCACTAACTGATTGATTGTCGGCATCGTGTTCTAACCCTTATCGCTTTCAAACATTCAACGGGCTTCTTCCGCAAAGCCGTCGGATTATAATGATGCAATTATCGCCTGTCAAGTCGCCCTGAGGACCGCTTGAATTCCGCCACAATTACGAGCGCACCGCGCCTTCACCGGCGGTCGATGCCGTCCGTTCCTGTCCGGCTTCAGCGCCACCGGCAACAGCCGCCACCGCAACCGGAGCGGCTTTTTCACTGATAACGAACGTATCGCGATACTCTTCAAATCCGGCACCGGCCGGAATCAAACGACCGACAATGACATTTTCCTTCAAGCCGAGCAGACTGTCCTCGCGTCCATTGATCGCCGCCTCCGTCAATACACGCGTCGTCTCCTGGAACGATGCTGCGGAAATAAAACTATCAGTGGTTAATGCCGCCTTAGTAATACCTAGGAGAACTGGCTTACCGAGAGCCGGCGTACCGCCCTTTTCAGACACGCGGTCATTGGCCTTCTCGAACAGGGCCTTGCTCACCTGGCTACCCGGAAGGAATTCGGTATCGCCGGGGTCTTCGATACGAACCTTGCGCAACATCTGGCGCACGATGATTTCGATATGCTTGTCGTTGATGGTCACGCCCTGCAACCGATAGACGTCCTGCACTTCATCCACAAGATACTTCTGGAGTTCATTAGGCCCCAGCACATCGAGGATATCGTGCGGATTGGCCGAACCGTCCATCAACGGTTCACCGGCACGAACCCAGTCCCCTTCGTGGACATTGACGTGCTTACCCTTAGGAATAAGATATTCCTTCACGTCGCCCATCTTATTATCGACAAGCACTTTCCGCTGTCCCTTCACGAATCCACCGTAAGAAACTTCGCCGTCGATTTCACTGATGACAGCCTGCTCCTTCGGCTTGCGCGCCTCGAACAGCTCGGCCACACGCGGCAGACCGCCGGTGATATCCTTGGTCTTCGTGGTTTCACGCGGGATCTTTGCCAACACGTCTCCGGGATGCACCGCCGCACCCTTTTCGACAAAAATGTGGGCGCCGACCGGCAACAGATAGCGGGCCACATTCCCCCCCGCCGCAACCTTTGCCGTCTTTCCGCCCTCATCTTTAATCGAAATGCGCGGACGAAGCGTTGCCCCGGAGTGCTCGATGATCACTTTGCGCGAGAGACCGGTGACCTCATCGAACTCATCCTTCATGGTCACGCCTTCGATGATGTCGCCGAAGGCAATCCGTCCACCGACTTCCGTCAAGATCGTCAGCGAGTACGGATCCCACTCAACCAGCTTTTGTCCGATCGCAATCCGATCGCCGTCGCCGATCTTGATCTTGGCGCCGTAGACCACGGGATACTTTTCCCGTTCACGACCGTTTTCATCGACGATCGCGATTTTGGCATTACGGCTCATCACCACCCACTCGCCTTCCTTATTCCGGACGGCGATTCCAGGGATCGGGATGTCGGCATTCTTCTTCGCATCAAAACTCAAGAACTTAATGCGACCGGCGTGTTTCGCTTCGACAATTGTCTGCTCGACGACTTTGCTGGCCGTACCGCCGATGTGGAACGTGCGCATGGTCAACTGCGTTCCAGGCTCACCGATCGACTGCGCCGCAATGACGCCGACCGGCTCTCCCTTCTCGACGAGTCGCCCACGAGCGAGGTCGCGGCCGTAGCAGGCCTGACAGACGCCGCGCGGCGCCTGGCACGTCAGCACAGACCGGATCTTGACGCGCTCAACGCCGGCCTCAACGACGGCCTTCGTACGATCCTCATTGATCTCTTCATTCCGCGACACGATGATTTCCCCGGTCACGGGATCGCGGATATCTTCTGCGGCCAAGCGACCCAGCACACGCTCTTCCAACGGCTGAATGATTTCACCGCCCTCAATGAGGGGGCTCACCATAATGCCGTCGTGCGTGCCGCAGTCGATCTCATAGATGATGACGTCCTGAGCGATGTCGACCAAGCGGCGGGTCAAATACCCGGAATTTGCGGTCTTCAACGCCGTATCCGCGAGACCTTTGCGCGCACCGTGCGTCGAAATGAAATACTGCAGCACCGTCAACCCTTCGCGGAAATTCGCCGTGATCGGCGTTTCGATGATTTCGCCTGACGGCTTCGCCATCAGTCCGCGCATACCGCCGAGCTGACGAATCTGCTGCGAGCTGCCGCGAGCACCGGAGTCGGCCATCATGAAAATAGGATTGAAGGATTCGGCCTTGGCGGGATCGCCGCCGGCGCCGAGTTCCTTCATCATTTCATTGGCGACCTGTTCAGACACATGCGCCCAGATGTCGATGACTTTATTGTAGCGTTCGCCGTTGGTGATCAAACCCTCGGCATACTGCTTCTCGATCTCACCGACTTCATGCTGAGCCTTTCCGATGAACACGCCCTTTTTCGTCGGAATATGCATGTTGTCGACGCAAATCGACACGCCGGCTCTCGTCGCGTAGAAGAAGCCGAGATCTTTGATCTTATCGAGGAACACGACCGTGTCTCGATGCCCGGTCTGCCGATAGACCGTATCGATCAGCTTGGTCATTTCCTTTTTCGTCATCAATTTATTGGCACTGGCGAACGGCATGCTGGCGGGAAGAATCTCCGACAACAGCACGCGCCCGACCGTGCTCTGCACCAGCGCGCCGCCGAGACGCACCTTGATACGCGCATGCTCTTCCACTTCGCGAGCATCGTAGGCAATCCGCACTTCCTCGGGAGACCCGAAGATCTTATTTTCGCCTTTGACGCCCACACGCTCTTTAGTCAACCAGTAGACGCCCAACACCATGTCCTGCGACGGCACCGCAATCGGCTTTCCGTTCGCCGGGGACAAGATGTTATTGATCGACATCATCAGGACGCGTGCCTCAACCTGCGCTTCGACAGACAGGGGGACGTGAACGGCCATCTGGTCTCCGTCGAAGTCGGCGTTGAACGCCGCGCAGACGAGCGGGTGCAGCTTAATAGCTTTCCCTTCAACCAAGACCGGATCGAACGCTTGAATACCGAGTCTATGCAGAGTCGGGGCGCGGTTCAACAACACCGGATGCTCACGAATCACTTCATCGAGCACATCCCACACTTCGGGGCGCTCTTTTTCAACCAGGCGTTTGGCGCTCTTAATCGTCGTCGCAGCACCGCGTTCTTCCAATTTGTGAAAGATGAACGGCTTGAACAACTCCAATGCCATTTTCTTCGGCAGTCCGCACTGGTTCAGCCGGAGATCCGGTCCGACCACGATGACCGTACGGCCGGAGTAGTCGACGCGCTTTCCGAGCAGGTTCTGCCGGAAGCGGCCCTGCTTACCCTTGAGCATGTCGCTCAAGGACTTGAGCGGACGCTTGTTGGGTCCACGAATCGCACGGCCTCGACGGCCGTTATCGAACAAGGCATCGACGGCTTCCTGCAACATGCGCATTTCATTGCGAATGATGACGCCGGGCGCCTTCAACTCCATCAAGCGCTTCAACCGGTTGTTCCGGTTGATGACCCGGCGATACAAGTCGTTCAGATCGGAGGTCGCAAACCGGCCGCCATCGAGAGGCACCAGGGGGCGCAATTCAGGCGGCAATACCGGGATGACATCCATAATCATCCACTCCGGCTTGTTGCCGGACTTGCGGAACGCCTCTAACACCTTTAGCCGCTTCGCATACTTCTTCTTCAAGGCCGCCGACGCCGACGTCTTCGCCTTGATCTGAATCTCATCCCACAAACTATTGATATCGATCTTGCGCAACAAATCGCGAATCGCTTCTGCGCCGATACCGACCTTAAAGCCGCTGGAACCGAATTCGGACTGCAAGGTTCGCAGCTTGTCTTCCGGAACCAATTCCTTCTCGGAGAGATCCGTCGATCCCGGATCGACGCAGACATAACTCTCGAAATAGAGGATTTTCTCGAGTTGCTTCAAGCTCATATCGAGCAACGTTCCAATACGGCTCGGCACCCCCTTGAGGAACCAGATATGCGCGACCGGCGCGGCCAGTTCGATATGCCCCATGCGCTCGCGGCGCACTTTGGACTGAATCACTTCGACGCCGCATTTGTCGCAGACGATGCCGCGATGCTTCATGCGCTTATACTTGCCGCAATTGCACTCCCAATCCTTGATCGGACCGAAAATCTTCGCGCAGAAGAGGCCGTCCTTTTCCGGCTTGAACGACCGGTAATTGATCGTCTCCGGCTTCTTCACTTCGCCGTAGGACCAGGACCGGATCTTCTCGGGCGAAGCAATGCGAATTCGCATCGAATCGAACGACACCGCATCACGCGGCTTCTCAAACAATGTATATACGCCTTCCAATGTAGGACCTCCTCTGATACCGGCTTTCAACCGGCACACAAGTGGTTAGTCTTGCGACTTCAGCAACTCGACGTCGAGCCCCAAACTCTGCAACTCTTTGACCAAGACATTAAACGATTCGGGCAACCCTGGTTCGAGGAATGGTTCACCCTTCACGATTGCTTCGTACATGCGCGACCGGCCCGGGACGTCATCGGACTTGACCGTCAGGAACTCCTGCAGCGTCGACGCAGCGCCGTACGCCTGCAAGGCCCAGACTTCCATTTCTCCGAGCCGCTGACCGCCGAACTGGGCTTTACCGCCCAAGGGCTGTTGCGTCACAAGAGAATAGGGTCCGATGGACCGTGCGTGAATCTTGTCGTCCACCAAGTGGTGGAGTTTCAGGACGTACATGTAGCCGACGGTGACCGGGCTGGCAAAGGTTTCTCCGGTTCGCCCGTCAACCAATGTGCTCTGCCCGCTCGGCGGCAATTTGGCCTTCGTGAGCAAATCCTTGATTTCTTTTTCCGACGCCCCGTCGAACACCGGGCTGGCCACCTTGATCCCCAGCGCCTTGGCCGCCCACCCGAGGTGCGTCTCCAAGATCTGCCCCACGTTCATACGTGAAGGCACGCCGAGAGGATTCAGCACGATTTCGACCGGTGTGCCGTCCGGCAAATAAGGCATATCCTCTTCCGGCAACACGCGCGACACGACACCCTTGTTTCCATGTCGTCCCGCCATCTTGTCGCCGACCTGAATCTTGCGCTTCATCGCGACGTACACCTTCACCAGCTTGATGACGCCGGGAGGCAATTCATCGCCGCGCTTCAGACGTCCAACTTTCTCGTCGTACAGCGTCTGGAGAATCTCGATTTGTTCCTTTGCCCGCCGCTCCACATCTTCGAGTTCCTTCTGCTCATCCGGATCGCTCAAGATGATGTGGCGCACGGTATCGTCAGGGAGCCGCTTGAGAATCTCGGCCGTCAGCTTGCCCTTCTTCTTCAGAATGACATCGCCGGTATCCGGATCCATCAAGTCGCGGCCGACCACTTTGCCGAGCAAAAGCTTGCGAATCTTCTTCGTCTTCTCTTCATCGATGATGCGCAGCTCTTCGTGATGATCGCGCTGCAGTTTCATCTGATCGTCGCTCTCGATGCTCTTGGAGCGCTCGTCTTTATCCAACCCCTTGCGGGAGAAAATCTTAACGTCGACCACGATCCCTTCGACACCCGGCGGGACAGTCAACGACGTGTCTTTCACATCGCCGGCCTTTTCACCGAAGATCGCCCGCAGCAACTTCTCTTCCGGCGTCAACTGCGTCTCGCCCTTCGGCGTGACCTTGCCGACAAGAATATCGCCCGGCTTCACTTCGGCGCCGATGCGAATGATGCCGCTCTCGTCGAGATTGCGAAGCGCTTCCTCGCCGATGTTGGGAATATCGCGGGTCACCTCTTCCTTGCCCAGCTTGGTATCCCGCGCTTCCAGCTCAAACTCTTCAATGTGAATGGAGGTAAACGCATCCTCGCGAACCAGCTTCTCGCTCAAGAGAATCGCGTCTTCAAAGTTGTATCCACCCCAGGGCATGAAAGCCACCAGAATGTTCTTCCCCAATGCCAATTCTCCATGATCGATGGCCGGACCATCGGCCAACACCTGTCCAACCTTCACGGGCTGCCCCAATCGCACCACCGGCGTCTGAGTAATACAGGTGTTCTGGTTGGAACGCTGGAACTTGATCAGATCATACACATCCAGACCCGAATCTTTTCCCTTGCGCCCTTCCTTGCCCTCAGCGCGGACTACGATGCGGGTCGCATCCACGCTCTCCACCACACCAGGCCGGCGCGCCTGAACCACGTAGCCTGAATCTCTGGCCACGACGGCTTCCATGCCGGTTCCAACGAGCGGAGAGTCGGAGGTAACCAACGGCACCGCCTGGCGCTGCATGTTGGATCCCATCAAGGCGCGGTTCGCGTCGTCATGCTCCAAGAACGGGACCAACGCGGTCGCGACACTGACCACCTGCTTCGGCGACACATCCATGTAGTCGATCTTGTCCGGCGTCGCCGCAACGAAGTCCCCGCCATGACGCGCCGTGATCATTTCTGAAGTCAAACGCCCGCCGTTATCGACGGTCGAGTTGGCCTGCGCGATGAGATACTTGTCCCCTTCGATGGCCGAGAGGAATTCAATCTCGTCCGAGACGCGCCCCTTGACCACCTTCCGATACGGCGCTTCGATAAACCCGAACTGATTGATCCGGGCGTATGTCGCCAAGGACGTGATCAGACCGATGTTCGGACCTTCCGGCGTTTCAATCGGACAAATACGACTGTAGTGCGACGGATGCACGTCACGCACTTCAAAGCCGGCCCGTTCACGAGTCAACCCTCCCGGACCAAGCGCCGACAAGCGTCGTTTATGGGTGATTTCAGCCAAGGGATTGGTCTGGTCCATGAACTGGGACAACTGACTGCTGCTGAAAAATTCCTTCACAGCCGCAACGACCGGCTTGGCATTGATGAGATCGTGAGGAAGCACCGTCTCCATATCCAGGAGATTCATGCGCTCCTTAATACTCCGCTCCATCCGCACGAGCCCAAGCCGAAATTGATTCTCCAACAGTTCGCCGACGGAACGCACACGACGGTTCCCCAAGTGGTCGATGTCGTCGATATCGCCCTTGCCCATCTTCAAATTCACGAGATAGCGGATGACCTCGACAATATCCTGCGCCGTCAACGTTCGCTGTTCGAGCGGCAGATCCAGCGCCAGCTTGCTGTTCAGCTTGAGCCGGCCAACCGGAGACAGGTCATACCGCTTGGAATTCAGGAACAAGTTGTCGAACAAGGCACGGGCGGTCTCCACAGAAGGCGTCTCGCCCGGACGCAAGCGGCGATAGATTTCGACCATCGCTTCTTCTTTGGTCTCGATCTTTTCCATTTCGAGCGTGTCGAGAATAACCGGCGTTGCAGTCGCCGTGTCGAAATAGATGACCTTGAATTCTTCGATGTCGCTTTCGAGAATCTTCTCAACGATCTCGGCCGTCAGCCGCTGATTCTTCTCGGCAATCTTGCTCTTCTTGGCATCCACGACTTCCGTCAAGATCGCGCGACCGACCAGCTCTTCAGGAGTCAGCGGAATCTCTTTCACACCGGCAGCCTTCAGCTTGGCGATGAGGCCCTTGGTGAGCTTGGCTCCCTCGCGCACGAGCGGTTCCTTGCCGCCTTTTTCCGTCACCTCGACGGAGGCTCGAAGCCCCTGATGAATATCGGCGTCCAACTTCCGGAACAACTTCCCCTTCACCAGCCGAATTTCTTCGACGGGGTAGTACATCTTCAGCAGATCATCGCTGGAGAAATTAAAGGCCTTCAACAGAATCGTCGTCGGCATTTTCCGCCGGCGGTCGATCCGCACATAGAGGATGTCCTTCGCATCGAACTCGAAGTCGAGCCAGGATCCTCGATAGGGGATAATGCGCGCCGAGTACAGCACCTTCCCGCTGGCATGGGTACGCCCCTTGTCGTGGGTGAACGATGCGCCAGGCGAACGGTGCAGCTGACTCACGACGACCCGCTCGGTCCCGTTGATAATGAACGTTCCGCGCTCAGTCATCAGCGGCAATTCGCCGACATAGACTTCCTGTTCGCGGACGTCCAGCACCTTCTTTCGTGGGCCCTTATCTTCTTTATCGAACACGACCAGGCGCACGCGAAGCTTGAGCGGGACCGCGAAGGTCATGCCCTGCTCAATGCACTCTCGCTCATCGTACTTGGGCGTCCCCAGCGTATAGCTGGAGAACTCCAGTACGGCCGTATTGTTATAGTCAGGAATCGGGAAGACACTGGCCAGCGCGGCCTGCAAGCCCTGATCCTTACGGCGCTCGGGCTCGACTTCCATTTGCAGGAACTCTTCGTACGAGCGCTTTTGAATTTCAATCAGGTCAGGGATAGCGATGCTGGCCCGGATGCGTGAGTAATCTTTCCGTTCGACGAACTCCTGAAGAGTCGTTTCGGGCATGCGCACTCCTCCACACACTATGGTTGGCTTCGGGTGCCGTCAGTTGGGACGACACCCGAAGACGATCGGACAATGCTGCTTACTTAATCTCGATCTTGGCGCCGCTCTCTTCGAGCTTCTTCTTCATGGTGTCGGACTCTTCCTTGGTCGCGCCGGTCTTCACGGGCTTCGGCGCGCCTTCCACAAGATCCTTCGCTTCCTTCAGGCCGAGGCTCGTCAATTCACGCACCACCTTGATGACCTGGATCTTCTTGTCGGCAGGAGCCGAGACGAGGATCACGTCGAACGAGGTCTTCTCTTCGGCGGCAGCCGCCGCGGCTCCGCCGGCAGCCGTGGCTGCCGCCATGGCGACAGGCGCCGCGGCGGTGACGCCGAAGCGGGTCTCCAAGCCCTTCACCAACTCCGCCAAGTCGAGCACGCTCATGCCCTCAATGGCCTTGATCAATTCTTCCTGCGAAAATTTTGTAGTGGTAGCCGACATGTCTCCCTCCCCTTTCTTTTTGTCTTGAATGGCTGCAACAACTCGCACAAATTTCGACAACACTGCGCTCAATGTATAGACCACGCCGCGTATCGGCCCTTGCATGGCCGACAACAACATAGCAATGAGCACTTCCTTCTTGGGAAGCTTGGCAATGGCCGCGAGATCCGCCGCCTGCACGAGCTTCCCTTCCAACACTCCGACCGTGACCTTGATTTTCTCTTCCCGCTTCTCCGCCCCGATCCAATCCCGCAAGATCTTGGCGGGCAAGACGGGATCGTCGTATCCGATCACCATTCCCGTCGGCCCTTTCAGATGGGCTTTGAGACCGGCCAAGCCTGTCCCTTCAGAAGCCCGAATCGCAAGGGTATTCTTCATGATCCGGTACTCGGCCTTTACCCCGCGCAACTGTTTGCGCAACTCGGTAACTTGGTTCACCGGAAGACCGACGGATTCGGTCAAGATCGCGATTCTTGCGCGGCCGAACAACTCGGCAAGTTCCGCAACCGCTGGTGCTTTAAGATCCTTCTTCATACCTGACCCTTTCTCTCCAGACGCCGGCCACGCCGGCGCGCGCTTAACTCCACTGCTTGGTCAACGCCATCGCATCCAACTGCACGCCAGGACCCATGGTGCTGGAAATCGTGGCGCTCTTCAGATAGCGGCCCTTGCAGGACGCCGGCTTCGCTTTGATGACGGATTCAAGAATGGCCGAGGCATTGTCGTACAGCTTGTCGATGTCGAACGATACCTTGCCGACCGCCACCTGCACGATACCCGCCTTCTCGACCTTGAACTCGACCCGGCCCTTGCGAATCTCCGCCACGGCCTTCCCGACTTCGAACGTGACCGTGCCGGTCTTCGGATTCGGCATGAGTCCGCGCGGCCCGAGCTGCTTTCCCAACTTTCCGACCGATGCCATGAGATCCGGGGTGGAGATGGCATAGTCGAAATCCATCCATCCGCCCTTGATCTTCTCCATGAGATCGTCGGATCCCACGTAGTCGGCGCCGGCCTGACGCGCCTCTTGCTCCTTGTCCCCCTTGGCGAAGACCAGGACACGGACCTTCTTGCCCGTTCCATGCGGCAACGCCGTGGTACCCCGCACCATCTGGTCGGATCGCTTCGGATCGACACCCAACCGCAAGGCAATATCGACCGACTCATCGAACTTCGCATAGGCCGACTTCTTGACGACGTCGACGGCTTCACGCAAGGCGTACATGCGCGGTTCGACCTTCTCCAACGCGGCCTTCATCTTCTTTCCCATACCTCGTACTCCTTCTTCCCGAACGCTGTCCGCGCTATCCCTGTACTACGACACCCATGCTTCTGGCCGTTCCGGCAATGATCTTGATCGCCCCTTCCAGGTCCGCCGCATTCAAATCAGCTTGTTTCTTCTGGGCGATCTCGCGCAGCTGAGCCTGAGTGATCTTTCCGACTTTATCTTTTTGCGGCACGCCCGATCCCTTGATGATGCCGGCCGCCTTCTTCAACAGATCCGACGCCGGAGGCGTCTTCATAATGAAGGTAAAGGAGCGATCCTTATACACGGTGATGACCACCGGAATAATGCTATCTCCTTCCTTCTGCGTCTTCGCGTTGAACTGCTTGCAGAATTCCATGATATTGACGCCGTGCTGACCGAGCGACGGGCCGACAGGAGGAGCCGGATTGGCCTTCCCAGCAGGAATCTGCAACTTGATGAGAGCGGATACTTCCTTTGCCATATGAATCTCCTCAGAACGTCAGCGCTGCCACGTTCAACCGCAACAACGGCACACCTTAAATTCGCTCAACCTGCAGGAACCCCAGTTCCACCGGCGTCGAGCGCCCGAAAATACTGACCATCAACTTCAACCGACTGTGATCCTGATCCACCTCGTCCACCAGCCCGTTGAAACCCAGGAACGGGCCGTCGACGATACGAACATTGTCGCCCTTGATGAACTTGACCTGCTCGCGCGGTCCGGACTGTCCGGCATCGACCTGCTTGAGCAGCGACTCCACTTCCTCAGTGGTCAGCGGAAGCGGAAGCGCCCCACCCCCGACAAACCCGGTAACCTTCGGGGTCTCCTTGATCATCTGCATCGTCTCGTCTTGCAACGGCGTTTCCAGCTCAACCAACACGTAGCCGGGGAAAAATTTCCGTCGCGACGTCCGCCGCTTCCCGTCCTTGATTTCAATCACATCCTCGGTCGGAACCAGGACCTGACCGAGCTTTTCGACGAGCCCCATCTGATTGGCTCGCTCTAAGAGGCTGGTCTTCACGCGTCCCTCAAACCCCGCGTACGTATGAATGACGTACCAGTTTTTTGTCATGCCCCACCCTCAGGTCAAGAAATCAGGACGCGCCGCCGCGCGACGCACATCCGTCGAACGATCAAATAATCTTACTGACCAGCCACACCAGAAACGAGTCGATCACCGACAAATAGAGCGACATCAAAATACAAAACACAATGACCACAGTCGTAGAACCGATGGTTTCAGCTCTCGTCGGAAACGATACTTTTTTCAACTCCGCTCGCACTTCCGCGAGAAACAGTTTTATGGATTCGATCATCCGCTTAAACATCGAGCCCTCCGCCTTCCTGACCCATCAACCCGCATACCCCAAAACCGTCACCACAAGATTCCTGAGCATGCCCAGTGTGGCAGGGGCACTAGGATTTGAACCTAGACCATCGGTTTTGGAGACCGAGGTGCTGCCATTGACACCATGCCCCTACAGGATCCGCATCGCCGGTACGATACCGGCTTCGGCCTACTTCACTTCTTTATGGGCAATATGCTTCCGACAGAACTTGCAGAACTTATTCCGCTCCAACCGGTCCGGATCGTTCTTCTTATTCTTGTTGGTCGAATAGTTCCGCTGCTTGCAGACCGTGCACGCTAAATCGATAACCTCACGCATTTTCTTCTCCGTAATCCGTCATTCGTCACGCGTCAACCGCAAATTCCGAGGAAGCCGCTCCCTCGATTGACGACTGATGTTCGACCGTTAACAGCCTTCGTTACGCCAGAATCTCGGTGACCACGCCGGAGCCGACCGTCTTGCCGCCCTCGCGGA
>CAZWOX010000057.1:0-12902 GCA_964635345.1 uncultured Nitrospira sp.
ACAAACCCTCCGGTTGCGCCGGCTTCGATGCCATGGTAGCGTGCAAAGATGGATCGCTTTTTGGATACCGTGCGACACCATGACTAACCCGCGGCTTCGTCATCTTCTCCTCGGGCTTCTCGTTGCTTCCGGCCTGCTGCACGCACTGCCGGTCGCTGCCGTCCCGATGATCAACGACCCGAAAGGGTTTCAGAATATCGGATGGGGCGCCACGCTGGCCGGACGCACCGATGTGGTTCCGTCACGGACAGGCTTGCATATCACCGAATATCGCTCCACGACCAGTCCCGCAACCTTCGCCGAGACGGAGATGACCAGCATTCTCCTCCTGTCGATCGACGACCAATTCGCCCGCGTGACGATTCGCTACCAAGGCGAACAGACCCATACCAGGGTGATGCGGTTCCTCGAAACGCAATTCGGGCCGTTGGAGCGCATTCCCGGACAGATGGCGCGAGGGCTGAATCAGCAATATAACTGGAGAGGCCCGGAAACCGAGATCAATGTCACCTATCAAGCCAACACGGAGCGGGGTTTCATCTTCATCGATAGCCGCACGCTGGCACCGCGATTCAACGATTATATTACGGACTCCGCGGAGTAAGGAATCTGACCGACCATGAACCGCTTCCCATTGCGCCTCGTCACTCTGCTCGGCATGCTGGCATTCTCAGCCAGCCTGGCTCTCGCCGTGCCGATCCTCAACGACCCGAACGGATTTGAAGGGCTGCCCTGGGAATCGGCCCTGACGGAAGGCGACCAGTTCGCCAAAGTCGAGGAAGCGGGAAAACTGCTGTCCTACGAATTGAAGGCCGGAAAGCCGATGCTCGGGATAATTCCAGTCGAAGTCTTGCGCTTCACCACGTTCGATGGAAAGTTCGGCCGCGTGCTCGTCCGCTACCAGGGCAAAGACACCCACGAACAAATCCTGGCCTATCTGCAAACCAAGTATGGGCCGCTCGATCGCACACCAGGACAGATTTCGGTCGGCCCGATCCGCGTCTATGCCTGGCATGGATTCGACACAGAAATCACGCTCCGGTACGAGTCCCGCATCGAACGGGGGATCATCTTTTTCGAAAGCCGCATCCTGCGCGAAAAACTCTCAGAGGGAAACTCCGGCACGGTGTTTTAGCGCACCCCTTGCGGGCCAAAGCAAGGATTCGCCTTATACCTGGCAATTCCCTCTCCTCTGCAGCATACTGTCCTGTGTTGCGTCGCTCTTACTTCCCGGACAGCGAAGCTCCCCCCCCTTCTTCCAGGGGGACTGATCCCGTCCTATTAGGGGATTCTTAGCGACAGAGAACTGAGGTAGAGTGCAACGACGTCACGACCGACAAGAACTGTATACCGATTTCGGGAGGTGCTCATGAAACGGCCGTTGTCCACTTCCATAAAATCATTACAACCTGCCTACTCCAGTCTGGACAAGCGCTATTCCGAGCGGGTGGCTGTCACCTGTCCGGTTCGCTACTCAGGAGAAGTCCCGACGCAACCGCACAAGGGCGAAGGGGTCACGAAAGACATCTCCCTCTCCGGTTGCAAGATGATCAGTGAGCACCCCGTCACCCGAGGAACATTATTATCATTGATGATTGCGCTCCCAGATGGAGAAGGTCCGTTGAAGCTCTCATCGGCTCACATCGTCTGGGTATCAGGCTGCCATTTCTCCGTCCGTTTCATGCACCTCAGCCAGACCGACCGCAAACGCATTCAAGCCTTCCTCTGGAAAAACATTACGCACGACACGGTTCAGAACCAACGGACTCGATTCCGGCTGGTATAGCAGGAATAGTGGCACCGTCGAATCCCTGCCCACAGCTTGAGCAGACCATCCCTCCTCAAGTCAGGCTCGGTCTCTTCAGTCGAACTCCCGCACCCAGTCTAACGTTCCCTTCACAAGCAACCTCCAGAAACCAGTCTCGTAGCTGATTCCACAGCAAAGTCCGTTTCCGCCCATTGTTGAACAAGCACCGACGCTTCGAACGTCTTCCCCCCCCTCTTCAGCAGGGTGGTCCGATCCCCCGCCTAGGGGGCTGTCAAACTACCGATGTCGCGGTAAGGTCAAATCGTAGCCGCGCCGCATTCGTCACGAGGAGAGTGGCCATCATGATCCACACAGAAAGCAACGTATCGGCCGTCATGGATATCCCCCGCCTGGATCCGTCGATCAAGGCCGGTTTTTCTGCCCTCTGTTCCAGACCACATGCGAACCCGACTGAAGGACTTGATTGAGTCGGTCATGGAGTAATGAGATCCGCGCAAGGACATCTCATGCGCCTCTGTCACTTACAGAAAGGGAGGTCTCACACAATGAGCTGGTGGAAAACAGAATCAAAATCCTCCCGGCAAGTCCTCGAGGCTGGAGCGGAACAGCGCCGGGATCCGCGCATCGGCGCAAGATTCAAGGTGCGCTATTCAGGAACGGATGATCAGAAGATCGTAATAGGCCACGCCACCATCGTCGACCTGAGCCGGCACGGGTTCGGCCTTGCCGGCAGTCGTGGCCTGAAACAAGGGATGGAACTGGCTCTCTTTCTCGAACTTCCTGAGTCAGACCACCCACTTTGCATTCCCCAAGTCCGGGTGCTCTGGATAAACGGGAACCGGTGCGGCATGCAGCTCCCGCCGCAAAAGATCGGGACGATGGATTGGATGGATGCCCTCCTTGATTGTCACTAATTCACACCGCCCGTCACGGCATGAAAGGATCCGGTTATGAAACTGCACCCTGTCCAGAAAACACCAGGATTTCTCAATAGCCCCGCGGCTGAACGACGCGGAATCGACCGCATCCCCCTCTCGTTTGGCCTGATGTATTCCGGGTGGAATGAAACCGACGTCATCATGGGCCATGGCACGGTCGTCGACCTGTCACGGGGAGGGTTGGGTGTTCGAGGCAACCAACCGGTCAAGGTCGACATGGATCTCACCCTGTTTCTCTCTCTGTCCGATGAGAAAAACCCGCTCTTCGTCATTCAGGCTCAGGTCGCGTGGGTCAACGAGCACCGGTTTGGCCTGAGGCCCCAACATAGTCGGGCCACGTCAGAACCTCGCCTTCAGCGGTTTCTCCAGTCATTCTTTCGCACGACTCGCACCAGCGGGAAAGCCTAACAGGAGCACCCACGATGTCGTCAGCCGCCGCGCAACAGAATCGTCAATCTCGAGCAGACCAGCGACAGACCTATCGCATCGCTGTGACCAGGCGCCTGCGATTTGCGCAGCGCCATGAAACCAACCGGATCGGCAAGGCCCTCCTGCTCGATCTCTCCGATGCCGGATGCAGCCTCGAAAGCAAAAGCCGTCTCACTGTGGGAGGGAGACTGGCCTTGGTCCTCGAGCTTCCTCAGACGGTGCTGATTACGGATGCGCAGGTCGTGTGGATCGACGGGTCCCGATACGGGCTGAGCTTTGCACGCGTGAGCCCGCTTGAACGTTCACGTCTTCGCCGATTTCTGTGGAAGCATCTCCCCGATGCCGCTATGAGCGATCTCCTCCCGCTCTTTGCTACGGTCGAAGAGCCGCACCATTCGCAAACACGCCTACAGATACTGAGATAACGGCCTCCCTTCGGCTCGAGCCATTGCTTGCCTTCCCCGTTCTTCCCATGCTATCTTTTCGGTGAGTAATGACTCACTTACTATACGATGACGCGGATAGCCAAACCATCCAGACAATCCAGCACCGAGCGCCAGGCGGGCCTGATCCAGGCCGCTACGACACTGTTTGCCAAAAAAGGCTTTAACGGCACAACCATAAAAGAGATCGCCAAGGCCGCCGGCATCAGTGAAGCGCTAGTCTTCAAACACTTCCCGACCAAACGTGTCCTCTATGCCGCTATCCTTGCGGAAAAAGTCACGGTCAACGAACTCCTCAGCGCCATCGAGGAATCCGCCAAGAAGCAGGACGACCGGCGCGTGTTCACCTTGATCGCCGGCTACCGAATTCGCCCCGGCGTCGACCCCACCTTATTGAGGCTCTTGCTGTTCAGCGCGTTGGAAGGCCACGAACTCTCTGACATGTTTTTCGGCAAGCATCACAAAGTCTTCTATGACCATCTGGCGGCCTACATTCAAACGCGGGTTGAGGACGGCGCCTTTCGACAGGTCGATCCCCTCTTGGCCGCCCGTGCCTTCATCGGCATGGTCGTCCATCATCGCCTGCTACACGAAATCTTCGGGGTACCGATCGATCGCCCCTATAATGACACCGTCTCCACCTATGTCGACATCTTTCTCCAAGGACTCGTGGCGGCGCCTCACACCAGCCGCGCCAGGAAGTTAAGGGCCCGGATATGAGGTCATTGAAGCAACACCCGTTCGTCATTCTCGGCGTGATTATTTTCTTTGCCGTCACCGCGCTGGTGGTCTTCCGTCTCAGCAGCGGCGCCAAAACCGACAACAAGAAGACCCGTGTCATCACGGTGGGAACAACCACCCCGTTGAAACAGGACCTCCCCATCCGCCTGGCCTACACCGCCGATATCATTCCCAACCAGGTGGTGAATCTCTTCTCCCGCGTCGACGGCTACATCGCCAAAATTCACGTGGACAAGGGGGATCACGTCAAAGCGAACCAACTGCTGGTTGAGATCGACCACACCGACTATCAACATGCCGTCAATCAGGCCAAGGCCAATCTCGCGGCGGCCAAAGCCAAAGTCGCCCAACAACAAGCGGCCGTCCGTAACGCGACCCTCACGCTCGACCGGATGCAGGCACTCATTAAGGATCAGTTTGTCTCGCAACAGGATTTGGACAACGCGCAGGTGAACTTCGACGGCGCTTCTGCCGCCCTGGAATCCCTCCAGGCCCAGGTTAAGCAGATGGAGGTCGCGCTCGCCCAGGCGGAGACGAATCTCGCCTACTCCTATATCCGAGCGCCTTTTGCCGGGTATATCGCCGAGCGCAACCTCGATCCCGGCGCCAACGTCATGAGCGCCACGGCCGGCACCTCGACGAATTCGCGCGGCATCCTGAGCCTGCACGAGATCGAAACCGTGCGGATTTTGATCGAAGTCGTCGAGAAAGATATTCCTCTTGTCCATATCGGGCAGAAAGCGGAAGTCCGCGCCGAAGCCTATCCCGATCGCGTGTTCGACGGAACCGTCACCCGCATCGTGCAGGCACTCAATCGTGCCACTCGCACCATGACCGTCGAGATCGATCTCTCCAATAAGGACCGAGCATTGAAGGGCGGCATGTTCGCGCGCGTCGAAGCCCTGGTAGGCACCCACCAACAGGCCGTGCAAATCCCGATCGACGCCGTCAGCCGATTGGAAGACGTGCAGTATGTTTACATTGTGCGGGACGGCAAAGCCCAACGCGTCAATGTCGAGATCGGGGCCCGCGAGGAGAATCGCGTAGAAATTACCAAGGGGCTGACCGGCAGCGAACAGGTCATCGTCTCGGGCAAAGACCTCGTGCACGACGGAACCCCGGTGCAGACACAATCCCTAAATCCAGTGAAGCGTGAAGGGTGATGAGTGCGCGGCGGATGAACAACCGATGCTCTTTAATCCCTAGCCCATCACTGATCACCCATCACCCGTCACTACTCTCATCATGTGGCTGACGCTCTTGGCGCTCCGGAACCGCATCGGCATCCTGATGCTCTCGCTCGCGATGGTGGTCCTGGGCGTCACCTCGCTGGAACGGCTCCCCGTCGATCTGTTCCCGAACATCCAGGTCCCTGTCGCCTTCGTCGGCGTCATCTATAAGGGCGCGCCCCCGCTCGACATCGAACAAAGCGTCGTCTATCCCATCGAAAAAGCCGTCAGCTCCGCCTCCAACGTCGAGCACGTCGAATCCTTCTCCAAACAAGGCATCGGCGCGGTCCAGATCTGGTTCAACTGGGGCGCCGATATCAATGTCGGCCAGATGGAGGTGATGCAACGCATCACCCAAATCCTGAACAGTCTACCGCCGGGAATCCTCCAGCCCTTCATCGTCAAGTTCGACGTGTCCAATATCCCGGTCTCGTTCGTCACCGTCTCCAGCGACGATCTCGATGAACGGGCCCTCTACGACCTGGCCTATAACACGATCGCGCCGCAGATCGAGCAAATCGCCAACGTTGCCGCCGCCACGGTTGAAGGCGGCAAGGTCCGCCAGATCAATATCAACCTCGACCCGGCCCTGCTCAATGCGCGCGGCCTGTCGATCCTCGACGTCGTAAAGTCCGTCAAAGCGGCCAATCTGATCCTGCCCTCCGGCGACTTAAAGGCGGGCAATCTCGACTACAACGTCTTCACGAACAATCAATTCAAGACGGTCGATCCGATTCAAGACGTCATCGTGAAGGTCAATCAGCAGGGCAACCCGGTCCGGGTCCGGGATGTGGGAACCGTGACCGACTCCTCCGATATTCAGACGAACATCGTCCGCACCAACGGGGCGCGAGCCGTTTATCTCCGCGTGAACAAGCAACCCATCGCCAACACCGTCGAAGTAGTCGATGCCCTTCGTGCGGCACTTCCCAAGATGATCGGCATTCCCCCTGGCGTGAAACTCGGCATCTCGTTCGATCAATCAGTCTATATTCGCCAGTCCATCCAGAACCTGATCGAACAGGCCCTGCACGGATCGCTGCTCGCCGCCGCCGTCATTTTGTTATTCCTCCGCAATCTGACAAGTACGCTGATCATTTCGGTCGCCATTCCTCTCTCTATCCTCGTGACCTTCATCGTCCTGTATTTCACCGGCCAAACCTTGAACGTATTTACGCTGGGCGGACTCGCCTTGGGCATCGGCCGGCTCGTCGACGACTCGATCGTGGAATTGGAAAATATTCAGCGGCATCTGAATACGACCCCGCGCCGCTGGGACGCGATTCTGGAGGCCGCCCGCGAAGTGGCCATGCCGATCTTCGCTTCGACCGTCACCACCGTGGTCGTCTTCCTGCCCATGTTCTTCGTCGTCGGCATCGCGCGCTTGTTATTGATTCCTTTGACCGTCACCATCGCCATCGCCCTCTTCACCTCGTTCTTCATCTCGCGCACGGTCACCCCGGCCCTCTGCTACAAGCTTTTGAAGCCCGAGCAGGAAGCGCACCGGTCGATGCCTGCCTGGTTCGTGCATATCATGGACTGGAGCCGGGACCGCTACGAATCCCTGGATCGCAGCTATGAAGACTCGCTGCGCTGGGTGCTCGCGCACCGCCGGCTCTTCATCAGCGCCATTGCCCTGATCTTCATCGGCTCCCTCATGCTGCTCCCGATGATCGGCACGGAGTTCCTGCCGGTCTCAGACGAAAGCCAGTTTCGCATCGTGCTGCGCGCCCCGGTCGGCCAGCGCGTGGAAAAAACGGAACAGCAGGTCGCCGAAGTCGAACGGGTACTGCGGGAAAACATTCCACCCGACGAATTGGAAACGATGGTCTCCAGTACCGGCGTCCTTGCCCAGGGCCGCTCCTCCCTCTTCAATCCCAACACCGGCCCGCACACCTCGGTCATTTCCGTCTACCTCACCCCGCCCGACAAACGGACGCGGAACCAGGTGCAGGTCATGAACGACGTGCGGCCGAAAATCATCAAGCTCTTCCCCGGCGTCGCCATGTTCTTCGATCCGGGCGGGCTCGTAAAGCGGGTGACGAGTTTCGGATCGCAGAAATCGATCGATGTCGAGATTTACGGGTATGACTTTGAAAAAGCGCGCGGCGTGATCCGCCAGGCCGAAGACGCGATGCACAAGATACCGGGGCTCGCCGACATCGAGGTGAGCCGCGAAGAGAACTACCCGGAGATCAATGTGGTGGTGGATCGTGAAAAAGCCGCGTTGCTGGGCATCAGCGAAACCGACGTCGCCAACGCCGTGCTGTTTTCCCTCAACGGGAACGGCCAGACCGATCCGATCATCTACACCGACCCGCAGAACGGCAACGAGTACTACATCAGCGCCTGGCTGGCGGAGGAACACCGGAAGGATCTGACCGACCTTGAAAATATTCTATTGACGACCAAAGCGGGAGAACCGGTGCTGCTGAAGAACGTGGCATCCCTGAAACTGAACGCCGGGCCGGTCAAGATCGACCGGAAATACTTCCAGCGCGTCGTCCACATCACGGCGAATCCGGTGAATCGCGACCTCGGTGCGATCGCCGCCGACCTGGAATCGGCGTTTGCGAATCTCCAACTGCCGACCGGATTCAGCATCAAGATGGCGGGCCAGATCCAGCAGCAGCGGGAAACCTTCCAGGGCCTGCAGTTTGCGACCGTCCTCGCTCTGGCGCTCGTCTATATGGTCATGGCGGCACAGTTCAAATCGCTCATCGATCCCTTCATCGTCATGTTTTCGGTGCCGATGGGGTTTCCGGGCGTCATTCTGATCCTGTTCCTGACCAACACCACGCTCTCAACCACTTCGATGATGGGCATCATCATGATGCTCGGGATTGTCGTCTCGAACGGCGTGCTGCTCGTCGATTATACGAACGTCCTGCGCCGCAGAGGCCACCCGCTGGCGGATGCGGTCGTCACGGCCTCGCGCACGCGATTGCGCCCGATTCTGATGACCTCGCTCGCAACTGTCTTCGGCCTGCTGCCGATGGCCATCGGCTGGGGCACCGGCGGAGAAACCAATGCGCCGCTTGCACGGTCAGTCGTCGGAGGGCTCAGTGTCTCGACCTTGCTGACCCTCTTTCTCATCCCGACGATGTACATGATGTTTGAAGAGTGGCACCCGAGGAAATTCGAGAAGGAAGAGCAGCAGGCCACGACTCCATTAGCACCGACCAGCCCGCTTCCGGCACTGGAGTAATGCGGTCGCAAGACCAGCCTCGGCCTAGCTATATCCTCTGACAACCGCGTGAATCTCGTCTCCAGCCGTCACCCTTGTTGGCGCCCGATTCCGGCCGTCGGCGAAAGGCCTACCAGCCGGAATCGAGCTTCGCCCTATTTGGCCGGAGAAGCGCAGCCCCCCTCCAGCGCAGGAACAGGCCGATAGACTCCGCATGGCACACTCTCCTGAGCCCCCGCCCAGGAGACTCCGGCCACCCGGCAGTCACCCGCGCAGAGTCTTCGCGCACCGGAACCCGTTGTTGTTGTTCCGGTTCGTCGGCTTGTTGTTGTTCCGATTCGCGGATCGCAGGTTCTGCGGATTATTGTTCCAGGACCCGCCGCGAATCACAGCCCTATACGGCCCGTCCCTTTCCGCCGGGGAAGTCCCCTAGCGAAACGCTCCCTCCCCAACGTGCGGCCAGGGCCTGCGCCACCGCGCGCCGCAACCCATAGGTATCGGCATGCTGCGCGTGGCCCAGCCAACTCGCCCACGATTGACGCCACCGGTCTACGGATAGCGCCCCTCGCACACAAGCCCACGCCTTGGCGCGCAGTCGGCGGATGGCTCGTTTGGCCGTCGTCGCCCGCAACCGTCGATGCGTAGGGAAGACCCGGTATCCCAGAAAATCTACGCCGGTCTGAGTCGGCCACACCTGACACTTGCGCGGATGGAGCGTCAACCGCAACCCGGCCAAATACTCGCCCATCGCGGCCTTGATCGTCCCAAGCGCGCGCTTGTCCTGGCCGAACACCACGAAATCGTCGCAATAGCGCAGGTACGCCGCGCAACGCAGCCGCTCCTTCACGAAATGGTCGAATCCGTTCAGATAGACGTTGGCAAAGAACTGGCTCGTGAGATTCCCGATGGGAAGGCCTCTCCGGTGTTCCAGCGGGCTGAATAAGTCATCACCGTCGAAATGTCGGCACACGAACTCCTGCTCGTTACTCGCGGCGACGATCGTGCGAATCAGCCACAAGACGAGGGGGTCTTTGATCTTCCTGGCCAGGAGGCCGACGAGAATCTCATGGTCGATACTCGGGAAGTATTTCGCAAGATCGCATTTGAGGACATACTGAAAGCGTCGCGCCTGGCGGCTGAATTCTTCCACGGCCAGGTGGGCGCCCTTGCCCACCCGACAGGCATAGGAATCTTTGATAAACGTCCGATCGAAGATCGGCTCAATGATGCGGCAGAGCGCATGGTGCGCCACGCGGTCCCGATAGGGTGCCGCGCTGATCAAGCGCGCCTTCGGCTCGCGGATCGTGAAGGTCCGATAGGGACCCGGGCGGTAGGTCTGCGAGCGGAGTTCCTGTTGCAGCGCGAAGAGTTCCCGTTCCAGATCGAAGTCGAACTGCGCCACGTTGGCCTTGAAACGCTTGCCCCGGCGGGCCGCCTGCGCCGCCGCAAGCAGATTTTCGAAGGAGACCAGTTGCTCAAACAGATGACCGTGCCGCTTCACGTAAAGTCGCCTCCCGACCGGTTTGCTGCTTCAGCCACCCGCCCAGCATTGCGCCCAGTTCGGTCAGGGAGCCTGCGGCGTGCTCGTAGCGCTTGAGATTCAGGAGATTCAAGTCGTGGCTCAGCCGGATCAGAAACCGCAGCCGATCCAGTTTCGCGCTCACATCCTCCAACACCGCGCGCTTGTCACGACGGTGGCTGGCTTCGACAAGGCCCTCAAGAATATCAAGCATGGTGGCAATGAGCCGATCCCCAAGGATAAACCGCGAGGAGCGGGGAAAGTCCTGCACGCGCGGCAGGAGCCAGAGCGTGAGATCGTAGGCCTTGGTGACAATGGGAGGCAATTCGGGCATCGGATCATCACCAGAGCATGTTCACGAGGATCGAGTCGCCCGCTCCCGTCAGGGAGCGGGCGACCTCACAGATTTTCGGATACAGAGCCAAGGCCCAAGGGACCAAGAGCCAAGAGCTCACGGAGTCTTCGCGCACCGGAACCCGTTGCCGCTGAGCCGGCCCGACCGCTTGCCGTCGACCCGACTCGCGGATCGCAGGTCCTGCGGAACCTTGAACCAGGACCCGCCGCGAACCACTTTTGTTTCCCCGCTCGCAGCCCCCTTCGGATTCTGCGCCGGGCTGTTCCTATAGTAGCTCTTGTCATACCAGTCGCTCGTCCACTCCCACACATTCCCGGCCATGTCGTAGATGCCATAGGGACTCTTGCCGTCATCCAAGGCCCCCACTGGCACCAGGGCCCCATGGTCGTTCCACTTCTCCTTCCCATAGTTGGCATGAAGCCGCGTGGGGGGATCGTTCCCCCAGGGATATGTCCGGCCATCGGTGCCGCGCGCGGCCTTCTCCCATTCGGCCTCAGTGGGCAACCGCTTGCCGGCCCATTTACAATAGGTGGCTGCATCGGCCCAATCCACATTCACTACCGGGCGCCTCTGATGTTGGGCCTTGTTCATAATCTCCCAGTCAGGCGGAGGATCCATCCCCGCCGCTTTCAGAAATGCGTCATACATGCCGACCGTCACCTCGAACTTGTCCATGTAGTAGGCATCGAGGTAGACCCGGTGCGCCGGTTGCTCGTCCGGATCTCCCGCCTGGCTTCCCATGATAAACTCGCCGGCCGGCACCAAGACCATCGGCATTTCCTGAGCCTGTGCCCCGGGCTCCTGCTTGGCTTCGCCCATGGCCGATTTGTCGAGGCCTGATTTCGAACCCGCCTGCAGTTTCTCCTGCAACTGTCGATAGACGGCCTGCTGCTCGTCGTCGAGGCCCAGCTTATTCGCAACGTCCAGCGTGTCCTTGGCTTTGGCAAGCTTCTCGGGCGGCGCATTGGCCTCCGTAATCGCTTGCCTCCCTTCGTCCAGCAACCGCCATACCTTGGCTTTGCGTCCCCGTTGCTTGGCCAGATCGGCCACGGAGGATTTGGCATCGAGCTCCAGCGAGGTTTCGTAATGCTCCTCCGCGCAGGGCCAGTCTTTCAATCCCCGACAGGATTCGGCCAGATAGAAATGCGCGAGCGCGTTCGATGGATTCTTTTTCATGCCCGCTTCCAGCGCCGCGCGCGCTTCCTGATACTGCCTTTGCTTCAGCAAGTCCCAGCCCTTGGCGAATTCGGCCTCGCCGGTGTCGGCGGCCGGCGTCGCGATGGGAGTGAGCATCAAGAAAGCACAGAGCAGAACCAACACGGCAGCGGTCGGCAGCGAGGATTTCATACAGGCTCCTTTCCATGTGTCATGGGGTGAAGGCAGCGCGAGTATATCCAAAACGGCTTTTACCCTCAATTGGCATCCAGGAAGCGGCTAGCCGTCCCCGCCACGACGCTCTGACCTTTGCAACGCGCCTCGTCTTCATGTTACTTAGAACCGGCCAGGTCTTCACCCTGGCCGGGAGATACGGAGTCCGATGAAGCTCCCTTCCGGTACGTTCCATGAGATCATCCGCACGACGCTCGTCCTGTGCGGGCTGCTTGGTGTGCCCTTGGGGTGGGCCGCCAGTTTCTATTTGCCGCCCAGCCCTTCGGTTCGCTACTTCTCTCTCATGGCGCCGCTCTCACCCACCAGTCCTGAAGCTTGCAACGAGTTGCAGCAAGAGTTTGCGGAGATTCAGCAGGAACTCCACGTGCAGCATGAACAATGCCTCCGCGACGCCCCGGGAGACGAGCGCGGCGACGACGGTGGCACTTGTTCCAAATCGAGCTGCCAGGCGCTCCACACGGCCCGGGATGAGGCGGGAAAGAAGGCGCGCCAGGAGGTCGGGATCTGCCGTGAGCGATTGAGCACCTATCTCGCGGAAAAGCGGCGCGAGGACGAGCGGGCACGCCGGGCCGCGGAGGAAGCCGAGCGAGACCGGGACCAACGGGACCGGGACCAACGGGACCGGGACCGCGAGCGGGATCGGCGCAACACGGAACGGAAGGACAAGGAGGAGCGGGACCGGCAAGCCGCCAAGGACAAGGCCGACCGAGATCGACGGGACGCCGAGGATCGGACCGACCGCGCGCGACGAGACCAAGAAGATCGCGCGCGCCGGGACGCCGCGGACCGGGCGGATCAGCAGCGGCGCCAGACAGAGGCGTTACGACAGGCGCATATCCGCGCCGTGACGCCACGGTAAATTTGTTCTCACGCTGCTCGTCCCCAGCTGACTGAGTTCTTGGTC
>CAZWOX010000058.1:0-12132 GCA_964635345.1 uncultured Nitrospira sp.
CCGACAAGGTTTTTTTCTGCCTCCCACCCAATTCCTATCTCTGTTTTAGGGAGGAGTATGGCGGGGGCGCAACAGCCGCGTGAATCGGCCGAGAAAGATCGCCCATTTCTTGACTTCACTTCACCCATCACATACTATCCCGACGATGTCGTCGAACACCGTCAGAAAAGCCATCATCCCCGCGGCAGGCCTCGGCACTCGCTTCCTTCCCGCCACGAAAGCTTCCCCGAAAGAGATGCTGCCGCTGGTCGACAAACCGTTGATCCAATACACGGTTGAAGAAGCCGTCGCCTCGGGCATCGAAGACATCATCGTCATTACGGGCCGAGGTAAGCGCGCCATCGAAGATCACTTCGACCGCTCCGTCGAACTCGAAGAAAATCTCAAAGGGACCGGCAAGTCCCAGATGCTCAACCAGATCCGCCAAATTTCGAACCTTGCAAATTTTTGCTATGTCCGCCAGTCGGAAGCGTTGGGATTGGGCCATGCCGTTCTCTGCGCGCAGCATCTGATCGGCGATGAACCCTTCGCGGTCATCCTCGGAGATGAAATCATCGATGCCCAGGTCTCGGCGCTCGCCCAACTCATCCACGTGTATAAGAAGCGCCATGGAGCCGTCCTAGGCGTGCAGGAAGTCCCGGAACAAGATGTGGGGCGCTACGGGATTGTCACGCCGACGAAGCTTGGGAAAGGCCTGCATCGCGTGGACGACCTTGTGGAGAAACCGTCACCGGCTGAGGCGCCGTCCAATCTCGCCGTTATCGGACGCTACATCCTTCCGCCGGAGATTTTCCCGATCTTACGCAAGACACGCCCGGGGAAAAATGGAGAGATTCAATTGACCGACGCCTTGAAGGAACTGGCAAAAAAATCACCGATGTACGCCCACGAGGTGGTGGGACACCGCCACGATGCGGGAGACAAGTTGGGATTCTTAATTGCAACGGTGGAATTTGCGCTCAAGAACCCCTCCCTCGGGCCTGACTTTCACGAATACCTCTCAAACAGAATGCGGCCGGCCACAGGCGCTCGTCGTACCTGAGAGTAGACCCACGACCGCCGCAACGCCGGGTGGATCACCGCTCGTTTAGAACACCGACGCAGAAAAGGCAAATGCTCCATGACCGACTCGATTGAACAAGACCTTCAGCCCCCGCAGAACGTGGAAGTCCCGGACCAGCTGCCGCTCCTGCCCGTTCGCGACATTGTCGTCTTCCCCTATATGGTCTTGCCGCTGTTTGTCGGGCGCGAAATGTCCATCAAGGCGATCGAAGCGGCCCTGGCCGGCAATCGCATGCTCTTCCTGGCCACACAAAAAGCCCTCGACGTCGAAAATCCGAAGCCGGAAGACATTCACACCATCGGCACCGTCGGCATCATCATGCGCATGCTCAAGCTGCCCGATGAGCGGATCAAAATTCTCGTGCAGGGCATCGCCAAAGCCAAGGTCACGAATTATATTCAGTCCGACCCCTACTACTCCGTGCGCATCGACAAGATGCCCGATACCAAGATCACCGCCACGACGCTCGAGTCCGAAGCCGTCATGCGGACGGTCAAGGAGCAGATCGAGCGGATCGTCAGCCTGGGCAAAGTCCTCATTCCCGACGTCATGGTCGTCATCGAAAACCTGGAAGAGCCCGGACGCTTGGCCGACATGGTAGCGTCAAACCTCGGCCTCAAGGTCGACGTCACACAGAGCGTGCTGGAGCTTCCGGACCCCATCCAACGTCTCCGACGGGTCAGCGACATTCTCGGCAAAGAAATCGAAGTCCTCTCGATGCAGCAAAAGATTCAGGCACAGGCCAAGGGTGAGATGGACAAAACTCAGCGGGAGTACTTCCTGCGCGAGCAACTCAAAGCGATCCAAAAAGAACTGGGTGAACTCGACGAGCGGGCGGAAGAAGTGACGGAGTTCCGCAAACGGATTGCCGATGCCAAGATGCCGGAAAAAGTTTTAAAAGAAGCGGAAAAACAGCTCAAGCGGCTGGAAAAGATGCATCCGGATACCGCCGAATCCGCCACGGTCCGCACCTATCTCGAATGGATGGTCGAATTGCCATGGTCGAAACGGTCCAAGGACAACCTCGATCTCAAAGCCGCCGCCCGGGTGCTCAATGAAGACCACTACGACCTCGAAAAGGTCAAAGAGCGCATCCTCGAATATCTGGCCGTTCGGAAACTCAAAGAGAAGATGAAGGGCCCGATCCTCTGCTTCGTCGGCCCTCCGGGTGTCGGGAAAACATCGCTGGGAAAATCCATCGCCAAAGCCCTGGGACGGGAGTTCGTCCGCATCAGCCTCGGTGGGGTGCGCGATGAAGCAGAAATCCGTGGCCATCGTCGCACCTATGTCGGCGCGCTCCCCGGCCGCCTGATCCAGGGGATGAAGCAGGCCGGTACGGCGAACCCTGTCTTCATGCTCGACGAAGTCGACAAAGTCGGCATGGACTTCCGCGGAGACCCCTCTGCGGCGTTACTCGAGGTCCTAGATCCCGAACAAAACAACTCCTTTACCGATCACTATCTCGGAGTGCCGTTTGATCTGACCGAAGTCATGTTCATCACGACGGCGAACTTGATCGATCCGATCCTTCCGGCTCTGCGCGACCGGATGGAGATCATCGAAATTCCAGGCTACACCGAGGAAGAAAAGCTGGGCATCGCACAAACCTATCTGATTCCCCGCCAGCTCACCGAGCACGGCATCACCACCAAGCACGTCAAGGTAAGCGACACCGCGCTGCGGCAGATCATCACCAACTATACGCGTGAAGCCGGCGTCCGAAATCTGGAACGAGAAATCGCCAATGTGATGCGGAAAGTCGCCAAGAAAGTCGCCGAGGGAAAAGGCCAGGGCTTTCCCGTGAATCCGGCGAACCTGCACAAGTACCTGGGCGTCCCCAAATACGTGCCGGAGGCCGAACTCGAAAAAGATGAAATCGGCGTTGCCACCGGATTGGCCTGGACCGAATCGGGCGGCGATGTCCTCTATATTGAAGCCACGGCCATGAAAGGAAAGGGACACCTGACGCTCACCGGACATCTCGGCGACGTCATGAAAGAATCCGCCCAAGCCGCCCTCAGCTATGTGCGATCACGTGAGCGCACGTTGAACATCAATCCGGACATGTTCAGCAAGCAGGATCTTCATATCCATGTCCCGGCCGGAGCTATCCCCAAAGACGGTCCCTCTGCCGGCATTACGATGGCGACGGCCATTGCCTCGGCGCTGTCGGGCATTCCTGTCAGGCGAGACCTTGCGATGACCGGTGAAATCACCCTGCGGGGGCGGGTCATGGCCATCGGGGGGCTCAAAGAAAAGATCCTCGCGGCAAAACGAGCCATGCTCACCACCGTGATCCTCCCGCGCCGGAATAAGAAAGACCTTGAAGAAATCCCCAAACACATCCTAAAGGGCATTCAGTTGCACTTTGCCGACACGATGGACGATGTCATGAAAGTGGCCCTGCGCCGAAAACCAAAACCGGCCGCAGCGCCCAAGAAACAATCAACTCCATCGGCAGCCGCACAGAGCAAGCCCTCGCGGACACAGAAGAGCCGAAGAACCGCCGGAGGCGGAGCCGCACAGGCCACCATCGTGGCTTTGCCCGCCCACCTCCGTCTCTAACGTTGGCACCTATGGCCCGCCGGAAGGCCACACAGCCCATCCAGGAATTTCCGCTCATCCGGCAACTTCAACGCCGGTTTGAACGGCGCAGCCCGTTGATTCGGAAAGGCATCGGTGACGATGCCGCCGTCGTTTCGATCGCGGCGGCCGATTGGGTAATCCTCACGACCGACCTATTGACGGAAGGAATCCATATCGACTTAGCCACGGCCTCACTCAGCACGGTCGGCTATAAGGCCGCCATGGCCAACCTGAGCGATGTCGCGGCCATGGGCGCCACTCCGCGCTTTCTCCTGATTTCGATCGCCATTCCCCCTGCCATCCGCGCGGCCGACATCCACGCATTGTATCGAGGACTCATGTCGGCATGCGGGCCATACCATGTGCATCTGATAGGTGGCGACACGTCAGCCTCACGCCGGGGCCTCTTCCTGAGCATCACGCTGCTCGGCACTACGCCGCAGGGCCATGCCTTGTTTCGTAAAGGCGCGCGCGTCGGAGACGGGATCTACGTCACCGGTACGCTCGGAGATTCTCTCGCAGGACTCCGGCTACTCACGAGTCGCCAGGCCCCGCACCGAGGAGCTGTGCTGGCCAGGGTCCACCGAGATTTTCTGATAGAGCGACATCGGCGCCCGACCGCCCGCGTCCGGGAAGGCCTCTGGCTCAATCAGGCACAGTTGGCAACGGCAGCGATCGATCTATCCGATGGACTCTCCGGCGATATCCGCCATGTGTGCGAGGCCAGCCGGGTAGGAGCGGACATTGAGCGTTCACGCATCCCCGTTTCACCGGCCTGTCGAGCCTATGCCGGCAACCAGAATTTGGATCCGAGCGCGCTCGCACTGGCAGGCGGAGAAGACTATGAACTTCTTTTTACCGTCGCTGCGCGCGACGAACAGAAACTTGAGCGTCAGGCCCGGGCCAGACGATTCCCGGTCACCAGGATCGGCACGATCCGGCCACGCCGATTCGGCCTGCAATCCGTAGCTTCCGATGGCACCAGGGCGCCATTGCCGATCACCAGTTATCGCCATTTCACGTAACGAATGAGCCACTGTGGCTGACCGCAATTCCTTCCGCACACTCCTTCGCCAGGTCCTGCACCTTCAGGAATCGCCCCAGCGCACGGCCTTTGCCTTTGCGCTCGGCGTGTTCGTCGCCTTCTGCCCCGCCTACGGCTTTCACATGATTCTCGTCGGCTTGTTCACCTGGTTGTTCGAACTCAACTTTGTGGCCCTGCTGACCGGAGCCCTCATCAACAATCCCTGGACGATCGTCCCTATTCTCGGCGTGACCTACTGGAGCGGCGCATTGCTGATCGGAAGAACCGATACGCCGGCATTCGACTGGCACGATCTCAGTTTTGCCGGTCTCTATCAACAAGTGCTGCCCTACGCTGCGCCGTTCGCCCTGGGAGGCATCGTTCTCAGCCTTATCGGATCGCTCCTGGCCTACCCGGCCGCCTGCTATTTCATTTCAAAATATCGTCGGTCAACCTCCTCATCGGATCACGCACCATTGCCGCCCCATGATCGGCTGGGCTAAGATGTTGGTCTGTTATGCAACCGGTTGACGAACCCCTCAATGCCCCCTATGACGGCTCCGCCCTCATCGCCGATCCGATCCACAAATATGTGTCGTTCACCGTCCCCTACGCGACTCCCGATCCGCACGAACGCACGGAAAAGGACCTGATCGATTCGCCCTGGGTCCAGCGGCTCCGCTATATTTACCAACTCCAGAGCGCGCGCTGGGTCTATCCCTCGGCTGAACATACTCGTTTCGTTCATTCTCTCGGCACCATGCACGTTGCCGGACGGTTTGCCCGGCATCTGTACCCCTATCTTAAGAAGGTCGTGAAGGACGTCCCATCGGCCAACTATGTCGAAGAACTCCTGCGGGTGACTGCCTTGGTCCATGACATCGGTCACGGCCCCTTTTGCCACTTCTTCGACGACAACTATCTCCACGGCTTTCACCTCACTCACGAAAAGCTGGGTCAGATCATTATCCGCGATCATCTCGGCGCCATTATCCGGAAAATCAGGCGCAGCCCGTCAGGCCCCTTCGACAAAGGCGAGGAACTGAATCCCGATCAGATCGCCCATCTGATTCTAAAAGAAAAGGGGAAGGACAATTCCAAGATCCCGCGCTGGCTCGACATGCTGCAACCGGTGATCTCAGGCAGCTATACCGGCGACAACCTGGACTACGTCCTCCGCGACTCATATATGTGCGGTGTGGCGGTCGGACCTGTCGATCTGACCCGCCTGATCCACTACACCATCATCACCGACAAAGGATTCACCATTCACAAGACCGGACTTCCGGCCTTGCAAATGTTCCTCAACACCAGGATGTACCTCTATTCCAACGTGTATTTTCACCGCACGACCAGAGCCATCGACATCCACTTGAGAGACATTTTCGGGGACACGATGAAGCTGTTCTTCCCGAATGATCCGCGCAGGAAGATGGAGGACTATCTGAGACTCACCGACTGGTCGCTCTTAGAGGAAATCCGCCGCTGGACAACCTCCCGCCAGAAGGCGCGCCGTCAGCTCGGCCAGGAATGGGCGCGCATTCTCGATCGCGACGTAAAGTGGAAAATGGCTTACAGCACAGCGTTGAAAGAAAAGGGACAGGAACGGGGCATGGCCTTCCCAAGCCACGAGCATTTCGCGCTGCAGATCGCCAAAGAGCTTCCCAAGGAACTGAGAAAAGTTGAGTTTCGTGTCGATATGGCCCCGCTCGACCCGAGGCCGGATCCTAAAGATCGCCGCGGGAATCCGCTCTATGTCTACGACCCCGGGACCAGACAGGTCTCAGCCGACCCGCTGGAAGAATTTCTCGATTTGCTTCCGACCCGCCTGATTCAGTTCAGAGTCTATGGGCTGGATCATCGCCATGACGCAGCCTTGTCGCGCGCCACGGCCACCGTCCTCAACAAGACCCCTTCCAGCCTTGAATCGAACTACTAGCCGGCGTTCCTGTATTTCGAGCGAGAAACACTCTTTTTTAATCTGCGACGGCGTCGGAAATCGGCAGGTGAATGCTTCAAGCAGGAATTTTCAGCGGCAGGCCTTTCAGTAGTTGCGTCTTCTTCGTCCGCATCATCTCGCGTTGCTCATCGGAGGGGAAATGCGGCCCCCGTCTGTTGGTCGGGAAGCGCGTTTCAAACCGTTCGACCAGCTCAAGCGCTTCAGCCGCTTCTCCTGCTCTGATCAACAATTGAGTGAGTCGAAGATAGGCCGGCACCAACAGCATCAGGTGTCGAATTTCTTTGGCCTGATCGACGACGAAGCGATACCCTGAAACCGCGACATCCGGATTGACTTTTTCGTAACACATGGCTTCAACGATGTGGATCCCGAGGCGGTCCGTATCCGCGCTGATGCTGCGTTCCCACTGCCCGTTCACCATGGCGCGCAGTTCCTCGGACGACAACTGGACGCCTTTCCCGCTTCTGAGATTCGCCCGCAACCGCTCCAACACCCCTCTGGCCTCGAGCCACCCTCCGTACAGCCCGACGAGCACACTGGCGCAGGGAACCGCCCGCTTACACTTTCCGCCAAGCGGAGTAAATGACCGCTTCGCAACCTGAGACGAGGAAAACACCCGTCCGTTCGCCTCCGAACAGACCTCGCAGATATGATCATCATCGGCCGTCACAAAGAAGTACATCCGAATCCCCGACCGGTCGAAGATATCGACCGCGAGGATGCGCCCGGCCATAATTTGCATTTGGTAGTATTGCCAAACGACCAGGAGCGCCAGAATGGCCACCAAATAGAGCGTAACGTCGGGGATCTCAATGCCTTCTAACATCTCGTCCTCCTGTCATTAATCTACGTACTTTCCTGACAATACCATCGGGACACATAGGCACCTAGGAGAATCTCTTTTTCTTCTGCCCCGGCCTACCGACCATGTGCCATCCTGTTTTGAGATTTTTCTGTCCCCCTGCCTGGCCGCCGAGGATAATAACTGCAAGGCTGAACGGCTTGACCTGACTGACGGACTGAAGGAGGAACCATGCTGATGCATTTTAGAGCCTATCTCATAGTCTGGGGAGTGACTGCGTTGCTCGCATTCCCATGCTCCGCTCAAATGGGAACGGGAGAGGCCGCCAAGATCCTGAACAACATGCCTCCCGACCTCTTCGCGAAAGTTCAAGCCCTGGCCCAACAGCTCCAGCAGGGCATTAAAGAGGGCAAACTGTCTGAGGCGGAAATTCAGCAGGGCATGATGTCCGGACATCTGGGGGAAAAGCTCAAGAACCTGAATCCCCAGGCAGGCCAACTCCTTGATGAAATCAGCGATGCCATGAGGAACGGCCAAGGCCCGGGTGAAGCCGCGCTCATGCCGCTGCTTGGAGGATTAGGAATCTCGCCGAACTAGCGGACTGTTGACAAAGTCCGCCAGCGGCATCCCGTGAACCGTAACACGTAAGGGGCTGACGAGATGCCACTCGCTCATCCTTGCGTCGGACATCCACACGTCTTTGGAATCTCCTAGCCCTACGATGAGAGGCGAAAGAAACCGCCCTCAGGATTTTGTCGCGGGCTTCATCGCTCAACGAGCATTAAATACTTGAGACTCCTGGTCCAGGCGCCCGCCAATTGACAACGCCGACAGAGCCCGGTCTTGCAATCCGACGTTCTCGACGCGCGGTGGACCGGCTCCACCATCCTGCTCCCCATCCCCATCCGTCCTTGACTCCCTCTCTACTCAATTGTACAATTCGTACGACTCAAGATTGTTGTACTATTCGATACCTACGTAAGGTGCGTTCATGGCTCACTTGCCAACCAGTAAAGCGAGAGAAGGGTTTTCAGACACGCTTAACCGCGTGGCGTTTGGAAAAGAGCGTGTGGTGTTGCGACGGCGCGGGAAAGAGATCGCAGCCGTGGTACCGATGGACGACTTGCGATTGCTGGAAGAACTCGAAGACCGCATCGACTTGGTGGATGCCCGTGCGGCATTCGCCGAGATCAAGAAGAAGGGCGCCAAACCTCTGGATGTCATCTTGAAGGACCTTGGACTGTAATCTCTCCCAATGCCCTATTCGATCCTCCTCGCCCCACCTGCCGAACGCCAGCTCAAAGCCTTCGCTCCGGCCATTCAGAAGCGGCTCGTCAAGCGCCTCACATCACTGCGAGGCAACCCGCGCCCGCTAGGCGTCAAGAAGCTCGCCGGAGAGGACAATCTGTATCGCGTTCGCGAAGGCGACTACCGCATCATCTACACAATCCGCCCGCGACAAGAAATTGATTATCCTCGTCGTCAAGATCGGCGATCGCAAAGATGTGTATCGCCCCTAGTCATTGATGACGATGGCTAGACACCGAAAATGACACACGCTGTATAGGGCTGAGGATTATTGAGCCGGAGAGCCTACGCCCGATGACGGCTCACTCACCGGGGTCGGAGTGGCCGATTGGACTACGCTCTTGAAGGGAAGGTCGAGCAGCGCGTAGGGATTGACGCGGGCCCCGTTGAGCTTCACGCCCCAATGCAAATGCGGTCCGGTCGCCCGACCGGTGGCGCCCACTTTCCCAACCACCTGCCCGGCTTTCACGACATCGCCTTCTTTGACCGACACCTCTGAGAGATGGAAATACATGGAGTAGAAGCCTAATCCATGATCCACATAGACGCCTTTGCCGGAAAAGATGTGATCGACGGTCAGCCGCACGACTCCATCGTTGGTGGCCAGCACATCAGTCCCCAGGGGAGCACCGATGTCCTCCCCATTGTGGGGGTTCCTGGCCTGGCCATTCATGATTCTGACACTGCCGAAAATCCCCGTGCGTTTACCGCCGACCGGCTCCAAAAAGCCACCCTGCCAGAGCTTCGAACGTGAATCCTCAGCCAGCGCCGCTTTTACTTGCTCCTGCTCGGCTTTCCACCGGGCCAGCGCTTTCTCATCCAGATCCACCTTCTCTTTCGGCAGCTTCAAATGCTCGACGCGAAACTTTTCTTTGACCACCAGCACATTCATGCTGACATGCTTGGTCTGGTCACCGGCCTTGATGTCCACCGCCAATTCATGTGTGCCGGGCTCATCCTGCATATCGAGCCCCAGCAATCCAACATATCCCGGCGCTTCGCCGCTTCGCGGGTCAGGGAAGAACGACAGGGACCGCCCCATGAACGTTCCCCGGACTTCTGCCTGGGGCTCCTCACCCGGCACTTTGACCAGCACAATCTGCCCCTGTCTCCCGCTGTATTGTCCGTCCGCCCCCTTCGGTGCGGGCATCGACCCGGGAACGAGCTCGATCGGGAAAATGCTCGCAAGCAAGACCATCGCCGTGAGAATCATGCGATCGAACTGCGAAGCCCGCTGCTGGACGGCTTGGATCATGGCATTCATCGGGAGAACCTCGTTCCTGAGACTTGTGAGACTAATTCTTCGACCCGGCGATTCGTGGCGCTGAACGGATCCATACAGAGAATCGTCTCTTCCCAATACCCATTTAATTTGAGATAGGTCCAGTCTACGGTATACGACCGGTTCTTGGCCCTGGCGAACCGGATAAAGTCCCCGCGCACTTTGGCCCGCGTGGTTTGCGGCGGCGTCGACATCGCCCGCTGCACCGCCGCCTCCTCCACGACTCGCTCGATGAGCCCCTTGGACTCCATGAGATAATATAATCCCCGCGTTCGTTTCACGTCATGGAATTGCAAATCCAGCAGGTACACACGGGGGTCGTCCCATCCGCAGCCCTTTTTGTCGACATACGACTGAATGAGATGCTTCTTGGTCACCCAGTCTATCTGGTGGACCAATTGCATCGGATCGTCTTCCAACCGGTCCAGCAACGTCGCCCATTTGTGAAACACATCGTCGTGGACCGGATCGTGTTGCTGCTGCGCCAAATACTGCTGCGCGCGATCGAGGTAGACCCGTTGAATTTCGATGGCAGTCATCTGGCGTCCGTCATCCAGCTTCACCTTCTTCTTCAAGGTCGGGTCGCGCGAGATTTCCCGAATCGCCTTGACCGGATCTTCCAACTCCATCCCCTGCACGGCGTATCCGTCTTCGATCATCGACAGCACCAACGCGGCCGTCCCCACTTTCACATAGGTGACAAACTCCGACATATTGGAGTCCCCGACGATAATATGCAGCCGGCGATAGCGCTCCGCATCAGCGTGCGGCTCATCGCGGGTATTGATGATGCTGCGGGAAGAAGTGGTGGAGGACGACGTTTTCTCGTGAATATGCTGGGCGCGCTGAGAAATGAAATATTGCGGCTTCCCGGACACCTTCAGCACTTTGCCCGCGCCGCCGTAGACTTGCCGGGTGACGAAGAAAGGAATCAGCTGCTCTGTGACCTTCCAGAAATCCACGTCGCGCCGCATCAGAAAATTCTCATGGCACCCGTAGGTATTGCCGAGCGAGTCCGTGTTGTTCTTGAAAATGTAGATCTCGCCGGACAGCCCTTCTTCACGCAGCCGTTCTTCCGCCGCGGGAAGACAAGCCTCCAGCAACCGTTCCCCGGCTTTATCGTGAACGACGAGATCGAGAATATTGTCGCACTCGGGCGTGGAGTATTCGGGATGACAGCCGGTGTCCTGATAGAACCTGGCGCCGTTGACGAGGAATGCGTTGGAGGGCCAGCTGTTGGGGATCAGCCCTTCAAAGATGTAGCCGAGGACTTTCTCCATCGGCAGATAGATGCGCCCGTTCGGCGAGAAGATCAGGCCATACTCGTTTTCCAGGCCGAAGATCCGCTGCTTTATAGAACCGGGGGATAGCATGGAGGATTACAACACAATACACGGCCGTAGAGCGAGCTTCAATTTCCGCGCGGGCAGCCCCCACGACCGCATCAGGCTGTCAGGAGTTGCTGAACTTCACCCGGCGTGAGCCGCCTGAATTTGCGGCCGGTGCGCGCCCGTTCGAGCACGGCCACTTCCAATCCTTCAGGGGTGAGCTTCTGATTGGCCGTCTGCTCCAGCGCAGACACGCAAAAACCCAGCGCGGCTTTGAGAGCCGGAGGAGGACCGGTCACCTTGTCCTTCATCGCCGCCAACACCGTCTCCGACCGGCCGCCGATGACGGCGACGGACTTTTCATCGATGATGCTGCCGTCGAAGGAAATGCGGTAGATCTCGTTCGCGTGGCTGTTCTGCCCCACCTGAACCACGAGAATCTCCACTTCAAGCGGCTTCATTTCCTGGCTGAAGATGGTGCCGAGGCTTTGCGAGTAACCGTTGGCCAGCGAGCGGGCCGTGACATCTTCCCGGCTATACATGAACCCCTTCAGATCGGCATGGCGGATGCCGGCCTTTCTGAGATTCTCAAACTCGCTATACTTCCCGGCCCCGGCAAACGCGATACAGTCATAGACTTCAGAGATTTTATGGAGCGACACACTGGGATTATCCGCGGTGAACAGCACTCCGTCCGCATATTCCATGGCGATGCTGGAGCGGCCTTTGGCGATGCCCTTCCTGGCATACTCCGCCTTATCCTGCATCATCTGCTCGGG
>CAZWOX010000059.1:0-10922 GCA_964635345.1 uncultured Nitrospira sp.
GCCCATTCCCCATGAGTTGCCTTGACGGAGGCGCGCGGTCAGCCGTATAGTACGGCTTCTCAACTCGCGGATTTTTTCGAAGGAATGTCTATGTCCATTGCGACTGAACCCCGTCTAGTCCAGAAGCTTGAAGGGGCCCCTTGGGAGCTTGAGGGCTATCTCAAGGTAGGGGGCTATGAGGCCTGGAAGCGCTGTGTCGATGGATTGAAGGCCGATGACGTGGTGGCCGAATTGAAGAAGGCCGGACTTCGAGGACGGGGCGGCGCCGGGTTCCCGACCGGGGTCAAATGGGACAAGGTCCTCAACCATCGGGTCAAAGAACACTACTTTGTGTGCAATGCGGGTGAGCATGAGCCGGGAACTTTCAAAGACCGGTATTTGCTCAAGACGCTTCCCCACCAATTGATCGAAGGCTGCTTGATTGCCGCCCATACCGTTCAGGCCAAAGCCGCTTTTATCTATGTGAACCACGAGTACGAAGAAGAGCGGGAGAATCTGAAAAAAGCGTTGGCTCTGGCCAACGCGCGAGGGCTGGTGGGAAAGAATGTGTTGGGGAAGGGGTACGACATCGAGTTGCAAGTATTCGAGGGGCATGGCAGCTATGTGGCCGGTGAAGAGACCGCGATGTTGGAGTCGATGCAAGGCCGTCCGGCGATGCCTCGTCAGAAACCACCGTTTTATCCGACGGATTTCGGCCTCTACGGGAAGCCGACGTTAGTGAACAATGTGGAGACACTCTGCAATATCCCGCGGATTCTGTATAAAGGCGCAGCCTGGTTTACGCAGGTCGGAACAGAGAAATGTCCCGGCACGATGATGTTTTCGCTGAGCGGGTCGGTGAATCGCCCAGGGGTCTATGAAATGCCGATGGGCGTGACCATCCGTGAGTTGATCGAAAAGTGCGGCGGCGTCAAGGACGGCCGGCAGATCAAGGCGGTATTCCCGGGCGGCCCGGCTTTCTCGATGGTGACGGCCGATCAGCTGGATTTGCAGATGGATTTCGATTCGCTCAAGAAGGCCGGAACGGGATTGGGCAGTGCCGGAACGATTGTGATCGACGATGCGACCTGCATGGTGGCGGCGACGCTGAAATACTCGAATTTCTTCAAGGGCGAGAGCTGCGGGCAATGTCCGCCCTGCCGGATGGGGACAAGCAATCTGGCCGCGTTGATGGCGAAAATCGAAGAGGGCCAGGGCACGCACAAGGATATGGATAGCCTGCTGCAGCTCTGCGGCTTTGTGAAGGGGACCGGCTATTGTACGCTGGTAACCGGCGCTGCGGTCCTGGTGCAGAGCAGCGTGAAGCTGTTCCGGAAAGAGTACGAAGAGCATCTCCGGTTGCAGCGCTGTCCGTTCAAACCGGCGGCGGTGAGTGCTCATTCCTAAGGAGAGACGGTCATGCCGCGCGTGACCTTCATACATCCACAGGGAAAGAGCGGCGTGGTGGCCGGAAACCTCACTCTGTTGGATGCGGCCAAGGAACTGGGTTTCTCGCTGAATCATGATTGCGGCGGGAATGCGTCCTGCACGACCTGCCGGGTCGAAGTGCAGTCAGGCAGTGAGAATCTTTCCGAGATCGATTTTGACGAGCAGGACTTACTGGATCGGGAGGATTTGAGCCAGCCCTGGAATCGCTTGAGTTGCCAGGCGAGGGTGTTGGGCGATGTGGTGGTGCGGGTGCCGGAGTCCAAGTTTGCGGATCCCTCGGTCATACAGTCGGAAACGCAGGGAGTTGATATTCGGTAGAGAGGTGTTACACTAAGCCAACCCGGATCGCAGGTTGCGGATCTGGAGATAGAGGAGGAGTCTAAATGGTTACGATTACCCCGGTTGCAGAACAGAAGATTCGTGAGCTCATGGCGGAAGAGAAGGACGTGGTCGGTCTTCGCGTCTATGTCCGCGGCGGCGGATGTCATGGCTATCAATATGGGATGGCGTTTGAGTCCAAGATGGCCGAGGACGACACCGTCATTGAGAAGGGTGACGTGAAGGTCATCATGGATTCGCAGAGCGCTCCTCTCTTGCAGGGCGCCGAGGTCGATTATGTCGACAGCGTGCAGGGATCGGGATTCTCGATCAAGAATCCGCAAGCCAAGACGACCTGCGGCTGCGGCAGCTCCTTCAGCGCGTAAGCGGATCGACCGGAAGGAAGAGGAACGCTCGCTCTGCCTACAGTCTTGAGATAGTATGAAGCCAGGGTTGCCCGTGAGGGGAATCCTGGCTTCGTCTTTTTAACAAGCTCCAGTGTGAACGGTATGGGACAAAGCAGCATCACGAGACGATACCGGTTTTGCGCCGCACACCGGTTACACACCGACCATTTGTCGGTTGAAGAAAACCGGGCGGTATTCGGTAAATGCAACAATCCGAACGGGCACGGCCACAACTATGTGGTGCTTGTGACGATCGGAATTCCGGGCGCTGCGCAGTCCGGACAGACTGTCGGCACTGAGGAACTTGACCGGATCGTGACCGAGCGGATTGTGAACCGGTTCGATCATCACGATCTGAATCAGGATCCTGAGTTTGTCGCGCGGACGACGACGGGGGAAAACCTGGTGTTACTGATCTGGGATTTGCTCGTCACGCAGGTTCCGGAAGGGCAACTCAAGAAGGTCGCCGTCATCGAGACGAGAGACAATTATTTCGAATACACGGGGTCGGCCTCGGTTGCGGCGAGATCCTAGGGAGACACTATGGCCAAGCGAGCAGCGAGCCGACGGCGAAAGCCGGTTGAGGATGTGGGCGGGACCGGCCGGCCGGCAGATCTCGGTGTGCTACAGGCGCTCGTCACGGAGACCTTGCTGGCGCTTGGGGAGAACCCGGGCCGCAACGGATTGCTCAAGACTCCCGAGCGCGTGGCCAAGGCGCTCGCGTTCATGACGCAGGGGTATCACCGCGACATCGACCACCTCTTGAACGGAGCGCTCTTTCCGATTGAGTACGATGAAATGGTCATCGTGAAAGACATCGATTTCTACAGCATGTGCGAACATCACCTGTTGCCCTTCTACGGCAAGGTGCACGTGGGGTATTTGCCGAACAAGAAAGTCGTCGGCCTCAGCAAGATTCCCCGCATCGTCGACACGTTCGCCCGTCGGCTTCAGGTTCAGGAACGGCTCACCGTGCAGATTGCGGAAACCCTCAAGACAAAGCTCAATGCGCATGGCGTCGGCGTGGTCGTCGAAGCCCGTCATCTGTGCATGATGATGCGCGGCGTGGAAAAGCAGAACGCCGTCGCGGTCAGCAGTTCCATGCTCGGGGCGTTTCGCACTCAGCAGCAAACCAGGCTGGAGTTTCTGAAGCTCATCCGCCGGGGCAGCGTCGGCGAGTCGGATTAAGCCAGTTCTCCGGCAAAGGCCGCAACGATCTTCGTAAACGCTTCGGGCTGTTCCAGATTGGCCAGGTGGGCAGCGTTCGGGATGATGGCCAGTTTGGCGTTGGGAATCTGTTCGGCCATGAGTTTCGCATCGGCCGGCGGGGTAGCTTGGTCCAGCTCGCCGACGATGATTCTGATGGGGCAGGCAATCTGTTTCAAACAGGGCACTGAATCGGGCCGTTCGGCCATCGCCATCAAATCTCCCGCAATCCCGCTGACCTGGTTTCTTTCGATCATCGTTCGGACTTGCTGAACAATCTCCGGCCTGGCCTGAATCGTCGCGGGACTCAATAACTTCGGGATCATGATATCGGCGATGGCGGCAGGGCCCTGTTTGTAGGCGATTTGGGCCATTTGGAATCGCCCCGCTTTGCCTTTGGGAGTGTCTGCCTGCGCTTTCGTATCGGCCAGGACCATTCCCTTCACCCGGTCTGCGTATTTCCGATACAACGCCAGCAAGATGTAGCCGCCCATCGATAGGCCCACGAACAGGGCCTGCGGGATAGACAGATGGTCCAGCAATGCGCGGACATCGTCGGCGGCCTGGTCGAGGCTGTAGTGCCACAGCGGGGCATCGGATTCGCCGTGGCCGCGCAGATCGATAGTGATGACGCGATAGTGTGATGAGAGGGCTGCTTCCTGCTCGGTCCACATGGCGCGGTTCAGCGGAAAAGCGTGCAGAAAGACAATGGGAAGGCCCATGCCTGTATCGCTATAAGCCAGAACGATGCCGTTGACTGTCGTGTGCACAAGCCTCTCCTCGGTTGCGCGTTGTTCGTAGCATCGGCGGCCTTACTGGTCAAGAGGTGGTTTGCGATCGCCGGACACGGCGTATACAATCCGTTCACTTGTAGGAGTCACCGATGCCGACCCCGCGCGATCCAGGGCCTGATTTGTTTGCCGTTCCCCAATCGGGCAGAAAGGCTGATGCCCCGCTGGCGGAGCGGATGCGGCCGCGGGAGTTCGCCGATTTTGTCGGACAGGATGAGATCGTCGGGCCGGATCGGCCGCTGAGGAAAGCCATTGAGTCCGATCGCCTGTCCTCCGTCATATTTTGGGGCCCGCCGGGATCCGGCAAGACCACACTGGCTCATCTCATTGCCCGCCATACCAAAGCCCATTTCGTGGCCTTTTCGGCTGTCACGGGGGGCATTCCTGAACTGCGCGAGATCATCAAGGCCGCCGAACACCGGCTCGCGTTGCGGCAGCAAAAGACGGTGCTCTTCGTCGACGAAATTCATCGCTTTAACAAAGCGCAACAGGATGCCTTTCTTCCTCACGTTGAACGAGGTACGGTGATCCTCGTTGGAGCTACAACCGAGAATCCCTCGTTTGAGGTGATCAGCCCGCTGATGTCGCGCTCGATCTTGGTTGTGCTCAAGTCTCTGTCGGACGAAGCGCTGGGGCAGATCCTGGACCGGGCGCTCACTGATTCGGACATCGGCCTGGGGCAATTGAACGCGCGTCTGTCGCCGGGGGCGCGGCAACGTCTGATCGGGTTCGGCAACGGCGACGCGCGGGCGCTGCTGACAGCGGTAGAATTTGTGGTCATCCAGGCGCCGGTGGGACCGGATGGAACAAGGCCCATTGATGAGGCGCTGCTGATCGCTTCATTGAATAAGCAGTCGCTCCGGTACGACAAGACCGGCGAAGAACATTACAACGTCATTTCGGCCTATATCAAAAGCCTGCGCGATTCCGATCCGGACGGGGCGCTCTATTGGCTTGCCCGGATGCTGGAAGCGGGGGAAGATCCGAAATTCATTGCCCGCCGCATCGTCATCTTCGCTTCAGAGGATGTCGGCAATGCTGATCCCATGGGGCTGGTGGTAGCAAACGCCGTAGCTCAGGCCGTGCAGTTTGTCGGGCTCCCGGAGGCGCAGATCAATCTTGCCCAGGGGACGACCTACCTCGCGACCTGCCGGAAAGACAATGCGTCCTATATCGGCTTGCTGGAGGCCAAGAATGATGCGCAAACCAATGGAAATCTTGGAGTTCCGCTGCATTTGCGGAATGCCGTGACTTCCCTCATGAAGGGGATCGGCTATGGGAAAGGGTATCGGTATGTGCACGATGATCCGCAGGCCAAGAGTGAGCAGGCCCATCTCCCTGACCAGTTGACCGGCCGTCGCTACTATCGCCCTAAACCCACGTCATAGAGCCATTTGGGTAGTTTACAAAGTTTTCTAATCGGTTATACTTAGCCCCATGAAGCGAGGGGAACCGAAGCAATCGACCGCATCTGCCGTCGCCGGCGAGCGGCGGAAGTTTGTCCGTGCGACATTGGTCGGTTCTGCTCTCATTGCGCCGAAGAACGGCGGCCGTGCCAGCACCGCGGTGCTCGACAACGTGAATAAGATCGGCGCAGGGTTGCACACTAAGGATCGTTTCCCGATCAATGAACGAGTGACCGTGTCTCTCGCGTTCTTAGATTCAGACGGCGCCGACCAGCAGGAAAAGCTGGAGGGAACGGTCGCCTGGGTGAGAGATTGGGAAAAGGGATTTCTGACGGGAGTAGTCTGGGACGATCTGGTGACCAAAGATAAGAACCGCTGGCTTTTCTACTACCTCGAAGAAACGATCAAATCCTCCTGCTAGAGCATTTTTAGTTTATGTCTTTACATAGCCTGAGGATGCGAAGTAGCGCGTGCATTCGTCGGGTGTGAAACGGTCAAGCAGCGAGCCGATGTCCTTCCAGAGCGCGTCCACGGTCCGTGGGGCGGCTTTGCGGAGCAGCGCTTTGAGTTTCGCAAACAGTTTTTCGATGGGATTCAGATCGGGGGAATACGGCGGGAGATAGCGGAGGTGTGCCCCCACGGCTTCAACGGCCTCTTTGACGCCCGCCACTTTGTGACTGCGTAAGTTGTCGGCGATGACGATGTCGCCGGGGCGAAGTGTCGGGCATAAGAACTCCTGGACATATTTCAGGAACAGGGCGCCCGTCATGGCGCCGTCCGCCACCATCGGTGCGGTAATGTCATCATGCCGCAGCCCGGCGACGAAGGTGGTGGTGTGCCAATGTCCGTGCGGCACGGCGGCGAGGCACCGTTCGCCTCGTGGTGCGCGTCCGTAGCGCCGGGCCATGTTCGTCGACGCCCCGGTTTCATCCAGAAAGACCAGCTTTGTGATATCCAGCGCCGGCTGGGCGGCCTGCCACTCACGCCGTGCGGTTTGCACGTCGGCGCGTTCTTGCTCGCTGGCGTGCAGGGTTTTTTTTAAGGGTGAGCTTCCACTTGTCGAGTTGATGCCACAACGCAGGCACTTTGATCGCAATCCCGTGTGCCGCCAGTCGTGCACATATCTCTGCGAGTGTCAGATCTCCGGTTTCCTTCAGCCAGGCTCGAAGCGTCGGCTCCATCCCGACCAACCGGGACCGCCGGTGGCCCCCAATCGGCAGACTGCCACGCTGGCCCGTCTGTTTGAGACGGTTCCGCACTTGATAGACCCAGACCCGGCTCACTTCAAAGCGGGTCGCAATGGCCGTCGGACGATCCCCACGCGCCAGCGCGCGCAATACTCGGTCTCGTAAATCCTGTGAATAGGCGTCCATCCCTTCTCCTCCATCAAGAGTACATGGGAGGAGATCATACAGATTGTATACACTTAAATCAAAAATACTCTAGCTATCTTAGTGCGTGACGGGCCTGTCTAGCGCGACAAGAAAGTCGACGTTTCAAGCTCTTCATCCTGCAAGCCACTTCACCAGTCTCGCTCCTCCCGCTTGTCTCGCCTGTCACGCGCGCTTCGGCTAGGCAAAGGCCGTCAGTTTCTGCTTCACCTCTTCCAGCTCGGCTGAGAGCGTTTCCCACCGTGTGGTGAGCCGCACAAGGTCCTTTTTCCATCCGTCGTACTCGATCTGCAGATCGCTCCAGGTGGTGGACTTCTCTTTGTAGAGAGAGGGATCGGCCAGCTCAAGGTCACGTGTTGTGATCTTGGTTTCACACTCGGCAATCTCGGCTTCGGCTCGCGCCACCTGTTTTTCCAGTCTGGCCTGGGTCTTGTTCAAATCCCGGCGATCTCCGGCTGAGGATTTGGCTGGGGCTTGCGACGTCATGGCTCTGGTAGGGCCGCCGTTTTTCCCGCGATCCGCTCCCTTCAAGTCGTCGCTCGATTCTTTGATGGATTCGATTTCCTGCGCTTTTTTCCACAAGTAGTACTCGTAGTCGCCGGAGAAGCTGCGAGCCTTGCCTTCTTCGATTTCAATGACGCGCGTGCAGACTCTGGTCAGAAACGTGGGGTCGTGGGAAATAAAGATGATCGTGCCGGGAAAGTCCGAGAGGGCATCGGTGAGCATATCGACCGACGCCGGGTCGAGATGGTTGGTCGGCTCATCGAGTAGCAAGGTGTTGGCCGGCTCGACCAGCATGCGCGCAAGCGCGACGCGATTGCGTTCCCCTCCGCTGAGCGCCTTGATCGGTTTCTTTTGATCGTCGCCGGTGAAGAGAAAGGCCCCGGCAATCCCGCGGAGGAAGTTCATCTCCGCTTGATGCGACACTTCCGAGAGGGATTGGAGGATCGAATGTTCGGGATTCAAGGTCTCGGCCTGATGTTGGGCGAAGTAATGCAGCGTCACGCCATGGCCGACCGTTCGCTTCCCTTTATCCGGCGCCAGCGCTCCGGCCAGCAGCTTAAGCAGCGTGCTTTTCCCGGCCCCGTTTTCTCCCACCAACGCGACGCGCTGCCCGCGTTCGATCGAACAATCGACCCGCTCGTAGACCACTTTTTCGCCGTAGCGTTTGGCCGCGCCCTCAAGTTCGAGGACCTGCCGGCCGCTCGCTGCCGGGAGGGGGAATTTAAACTTCACCCGCTTGGGATCGCGCTTGATCTCGATCATCTTGACCTTCTCAAGCTGCTTGATGCGCGACTGAACCTGGCTGGCTTTGTTTGCCTGGTAACGGAAGCGATCGACGAAGGTTTGAACCCGCGCGACCTCTTTCGCCTGGCGCCCCGCCGCCGCCTCGCGCTGTGCGTCCCGCTCTGCGCGGAGTTTTTGGAACGCCGTATAGTTGCCGCGATATTCTTCAATTTTGTGGTGTCGAAGATCCCAGACATGAGTGACGACACGATCGAGGAACGCCGTGTCGTGGCTGATGAGCAGCAGCGTCATTTCCGAGTCCAGGAGAAATTGCTCGAACCAGCGTTGGGTCGGTTTGTCCAGGTGGTTGGTCGGCTCGTCGAGCATGAGGACATCAGGGTTGGTCAACAGCAGATGGGCTAAGGCCACCCGCATTCGATAGCCACCGGACAGCTTTTCGACCTGCCGGCTGAAATCGATTTCCGAAAATCCCAGCCCCATGAGGATCCGTTCAGCCTCATGTTCGGGGTAGAGGTCGCGATGGGTAGCATCCAGCACGTTCTTACCGATGATCGTTTCGAGTTCCTGGGGCAGATAGCCGATGCGGAGGCGCGGGCGCTTGCGGACGTTGCCTTTGTCCGGTGATTCTTCCCCGAGGATCATCCGGAAGAGCGTGGTCTTGCCGGCACCGTTCGGTCCGACCAGTCCCACCCGTGAATTCGGACGAAGATGAGCCGATGCGCCCTCAAGCAGCACTCTCGTGGAATATTGTTTATGAACCGATTCGATTTGTAGCATGTTTCCTGGGGCAGGCTACGGGCCAGTGGCACGAGGCTAGAGGTGAGCAGTTGAAGGGCCTAAATAGGCGTGAAACCAGGGGCTACACCTGAAGATGTCCCTTCCCTCTAACCCCTTGCCGCGCGCCTTTCGCTCAATGTGAAAATTGGTGGAGCTGGCCGGGATTGAACCGGCGACCTCGTGAATGCCATTCACGCGCGCTCCCAACTGCGCTACAGCCCCACACCGTTGGTCTAGAGATACGTACTCCGCGAGAAGTTCGGGCATGCTAACACGCAGGTCCGAGCCAGTCAAGAAAGCGGAAAAGCGGGTGATGGCTGAAAAGCGGCGCTCAGCCGGTGATATGGAGGTATTGAAGGAAGGAATGTATCAGGGAGGATCGGCTTGACAAACGGGTGGGCGGCACCTACCATGAGCCCCCGCGGCTCTGATCTCCCCATCGGGTCAGAGCCATTTTTTCGCGATTGAACGGGCTGAGAGGAAATGGTGGCATGGGAAATCTCGTCATCATCGGCGCCCAATGGGGCGACGAAGGCAAGGGCAAGATCGTCGATATTTTGGCCAATGATGCCGATATTGTCGTGCGGTATCAAGGTGGATCGAATGCGGGACATACGGTCATCAATGAGCGTGGGACCTACATTTTTCATCTGATTCCTTCAGGGATTCTCTATCGCGGCACCACGTGCGTGATCGGCAATGGTGTGGTCGTCGATCCGGGGGCGCTGATCGAGGAGATGGATCGGCTCCAACCGTTAGGTATTGCCTTTGGGAAGAATTTTGCCGTCAGCCAGCGGGCGCATATGATTCTGCCGTACCATAAAGCGATCGATCGGGCATCCGAGCAGTCGAAGGGGTCCCGTAAGATCGGCACGACCGGTCGCGGGATCGGGCCCTCCTATGCTGATAAAATGGCACGCATCGGAATTCGCATGGGCGATCTGTTGAATCCGACGCTGTTCAGAAAAAAGCTGGAAGAGAATCTCGTCGAGATGAATTGGTTTTTGGAGCGCCTCCATAAAGTCGAGACGTTCCAGGTTGATAAAGTGTTCGATCAATACATGGGGCATGCGGAACGCCTGAAGAGTTATATAGTCGATACGACGACGCTGTTGAATCGAGCGATCAGCAAGGACAAGACGGTCTTGTTTGAAGGGGCGCAAGGCACTCATTTGGATGTCGATTTCGGGACCTATCCGTATGTGACCTCGTCGAGTTCCTCGGCCGGAGGCGCCTGCACGGGAACCGGCGTGGGTCCCACAATGATTGATGCCGTGATGGGCATTGCGAAGGCCTATTCCACCAGAGTGGGCAGTGGACCGTTTCCAACTGAGCTGACCGACGAGGTCGGCCAGGGATTGCAGGAACGCGGGCGGGAGTTCGGATCTACCACGGGGCGTGCGCGGCGATGCGGCTGGTACGACGCGGTCGTGGTGCGCCACGCGGCGCAAGTGAACGGGCTGTCCTCGCTTGCGGTGACCAAGCTCGATGTGCTGGACGGCTGCAAGGAATTGAAAATATGCGTGGGGTATCGGCACGGGGGCATCCTCTATAAGGAAATGCCGGCGGATCTCGATGCGCTCATGCAGTGCGAGCCGGTCTATCAACGCATGAAGGGATGGGCCGCCTCAACCACTGGGGCCACCACCTACAAGCAGCTTCCTGCTGAAGCCAAGCGCTATCTGGCGCGTATTGAAGAGCTGGCAGATTGTCGGATCGATATGATCTCGACCGGATCCAAGCGCGCGGAAACCGTCACACTGCGCAATCCGCTGAAGTGTTCTCGCCGTCGACCACGTTCCTAGCCAGCCGGCATGGCGATTCCTGGTCTCTCTGGGGTTGACAATCGCCTGGCTGGATGACAGCATTTCGCATCGTGAGCCGGTAGCTCAGTTGGTAGAGCATCGCCCTTTTAAGGCGAGGGCCCTGGGTTCGAGTCCCAGCCGGCTC
>CAZWOX010000060.1:0-10266 GCA_964635345.1 uncultured Nitrospira sp.
CCCTCACAATGATATTCCCCCCCCTTTCATTCCGTCAGGAGCAGGAGTAGGCTATGGGCAGTCGACCGGTGGTTCGCCAGGAGTCCTACACAAGGAGCCCTCCGAATGAACCCTACGACCGTCCTTCTGATATCACGCGACCCTCAAATACGTCGTGCCCTTGAACAGGTCGTCCCCTCCCATACCACCGTACTCACCGTAACCGATGTGGCATCGGGGCTGAAAGAACTCGAACGTACAGGCCTCGCGCTCATCCTGTGCGAAGGCAGCCCGGAAACCAGCAAACTCCTGCTGCACCAAATCAGCCTGCATCCAGGATTCCCTTCCGTCATTCTGATCGGTCCGCGTGATTCGGCGCGAGACGCGGTCGACGCCATGCGGGCGGGCGCCGCCGACTACCTGACCATACCCATAAGTGTAACCGACCTTGATGCTGCGGTTCGCCGCGCCTTATCGATGCCGAACCAAGCGCTGGCCGCCAAGCGGCCGACCGACCGCTTCGATCTCATCGTCGGCCGGTCCCCGCAAATGCAGCTCATCAAACAATTGGCCCGCGAAGTCGCGCTGACGGATGCCACCGTCTTGATCACCGGAGAAAGCGGCACCGGCAAAGAACTCTTCGCCCAAGCCATTCACTACGCCGGTGCTCGCGCCCTCGGCCCGCTCGTCGCGTTGAATTGCGCCGGCATTCCCGAACACTTGCTCGAAGCGGAGCTCTTCGGCTATCACCAGGGCGCCTTCACCGACGCCAAACACACCAAGCCCGGACGCTTCCAGCTTGCCGAGGGCGGCACGCTGTTCCTCGACGAAATCGGCGAGATGAGCGCGGCAGCACAAGCCAAATTGCTACGGGTCCTCGAAGACCATCGCGTCGATCCTCTCGGCGACACCCACAGCCATCAGGTCAATATCCGCGTCATCGCCGCAACCAACGAAGATCTCCCGGCGCATATCAAGACCGGACGCTTCCGCCTTGATCTCTATTACCGGCTCAATGTGTATCAGCTCCGTATCCCCCCGCTCCGTGAACGGTTGGAGGATATCGAATCGATCCTGCACCACTTCCTGGCGCAGGCGCGCCGTGACCACGGATGCCGCATCACCGGCATCAGCCCGGAAGCCTTAGCCGTGCTCCAGCGTCATCACTGGCCGGGCAACGTCAGAGAGCTCCACAATATGGTCGAGTGGCTCACGATTACCTGCAAGACAAATCAGATCGAAGCCCAGCACCTCCCGGCCTCCGTGAAAACCGGGAAGAAAATGCCCGAACAACCGAGCAGCGAACTCAAGCCGTCCCTGCTCGCCTTTGGGTTGTCGTTTCACGACATGGAAAAAAAGATGCTGGAGGAAGCCCTCCGCAAATCAGGCGGGAACGTCTCAGAAGCCAGCCGGCTTCTCAAAATCACTCGCAACACGCTTCGTTATCGCATGGCCAAACACCACATCCAGTACCCAGCGCCCTGAACGGATCATTTTCCCTTCAAACAACATGGCATGACCTATCGTATAGAGACGATCGTCACGCCGTCTCCCCCTTCGGCCCGATCACCCGGACGAATGGTGGCCACATAAGGAGAGTCTTTCAAATACGTTCGCAACGAGGCTTTCAGCTTGCCTGTCCCATGCCCATGAATGATGCGTAAGAACGGCGCGCCGTCCAGCGTCGCCCGATCTAACGCGGCAATGACGCGATCGAGCGCCTCATCCGCCGCCTGCCCACGCACATCGACAACCGTCTGCTCGTCGAGACCCAGCCCACCGCCGGTCGAAAACCGCCGAGGATTTGATGCCGGCGAGAGTGCCGCGGGTGTTGGCGCAGCCGCCCCCGATGCAACACCGATGAGATTGGCCACTGTGGCCAGGACTTCACCTTCACCCACTTTCACCCGAACGCGTTTCTTTCCCTGCGGATCTTCGAGCAGACTGCCGGTCATGCCCAGCCCGGCAATTTCCACCTGGTCGCCGATCCGGAGCTGTTCGATGGGAATCGGCACGCCGGCCGGAACCAGTTCTTGTTTGGTCTGAATTTCCAATTCGCTGAGGCGCTGGGAAGTTTCCTTAGCCTTGATCAGTTTCTGTTCGCGCTTGAGGGCATCGACCGTCGCCTGCACCTCAGCCCGCGCCCGCTGAAACTGCTCGCCCAGCTTTTTCTTCAATCCCTTGCGCGCTTCCAGTTCGGCCTCTTCCAAGCGTGCCTGCAACGCCTTCGCTTCACCGGCGGCGCGTTCGGCCTCGGCCCGCGCCTGCGCCGCCCGCTCCACATCGTCGGCCAACTGCCGCTGTTTCTGTTGGAGATCGACCATGAGCTCTTCCAACCGTCGATCATCCTTGGGCAAGCGCTGACGCGCATCGCCCAAAATCTTCTCATCCATCCCCAGACGACCGGCTATCTCCAATGCCGACGAGCCTCCGGGCACACCGAGAAACAAGCGGTAGGTCGGCGCAAGCCGCGTGACATCAAATTCAACGCTCGCATTGGCAAACCCCGGCCTCGTCTGGGCCAATTCTTTCAACGGTCCATAGTGGGTCGTCACCACGACTTTCATATTCAGCGATGCGAGGTGGCACAACAAGGCTTCTGCCAGCGCCGCCCCTTCCTGCGGATCGGTCGACGTCACCGGTTCGTCGAGCAAGACCAGCGACTGTCCGGTATCCGCCCCGCTGCTCACCGAGCGCGCCGACTCTGCCAGCAATTGCACCATCTGCGACATGTGGGCGGAGAAACTGGAGAGGTCGCGGCTCAAATCCTGCGCATCACCGATGTCGGCATAGAGATCAGGAAAGATGGCCATCTCCGACTCAGGCGCACAGGGGAGATGCAACCCCGCCCTCACCATCAGTGAGAACAGCCCGACGATCTTCAGGGTGACGGTCTTGCCCCCCGTGTTGGGACCGGAAATGACCAGGACGCGAATGGACTCATCGAGCAGAATGTCGTTCGCCACGACGTCATCTTTCGCCAACATCAACAGCGGATGTCGCGCCTGCTTCAGCATGACACGCCCCTGGGCGTTCAACAGTACGGGATTGGCCTTGAGCCGCCGGCTGAACGTCGCCTTCGCCTGCACCGCATCAAGCTCCGCCAGCACCTCGATCCCGGCCTGCAATGCCTCCGCCTGCCCGGCAACCAGGAGCGTCAGCTCACGCAGGATGCGCCGCACTTCCCGCTCGATCTCCAGATCGGCGACCTTGATCGAGTTGTTCGATTCCACGAGCTCGCGCGGTTCGAGAAACACCGTCGCGCCGCTGGCCGACACATCGTGCACAATCCCCGGCATACGCCCTCGCATGTCCGCCTTCACCGGCAGCACATAGCGGCCTTCCCGCTGGGCGAAATACGATTCCTGCAGAACGCCCTCATATCGACTGGAGTGCAGAATCCGATCCAACTGCTCCCGCATGCGCTGTTTCAGCTCCTGCACGGCATGCGTGAGGCGCCGCAGCTCCGGCGTCGCCGACTCTTTGATCGCCCCATCGGGCTGAATCGCAGCATCGAGCGCCCGCGTAATAGCCTGCAGCTCACGAGTCGGCCGCAGTCCCTCTGCCAGAGCCACCACCGTCGGAGCCTCATGCGCATGGCGGGCGCAAAAGCGCGCGACCTCGTCCATCCGCGTCAAAACGAGTCCGCAGTCCCGCAGCTCCAGCGCCTCAAGCACGCCCCCCTTGCCGGCCCGTTCGACCAGCTCGCGTATATCCGGGAACGACAACACCGGGGCCGGGTCGCTCCCGTCGCTAAGCCGCAACCACTCCGTCGTCTCCTGCTGGCGCCTGACCAGCATCTCTAGATCGTTATCCAGAGCCATCGCCCGACAACGCGCAGCCCCCAGCACAGATTGAGCCCCCCGCGCCAGGCACTCCAAGACCTTCGGCCACTCCAACGCCTGCGCAGCTTTCTCTGACAGCGTATCAGCCATCCGTCTCTCACCTCCCCAACAGCAATCTTTCCGGTGGGAACTCTAGCGAAGAGATATCGGCAGAAGCAAGGCAATCAGCTGATTCCGGCCCCATCAAACACATCCCGCTCATACGAGCGACACGTCAAAAAAGGCCTCAGATACTGGGGTTCCGACTGGTATTCCTACCTTCGTATAACTTGACAAGGGTACAGGGCGCCGATACTATCGCGAACACGATTGCCGGTGATCTGCGACCGGTTTGCTATTCAGTAAAGGACATGACGACATGGCTATTCGCATTGGAATCAATGGATTTGGACGTATCGGACGAAACGTGTTGCGGGCTTCCCTGGGAGACCCGACGCTGGAATTTGTCGCCATCAACGACCTCACGGATGCGAAGACGCTCGCCTATCTTTTGAAATATGACTCGATACACGGCACGCTCGACGTCAGTGTGGAAACCAAAGAGAATCAGATTGTCGTCGATGGCAAGCCGATCCGGGTGCTGGCCGTCAAGGATCCGAAAGAACTCCCGTGGAAGGACTTGAACGTCGACGTGGTCATCGAATCGACGGGCCGCTTCACCGATCGCGAGGGCGCCGGCAAGCATTTGTCCGCCGGAGCCAAGCAAGTGATCATTTCGGCCCCCGCCACCGATCCGGATGTGACCATCGTGCTCGGCGTCAACGATAGTACGTTTGACCCGAAGGCCCATCACATTATTTCCAATGCCTCCTGCACGACCAACTGTCTCGCGCCGATCGCCAAAGTGTTGCTGGAAAATTTCGGCATCAAGCACGGCGTCATGACGACCATCCACTCCTATACGAACGATCAGCAATTGCTCGATCTCCCGCACAAAGATCTGCGGCGCGCGCGGGCGGCCGGCATGTCGATGATTCCGACCAGCACCGGCGCAGCCAAGGCCCTCCATCTGGTCATCCCCCAGTTGAAAGGCAAGTTGGATGGATTGGCTATTCGCGTCCCAACCCCGAACGTCTCCCTGGTCGATCTCACAGTGGAAACCGAGAAGGATTGCACGATTGCCGAAGTGAACGCGGCTTTCAAAAAAGCCGCCGACGGCCCGCTGAAAAACATCTTGCTCTATTCGGAAGATCCGATTGTCTCGATCGACAAAAAAGGCGACCCGCATTCAGCGACCCTCGATGCCCCGCTTACCAATGTGGTCGATAAGCGCATGGTCAAAGTCACCGCCTGGTACGACAACGAGTGGGGCTATTCCTGCCGTGTACGGGACTTGATCAAGGTCACGGCGGAACGGGCGAAGGGGAAGTAGCCATCCGGGCGATTCGGCGTTTACGCAGTACGCACATCTGAGCGCGACCTGCCGCGAAAGCCTGTAAAGGAGCCCTCATGAACTTGCGGAAACAAACCATCGACGACGTGAAGCTTCGCGGGAAGCGCGTCATCATCCGCGCCGACTTCAACGTCCCCCTCGACGAGTCGCTTCAAATCACCGATGACACCCGCATTCGTTCGACGCTGCCGACGATCAACCGTGTCGTCGATGAAGGCGCCATGGTCATCCTCTGCTCACACCTGGGGCGCCCCAAGGGCGCCTTCGACCCGAAGTACAGTTTGGCTCCGGTGGCAAAGCGGCTGAGCCGGCTGCTCGGCAAAGAAGTGATTTTCGCGCCGGACTGCATCGGCCCCGCCGTCGAGAAGCTGGTCGCCAAAATGAATCCCGGCGATGTCATGCTGCTGGAGAATCTTCGGTTTCACCCGGGTGAAGAAAAGAACGACGACGGCTTCGCCAAAGCGCTCGCATCACTGGGCGATGTTTTCGTGAACGACGCCTTCGGAGCCGCCCACCGGGCACATGCCTCGACGGTCGGGATCACCAAATTCATCAAGACCTCGGCCGCCGGCGCGCTCCTTAAGAAAGAAATCGAATACCTGGAAGGCGCCGTGGCAAATCCGGTGCGCCCGTTTGTCGCCATCCTCGGCGGCGCAAAGGTGTCCGGGAAAATCGGTGTGATCGAAAATCTGGGGAAGCGTGTCGACAAGGTCATTATCGGCGGCGGCATGGCCTTCACCTTCTTGAAAGCCAAAGGCCTGGAGATCGGCAACTCGCTCGTTGAAAAGGACATGCTCGACTTTGCCCGCGGTATTGAGGACCATGCCCTCTCCCGGGGGGTGAAATTCTATCTGCCCGTCGATTGCGTCGTCGCCGCCGGCCGGGAACCCGGGGCCGAAACGAAGATTGTTCCCGTGCAGGAGATTCCCAAAGGCTGGTACGGTCTGGATATCGGTCCGGCCTCCGTGAAGTTGTTCAGCGAGGCGCTGCAGGATGCCAAAACGATTCTCTGGAACGGTCCGATGGGCATGTTTGAAATCGATGCCTTCGCCCGCGGAACGCTGTCGGTCGCCCACGCGGTCGGCGATGCCTACGCACTGACGATCGTCGGCGGCGGTGAAACCGCCATGGCCGTGCACCGTGCAGGAGAATCGGACAGCATCTCCTTCATCTCAACCGGTGGCGGTGCGGCCCTCGAACTCCTGGAAGGCAAACAACTCCCCGGCTTGGTGGCACTTCCGGATCGAGCGGTCTAGACCGCTCGATCCGCTCCCAGAGCAAGCCGGCCCAAAGGATACCGTGCGCATACCCCTGATCGCCGGCAATTGGAAAATGAACAAGACCGCCTCAGAGGCGGCGGTCTTTGCTCGTGAGTTAGTCCGGCAGAATATGACCTCACCTGCCGTCGAAATCGTCATCGCTCCACCGTTTACCGCGTTAGACTCCGTCCGCCACGCACTGAAAGGCGAGTCATCTATTCGGCTGGCCGGTCAGAACCTCCACTGGGAAGACCACGGCGCGTATACCGGCGAAGTTTCTGCGCCCATGCTGAAAGATCTTGGCTGCCAGTACGTCATTCTCGGACATTCTGAGCGGCGCGCCCTGTTTGGCGAAGGTGACGATGTCATACGGAAAAAGCTCGCCGCCGCCTTCCGGCATGGGCTCAAGCCGATCCTCTGTGTGGGTGAATCGCTAGACCAACGTGAAGCGGGACGCACGACAGAGATCATCACCGGACAACTCAAGGGAAGTCTGACAGGGTTCGAGGCCGCGCAACTGGCCGAGCTCACAATTGCCTACGAGCCGGTCTGGGCAATCGGAACGGGGAAAGCCGCATCGCCGGAACAGGCGATTCCAGTGCATCAGACCATCAGACGATTTTTACAGCAGGAATGGTCTTCCGCTATTGGACAGGGAACCAGAATTTTATACGGCGGCAGCGTCACGCCACAAAATGTGTCCCATTTTCTTGCCTCTGAAGAGATCGACGGCGCATTGGTCGGTGGGGCTTGCCTCAAGGTCGAGTCCTTTGCTAGTATCGTCGTTGTCGCACAAAAACGAACGGGGCATTAAGCATGTTGTATACGCTGGTAGTTATTCTTCATGTGTTTGTCTGTTTCCTGATGATCGGCGCAATTTTGCTGCAATCAGGCAAAGGCGCGGAAATCGGCGCATCCTTCGGCGGCTCAAGTCAAACCGTCTTTGGAAGCAGGGGTCCTGCAAACTTCTTGAGCAAACTGACCGTCGGCGTGGCCGCCGTGTTCATGCTGACATCGTTCAGCCTGGCCATTCTCGCCAAGCAGCGGAACTTTGCGTCAACCGTGATCGATCTCAAACCCAAAGAAACATCGTCCGCCCCTGCAGCTCCTCCGGCTCCCACGACAGAATCGCACCCGGCGGGAGATGCTCCGGCAGCCGCGCATTAATCCAACGTCTTTAAGCAATTAAAACGTTCCGTCGATAGAGTGAGGCCCGCCTGCGAAGACTCGCGGGCGGGCCTCACTACGTTGTTATCGTACAGAGACTCTGAGGCGGATCACCTCTCGGATAAGCCCACCAGATCGGGCCATCGACTGCGGCATTGCAGAGATCGACGGAATTGTCAGATGCGGGTAATCCAGGACTCGTGCGCAGGATCCTCCCCGCGTACGATGGCAAAGAAGGCCTTCTGCAGGACGAGGGTGATAGGGCCGGGCTTTCCCGTTCCGATCCGTCGGTTATCTATTTCTCGCACCGGCGTCAGTTCAGCCGCCGTGCCGGTAACGAACACTTCGTCGGCCAAGTACATTTCGTCGCGGGTAAACCGCTCTTCCGTCACAGGGATATTGCGTTCGCGCGCCATATCGATAATAGAGTTCCGCGTAATGCCCTCAAGAATGGACGTCAAGGGCGTGGTTTTGATTTTCCCGCGACGCACGATGAAGATATTCTCACCCGTGCCTTCGGCCACGTAGCCCTCAGGATCGAGCATGATGGCTTCATCATACCCATCCACTTTGGCCTCGCGCTTGGCAAGGATTGAGTTCACGTAATATCCGGAGATTTTCCCCCGCGTCATCGACACATTCACATGGTGCCGCGTGAAGGAAGACACCCGCGCGCGCATCCCGTTGGCCAATGCCTCGTCACCGAGGTAGGATCCCCACCGCCAGGCGGCCACCGCCACCCGGATCGGATTGTTGCCGGGATGCACGCCCATCGCCCCATAGCCGATATAGACCAGGGGACGAATGTAGCAGGCATCCAAACGGTTCGCCCGTACCGTCTCCACAATCGCCTCGACAATCTGCTTGCGATCGTAGGGCATCTCCATCATCCCGATATGCGCAGAATCAAACAGCCGGTCGACATGCTCCTGAAGCCGGAAGATCGCAGACCCCGATGGCCCCTTGTAGCAACGGATTCCCTCGAATGCGGCCAATCCATAGTGCAGGGAATGCGTCAGAATATGGACATTGGCCTCAGCCCACGGAACCAACTTGCCGTCCATCCAGATCTTGTCAACAGGCTCTAACATCGACGAACACTCCTCTGTATACGATTCACCACCGGCGGCGAAAACGAGCGCAAACTATAGCCTGGGCCTTGATAGGGGTCAAGCAAGCCTCAGTCTCCTCGTCGGCTTTGTTCGTGGAAATATCCTGCCGCAGAAAAAACGACTAGGACGAGGCGCAATATGAGCGCAGCCTGGCGCTCAAGAAGCTTCCCACCCGCTCCTCACCGTCCGGAGTCAGCGTCACGATCTTGGCTCCGAAGAGCAGGCCGCGAACCCATCGGACCACCACACGCTGAATCTCCACGGGCTCGTCTTTATCAGGAAGCGAGAGGCGCAGGACGAGTTCCATGCCGGGCACCACCTGATGATCACCCAGAACACGCATCCCGTTCCGCGACATATTCACCACCGTCCCCTTACCGAGAAACTCTCCCCCCATGTAATAGAGGAGACACCGGACGGGAATACGATGGTAGGTTCGAATGACGAATCGTGTCGCTTGGGGCATGTCGCTCACCTCGCCGGGTAAAAGTCTGGTATACATAGCCGGTCGTACGGCTGTTTGGGAGAGCCTCAGCGTACTGCCAATGCCTCGCGCCCTCCTAGCCCCCAAAAGAGGGTAGGAAGGAACCTGCACCAGTCACAACAATGGACGGGTTCTGAGGGAAGGTCCCGATCATTCGCTTGACACTCGGATCACCCCTCTGTTATATGAGCCGTTCTGCTTTGGAGGAGACATAGGACATGTACGCGATTATTGAAACAGGCGGAAAACAGTATCGAGTCGAGTCTGGGTCGCTGTTGCAGGTGGCCACACTTGAAGGCGATGTGGGATCAACGATTGAACTCGACCAAGTCCGGCTCGTGCACGGAGACGGCGGGGTGGTCATCGGACAACCTCTGGTGAAGGGCGCGAAAGTCACCGCGGAAATCGTCCGGCACGGACGCACCCGCTCGATCACCGTATTTAAGAAGAAGCGACGCAAAAACTACCGGCGCACACGCGGGCATCGTCAGGGCTTTACGAGCCTGCGCATCACCGGCATTGCAACGGCATAAGCACTTTATTGAGAAGGACCTGCCATGGCAACAAACAAAGGCGGCGGATCGTCACGGAACGGACGGGACAGTAACCCACAGTATTTGGGCGTGAAAGCCTACGGCGGGGAAACCGTCAAGGCGGGCAGCATCATCGTGCGTCAGCGCGGGACGAAGTTCTTCCCCGGATTCAATGTCGATCTCGGACGGGATCATACATTGTTCGCGCGAGTGACCGGCGTTGTGAAGTTCGAAGGCGGAGAAGACCGACGAAAAGTCAGCGTCTACCCCGCCCCTGTCAAAGCCTAACTCTCTTTTCTTTCGCGCTCACTACTCGGCCCAAAACCACCCTGACCCTCCCCTATCGGGGGCAGGGTCGGGTATACTCTCGACTCTGGACGAGGACATGCCATGTTTGTCGATGAAGTACAGGTCTTTGTAAAAGCCGGGCGAGGCGGAGACGGATCGGGAAGTTTCCGTCGCGAAATGTTTGTCCCGCGCGGCGGGCCGGACGG
>CAZWOX010000061.1:0-10005 GCA_964635345.1 uncultured Nitrospira sp.
TGCCGGCTGGACACACTGGGAAACTCGTCCTGCGTCCGCGGGGTCACTCACAGCGCATGTGAAGAAAGCGGGACATCCCGACGCTGCATCGGGCCGTGCCTCTCTATGCAATACTCGCATTGAGATGGACGCGGGCCTTCATCGAGTTCGAAATCAGGCAGATGGCTGCAGCCTTCTCGATCAGCTCCTTCGCCTAGGCATATCGGCTGCAGCGAGTACCGACACGGGGACTGGCTCCGCTTCCGAGCGGTGCCTGTCCCCCTTCCCGTTCTCTCTGTCCCCCTTCCCGTTCTCTAAAAGGCGTGGTGATTTCGAGCTGGGAAACGGGTATTCTGCGGTCCGTTACTTCTGAGTCCTTGGGAGTCGTTCGCAATGTCCCAACCATGCTCCATCGCGCGTTTCAGGGTGAGCTATGAAGATTATCCGTGATTGTTTCGGGCGCTCCGTCAGGCTGACCGATGAGCGAGTAGCGCATATCCTGCAACATCAGGAAATGGCCGGGATGGAGGCAGAGATTGAGCGAGTGCTCCAAGCCCCGGCAGAAGTGCGCCTGTCTCGCTCGGACGGCACCGTGCAGTTGTTTTACGAGTTCTACGCGCAAACGCTGGTTGGTGGGAAATGGCTCTGCGTCGTGGTAAAGTGCCCGTCAGATGATGCGTTTGTAGTGACGGCCTATTTGACCGATCGACTGAAGTCAGGAGAAACCATATGGCCGAAAAAGTAAAAGTCTGGTTTGATCCGGAAGCGGACTATCTCGAAGTGCAGTTCCGTGAGGCGCCGGGCTTCATGCGGCCGACGGCTCATGATGCCGTCATGGAACGGGTGGACGAGGCGGGGCATGTGCTCGGTTTCAGCGTGCTCGGTGTCAGCCGCTTTCGCAAAGACCATCCGCTAGAAGCGGAATTGGTGGCCGGAGAATGATTGTCATATAGGTACGCACTGCCTCTTCAGCGATCACCGCCTCATCTTCGCCGTTCGCGCCACCAACATTCGATAATTGGCAGTCCTGCGAACTCCCACGCTATTCTAGAGCAAGCCATACCTTCTTCATCCTTGGGATCCGGGGAGACAGTGATCGTCGTGGAGGAAGCGGACGCTATTTCTTGACGGAGAGTCCTTCGCGAATTCGCTATCTGCTACCGGAACACCGGCTCCAACCTCATTTTCGCCTTCATGGAGTTCGAAATCAGGCAGGTGGCTTCAGCCTTCTCGATCAATTCCTTCGCTTTGGCGGCATCCCCTCCGGCAGGAAGGGTAATCACCGGATTCAGCGTGATGGCCGTGAACTGAAACTTCCCATCGACCAATTCCAGCTTTCCTTCAGCCGCACTCTCGTAGGACGTAAAGGCAAGACCGGCTCGCTCCGCCACTGACAAGAACGTCGTCATCAGACAAATATTGGCAGACGCAACGAATAGATCCTCCGGCGACCAGATCCCGTCATGCCCCTTGAACTCCGGCGGCGTCGCGACTGCTATGTCGGGCTTCCCCGCGCAAGAAATGACACCCTTGCGTTGTTCCGTCCACTTCACCGCCGTGTGGTACAGATAGCCTTTCGGTTTCGATTCCATGCTTCCTCCCGGTTCCTGCTTTCAGCCATCAGCTATAGGCCATTAGCTCTCCGCTACGGCTTAATATACGTCCAGCCCTGCTCCTGCCGCTCACTCGTTGGCGACCAAGCCTTGCGCCCAATCGCCGACTGCATGCGTAATTGCCACCACACAGAGCGCGATGAGGAGGTGTTCGCCGATGACCTTCCACGGAGAAATGGCTTGCGCCCGCGCAACGAGGAAACTAAGGCCCGCCAGCAAGAGCAGGCCCCAGATCACACTGACGGCTATCGCCTGATCGAGCGGACGAACCACCACCGGAACGACGAAGGTCATCGCGATCACAAACTTCGCGACGAACGTCGCCAGCGTCGCTTCCCAAATCTGCCTGGTTGGACCGCTATTCTTTGACTCTTCAGACACGTGGATGCCGACCGCATCGGACATGGCATCGGCGATCGCGATCGTCACAATCCCGCCGATCACGATGGCGCGCGAATGGGTCCCGGAATGCAGCCCCACCATGAGGCCCAGCGTGGTGATGACACCCGACGTGAGTCCGAAGCTGAAGCCGGTCTTCCAAGATGTTTTCATTCGGCTTCATCGGCTCCCATCACCTGCCGTGAACCCGAGAGTAGGCTCCATCGACCACAACGCCACCGATATTCCGCCGATCCCATAACCGGCTGTGCTGGTCATCGGTCCCTCTCCCCTCCGGCCGGGCTTCATGGGCGCCCGCAGTCAGGGTCGTGCCGCAGACAGCCCTGGAGCCAGGAGCCGATGTGATCGAGTATCACGCCGGCAGCGCGATTGGCAGCCAGCACTCCGCCATAGGCATCTTCACTCTGGGCCGCTTCTCGCGCCTCAAACGTCCGCGTCCCTAGAATTCTTGACTCCTTTAGGTCGACCAGCTGTGTTCGGACCGTCACGCGCACCAGGCTGGGCTGCTGCAGAAACTCCTGCTGCACGGCAAACCCGTACGAATCCAGACGATAGTCCCCGCGAACCGAACCAGGCAACGGGATGACGGCCCGCCATAACCCGCTCCGACCCAACGCATCGACCAACAGCGGTGTGAACATGCGCGCCGGCGTATCAGCCCATTGATTCACGGAGAAATACTTCAGTTCGTACCGGCGAGTGACATACACCATGCGCGGAGTATCGAAACCTGGCTCGGGCTGCGAAAGGCTGACGAGCAGGGCTGGTCCGTTGATGTCGGCCGGACGAGCCTCACTCTGCGACGCATCCAGAGTCAGTTGATACGTGTGCATCGGCTGAGACTCTGCGCGGGGCGAGAGACAGCCGGTCGTCGCCACCATCAATACCGCTAAAGCCGCCTGGAGCGTCCACCACCTCATCTCTTCCTCCCTACTCACCCGGCCCGCGCGGCGGGGCCGTCCGTCCAAATACCAGCGAATTAGGGTCACGTTCGAGATCCCGGGCCACACGAGTCAAGGCGCCCGCCAGCTGTCTGAGTTCCGTCACGAGCAATCCGGTCTCCGGCAAGGTCTGTCGTGAGAACTGCTCGACCTCCGGCTTGGTCTCGTTGACCAACGCCCCGACGGCCTTGCTCGTCACCGCCAACTCGTCGGTCAACCGCTGAAGCGACAGGGCACTCTTGTTGATCCGCGCAAGAAGCAGCGGGACCTGCTCGTTGAGCGAGACGGTCATCTTGGCGAGATTGTCCGCGCTCCGCTCCGCGCCGGTCAGGCCGCGATCCAGTTGATCCTTGTGCGCGGCGATCGTCTGCGCCACCGCGGACAGATCTTTGAGCGTCTGCTTCAAGCGGGCACGGTTCTCCTCATCCACGATCTCCGACGCCCCCTTCGCCAACACGTCGAGATCGGTGAGCAATTTGGTCAGCCCCTTTTCGGATAAGAGCCGTGACATAGCCTCGTCGAGACGGAAAAACAAGGATGGACCCGTCTTAATGACGGGGTATTCCTGTCCCGCCGCCGCCTGTAACGGAGGAGCCTCCCGGCTTCCCCCGGTCAGATTGATCGTCGCCAGGCCGGTCAGTCCCTGCGTCTCGAGCACGGCAATCGTGTCCGTCTTGATCGGCGTGCCCCGTGCAATATCCAGCGTCAGCCGCACCTCCTCGGGATTGTCAGGATTCAGCGCGATCGCCTTCACGCGCCCGACGTCCACGCCTCGATACTTGACCGTCGAGTCCACACTCAATCCGGCGACGGACTCCCGCATAAACGCTTGGTATCGGTCATTGACGCCGCGGTAGTCTGTTTTCCCCAGCCAGAACATGGCGATCACCATCGCCGCGCCGAGAATGACGACAAATGATCCCACGAGGAAATAATTTACCTTCGGTTCCATCTCAGTGATCCATATAATGGAATGCGTAGATCGTCAACGGGCGGTGGCATTCCGCGACGAGCGGGACGAGCGAGAAAAGCGCGACGCGTGACAATGCCGGGCGTCTTGCCTTTCGCGCCGCTCTCGCTCGTCGCGCCTGTCCCGCCATGCGCGGCATCATCACGCCTCTCGCGCATTCCATGTCGCTTGCTCCTGCGCCGCCCGCCCCCGCGGCCCCTGGAAATATTCACGAATGACAGGATCGCCGGACTGTGACAACTCCCGCATCGTCCCGACGCCGAGGACCTTCCCGTTGCCCAAGACGGCCACCCGATCGGCGATGCGCCACAGCGAATCCAGATCGTGCGTCACCATGACCACCGTCAGCCCCAACAGACGCTTCAGAGAGAGCACGAGATCATCGAATCCCGCGGCGATGATCGGATCCAGACCGGCCGTCGGCTCGTCGAGAAACAACAACTCCGGGTCCATCACGATCGCCCGGGCCAGCGCCGCCCGCCGCCGCATCCCGCCGCTCAGTTCGCTGGGGAATTTCGTGGCGCTGTCGGGCGGCAATCCCACCATCGCAATCTTGACGGCCACAATCTCACGGATCAGCTGCGCGCTCATGCCCGTAAATTCCCGCAGAGGCACCGCGACATTTTCCGCCAGCGTGAACGAACTGAACAACGCCCCTTGCTGAAACATCACCCCGAACCGCCGATGGATCGACCGACCGTCGTATTCGTGCAACACCCGGCTGTCCAAGCCGAACAGGTGAATCGAACCGGACGAAGGTGCGAGCAACCCCACGATTTCCCGCAATAGTGTCGATTTCCCGCACCCATTGCCGCCGGCAATGGCAAAGACTTCGCCGCGCCGGACCGAGAGGCTTACGTCCGCGTGCACCACGGCCTGGCCGAATCGAGTCGACACATGGCTGACCTCGATAATCGGCGCGCTGATGTCGTCGGAGCCGCCCCGTGACTCGGCGCCACTCAGTCCCCTGGTTCCCATCTTCTCTATACTCCCGCGCCTGTCCCGCCTGTCTCGCGCATCACAAATCCCACCAGTTGAGCAAAACACTACAGATCGCGTCGAACACAATGACCAGGAAAATGCTCTGCACCACACTGATGGTCGTATGCCGCCCGACATCGTCCACCCCGCCGCGAATCTGGAATCCCTGGTAGCATCCGACCAGCGCAATGATGACGGCAAAGAAGGGCGCCTTGGCGATCCCGATAAACAAGTGCCGGACAGCGACCGCCTCTTCAAAGCGCGAGACGAACTCCGTAAAGCTGACATTCAACTGGCCCGAGGCGATCAGCATCCCCCCGAAGACTCCCAGCGCATCCGCATACACCGTCAGCAACGGCAAGGCGATGACCAGCGCCAGCGCCCGAGGAAGCACGAGCAGCGCCATCGGCGAGATGCCCAACGTCCGCACGGCATCCAGTTCTTCCGTCACTTTCATCGTGCCGATCTCGGCCGCATAGGCGGATCCAGACCGGCCGGCAATCAGAATGGCCACGATCAAAGGCGCAATCTCACGGAGCAACGAGATACCCACCAGATCGACGATAAAAATGTTCGTCCCGAATTTTTGCAGCTGCTCGGCGCCCTGATAGGCGATCACCACCCCGATGAGAAACGTCAGCAACCCCGTGATCGGCAAGGCATTCACCCCGTCGATTTGCAGCATCCGCAGAAGCGAACGCCAACGCAGCGCCCCCGGTCGACGCAGCGCGTGGAGAAACGCGACGGCGCTCTCGCCAAGAAATGCGAGACCGCGCCCACCGGACTCCAGCTGATGCCACACGGCCCGTCCCACTCGCTCGATCCATCCCCCTTGCGCAAAAACCGCCCCGGACGCGCGCACCGGCTGAGTCTCAACCATTTTGAGCAACGCGGCAAACTCCGGTGGCAGGCCTTTCAGCGACGATGTTCGTCCACCCCGACCGGCTGCGCGGAGACTCTGGTGCAAGAGCACCGCCCCGCTTGTATCCATCGCAGTAATCTCGCTCGCGTCGTAGATCGCCCCGCCTCTCTCGGGCCAGTCGAGTGCGCCGGCTTGGTATTCGAGGTCGGCAACATTCGACAGAACCCACCGGCCGCGGCAATACGTCACGTTGTCCACGATCTCGATCGATGCCTGCCGCTCCATCGCCATGTTGAATTCACACCTCGCGTCAACCGGCTCCGCCCATCCGGCGCATCCCAGGCGCCGCACATTCTTCCTTCGCGCAGATCAGTGCGTATCCATAATCGTTCTCAGCGCACTCCCGCCGATGACTTCCCGTTCCAGCAGGACCCGCGCGCCTTCGACCAATGCGGCGTTGCGCTGCTCGAGCAGCCGCTTCACCCGCTCGTACTGTTCGTCGATGATCCGCCGCACTTCACAATCGATTTCCCGTGCCGTCTCTTCGGAATAGTCCCCTTTTTCAGACGCCGCTGGAATCTGGACGAACTGCGGCTGCCGTTCCCGTTCCAGCGTAATGGCGCCCAACTTCTCGCTCATCCCGTAGGCTTTCACCATGCTCTTGGCGATATCGGTGGCCTTCACAAGATCGTTCTGCGCGCCGGTGGAGGCCTCGCCGAAGATCATTTCCTCGGCAATGCGTCCCCCTAAGAGCACCGCAATCTTGTTCTCCAGTTCGGACTTCGTCATCAGAAACCGATCCTCCGTGGGAAGCTGAAGCGTGTACCCGAGCGCCGCGATGCCGCGCGGAATGATCGAGATCTTCTGTACCGTGTCGGCGCCGGGCAGCGAGATCGCCACCAGCGCATGGCCGATCTCATGATAGGCCACCCGTTCCTTCTCCATCTTGTTGAGGACTCGATTTTTCTTTTCCAACCCGGCAATCACCCGTTCCACCGCTTCCTGCAATTCCGAAATCCCCACCAGGTCTTTGCCGCGCCGCACCGCCAGTAATGCCGCCTCATTGATGATATTGGCCAGATCGGCGCCGGAAAACCCGGGCGTCATCGCTGCGATGCTCTCAAGATCCGCGTCAGGCCCCAGCGGCACCTGCTTGGCATGCACACGGAGAACGGCCAGGCGCCCGATCTTGTCCGGACGGTCCACCACGACGTGGCGATCGAACCGGCCTGCGCGCAAGAGCGCGGGGTCGAGTATTTCCGGACGGTTGGTCGCCGCCATCAGAATAACACCGATACGGGGATCGAATCCGTCCATCTCAACCAGCAACTGATTGAGCGTCTGCTCGCGTTCTTCATGAGCCATGGGTCCCATGCCGCGGGCTTTCCCCAGCGCATCGAGCTCATCGATGAAAATGATGCAGGGCGCCTTCAGCTTCGCTTGCTCGAAGAGATCGCGTACCCGCGCCGCGCCCACCCCCACAAACATTTCCACAAACTCCGACCCGCTGATGCTGAAGAACGTCACCCCGGCCTCTCCGGCGACCGCCCGAGCCAGCAGCGTCTTGCCGGTTCCCGGCGGCCCCACCAATAAGATGCCTTTGGGAATCTTTCCGCCCAGGCGAGTGAACTTTTCCGGCGTCTTGAGGAACTCAATCACCTCGCGGAGCTCCTCCTTCGCCTCATCCACCCCCGCGACATCGACAAACGTGACCTTGATATCGGTCTCAGCATAGATCTTGGCTTTGGATTGCCCGACTTGCATGAAGCCTCCCTGGGCCTGTCCCAGCCGGCGAATGAAGAAATACCAAATGCCCCCGAAAATGGCGGCCGGCAGAATCCACGACAACACATCACGCCAGAAGGTCGTCTCGATCACCCCGACAAACTTCACCCCGTGCTGATTCAACTCCCGCACGAGATCCTGATCTTCAACTCGAATGGTTGAAAACAGCTTCTGTTCTTTGGCATCGCCCTCCGGCTTGAGCTTTCCCGTCAAGGTGTGGCTGCCGACCGACACCTCTGCGACTTTCCCGGCCGCCACAAGCTGCCTGAATTCACTGTAGGGCAGCTCTTCGATCTTCTGGAGGGCGTAGATGAAGTCATGGACGAGGATGACCGCCCAGATGGCGAGGAAGACGTACCAGATGGAAAAGGAGATCTTCTTATTCACAATCCATCTCTCTTGTGATGCGGAACCATCTTACCTGCGCACACATTGACCAGGTTTTCCCTACAGGCCATCGCCGAAGAGTGCAAGCGCAGGGCTCGCCAGGCTCTCGGAGGCGCCAGTGCTTCCGAATGGCAATCCTATGCTTTCTTAGGGTCCTGGAACAATGGCACGCCGCTTCAACGGGGAGTCTTACCCCAACCATTGCGCAGGGCACTGTAGCAGAAGGCGTCAGTCGCCGGAAGATGACTCGCCGCTCGATCAAGACAGCGAGCGCTCAATCTTCTCCCGGCTTCTCCCCGACAATGATAGTCAAAACGGCGATGAATCAGAAGCGGGAGTCACGAGGCGCCGCCGCGCATGGTAATACAGGAGCGGAATCACGATAAGCGTCAGCAGCGTCGAGGCCCCGACGCCGAACAGTAACGACACAGCCAACCCTTGGAAAATGGGATCGAGGATAATCACGAACGCGCCGACCATCAGCGCGGCGGCCGTCAATAAAATAGGCCTGGTCCGGATGGCACCGGCCGTGATGACGGCTTCCGGCAACGGCACGCCCGCCCGTTCCTGCAGCTGGATAAAGTCCACCAGTAAAATAGAGTTCCTCACGATGATGCCGGCCAGCGCGATGAAGCCGATCATCGACGTGGCCGTAAAGTAGGAACCGGTCAACCAATGACCGGGCAGAATGCCTATGAGGGTGAGCGGGATCGGCGCCATGATGATGACCGGCGTGAGGAACGATTGAAACTGCCCCACGATCAACAGATAGATCAGCAACATCGCCACGGCAAAGGCGATGCCCATGTCGCGAAACGTTTCATACGTGATCTGCCACTCCCCGTCCCACTTCATCGCAATCTTGTCCTCCGACCAGGGCTGTGAGGCGTAATATTGCTCGATCTTGTATCCCTCAGGGGGTCGATAGTCCTCCAACCGCTTCCCCACTCCCAATACTCCATAGACGGGGCTCTCGGCCTTTTCCGCGCCGGGCCCACCGACATCAGCCACCACATACACCACCGGCTTCTGATTCTTGTGATAGATCGACTTGTCTTGGACCGTCTGCTCAACGGTGAGCAGTTCGGACAGTTGCATCATGCCGCCCGTATTCGTCCGCAGTCCGATTTCACCGATATGCTCAAGCCCGGTCCGTTCCGCCAACGGCAGGCGCAGCACAATCTGCACCGGGCTTTTTTCTTGGGGAATGTGGACCAATCCGATTTGCGCGCCCTGCAGCGCCATGCGTAACGTCTTCACAATGTCTTCGGCTGGAATCCCGGCCAGAGCGGCCTTCGCGCGGTCAACCGTGAACACATACTTCACCTGATCCGCCTCAATGTAGTCGTCCACATCGACGACGCCGGGGGTGGACTCAAACAGGGCCCTCACCTCGCGGGCGACGGAGATTTGACGCGCATAATCCGGCCCATAGATTTCCCCGACCAACACCGACTGCACCGGAGGCCCCGGCGGCACTTCCACGACCTTCACATTGGCCTTGTACTGCCGGGCGATCTCTTGGACCGGAGGACGCATCCGCTGCGCGATCTCATGACTCTGGGCGGCTCGTTCGTGCTTCGCGACAAGATTGATCTGAATATCGGCCTCATGCGGCTGTTCCCGCAAATAGTAATGCCGAACCAGTCCATTGAAATTGAACGGCGACGCCGTGCCCACGTAGGCCTGATAGTCCCGCACCTCCGGCAGCGTCCTCACGTATCGCCCCAGCGCCTGTGTGACGCGCGCCGTCTCTTCGAGAGTCGTGCCTTCCGGCATATCCACGACCAATTGCAATTCGCTCTTGTTGTCGAACGGCAGCATCTTGACCACGACATGACGCGTATAGAACAGCAAACAGGACCCGGCCAGCAAGAGAGCGACCGCTCCCAAGAAGACAGAGGCTAAGACGGGATGCGCGAGCAAGGGAGAAAGAAGTCGTCGATAGACCAGGGCTGTCCAGCCGCTCTCTTCAGATTCCGCGTGCTCCCCGCTCGCCCCTTGCCCCTCGCCTCTCGCCCGATAACAGGTCCGGCAGAACCAGGGGATCACGACGAACGCGACCAGGAGCGAAAAAAACATGGCGAT
>CAZWOX010000062.1:0-9750 GCA_964635345.1 uncultured Nitrospira sp.
TCCCTCCGCTCCATCGCCTCCGACTCCGAATTTGGAAAGTCCAGAGGCGCAACTCGTTCAGAAACTGATTGATGAAAAGATCAATCCGGGTGTGGCAAGTCACGGGGGGCATGTTTCTCTGGTGGACGTCAAGGACGATACCGTCTACGTCCGCCTGAGTGGCGGCTGTCAGGGCTGCGGGATGGCCTATCTCACACTGAAACAGGGGATCGAGGTGATGATCAGGCAGGCGGTCCCCACGATCAAGGGTGTGATGGATGTGACCGACCACGCGGGCGGCAAGAACCCTTATTACCAACCCAGCGACAAATAACACTACCCTGTACTGACCCATCCAAGCCATGGCCAGCCGACCGTTTATGTCTGCCAGAACTTTACCTGCTCTCCCCCCGTGACCGATCCGGGACGATTAAAAGAAGTCCTCAGCCAGTAAGCAGTGCCTGCCATCCTTTGTTGCTCGTATCCGCCGACCGGCTCAGAGGCGCGCATCGGTCATGATCTTGTGCTTTCCAAGCGCATCTTGTATAATCCGCCCATCTGTCCTTCCGAACATTCTGTCTTAATAGATTATCGTTGCACCCTTGCGCCATCACGAGGCCGCACATTATAGATAGCATCATGGCCCGATGCAAAAAGAACCGGGGATTAGAGACCGGCCACGGAGCCGATCGCAGTTTTGAAGAAAAGCTCCGGCAGGCCTGCCCGCCGGCAGGGGGGTACCCTGCCGATTTGCTCGACAACCAGAGTTGACATAATGATAGCGCTCGTTCACCACCCAGATGGTTCAAAGCGCCTCGGCGATTTGCTCATTGATAATCTTTCATCGCACAAATGGCGTTCCTTTCGAGCGGCGGTTGCTTTCGTTAAGCAGTCCGGCACTAAACATTTGACTGAACACATTCGAAGCTTCCTGAAACATGGTAAGGTCAAAGTTTCTGTCGGAATCGACTTAAGAGGAACAAGCGCGGAGGGCCTTAACGAACTTGTAGATGCGATGGGTGAGGAAGGTAAGGCATTCCTGTTCCACAACGAAGTCCAATCCACTTTTCACCCAAAGGTGTATCTCTTCACGAACGACACTTCAGCAGAATGTTTCATCGGTTCAGGGAATTTGACCGAGGGTGGGCTATTCACAAATTACGAAGCATTTGTTCACCTGCAGCTAGACAAGAGCGAACCCGACGACTGCAAGTTTCTCGCGCACGTTGAAAAACTCTTGGACGCATGGTCAAATCCCTTGCAAGGGACAGTCCGAAAGTTGACATCTCAACTCATACGGCAACTTCAAGACGCTGGTGACCTGCCAAGCGAGGACGAGATCCGCGAGGAAAGAGAAACAGTTAAAGCTGTCCGTAAATCTGCTTCCCCTACTGCACAGGCGGAAAAACTTTTTGCGGCAGTCCAAGTTAAACCGGCACCGCGTGTCATTGTCGTTAGAAAGGCAACAGGTAGGCAGACCATCCAGCCGAGTAAAACTGCGACAACAGCCACGTCCCGGGGTTTTGTTATGATCCTACAGCAGACGGACGTCGGAATTGGACAAATTACGAAGGGGACTTCCAAACGCTCTCCGGAGGTTTTCATTCCTCTATCTGCTCGAGATGCCGATCCCGGGTTCTGGGGCTGGAAATCGCTGTTCATGCCAGACAAATCGAAGCCGGGGAAATGGGACCGTTTCGGTGTCCGCATGCGCTTAGGCCGGGAAATCATCGAGGTCAACATGATGACGTGGCCTGACAAACACGACTTCCGATTGCGAAACGCCGCGCTCCGGGATGCTGGAGTGGTTGGGGATGTCTTAAGATTGGAAATGCCAGAACGAAAAACCGGCTACGACTATTACGTTGAAATTATTCCGCAGGGAAGTTCCGACTATTCTCGTTATTTGACGCATTGTGTAAATCGTACCCGCAATTCCAAGAAACTCTGGGGTTATTATTAGCATCGATTCCGAAAGTGCAAGATGCTCTCCGACACAATCGCATTCTTCCGAAAGATTTCTCTTGATACAAGCATTTCCATGGGAGTTCTTTCCACGGTATCGAAACCAACGGTTTCCGCTATACCCACCAACAAGTCAGCGGTTGGAATTTCAACCCGTTTTCCACCAGCAATGGTGTGATTGTTTCCTATGACGACAAACACGCTAGCCCCATCTTTTAGAACCTCCCGCATCCCCGAGAACACTAAACGCATGTCGATAAAATACCGGTAGAGCAGAGCCGGCAAGTTCCGCCGCCTAAAGCCCACATTCCCTTTCCGATTCAATTTCTCAATTCTCGAGATGAGGCCGGTTACTGAAGTCGGCAAGTTATCGATCCGGGACTCGAATTCCTCCCAAAAGTCACGCCGCTTTCTCTCCGTAATTTCTCTGTTACCAATCATCACTTGATCCAGCCGTCGATGTTCAGTTCGGGGTAGGAGGCCGAGAAAGCAAAGGCTGAGACGATCGGTGTCCAGATAGGGCAAAGCCGTAGCGTAAGGCGGTGATGTAATTACCAGATCGATCTTACCCTTCCACTTGTTCCAATGGGAACCAAGAATTCGAGCGTCTCCTTCATCAAACTCTGCGTGTCCGAGTCGCGCCTTACCTTCTTGATGAAGAAAAGCAAGCAAGAGTCTCACCGAACGACCAAGTTCCTCAAGGAACTCACGGATTGGATCGATTTCATCTTCGGATTTCATCTCTTTGCGAACTCGCAGGTCGTCTTCTTTTTGCCACGAGACCCTTCGAAGAATGTTGCTTAGGCTCAAAAGAAAAAAGTCGCGCACTGTAGAAGTTGCGGATGCGCAAATACTTCCGTAAATCAGGTCGAGTTCCTCCAGAATCCGTGGATGAAACCAAGAGGATAGGTAGTCCGCATCGATGGAATCAAGTTGTGCCAGTCGAGAATGGGTGGAGGATTTTCGGGGTCCTGAAAAAAGGTTCGTCCGTACTGACCGGTAGGCAGCCTCTAAGTCAGCCACTTGAACCTGCAGGACAGCGCACTTAGTTCGTGCCATGAATAATGAGAGCGGGTTCATGTCCAGGCCCAGTGCATTCCGATTGGCCAATATGGATTCGATTGCAGCGGTCCCGCTACCTGAGAATGGGTCAGCAACCAAAGCCTTTGGCAGAACCTTTGAGATATTGATAAAGTTGCGAACGAGCTGAGGGAAGAATTTCCCTCTATATTCGTGAAGACCGTGGCTTCCGTAACGCAGACATCGTCTGTTCGGTAAGGGAACCGAATTCCTGAAGGGCAGAAGCTTGGAAAGCTCTTCAAGCGCAATGCCGTTTCGCACAACGTTGACAGTAGACTCCCGCAGCGATTGCGTTGTCATCAAGGATTTTTCACCACAGATGACCTCCCAAAACGCCAACTCACGAGCCAAGACTTTAGGAGGAACATGCGAGCACACTCTAAAGCACTCGGGATCGTCTAGTAGATTCGGAACTTGTCTTGGTGTATTTCCAGAAAGGGCCTCAAGCTCACGCAACGCAAGTTGCCGTTCAAATGGTTGAATGTAGGGCTTTATACGACAGGTAAGTTCGTAATTCATAGATAACTAATTCAGCGGTTTTGGAATATGACTATGCGCTCAGTCTTAATCTTACCGATACGTGGGTTGAACGCCTTTGCTGTATCCTTCAGATTTCGATTAAGCGTTGCGATTTCTGTGAACATGGCACTTGAGGCAGCCTCCCTGAGGACATCGGCGTTGTCATAAATTTGTCCTCGGATGATGGAATTTCCGACGACGAAGCATGCGTGCCCACCCGGTCGTACAACTTCCTTTAACCATTTAAAGACCAACTTTATCTCCATTCTGAACGTCTCAATAGTCGCACCGTTTTTCCCGTTGCTACTGAACTTTCTGTGACTTCCAATTTCGCACTTTTTGAACTCAGGCTGATCCATGCCGAGCCAGACCATACGCGTCATGTGGTAGAGGTGGTAGCTATAAGCGTTTGGGTAAGGCGGAGAACAGACGACCAGGTCAAGCGTTGGTACTTGTGGTCTAGAAAGAATATCAGCGTTAATGATGCTGCGCGTTATATTCTGCTCCAGAACCTCAGAAAACTTTTCAACTGCGCATGTATTTTCTGCGAGCACTTGTGCAAAGCGTCGGAACGCGTCACCTGGGTTAAGGTTTTTCTTCCGTCGGACGTAACGAGTGTCGGAATCCTGACGCGACACGCTAACAATGATAGCTGAAAAAGAAGCTAAGGCAACATTCAAAACCGTTTCGCTCGGGAGTGAGCGACACCATGAAAGAATTTCTGCTAATTCTTCTACAATAAATGGTTCAAACCAAAACTCAATCGCTTTGTGCTTTGGACGCGATGCTTTCGAGACAAACTTTGACGCTGGAAACAGGGAAGGATTATCATCCATCGTTATTTCGTCTGCAACTTGGAGGGCTCGCTGAGCTAGTGACATCAGCATATCCTTGTCATCTTTCTGCAAACGTGTGGTCTTCGCAGCCGAAATCAAGCAGGCTAAGGGGTTTGCATCGATTCCAACAACGTTTCGCTTAAGAATAAGCCCTTCAACTAGTGTGGTGCCACTGCCGCAGAAAATATCGCCCACGGTGCTCCCTATAGTTGAGAATTCTTGAATGAGAGCTTTGGGAATTTGAGGAATGAACTTCGCAGGGTATGGGTGAAGACCGTGGGTAAGATAGGTGGTCTTTGCATCGTGAAAGTCCCAGTTTATTTGCTGAAGCCGCAGAATAGCAGGGAGCACTACGGGAGCCTGACGCAGAGCAAGGACGCTTTTCAATGGCAACTGCCCAGATTTTGTAAGCTCTGTCACCTTAATTGGTTTCTCCTGCATGATACTCTCCATTTTTAAGCTTTCGTCCGAGATGCTGGATTTGAAGACTGACACCAGTAACATTCATGCGATAAATGAGGAGCTGTTTGGAGACACAAAATAATTGGCATGCCCCTGAAATATCCAATCGCTGTCGTGCGATAAATAATAATGCCTCACGTGGGAGAAGAAGGCACCCCGCAAGCCAGACTGCCTCATCTTCTTGTTTTTGGTCGTAGCTTCGCATGACCATCGCCCCATTCTGTGAAAGAACAATTTTGGCCGGTTCATGACCAATTAGAATGTGGGCTAATTCGTGCATTTTGTCACTTGCTTGACGACGCAAGGAATGTCTTGGGTTGTAAATAATGAGCGCACGATCACCTAATTGAATCGTTACTCCGGACCATCCTTCCGGGTCTATCTGCAAAAGCTGATCACGGGATTGCTTAGGTAGATCAGTAATCTGTTCTGGAGACCACAATTCTATGCCAAGATGATCGGCTAATTGATCTGGAGCAAGAGGGTCATGGGCTTTAATTCCAAGTTCTTTGCGGATACTAACCGATGAGCGTTCTGCCCAGGACTTGAAGCCGCGATTAAAACCCATCTTTCCCAAGATCCGTGATCTTTGGTTGTATTCTAGTCGCAAGCAAGATCATTTGCGCTAGGGCATTAACTGTTTCCGGTTCTGGGTTTTTGTCAGCTCGAAAATGGGCGGATACTACGAGTAACTCAGGATTCTTGGATTTTGTTGGTTCACCTCCCAAGAATTCCTTGGGATCTATCTCAAGCCACTTGCAGATTTTACCGAAAGTTCCAATGTCCGGCGTTCTGCCATTTTCAACCCGCATAAGAGTCGCGGGTCCAATTCCGATCTCCTTCGCAGTTTCCCGAAGCTTCTTATCGTCACGTTTTGCCTTGACCAACGTTCCCAGACTTTCCATGGTCCGTCGGGGCATATTCCCTCCATTGTTTTTCGTGAAACTAATATTGACAAGAGAAACAAGAGTTGTTACCATATTACCACTTTGTGAAACGGGAATTCAAGAACAAAACAAATCAGAGGGGGTGCCATATGGGTAAGAACCAACACGTTGTTCCGCACGATGATGGATGGGCTGTTCGAGGAGAAGGTAACAGGCGGGTAACGTCTGTTTCCCAAACCCAACAGGATGCGATTGAACAAGGGAGGAGGATAGCTCGAAACGAACGGTCGGAGTTGGTCATTCATGGTCGGGACGGAAAGATCCGTGATAAAGACAGTTTCGGGAATGATCCCAATCCGCCTAAGGACAAGAAGCACTAACAATGAATAGGAGGTGCAACTATGGCTGTACGGATTATCTGTATTAAGAAACAAGGCGGTCGTCACGATGACCCACATCACGCGATCGAGAGCGTCGGATGGATTAACGAAGAAGATAAAAGCCGAGGATCGAACACCAGACTAGAAATGTACGATTGGATCAAAAATAAAGGAGGAGTGGCGTTTGTTCGAGATAGTTATGGAAACTCCATTACTGTGGGAACGGCAATTTCCCCAAACGGCACAAAGTTTATCCGGACTTATGCTGACGGCAAGTGGACAGACAATCTCTTAGCACTTCCTGAGTGTTCATAGAGGCGAAGGGCTGGAGATTGGAGCAATGGAACATTAAAGCAGTAAACAGCTATAACCGATTGGGAGGAAATAAAAATGGCTGATACAAGCGTTCAATCCACTCTACCTACCGAAGGGGCCGAGGCTTCAACGGATGGTCGCCTCGATGAGATATTTAAAAATGCCTCGGCTAAACTGGCCGAAATCACAAATGTCGCGACACAAGTCGTAGCGGTAAAAACACAGATTACGGACGATCAAGCCGTGATCGCGACTAAGTCGGACCATGTCCAGAAGGCTCAGGAGCACGCGGACAAGGTTCGGGCCGATCTTGACCGTGCACTCACAGCTGCAACACAGCAGGTAACTGCGACGGAAGCTCAGAAATCCAACGCCCAATCAGCAGCGGACGACGCCGCCAAGCTGCTGGCAGATATCCGAACAACCAAAGGATCGGTCGAAACAGACGCGGCAACAATTGTGACAGCTCGGGAAACTGCAGAGAAATCGGCGGCCCTGACGAAGGGCTTGGCCGACAAATCCGCTACGGTGGAAGAGCGCATAGCAGCCTACGAGAAACGACTCACCGAATTGGACACGCAGTGCGCCGCACAACTGAAGACCATCGAAGCCCTACTCCCAGGAGCGACAAGCGCGGGCCTTGCCCACGCCTTCGACGAACGACGCAAAACTTTTCTAAAACCGCATAACCGGTGGCAATTGGTGTTCGTCGGCTCCGTGTTGGTAATTGTGGGGTTGGCTGCTACTGGCATGTGGCACCTCTATAGCGCTGCAACATCTCCGACCTACGACGATCTGGTGCGTGTGTGGCTTTCTCGCCTGCCCGTAGCGGGCGCACTGGTGTGGCTAGCCCTGCATGCTAGCCGAGAGTCCGCCCTCGCGAAGCGGTTGGAAGAGGACTACGGCTACAAGTCGGCGATCGCCTCGTGTTTCGAGGGGTTCAAAAAACAAATGTCTGAAGTCGGCAAGGACGTGGCGCCCGACTCACCCCTCGCCAAGCTCCTCGACAACACTCTCACGACGATCGCAACTCCGCCAGGCCGGATCTATGACAAACACAAACTGGCCGTTTCTCCAGCTGGCGAATTGAAAGAAGTAGCTAAGGCAGGGGCCGAAATCCTAAAAATACCAAAGCTTGGTTCTTCTTAAAACAGGCGGGCCGGGGCGGACCTGGAAAAATTTGGGCTCCGCTCTTGACTCGTGCGCGCGCGGACTATCTCAGAGCCTTCCGCGAAAAACAGCGCCAGGGCGGGCAGGATGAGATAAGGGGGGAAGGGATGCCCTTCCCTCCACCCGTTTCCGTATTACGGATCTTCCGCTTGACAGTATTGCGGATATAAGGTAAACTGGAAGGTGATCAAGGAGGAAGATCATGACGACTCAAACCAAACAGGTATTGCTGGGCAAACGAAATCAGATCACACTACCCAAAGAGTTCATCCCGGACAACATCAAGATGTTTGAATGTGAACAGCGAGAAGACGGGACCATTGTGCTGATTCCCCATATCGCCATTCCGGCCACCCAAGCCTATTTCTGGACCCCCCGATGGCAGAAGGGAGAGAGGGAGGCGTCGAAAGATATCGAGCAGGGACGGCTGACACGCTTTCGCAGCGGTGAAGAGATGTTTAAAGAAATTTCCAAACGGCGGAAGAAGAAATAGTTCATGCCCTTTACGCTGGTTCCCACCGCCCATTTTTTGTCTCAGGCTGAGGGGCTGCCACACGACATTTACCTTCAACTTCAGAAACAGATTCTCCTGCTCGAGCAGAATCCACGTCACCCTTCCCTCAGAACTCATGTCGTCAAGAATGCAATCGGTAGCTATGGAGGGAAAATCTTTGAGGGCTACGTCAACAAGCAGTACCGTTTTACATGGGAATACGGGAAGCTACGATCAGAGATTATCCTGCGTAATGTAGACAACCATGACGAATGTCTCAGAAATCCGTGATCCCATAAAATTTCTTGTTCTCAAAGCCCGGCATCGGTATACTAAATTTGCCAGACAGAAAAAACCCTGCTAAAATCCATCCGCCTAAGGCGGAGAGGTTTGTTTCATGATTTATGACACGATTGTGGTAGGTACCGGCCCGGCCGGGTCCACCGCCGCTTATGAGCTGACCCGCCGGGGCTACCGGGTGCTGGCCATCGAGAAACGGCGCCATCCTCGGTACAAGGTCTGCGGCGGGGGGCTTTCGACCCGGGTGGACAGGCTTCTGGGCCAGGGATACCATGCCGTGCTGGAGCGTGAGATTTCCCGCCTGGTGATGGCCTGCAGCAGGGATCACTCCTATGAAGTCCCCTTTGAGACCCCCATCGCCTATATGATGATGCGGGACCGATTCGATGCCTACTTGATGGATCGGGCCCGGCAGGCCGGATGCGAAATCCGGGAGGATGAACCGGCTATCGGAGTTGGAGACCCGAAGGGTGTGATGGAGGTGAAGACCCCTCGCGGAGAATATCAGGCGCGCACGCTCATCGGGGCGGATGGGGTGCCAAGCCTTGTGGCCAAAGGCCTCTTCTCCCAAAATGTCCCGTCTTGCGCCGTGGGCCTGGAAGGCGAGGTTCCACCCATGCAGGGTCGTTCCTGGTCCGCTGACAGCGTCCTCATTGATATCGGAGCGATCCGTTGGGGATACGCATGGATCTTTCCCAAGGGGGATCACCTTTCATGTGGTACAGGTACTTTTTATCGCGGCAAGCAAGATGTCCGGAAGGCTTATGCCGAATTTGTAAAAGGCCAGTCTGTCCTCCCACCTGCTGAGGCCCAGCAAACGATGGGGCATCTGATTCCCCATTTTCCCCAAAAGGCCGGTCCGGTCGTTCATCACCGTGCGCTTCGGGTGGGCGATGCCGCCGGTTTGGTAGACCCTTTCTTGGGAGAGGGAATCTATTATGCGATCCGAAGCGGCCAGCTGGCCGCCGAGGCCGTGGCCGGATTCCTCAAGGAAGAAAGGCCTTTATCTTCCTACGAAGACGCGGTCCGATCCGAAATCTATCCCGAGCTTTCCGCTGCTTTGAAGATCGCTCGGGTCGTCTACCATTTCCCGCGTCTCATCTCCAAACTGTCGGCCCGACACCCGGGATGGCTGATAGGATGCGGCAGGGTGCTCCAAGGGCGATTAAGCTACCAAGACCTCTGGCGACGATGCACCGACCTTCGGCGCTGGTTCGGAATCTTGGGTTGAGATGCGAGGCCTTCCCGGGACAGAAGCGCTCGGAGCATCCGCTTCGCCTCTATCCTCTTCCCCTGCTTCAATAGTTCCAACAGTCCTGAATCCAAGATCCGATGAAAGACACGACGCCGCCTCTCCTGAGAAG
>CAZWOX010000063.1:0-9245 GCA_964635345.1 uncultured Nitrospira sp.
GAAAGAGAAATATGAGCTGGAGATGGGGGATCCTGGGAGGAAGTGCGACTTCGTTCAGCATGTGGTCGGGATGATGAAGAACAAGAATATTTCGATGAAGAATACCGATCCGGTCCTTCACAATCCGCACACCTTCAATGACAAGCACGCCACCCAGTTCAATGTGGCGTTGTCGGAGAAGGGCCAAGTCATCGAGAGAAAGATCCGGGCCGGCGGCGTGATTCGGCTGCAATGCGATTCTCATGTGCACATGAACGGCTGGATCCTGGCGTTGGATCATGGCTATTTCGCCGTCACCGACGCTGATGGGAATTTCAAGCTCGACGGCGTGCCGCCCGGCAAATACAAGCTGGTGGCCTGGCACGAGAGCTGGAAAGCGAAGAACGTGGAAGATGTGACTCGCTCGATCAAGGAAGCGGAGGAGAAGGTCAAGGCCGGCCATATCAAGCTCGAGGACGCGCAGCTCGAGCGGCCGTTTTATGAAGACGATAAGGCGGTCGTGCTGACCAAGGAGATCGAAGTCAAGGACGGCGAGGTGAAGGTGGCGTTCGAACTCAAGTGACCATACTGTCGGAAGGGGCAGTCTATGAAGTATGTCAACCAATCTGTTTGCTCGATCATGCTGGCCGGTTCATTGTGGCCGACCGCGCTCTTCGCGGAGGAAGCCGCCAAGACGACGGGATACAGCGGGAGCGATTATATCTGGCTCACGCTAATCGGTCTCATTCTGGTGTACGGGGCATATGACACATTCTTCAAGACGCCGTAGGAGAGGCGAAGGGCTAAGGTGGGGATAACGGGGTAGGATGGGTAACGGGATAGCGGGATACCCCGATTACCCCCATACCCCTTTACCCCAACCGGAGCCTCTCGCCTGATTCATACTATAAGGAGGCCAACGATGAAAGTTGGTGGAACGGACACAATGTGCGTATCCGTTCTGTGGTGGGGTATCTTCGTATTGGTGCTGTGGGGCTCCGTGGGGCCGATGCAGGCGCGGGCTCATGAACTGAGCCAGCCTGTACCGGTCCTCCTGGAGCGGATGCACGATGCGCTGCTGCTGATCAACCGCAACAAGCCGGATCAGGCCTATGCCAAGGCGGCTGCGATCCGGGAGGATTTTCCGGACAGCAGCCGCGGGCGGCTGATCCAGGAAGTCGGGCTGCATCACACCGCCCAGCGGCTCGACGCCACGTACCGAACGACACTGGCAGACGACACAACGCGCGCGCTGGATCAAAAAGACGTGCCTCATCTCCAGCGGGTGCTCTACTCCCTTTCCTTCCTCCTGATCCTGGAAAAGTTGGACCGGCTGGAGTCGCTCATGCAGGCTGCCGACGCGCGCCTTGAGACCAAGGCCGCCGTGTTGGCGGTGGCACACGACTATTTCTCGCACATGTTCGAGCGGCTGCTCAAGTTCCGGGCTCCGCAGCAGATCAAGTCTCTGGATCAGCTTCTGGATCGGATGGCGGTGGCGGTGAAGCGGGGCGATGCCGCCGCCTTGCGGTCGCTGCGAGCTGAGTTTCTCTCGGGCCTCTTTCAGGGTTTCCAGGATCAACTGGTGAGCGGACAGCTTGGAACGGTCCTGGTGTCGGCGAAGGGGGGCGGAGCATGAGGGAGCGAAGCACGGCGGACGTCGCGGTGGTGAAAGCTCCGCCTGCCCCGGCGGTGCTCGCCTGTCTGCTGCTCTTCGGATGGGGTGAACTGACGGGAGCGTTGCAAGGCGGGTTTCGCAATCAGATCCTGACGACGGCGGCCGAAGCCGCGCAAGAGCATCCGGCGGTGCACCAACTGACCGGTCTCAGCGATGTGGATCAGACCATCGTCGAGGGGATCGCACAGGAGGTTCTAGCTCGGTTGCATACGTTCCATGTCCACACGCACGGGCTGGCGCTGGTGACGCTGGCGCTGGTGACGGTGATTGCGAATATCCAGGTCGGCGACCGTATGCGGGCGTTCTTAATGGGCTGGACGATACTGGGGTTGTTGTATCCCTTCGGCTGGCTGACGGTGGCGCTGGCGTTGCCCGCACAAGGCAAGGCCGCCGCCTTCGTGCTGGCCGAGCGGTGGTTCTTCATTCCGTTCGGTGGGCTGTACTTGTCGGCCGTCGGCACGCTGATCGCCGTGTATGCGTGGCAGATCTTACGGGGAAGTACGGAACGATGAATGACAGAGGGAATTGAATCATTGCATCATTGATTCATTGACGATTGTCTGAAGAATTGACGATTGCATGATTGCATCATTGTTTCATTGGAAGGCTCCGCAAATCGTCAATGACCCAATGAACAAATCGTCAATTCCTAAGGCAATGACACAATGACGCAATCGTCAATTCTTCGCGTTCATCGTTCAGCATTCCGCGTTCATCGTTGAGGATGACAAGAAATGGCGGAGTCGGCGCAACTGTTTTATTCCGGTGGGCGGTACTTGAGGGATCAATTCCCCTACCGGGTGTTCAAGGTCGCCATTGATGCGGGATTCACCTGTCCTAACCGCGATGGGGCTGCGGGCCGCGGTGGTTGCGTCTTCTGCAACAACGCCAGCTTCAGTTCGAACTCGCGCCATGTACTCGTCAGTGTCACACACCAGATTGAAGAGGGTATGAAGTTTTACCGGGAACGGCTGGCCGGCCATAAGTTCATCGTCTATTTCCAGGCCTACACGAATACCTATGGATCGCTGGAGGAGTTGCGCCGGATGTACGACCAGGCCATGGACCATCCCGATGTCGTGGGGCTTTCGATCGGCACCAGGCCCGACTGTGTGCCGGATCCGGTCCTGGATCTCTTGAAGGAGTATGCCGGCCGGACGCATCTGTGGTTGGAGCTTGGGCTCCAAAGCAGTCATGATACGACGCTTCGCCGGCTGAACAGACGCCATACCTATGCCCAGTTTCTCGATGCGGTGCGGCGGGCGCAACAGCGGGCGTTGCGCGTGTGCGCCCACGCGATCCTGGGGCTTCCCGGTGAGACGCGGGATATGATGCTGGCGACGGCCGACCGCTTGGCGCAGCTTGCCGTCGATGGATTGAAGCTGCACCACCTCTATGTGACCAAGGGGACGGCGCTGGAGCGCTCGTATCGTCGCTCCGCAATTCGAGTGCTTGGGCTACGCGAGTACGTCGGACTCGTGTGCGATTTCCTGGAACGGATTCCCGCCTCGGTCGTCGTGCAACGTGTGACCGGGGAAGTCGCCGAACCCTATGTGGTGGCCCCCCATTGGGGCGTGACGAAATTGCAAGTGATCCATTTAATCAACGAAGAGTTCCGACGGAGAGGCACTCGGCAAGGGTGCCGGGTCGAAGCAACGATGAAGGCTGAGCGATGAACGCGAAGAATTGACGATTGCGTCATTGGCTCATTGCCTTAGGAATTGACGATTTGTTCATTGGGTCATTGACGATTTGCGGAGCCTTCCAATGAAACAATGATGCAATCATGCAATCGTCAATTCTTCAGACAATCGTCAATGAATCAATGGTGCAATGATTCAATTCCCCCTGTCATTCATCGTTCAGCGTTGAAGATGGGAAGGGGCGAATGTGCCACCTCTTCCGGGGGAAGGGAAGCTTGCTGGACGGCCTCCTGGGCTTCCCTTTCTCCCTTTTAACCGGCCAAGTAAGGAGGGTGCTGTGAGAATCCTTATCGGTCTGTGTGTCAGTCTGGTGCTGGTGAGTGGAGTGGGGCTTGGCGCCGCTGCCGAGCCGGATACCGGGAGCCAGCGAGACTATTTCATCCAGGGCGTGCTGGCCAGCGAACGCGGACAGGTGGACCGCGCCATTGAGCTGTTCGAGGCGGTGGTGTGGCTGGAACCAGATCACGCCGAAGCGCACTACAATCTGGGGGTGCTGTTGGGCGAGCGCGAGCGATGGGACGATGCCATGCCCATGCTGGCGAAAGCGGCTGAGCTGCGCCCCAAGGATCATGAACCGCATCTGGCGATGGGCATCGTAGCCGGCCAGAAGGGGGACGAGGATCGAGCGATCCATGAATTCATCGAGACGCTGAAAATACAGCCGGATCTGGCGGAGGCGCATGTCCGTCTCGGACTCATCTACCAGAAGCGCAAGATGGATGACATGGCGATCGGGCAGTATCGAGCGACCATCCAGACCGACCCCAAGAACCTGACGGCCCGATTTGCCTTGGGAGTCCTGGCCGACAAGAAGGGAGAGATCGACGAGGCGATTCGGCAGTTCCGCGAGCTCACGCAGATCGATCCGCGGAACGTGGAGGGATACTATAACCTGGGTCTGGCGTATGGCCGAAAAAGCATGGTCGGCCTGGCGGATCTTCCGACGCCCGATCTCACCGATTACAACGCGCTGGCGACGGAGGCCTTTCATCAAGTCCTTTCATGGAATCCCAACCATGCCGAGGCGCGATATAACCTGGCGGTGGCCTACCTCTTTCAAGGGCGGGGCGATGTGAAGCGCGCCCGCGAGCATTTGGAGATTCTCGCCGGCCTCAACCCTGCGCTCGCCGAGAAATTGGAAGACAAGATCGAGAGCGTGACCCAGAAGGAAGGGGCGCACTAGAACAAGTGAAAAGTTAAAAGTGAAAAGTGAAAAGTGAGAAGGAAGCAGTGAAGAGGCAAAGTCAGTTGAAGAAAACGAGGTGAGAAGCCATGGGAACAATGAGCGTTCCGGTTGGCGCGTTGCGGAATTGTATTTTGGCGGGAGTGATTGGGCTCGCGCTGTTTGGAATCGGCAAGAAGGCGGCTGTTGCGGATGAGGGAGGCAATGTGCCGGGAGGAGTCCTCCCGACAATCAGCGCAAGCGAAGAGGCTCGGACTGCGCCGGAGATTACCACGATCGCCCCGTTGTGGGGGCCTTCCGGCTGGGTGTTCTCGCTGACCATTGAGGGCCGCAATTTGACGGGAGCGTCGGAAGTGAAGTTTCTGCCGGCGACCGGCATCGTCGTCGAGGACCAGCCGGTCGTCAACAGCGATGGGACCATGGTCTCGGTGAAAGTGACGATCCTGGTGCATGCGCCGCTGGGCCCGAGGCTGGTGGTGGTGCGGACCCCAGCCGGGCAGTCCACACTCACGCCTACGGAGGCAAACACGTTCAAGGTGAGTTTTGCACATCTGCACTAACGTGTATTGACGATTGGTTCATTGACGATTGATCCATTGGGAAGTGAAACAATGACTCAATGGGGCAATGAATCAATCCTTGTGAATGACAGGAGGCCAAGATGAGCAGCAAAGTACGGACTCTTATCCCTATGGTGTTCTCGCTTCTGGCCATGGCCTGTGCGCTCGACGCGACGGCCGCGGACAAAGCCGGTCGTCAAGGCGGGGCGCTTACGATCCATACGGTGGCGGGCAATGGCGCGCAGGACTTCAAAGGCGATGGGGGCGCCGCGATCGTGGCGAGCCTCAGCAATCCCAGGGGCGTCGCAGTCGATGGCGCCGGGAATGTCTACATCTCGGACTCCACGAACAACCGGGTCCGCAAGGTGGAGGCGGCGACCGGCACGATCGTCACGGTGGTGGGAAACGGCGCGCGCGACTACAGTGGAGACGGAGGGCCGGCGATCAAGGCGAGCCTCGCGTTTCCCATGGGGTTGGCCGTGGATCGAGACGGCAATCTGTTCATCGCGGATGCCCGCAATCATCGGATTCGCCGCGTGGACGCCAAAACCGGGATCATCACCACCGTCGCCGGCCAGGGCATCCGAGGCCTGGGGGGCGACAATGGGCCGGCGCTCAGCGCCCTGATGTCGTACCCGACCTCTGTCGCGGTCGATGAAGAAGGCGACCTATTCATTACGGATTCCGAGAACGGCGGGATTCGTCGAGTGGAGAAGAAGACGGGCATTATTTCCAGCGTCGTCGGTGAGGGAACACCCGGCGCCAAAACGGACCCTTCCGGCACGCCGACGATCCGGGGGCTCTTCGTGGCTCCGGTGGGGCTCACCTATGACGGCAAGGGCAGCCTCTATGTCGCCGACTCGTTCTTAAATCGGGTGAAGAAGATCGAACTCGCGACCCGCAAAGTGACCATTGTGGCCGGGAAAGGCGTCAACCAGTATTGCGGAGACAACGGGCCGGCCAAGGAAGCCTGCCTGAATCAACCGTCCGGGGTGGCCTTGGACGCGGCGGGGAATGTGTACATTGCCGATGCCGGCAACGATCGCATCCGCAAGGTCGATCTGAAGTCGGGGATTATTACCACCGTCGGTGGCTCGGGGCAGCGGGGTTTCTCGGGCGACAACGGGCCGGCGGCAAAGGCCGACCTTGGGTTTCCCACCGGGATCGCGATCGATTCCAAAGGGCGCGTGGTGATCGTCGAGCCGAACAATAATCGGGCAAGGCGGCTGGAGGTGGCGAATGGGTAGACGGAATTTCGTCATTGGCTCATTGACGATCGGCTCGACGAGATTGTGTCATTGGATCATTGGCGATTGGATCAATGAACAAATGATTCAATGGCGCAATAAACAAATAAAACACTGGGTCAATGAACAAATGAAACAATGTAGTGCCCTTGTGGTTCTCGCGTTGGGCCTGCTGGTGGCCTTGCCGGTTTTCGCCGGCACAGAGGGTGCCAAGACGCCGGCTTCGGTGTCCACCGGAGAAGAAGCTGCGGCGCTGCTGGCGCGCGGACAAGAAGCGATCAAGCAAGGCCGGCTGCGTGCCGCGACAGAAGCGTTCGTGGCGGCAATCCGTGTGAAGCCGGATTTCGCGGCAGCCTATCTCGCGCTCGGCCGGATTAATCACGAAGCAGGCAGACCCGAGAAAGCCATGTCGCTGTATCGCTTGTCGATCGAGCACGATCCGAATTTGGTCGAGGCCTACCAGGGGCTCGGCAACCTGCATTTCGATCAGAATCGGCTGGAGGAGGCGCTGGGGTTCTATCAAGAAGTGGTCAAACGGTCGCCCAATTCGCCCGTCGGCCACAACAGCATCGGGAACTGCTACTACGGGCTGCAGAAGTTTCAAGAGGCGCTGGAGATGTGGCAGAAGGCGACGGACCTCGATCCCGCCTACCCGCGGGCCTATTTCAACCGGGCGATTCTCTACGACGGCGTCCATACCAAGGACAAGGCCATCGAGAATTATCGCAAGTTCGTCGAACTGGCCGGACCCGAACATGAGGCGCTCGTCGAAGACGCGCGGATGCGCATCGAAGAACTGGAGAAGCCTGAGACCGCACAGGCCCCGGACTCCGGGCAGCCAACGGAACAGGCCGGGCAGCATCAGCACTGAGTCATGCAACGTGCCGAGTGAGGAGTTCTGAGTTTTGAGTTAGGGGTCATGGGTGTTGAGCTGGATAGGAACAACTTAGAACTCAGAACTGTTCGCCGGAGGCGAACCATGAGACAGCGCGTCCTGGTGATCTCTCAGAATGCACAGGTGGGAAACTGGTTCCGCTATAGGTTGAGCGGTCGGAGGATCGGTGTGACGACCACGGTCGCCACCGACCTTGAGAGCGGGATCCGTGCGCTGAAGCGATTGCAACCTCGAGTGGTGATCTTCGTCGATGAGGGGTCTCAGAAAGTCGACGAGAGGCTCATGCTGCTCCAGGCGTTGCTCCTCATCGAACAACAAAGCCGGCAGAACACCCTCGCCATTCTGTACGACCTGGCTAGTGGTCGATCGACGATGTATCACAATGTCCATTTCCCGCAGGTGAGCCTGGAAGATGTCGCTCAGGCCGCTGCGGAGACGTCCTCCTGCCCGCTCTTCGGCTATACGGATGAGGCCCTCGGGTTTCCAAAGGATTGCCGGTTTCTCCCGCTCATGATCAAAGGCGCGGAGCACGTGGTTGCTGCCGCGACGAGCTACACGAGAGACGCCTCGTGAGGTATTCCAGCGACATCCTGATCGTGGGCGCCGGCGTGGGAGGACTGAATCTCGCGCTTCGCTTGGCGTCAAAGGGTTATCGTGTGAGAATGCTTCAGCAGCGCGAGCCCTTATCCGTGCGTCGTCCTGAGATGATTCAACCGGCTGGGCTTCAGGCGTTCGAGGAACTCGGTCTGTTCACGAGCTTGAAGGCAGGGAGGGTGGCCCAGGTTGAACGGTTCCACTTTTATCGTATCGGCGGCGGTCCGCTGTGTCAGGTCGATTACCGCGTCCTGGACCATCCCATGCCGTATACGCTCATCGCGCTGCCGAGCCAGATCCGGCGCGTGCTCGTGAGAGCGCTCGGCGCCTATCCCGGAGTCACGGTCCACTGGGACACGCGCGTGACCGGCATCGTGCGAAAAGGCGGGCAGGTCGCCGGCGTCACAGCGGTCGAAGGCGAACACGAGCGGGAATTCTCCGCCTGTGTGACGATCGGCGCGGACGGTTCTACCTCTCCGTTGCGTGACGCGCTTGGAATCGGTTCCCAGGTGAAGCGGTATCTCAACGGCTTTCTCGGCATGCTGGTGAAGCGTCCCGGAGAGTGCGCGGACTTTCTGGGCCGGGTGCACTATTACCTGGGGCAAGGGCAGATTCTCGGCCTGTTCCCCTGTTCGCCACGGATGCTGTGCCTCCTGTACATGGTCCCGGCCGACGGTGTGGCGGCGATTCGGCAGCAGGGCATCGAGGCGCTGAAGAGCCGGATTGCCCGTATCGAGCCAAGAATCGCCGATGCGCTGGGAACGATCGCGTCCTGGGAGCACGTCTCCCGACTGTTTCCCGTGCGCGTGCACACAACCAAGTGGGTCGTGGATGGAGCGGCCTTGATCGGCGATGCCGCCCATGCCTGCCACCCTCACGTGGCCCAGGGGACATTTCAAGCGATGGAAGACGGCAGGGTCTTGGCAGAGGTGGTGGAGCGCTGTTTCCGGAAAGGCGAGTTCTCGGCTCGGATGCTGGCGCCCTATGAAGAGACGCGCCGTTCAGTGGTGGGGCGGCTTCAGCGCATCGCCGACGAGTATGTGTGGCTGTGGGAAACGAAGCATCCATTGTTGGCGAGACTCCGCGATCGAATCTTTCGCAATATCGGGAGCCGGCCTGTACTTCTTCATAGGGTCGCGGCCGCCGAAGCCGGGATCGACCCGAGCCCGCTGACCTTCGTGGAACGGCTTCAAGCGTTGGGGCTGTGCGCATGAGTCTGCCGGTTCTGCGAGGAATCAGACACGTTGCGCTTCGGGTGACGGACGTCTCACGCTCGCGCGCGTTCTACGAGAATCTGTTCGGGATGAGGGTGAGTTGGCAGCCCGACCACGAGCATCAGTATCTGACATCGGGATGCGACATCCTGGCGCTTCACCAGATTCCCGGTCCTCAACTGGCCGACTTCAAGA
>CAZWOX010000064.1:0-8265 GCA_964635345.1 uncultured Nitrospira sp.
CTAGTGCCACAGTTTCACCGGCCCGTTCGATGAGCTCATTTTTAACCAGGACCAATGTCAGGGGGATCATGCCGAGAGAAAGGCTGACGATGAGCCCGATCGTCAGCCGGTGAGTTCCATTCAGCGTCACATATGTCCGCCACTGTCCCATGCCACGATTCGTCCGGTGAGAATCACTGTGCGCTGCCACAGACATTATATTCTGCGACCACACTACCTCATGACCCATGAAATACCTAAGCAATCTTAGTTTTTAGAACGCAGGGATAGAAGGGAACGGGAAGGGAGAAAGGTGTAACCGAACAGGGGGAAATCGTCCGGTCGGTTGATCGGAGGGCTTGCGATGTGAAGGATACGAGGAACGATCTCGGTGCTGGGCTAGGGTTGGGAATAGGGTTGGGATGAGTCGGGGAGCATGCGCGGAATCGGCTCAACGCACACTCCCGATGGGGCGAAGCGCTAGTTCTTTTTCTCTTCCGCCGTGACCAGAATCGGTTGGAACATCGGATCGGCGTCGAGCACGGCTTTCAGCAGTTCGGAATGGAGAAAATAGCGCCAGGCTTCGTCGGTTTTGCCTGGTACGTCGTCGAACCAGCGTTTGGCCTCAGTGACGTGGTGCAGCAGCTTGGCCTTGTCCCCGTAGTTGGGCATGAAAATCATGCTGTAGGCCATCGTATATTCGGCGAGGAATTTATCGAGCGGAAGGTCGGCGACGGCCAGGGAGGCTTCCGCATCGGCATAGGCGCGGTGAATTTCCGGATCGTGCAGAATACGGTTCCAGGCTGCCTTGTGCATGCGCGACCAGGCCAGTTGCAGTAAGGCCTCGGCCTTAGCTGATTTTCTGGCATCCGGGATTTCTTTGACCAGCGCTTCGTGCGTTTCGATGGCAGCCTGTTGATCGTTGTTCCAGCGATAGGCAACGCCTAACCGGAACCGGTTGTCGAGCTGTTCCGGTCTGACTTTGGCCAGGGTTTCCAGTGCCGGCAACATGCGGAAGAGGAAATCGGCCGGCGTCGGCTGAGAGAGGCCGCCCATTTCCATCCCGTTGGACAGGTCTGTCCGGGTGGATTGGGCATAGATGTTCCAATAGAACTCGTTGGCGACCAGAGACAGGGCCGGGTCTCTGATCGTGAGATTGTGCCCGTTGCTCCCCTCACGCAGCAGGACAGCGTAGAGATTTCGGGTGAGGACGGCCAGCGCGTCCGGTTGATTCGGATCGATAATCAGCACGCGGTTGAGCAGGGCCACCCGGTCGCGCAACTCAGGAAACGTGGCGGCTCGTGCCGTCGCTGCTGTGAGCGTTCCCGGTTGATCGTTCGGTCCCCACCACACCATGGATTCCTGCAGCGGCCGGCTGATCTCCGTCGTGAACGGAATTTTCTCCGCGACCATTCCTGCGACGGCCGGTTCGGTGACCACCGGCAGATTGAATACGGCGGCGTCCCCCGGGAAGCCATGTTTCTTCAGCCCCGTGAAGACGACCCATTGGGTCGTGACGGACTTCAGTGACTTGCGCGCCCGCTTGATGGTGTTCGTCCACTTGACCGTCCCTTCGGCATAGGTGACCGGTGAGGCCAGGGGATCCTGGTACTGTACGCTCAAGAAGACGAGTGTCGTGGGCACGGCCAGGATCTTTCCATTCGTGTTCAATCGAAAGGAGCTGGAGGGCAGGGACTGGTTCTTGGTGACGGCGACACGGAGGCCGCTGCCCGGAGGGGAGATGCCGAGCTCCTCCATGACGAAGGCCGATGCCGGCATGCGCGCGAGCTCGTCTCTGAAGAAGACCAGTGGGCCGGTGCTCGGCCAGAGGACCGTCATCCCCACGTCGTCGCGTTTCAACGCGGGTGCATGGGCGGCTTTCAGGCTCTCCCAACAGGATTCATATGACGGGTCGGTCGCCGGCGGGTAGGCCTTCAATCCGGACGGAGCGGCCGCCAGGAGGCGAAATTGACAGGCAAAGTCCAACTGTCCGGCCGTGATGCGATCTCCCTTGGCGAGGGCTTCGGTATAACGCCGTGCGGCATCGGCAGCCGGGCTGGTGGCATGGCCGGCCGGTTTGGATTTGTGCGAAGACGCTGCGAACGCGGTCTCCATTCCGGACCATCCCGCCAGGAGGGCGGTCATCAGAGTGAGCAGGATGGAGGCACGAAGGTTGTTGTGGCTACGGCAAATCATCATCATCACCTGTTTCCTGGTCGCACATAATAAGGGGGGAAAGAGCGGTACTGTAACATGGCGTTGGACGAATCTGAAAGGGGCCAGGGGAGCGGATTTGCCGATATTCAGCGGTCAGGGCAATCTGTGACGATCTGGCAACGTCCGACCTGCCTGAGGCGGGAATCATGAAATGTTTGAAGTCGTTAGCGCGGGCGCGCGGCTCGGAGAATGTCGTTTCGCATGCGGGCCCGTTCGGCTTGTGAAAGGACCGGTGCCGGTTGGTGTCGGCAAAGGGCGACGGTGTGTCTGAGCGAGGCGACGAATTCTTCGCAGTTCGGGCAGGCGCCGAGGTGTTTGCGCAACTCCTCGCACAGCGTGCCGGGCAATTCGTCGTCGATGTAGGCGGACAGTTTCTTTAAGACGGCCACACAGCGACCTTTCCCGTGACGATGAGGACGGGCTGGTTTCTGCTGAACGGATCGGGTCGTCGTCCGCTTGGCCATGGCTAGCGTCCTCCTTGCATGAACGGGTGGCCGTTGTGCGATGGTTCGGATGCGGCAATCCCTTGCGCGCTGAGCTCGCGCCGGACGAACAAACGTGCCCGATGCAGCCGGGATTTCACGGCGCGCTCATTGAGCCCGACGATGCCGCCCACTTCTTTGGCGCTCAACCCTTCCATGTCGCGCAGAACCAGCACCATGCGATATTTCTTGGGCAGTTTGGCAATCGCTCGATCGAGCGCCTGGCGAAGTTCTTTATTTTGCAGCGCCTCTTCCGGGCTGAGCCCGTCCACCGGAATCTGCAGGCGAAATTCCCCCTCCGAGGTCGGGATAAATTCCTCCAGTGACAGCTCCCGGTCAGGCGCGCCTTTCCGTTTGCGTCGCATGCGTGAACAGGCCCGCGCCGCAATCGCATAGAGCCAGGTCGAGACCTGCGCGTCTCCACGGAATGCCCGGTAGCCCCGATAGGCATTGAGAAACGTTTCCTGGACCAGATCTTTTGCCGCTTCGGGTTCCCCGCAGAGTCTGGTCGCGAAGCGGTACATCTGATCGACATGGTCTCGATACAACGCATCGAAACTCGCAGCGGTACGAGCTTCGTCGCGTGAGGCCGGAGGCGGGTTTTTGCTGGAAGCTGGAGTTTTCATACCTGTACCGGAGAGTCTACGGAGGGATCGAAAACACTGTCAAGGATGGCGGGGCGCCTGGCGTCTAGTTAAAGTGATGAAAGTCGACGACCGTTCCCTCGCCATTGAGCTCCACAGTAATCGGGCTGCCTTCTTTGACTCCGGCTAGAGCGGATTTCCCGCGATCAGACGGAAAGGTCTGCTCACCGGCAGGGGTCCAGAATTTCACCCCGGTGCGTTCCGGAGTCGAGAATTCGAGCGGGCCGGTGATGAACCGGCGTATCGGGGCCGTCCCGTTGGCCGGGGTCAAGTCGGCCACGACTGCGTGGTGATGAACATGGAGCATCATGGTCTGGCCGACCTTGGCGCTCTTGATGCCGATCTTGGCGTTGACGTTGATGACGCCGACAGAGGTTCTGAAAAAAATGAAGTTCGATTTGAGCTTGGACACCGTTCCGCTCAAGAGCACATGCGCCTCCGAGCCGCTGGGGGGCACCTGGCCGATCTGCAAGTCGAACTGGAGGTCATGGACGCCGATGATGGTGCCGGTGTCATCGACTTCCACAGTGACCGGATCGCCGTCATGGAGCGCGGAGAGCTGTGCTCCATGCGTTCCGTAATGAAACGACGCGTCACCGTCCGGAGTCCAGCGGACCAGTTCTTTCGTGTCTCCCGAATCCTTGACGACGGGACCGGTCAGGTAACGATGGACGAGAGAATCGTCGGCCCGCTTGCGGATTTCCACGACCATACTGAACCCGTGAATCCAAAAGGAGACGCTTTGTGAGGCGCGCATGTCCTTGAGCGTGGTTTTCGAGCTGAGCGTAAGTAACCCCACGGGAGTCTTGAGAAACACGATGCCCGGCTTTGTCCTCCAGACCGACCCCCTCAAGGCAATCGAAGGACCGGTCTCCTCGTGATCGGTCGTCGGCGATGTCTCCGGCTGATTCGCAGGCAGGGGTTGCGCGGAACTCACAGCGGGAAATCCTTGAAGAGCGACTCCGCTCAGGACGACGCAGGCGAGGGTGAGGCGAAGAGTGGTCGAGGGTGTTGCCATGGTAGTTGCGTGGTTTGGTCCGGACAGCGAGTCGTCACGACCTGAGCGGAGTCGCTCAGAGCGCAATCCAGTCAGCCTGCGAATAACATGGGGCTGGAATCGAGTCAAGCTGAATCCCCTTCGCCTCGTAACAGTACGAGGGAGATCGCCTGGAGAAAGTTCGTGACGATGACGGTTATTTTTTGCGGACGAGAATGCGGAGCGGCGTGCCGGAAAATCCGTAGGCCTCCCGGAGCTGGTGTTCGAGAAATCCAATATACGCCGGGCCCACGTCCTGCGGGTGCCCGCAAAACAGGGCGAAGGAGGGCGGCTTCGTCGCCACCTGGGTGATGAATGCGGCCTTCGACGTTTTTGTGGGTTTGCCCTTCCGCACCGGGAGGGGATGAGATTCTAGGATTTTCTGGAGCCATTGATTGAGCGCCCCGGTCGGCACACGTTTGTTGAACGACGCATAGACGCTGTTGATGTTGGGGAACAGCCGATGCAGCGAATCGGGCTGAGCGGCAGATCCAAATAGTACGGGCGCCCATGTCAGGAACGGAAAACGCCGATGCAGTTCCCGTTCATATTCCTCGCGGGCTTCGGCGTCGTCGGCGCGGAGATCCCACTTATTCACGAGCAGCATGCAGGCCCGGCCCTGCTTGAGCACCGCCCCGGCGATTTTCGTGTCCTGTTCCGTGACGCCTTCCACCGCGTCGAGCAGCAGGACGGCGACATCGGAACGGCCGATCGCTCTCAGTGACCGCATGACACTATAGCCTTCAAGCCCCGGCTCGATGCGACCCCGGCGACGGATGCCGGCCGTATCCGTGAAGATATAGTGGCGCCCGTCATGCGAGACGAGCGAATCGATCGGGTCACGCGTGGTGCCGGGTACATCGCTGACGACAACCCGTTCCTCGCCCAGGACCGCGTTGGTCAGGGTTGATTTGCCCACATTCGGACGGCCGACGAGCGCGATCCGCGGCAGTTGCGTCGGTTCAGTGGTCTCATCGGCGGGGGGCAACAGCGGGTAGAGGTCGTCCAGCAATTCGGACACTCCGATGCCATGTTCGGCGGAGACGGCATAGAGTTCGGCCTTTCCCAGCTGATAAAAGTCGGCGACGAGCGGCTCGGCTTTGGGCGTATCGATTTTATTGATGACATAGAAGATGGGCTTGGTCACGCCGCGCAGGAGCTTCACGACCTCGTGATCCGGCGGCGTCAAACCAGCCCGGCCATCCAGGATGAACATGAGGATATCGGCTTCGGCGATGGCCAGCTCGGATTGCCGGCGAATCAACGTCAACATACCGTCTGAAGCGGAGAGATCGAGCCCGCCGGTATCGACCAATCGGAATTTGCGGTCGCGATAGGTTGCATCCGCATAGTTGCGGTCGCGGGTCACGCCGGGTACGTCGTCCACGATGGCGGTCTTCACACCGAGGATTTTGTTGAATAACGTGGACTTGCCCACGTTCGGTCGGCCGATGATGGCGACCAGCGGCATCGGCACATCGGAGCTGAACGGCAGGGATTTGGTCTTGGCCGGCGAATCGCGCATCTTTTTCATAGGTCTGCGACCGTATCACAGGAATTTTGGCAAACACAACCGGCCTCAGGTACACTTCCGGAGTGATGCAGCAATTTGGCGTCAATTGGGCCGAGATCGACGATGTCTTGCTCGACATGGACGGGACGCTGCTCGATCGGCATTTCGACAACTTCTTTTTCGAAGAGGAGTTGCCGCGCCGCTATGCGGCCCTTCACGGTCTTCCGTTCAAAGAGTCGCGCGATCGCCTGATGGCCATGTATCGATCGGTGGAAGGGGAATTGGCTTGGACCGATCTCCATTATTGGACTGAACGGGTAGGCATTGATGTGGTCGCGATGCATAAGGAGCTGGATCATCTGATCGGATTCCTGCCGGGGGCGGAGCCCTTCCTCACAGAAGTTCGTCGGCGCGGAAAGCGGATCACGATTTTGACCAATGCCCATGTCGCAGGGGTTGAGGTCAAGACGGCCAAGACCGGTCTGACTCGCTACGTAGATCGGATCGTCGATGCGGCTGAGGTGGGCTATCTCAAAATGCGTCCGGAATATTGGCCCACCTGCCGGAGGCTTGTCGGGTTTGATCCGGGGCGTGCGCTCTTTGTGGATGATGACGAAGGCTGTCTCCATGCGGCGCAACGGTTCGGTCTGGCTCAGCTCATCCATAGCGCCAAGTCGAGCTCGCAATTGCCTGCCGAAGCCTCGAGCACGTTCACCTCGGTTGAGCACATGACGGCGCTGCTCAACGGCCATCCGTTTCCGGCGGGGCGCTGACGTTTATCCGGTTTGGTGTGGCGACTCCGCGGTACAGTTCTCCCCCGATCCGTGGCACTCCCTCCATCACGAAGCGATCGAGCCGCACGATGTGCAGCCCTGCTTTTCTGATGAGCTGGTCGATCGGCCGGTTCAGGTTGCAGCCACAGCCGATGACGTTCTGAAGCGGGTTCAGCCGGTCCTGCCATTTTGCGATGGCGGTTTCGTCGCTCCGGCCATGCTCCAGGAACAGGAACCGCCCGGTCGGCTTCAGCACGCGCCGTACTTCTTGTAAGGCCTGTACGGGGTCAGCAACGGTGCAGAGGGTCCAGGTGCTGACTGCGCAATCGAAGGAGTGGTTGTCGTAGGGGAGCCGCTCAGCGCTGAGGTGTGTGATTTCAACGGGAAAGCTCACGGCGGCGCTCCGTTTCGCGACACGAGCGGGTAGCAACGGTGCCGGATCGACGGCGCGGAGGCGGAGGACCCGTCGCGGATAACACGCCAGATTGAGTCCGGTGCCAAGCCCGATTTCGAGGACGTCGCCTTCGGCGCTTGTGAGCAAATCCTCCCGAAGCCGTTGGAATTCCTGCCTACTCATGAAGCCATCCATGAGGCGGGGAAAGATGTATTTCGCGTAGAGTCCCATGGAACAGTCTCTCCGGGTAGCCCTTTTGTGGGCGCCTGGACCCCCCTATGTACGATGGTCACATCGCCAAGCATACCGTACTCTTCACCTATCAACGCAACCGGGCAGAGCGGTTGTCACATCGGAGATTTGGCGGGATAGCATGGGAGGTAAGGGTATGAACAGGCATCATCAGGGGAAGGGAGTAGACGTGTCTCATTGGTTCAGGATCGGAATGTGTGTGGGGATGATTCTGTCCGCATCCGCCGGTCATGCAGAGACTTATATCGCCGGGCAGGTCGGCTTTACTCTGGCCCAGGATACCGCTCGCGGTCGGGCGAACGATCCCACGTATGCCGGTTTGCCGACAGGGACATCGGTTTCCAATGTCAATCTGAACAATTCGGCGATGTACGGTGTGAAAGTGGGGCACTATTTTGAGTCGGTTCCATGGCTGGGTGTCGAGTTGGAAGGGTTTGTCACGTCACCCCATCGGCCTCAGCAACGATTGACGCTTGCGGTTCCCGGAAGCGGGAATGTGACCGTGGAAGAGGGGGGCGCGACAAACCGGTTGATTGTGGTGTCGCCACTCATGTTAGCGCGGTATCAGGCCGGAGCCTTCGAGCCCTATGTGGGAGTCGGGCCTGGTCTGCTTCTGTTGCACCAGAACCAGCTGACGTCGGCGGCCGGCGGAACGGCGTATTCCCAGTCCTATACGGGGATCGGTCTCAATACGCAGGTCGGACTGCGCTATCGATTGGCCGATCATGTCTCGATGTTCGGAGAATGGAAATTCAACTACGCTCGTCTGAATCTTCCCGGCCAGGCCGATGTCGGTCATTATGGGATCAATGCGGTGGCGACATTACATCATTTCGTGTTCGGTATCGCCTACCACTTCTAGAGTTTCTTCGGGGGCCGGCCGGACCCGATTGGCCGGGCCCCCACCCGCTCCAATCTCCTCTCCCTAAAACAGAGATAGGAATTGGGTGGGAGGCAGAAAAAAACCTTGTCGGC
>CAZWOX010000065.1:0-8181 GCA_964635345.1 uncultured Nitrospira sp.
CTAGGAACGCGCATGAACGGCGACCGGCAGGATGTAGACGCCGACGACGCAGATGCATTCGAAGAGTCGATGTTTTCGCGCTACTTCCTGCCGGTCGGCCTGTTCTGCCTGACGATCTTTACCACGCTGTGGGCGGGCGCCTATCAAGACCATCCCAATCTGTTTCATCCCTTTCGCGGAGCCTGGGAGTTGCTCACCGAGCGGCCGGGTGAACTGGTCAACGGGATTCCCTTTGCGGCCACGCTGCTCCTGATTCTCGTCACCCATGAGCTGGCACACTATGTCTACTCGAAGCGGCATCGTGTTCCGGCGTCGCTTCCGTTGTTCATTCCCGGGTTGCCGCTGTTAGTGGGAACCTTTGGAGCGATCATTCGGGTGCGTGGTCAAATCCTAGAGCGGAAGGCCCTCTTCGATATCGGGATCTCCGGACCATTGGCCGGATTTGCCGTCGCGCTTGTGGCGCTCGTTGTCGGATTGCACTGGTCGCAGGTGGAAGCGGGGATCAGTTTGGCCAGTCCTTTCTCTGTCGGGCGATCCATACTCATCGATTGGTGCATTTCCCTTGTCTTGGGTGACTTGCCGAGAGGGGCGAGTGTCAATCTGCACCCGATCGCTGAGGCGGCCTGGTTCGGCCTCTTTGTCACCTGCCTAAATCTGATTCCCATCGGACAACTTGACGGGGGCCATGTCGCCTATGCTCTCTGGGGCGGGAGGCAGCGGACCATCGCCTTCTGGGTCATTCCCGTCCTTTTGATACTTGGCTATCTCGGCTGGCCAGGCTGGTGGCTGTGGGTGTTCCTCTCGACACTGCTTGGAGTCGGCCATCCGCCGATCCCCGATCCGGCTTCCCCGCTGGGCTCGACGCGAACCTGGCTTGGACGAGCGACTGTCCTGCTCTTCATCCTTATCTTCACGCCCTTCCCCATCGTCGCCCGCTAAAACACGTGACGTGTGATCGGTGACGCGTGATGAGTTGGGATGAAGAATTCCCATCGAATCAGACCGGGCGGATTCCCTGCAAATTCTTGTTCGATCGCCCGGTTGGTCCTAGCATGCAGTGATGGATTCGATCGAGGTACAAACCGGATCATGCCCAAAATGTCAGGCCGATCGGGCTGAGGATGCGACGGAATGCGGCAGGTGCGGGATCATCTTTGCGAAGTACCGGCCGCTGTCCGTTCGCCCGTCTGACAGGTCTGATGCACCGGCGCTTTCTGAGTCATCCTGGCGGGTGACGGCCAGACGGTGGTTGCTCGAAACCGATTCGATGACCGACCCTATGACGTTCTACGGGCGGGCGGCCGTCTTCCTGGGGCTGCTCTGGTGGGGGCGGATCTTCATCATGACGCCGCTGGAAACGAATTACACGGGCGAATCGTTTCTCCATCTTGTCAATCTGCCGTTTCACGAAGTCGGGCATCTGATCTTCAGTCCCTTCGGCCGCTTCATGATGATTCTCGGCGGAAGCCTTGGCCAAGTGCTGATGCCGATGATTTGTCTGGGTATCTTTCTCATCAAGACGCGCGACCCCTTCGGTGCCTCGGTCGCGCTCTGGTGGACGGCCGAAAGCCTTATGGACGTGGCGCCCTATATCAACGATGCGCGCGATCTGGAGCTATTGCTGTTGGGAGGTGTGATCGGCAAGGAAACCGACGGGCACGATTGGAACAATCTGCTGACGATGACGGGCCTGTTGAACTGGGACCATCGTCTGGCCCATCTCACCTACAATATCGGGATTTTGCTGATGCTGGCCTCTCTCGCGTGGGGTGGCGTCCTCTTATGGCGCCACCACCAACGGCTCTCACGGTAGCCCTCTCTGCTTGCGCGAGCGCGGAAACTTTCATACGATAGGCCCCCATCTGAGAGGGAGGAATTCACATGCGCAAGAAACAGATTGCCGGATGTTGTCTCGCCGTACCCGGTCTCCTCATGGTCGCAAGCTCAGTACTTGCGGTCGATCCATCAGGGTCTTCCCGCTTTACTCTCGTGTTCGGCGGGGCCGCCGTCAAAGACAGCCAGACCGGATTGATCTGGGAGCAGGAGCCGGATCGGGAACATGATGTTTGGAGTCGTTCCAACGAACGCTGCAGGACCAAGACGGTGGGTGGACAGCAAGGCTGGCGCGGGCCGACGATTGACGAACTCAAGACCTTGATCGATCTCTCGCAGCATGACCCGGCTTTACCGGCCGGTCATCCCTTTTCCAACATCCGGTCTGAAATCTATTGGACCGCGACGCCCGATCCCAAAGACGACATCGTGGCCTGGCAGGTCAGCTTCTTCAGCGGCGAACCGGTGACCGACCAAAAGTCTGGCACCAGGCGCATGTGGTGTGTGTTGGGTTCAGCGAAGCCGTAAGGGCTGTAGCTGGTTGAACAACTCTCTAGGGCAGAGGCAAGGCGGGATCCCGTTCACGCTGAAGCGATCGCAGACGATCCACAAATGTTCCCCCGAATGCCTCGATCGCCCGATGCTTCGCCTCTTTGAGCACATCCGCATCCTCCACCAGAACCACGGCTCCGGTGCGCTGGGCCTGACCTTCGGCCGTCTGCCGGTCGAGCAGCTTGTCGATCCGCAGATCCCAGAGCCTGCCGTTGAGAATGAAGAGCGCATCGATCACGGTGCCGGGAGCCAGCCAGGCGCCAATGATCGTTGGATAGAGAAAGGAGTAGGCGTTGTTATGCCGATCCACTGCGCCGATTCCATCGACGAGCCAGAGTACGTCGATGCCATATCGGACGGAGGCTTGCCGCAATTCCTGGCGGGTGAGGGTCCGTACGGTCGGCTCGGCAAGAACGACGACTTCGCGAACGATCCGGCCGTCGCGCAACCGGGAGAGACTATGTACCAGCAGGTCTTTCTCCGCGCTCAGCCATTCCCCTGAGTGAATCGACTCGCGCGTAGGGAACTCCGTTCGCACAAAATAGACGCCGAGGCGGAACGGCTCTGAGAGAGGGGCAGTGCTTTTGGGTGAATCCGTTGGCTCGTGTTCATCGGCGATAAGGAGTCGCTGGTGCAATGATTCGCGCATTCCCGCCCGGTCGAATCCTTTGCTGGTTGAGCAGGCTGATAGGGTGAGGCAAAAGACCGGGAGCAGCCATCGAATATAGGTCGTGAAGTTCTTCTTCATCGCGGAGTCGTGCGCGTGGCGCTGGACAGTTGCTTCAGCGTTATCCAATGTCCGGCAGGCGGCGGCGCCGCGGTCGAGGAGCGGTTGAGCCTTGGCTCTCGTGCGGGAATAGAGTGTGACGGGATAGCCGGCTTGCAGAAGATGCCCGCACATAGAAGCGCCCATCACGCCGGTGCCGATCCATCCGATGGTGGTATGAGAGGGATGAACAGCGTTCGGCATGGCGTCTACTCGACAATCGGAAGAATTCTTGTGGCCACGGCTTGCACGAAGCCTTCTTGCTCGGTGACGACTTTGAGTCCTTGAAAGCTCAAGTAGTAGCCGCCGTGGCTGGGCGCTTGAATAGTGGCGCTCACCTCGACCCGTTGGCCGTCCTCGATTTCCGGATCACGGATGAGCGGCCTTCCGCAAATGCCGAGCACGGCCATGGATATCACACCGGTGTCGTCTTCGAGCTTGAACAGATAGGCGCCGTAGCAGACATCAATCTCGTTCGGTAATTTATACGGATCGAGCGGTTGCACGTCCCGAGCGGTGCCTTGGAGTGTGACCTGCCGCAGATGATAGATCCTGGGTTCTTCAAGGATTTGCTGAATGGGAATCGGCTCCTCTGCTCGGAGGACCGCCGGAAGCCCCATGACCACTAGGATTGTGGCGGTTCTGAGCTGTAGGAGGAATGGTCTGTACGATCGCATGGCGCGCGCATTCTACCATTGTTTACTCATAAAGCGTCCCGCGCCCGTCTTTCGCTTCAAACCGTGGGTCGCTATAATCCGCGCTCAGAACATGTGGAGGGATGCATGACCGTGAATAAGCAGCAGCTCAAGAAATATATTGCGGACAGCCGGTTGCGATTTGAAGATCTTCTGGGTCAATTGGTGGAAGTGCCGTCCATCAGCATGGATCCGGCCCGCGCGGGGGAGATGCCGCGCGCCGCAACGCTGGCCGTGCAATATTTGAAGAGTCTCGGAGCCGAAGCGCACGTCGTCGAAACGGGCGGCTATCCCGTCATTTCCGGAGGCTGGACGACGGGAGCCGACCACCCGACCGTCACGATCTACAACCATCTCGACGTGCAGCCGGCGCAGGAGCCGGAATGGAAGCAGGAGCCCTTCGCGTTCCGCAACGAGGGCGGGATTTATCGTGGCCGCGGGGCAACGGACGACAAAGGTCCTGCGCTGTCGGCCTTGCTCGGGGCGCGGTTCGCGATCGAACAGGGTGTGCCGATCAACATCCGGTTTCTCTGGGAGTTGGAAGAAGAAATCGGCAGTCCGCATTTTGCCGCCGGCCTCAAGAATCGCGTGGCGATCCCACGGCCTGATTCCGTCGTGGTGTCGGATACGATCTGGCTGGCCAAAGGCAAACCGGCTATGCCTTACGGGTTGCGCGGGTTGATCGGGGCGCGACTCACACTCAAAACCGGCACGAAGGATGCCCATTCGGGCGTCACGGGCGGGGCAGCGCGGAATCCCCTCGCGGAATTGATGGAGGTCGCCCACGCTTGTGTGGACGCAAAAACCGGCAAGGTGAAGATTCCCGGATTCTATAACGATGTGGTGGAGCCGACGAAGGCGGAGATCAAGAGTTTCCTCAAGTCAGGCTTTCAGGTCGCTCGCTTCAAGGCTGCCTATGGCTTTCAGACGTTGCGGACGCAGGATCCTGCCGAGATCATGCGCCGTATCTGGGCGGCGCCGACCTTTGAAGTACATGGGCTGACCGGCGGCTATCATGGCCCCGGCGTCAAGACCGTCGTGCCGGGTCATGGAGAACTGAAAGTCAGCATGCGGTTGGTGCCCAATCAGACGCCTGAGCAAGCCTTTGCGTTGTTGAAGAAATGTGTCGCCAAGCTGAATCCCAACGTCAAGGTCGAAGCGGAAGGCATGTTACAGCCGTTCCAGGGACTCTTCGAAGGGCCGTACGTCGAAGCGGTGAAGCGGGCGGCCAAGGCAGGATTCGGCAAAGAGCCGGCCTTCATTCGCGAAGGGGGATCGATCGGTGCCGTGGTGACGATGCAGAAGGCCTGGAAGGTGCCGATCCTCTTCATGGGCCTCAGCCTGCCGGAGCACGGCTACCACGCGCCGAACGAATACTTCGACTGGGGCCAGGCCTCCAGCGGCATGAAGGCCTTCGCCCATTACTTTGATGAGCTGGCGAAGATGGGGAAGGGGTAGGGAGCAGCCGGCCAATCTTTCTTGCTCGCTGAGGCCCCACGATAAAGCGGTGGTCCCTCAATGCGCGCAGTGAAAGATCGGCCGGCTGCTCCCGTGGGACGAGAGGGGGAATGGTCATCCAGCTTTCGGGTAGGCTTGGGTCAGGCAGTCGGGGCAGATGTCCCGTTCCACTTTCCTCTCGAAGCGCTGTTCCAGGTAATCTTCGATCCGCTTCCGGTAGGTCCCGTCCGAGCGGACCCGCTTGCATTTCGCACAGATTGCGATCAGACCACGCAGGCTCTTGAGTTCTTTCAATGCGCGTTCCAGCTCTTCAGTCTTGGCCAGGAGCTCCTGCTCGCGGGCGCGTCGCGCGTCGAGTTCTTGTTTCAAACTGAGAGCAGTGGAGACTCTGGCGACGAGTTCGACCGGCGTGATCGGTTTCCGGAGAAAGTCAGTGGCGCCGGCCGTGTAGGCAGCCTGTAAATCAGCGCCGCCGGTTTTGGCGGTAATCATGATGACGGGCGTATGTTCCAGCCGCTCGAACGATCGAATCTGCCGGCAGGCTTCCAGGCCGTCGATGTCCGGCATCATGAGGTCCATGAGGATCACATCCGGATTGCAGGGAGTAATCTGTCGACCGATGATACCGAGCCGTTCCAGCGCCTGGCGTCCGGACTCGGCTGTCACCACCGGGCCATAGCCGGCTTTCGACAGGACCGCTTGCAGGAATTCCCGTTCTTCATCGAAATCGTCGACCAGCAGAATGCTCATAAATCTGCCTCCGTTTCAGAAGAAGGTTCGATCACCATCGCGCGCTCACGCGGCTCGCTCCTGTGAGGGATCGAGTCGCTCAAGAATCTGTGTGAGTTCCTGCATTCCCGACGCAACACGGTCCAATTCTTGGCCGTCGGCTGCTAGTTCAAGCAGGCTTCCGATCCTGCCGATATCCTTAAATCCATAGGAACCGGCTAAGCCCTTCATGCGATGGCCGATGGTTTGGATGGTTGTCCAATCGCGTGCGGCCATCGCCGATGCCAGCGCCGCAAGATCGCGCCGGCGATTATGCAGGAATTTCCGGCGGAGCCGATCCAGATCGGGCTCTTCCGGTTGTCCGGCGGTAGACGGCGTCGGTTGTGCGCGCTCGTGAGTCGATTGGGAGTCCGCCGGCCGGGCGTATTGGTGAATCGCTTCGAGGAAGGCGGCTTGAAAAAATGGTTTTCCGATGAAGCCGGTGCATCCGGCCTGCAGGCTCCGCTCCTTTGCCGTTCCCAGCACATCTGCCGTCAAGGCAACGATCGGCGTGTGGGGAACTCCCTGCGCCTCTTCCCAAGCCCGGATCGCCTTGGCCGTGGCATAGCCGTCCATTCCGGGCATCTGAAGATCAAGAAAGATGAGGGCATAGCGGTGGGCCCGGCACTGTTCAATGGCTGAGGAGCCGTCGCCGACACGATCTAGCCGATAGGGGAGAGATTTGAGGTACATGGCCGCCAGTTGTCCGGTTTCGGGCGAGTCATCGACGAGCAGGATGGACAAGGGCGCATGCGTACGCGCGTCGGTCGGCGCCATGGCGGCGGCTCCCGTTGATTCAACCAGGTCAGCGGGAGTGGTCGCGTGGGATGCCGCCGTCGTGACGGAGAAGGCGAGCGTGACGGTGAAGGTGCTCCCCTTCCCCATTTCGCTTGTGACCTGAATGGTTCCCTGCATCAGTTGAATCAGTTGTTTGCTGATCGAGAGTCCTAGCCCGGTCCCGCCGTATTTTCTACTGTCCCCGGAATCCACTTGCGTGAAGCGATCGAAAATGTGCTTGAGGTGGTCCGCTGGAATTCCAATACCCGTGTCGCTGACCTCGAATCGAAGATCAGGGCGCTGGGCATTAATGTTGTTTCTCGACACCGCCAGCGAGACGGAACCATGTTCTGTAAATTTCAGCGCATTCCCTAGAAGGTTCAAGAGAATTTGCTGAAGCCTGAATCCATCGCCGTCCAGCTGAGCCGGAACATCTGGGGCGATCGTGAGAGTCAGTGCGACATTCCGGCGGTGCTGGCGCAATTCCATGAGGCGCTTGGTTCGTTCCAACAGCTCTTTTAGGTCGAAGGGAGCGGTCTCCATGCGGACGGTGCCCGCTTCGATCTTCGCCAGGTCCAGCACATCGTTGACGAGTCGCAAAAGAGCCTGGCTTGCACGTTGACTCATGAGGGCGCACTGGCGCTGATCCGGAGTCAGCGAACTTTTCAGAAGCAAATCGCTGGTCCCGACGATGGCGTTGAGCGGAGTGCGGAGTTCATGGCTCATGTTCGCCAAAAACTCCGTTTTTGCCCGGCTCGCCGACTCTGCCGCGGTTTGGGCCTGTCGCAACTCGTCTTCGGCTTGCTTGCGTTCGGTGATGTCGCGCAGGAATGCACTGAAAATCGTTTTGCCGTCCAGGTGCATGGGCGTGATGGACAGTTCGATGGGGAACTCCCGCCCGGTTCGATCCAGCGCGGAAATCTCGATCCGCCTATTCAAGACCGACCCTGTTTCGGTTTGGGCATAGTGGCGAAGCCCGCGCTCGTGGGCTTCGCGGTAGCGGGGCGGAATGATGGTGTTGGTGAGGGACTGTCCGATGACCTCCCCTGACTTCCACCCGAAAATCTGTTCCGCCTGAGGATTCCAGCCGGTGACGAGTCCGCGCTCGTCAATGGTGATAACGGCGTCCAGCGCAATATCGACGATCTTTCTGATCCGGGCCTCGTTGGCCTCCAGCGCGCGGCGGGCGAGAGCCGCCTCGGCTTCTTCGACAGACTGCTGATGCCGCGCCCAGTAGAACAACCCGAGCAATGGAACCAGGCAGATTTCGGCGGTCCCGACCAGTTTCCAGAGGACGATGTCGAGTTTATCGGCGAGGTCTGCGGCTCCTAG
>CAZWOX010000066.1:0-7729 GCA_964635345.1 uncultured Nitrospira sp.
CTGCGAGTATCATCTTCCAGCGTCGTGATTTTCGCTAAGCCGGCCATCTCTCATTCTCTCATTTCGGCTCTTCAGGAAATCGAGTGGGTCAAGAACCTGTGGGAAATAGGAAATGTGCCGGGAGTCATTTCCCCAAGCGTTTCACAGCGGTAGCGGCTTCGTGCAGGGCTTCTGTGAGCGTGGGACCAGGAGAGGCATGGAGGTTGTCGTGCATGTGTTTATGGTGTGGGTATGAGGGCAGGCGGCGCGCGGCCGGGTCTCGGGCGTTGTCGTAGCGAAAGATGAGGCTGCCCTCACCTGCCACATACTGATAGGCGTATTTAAGCCTAGTGACGGTGGGACTTAGCTGAAGAAATTCCTTGAAGTGCAGTACGGATCCGTCGGCAAACGTCGCTGAGCCTCTCACGATTCCGGCAACCGGTGGGCGGTCTTCATAGGCGAGAGAGTGCGAGACAACGTGCGGAGTTTCTAGGATTGCGGATCGAATGCGTGTTGCATAGTCCGCTATCGGCATACTTCGAGCTGGTCGAGATGTCCAAGGGTGTTTTGTAAAGTCCGGCGAAGCTCCAGTTCGCCTTCCAACTCTAGCAGCGCCTGTTCATTCTCTTCTGTTCTAGTGGCGGTACCCTCCAGCACTTGGGCGGGGGCGACTCCGAGTTCCCTGGCGAGTGTTGCGATTCGATCTTCCGTCGTCTTCAGGCTATCACGCGTGAGTTTTTTCTCCATCTCCAGCGCCTCCTTCACTAACGGAAGGCTCTGGTCAGGAGAGGGCGTTTTGATCTGAATCGTGCTCATGGTTCTCTCCTGGAGGTGAGAGAGGTTCTGAATCTAAGACGGATAATGGTGCTGCAGCAAACGCTAACAGAGGCGGGTGGCGCTGTCAATGTTGCTGCGAGAAGGGATGGCCGGCATCGATCCGAGGGTGCACCCTCGTTCATGTTCCTGCACGAAATCCGGAAGCGCCTTTTAAAGGAAGAGGGATCTCCTTAGCGAAGGGGCAAGTATTCGACCTGGTTGACCCAATCGGCCGGCTCGGAATCGGGAAGACGTGCGGCTCCGTCCTCTTGCGCTTGTGAGGGCATCCACCCCGTGGAGACGAAGTCCGTCGGTAATCGCTTTGGGAATGTGGACGTCCATGTAGAGGGTGAGACTCAAGGGAGTTGACCCATGGCGCGCAACCGCCTCCGCAAGGGGGACTGGCTGACCCGCTGTGCCATGCTCTCAACTTCCTGCAACTCCCGTTCGATTGCTCGATCGATGTCGTGCTGATGGTCATAGTAGTAGGAGAGGGCAGCGTGAATCTGGGCTAAAGACAGATGGGGGTGTTGAAAGTGGATTTCTTCAGGATTCCACCCATGAGCGAGCTTATCCATGGCGACTTCGATGACCTTGACGTTCGAGTCATCAATCCAGGCGATGCCCGCATCGTCAAGTTGGATATGAGCTGTTGCGAGGGACGACATTGTTTTCACCTCCCAGTCCGGCGCTGCGCGACGGGCGATCTTGGTTTTCGTCATGTGTGGATTGATTGTACTCGAAAACCTGGGATAGAGAAAAGACATCTGAAATCGGAGCGAGACCCAGGAAGAGAAAAATCCAAATCCCTCTCCTTTTGAGGACTGCCGGCCGGCGGTTCTGACTGCAAGAAGGGTGTCAGACCCCAGGGGAAGGTTGTCAGTCCACGGGCTCCGTTACGATTGACGTAACGCATTGCCTCTGGTAGGAATGGCTATGATCCTGGGTTACAGGGATAAGCGCACGGAGATCTTTGCGGAGGGAAAGCGGGTTCCGGCTTTTCAGAGCTTCGCGCGACAGGCGGAAAAACGGCTCGAAATCCTCGATGCCGCGACTCGTATTGAGGATCTGATGGCGTTGCCCAGCAACCGATTCAAGGCGCTCGGCGGCGATCGCCAAGGACAATTCAGTATCCGCGTTAATGAACAATGGCGGATTTGTTTTGAATGGCCTGCCGGTGCGCCAGGCCCGTCAAACGTGGAAATTGCAGATTATCATTGAGGAGGATACTTATGGCACGCACCCCTATCCATCCCGGTGAAATCTTATCGGACGAATTGGTTGAATTGCAGACCAGCGCGGCGGCCCTTGCCAGAATTCTGCGAGTGCCGAGGAACCGGATCAGCCAAATTCTGAACGGCCAGCGCGCCATCACGGCGGACACTGCACTGCGGCTATCCAAATGGATGGGCACCAGCCCCGAATTCTGGTTGAACCTGCAAACCGCCTACGAACTGCGCTTGATGCAACATCAGCTCGCCGATGAAATCCGTCACATTCCTCGCCGCGCGGCGGCCGGACATTCAGCGGTTGGTTGACGTTTTGATGATGGCTGACATGCTGTTGGGGACAGGCTCCGTCGTCCACGACGGTGCCTGTCCCCGTTTGAATGCCCGCTTGCATTCTGCCGAGGCGCAAGGTATTGAAGGGGTAGTGTTGAGATTTATACAGGAGAATCGCTTCGATGAATGTGCCGTTGCTCGATTTGAAAGCCCAGTTCCAGCCGATACGCAATGAGATTCTCGCGGCGTTGCAAGCCGTCTGTGATGAGCAGGGCTTTGTGCTGGGGCCTCGCGTCGTCGCGTTCGAGGAGGCGCTTGCCAAGTATACTGGGGCTCGCTACGCCATCGGCTGTGCCTCGGGAAGCGATGCGTTGCTGCTATCCCTCATGGCGATGGGGGTGGGGCAAGGCGACGAAGTCATCACGGTCCCGTTTACATTTTTCGCCACAGCCGGCGCCGTGTCTCGATTGGGCGCGAAGCCGGTCTTTATCGATATTCAGCCGGATACGTTCAATCTTGATCCTGCGCAACTCGAACGTGCGGTGACATCTCGCACCAAAGCGATTATCCCAGTCCATCTTTTCGGTCAATGCGCCGATATGCCGGCCATCAGCCAGATTGCCAAGGCAAAGAAACTGCACGTCATCGAAGATGCCTGCCAGGCCATCGGGGCCGGACAGGGCGGTCAGCGCGCCGGGGTGTTGGGAGATACCGCCTGCTTCAGCTTTTTCCCTTCGAAGAATCTCGGCGGATTCGGCGACGGCGGGATGATCACGACCAATGATCAGGGACTCGCGGATGCGCTGGCTATGTTGCGCGTGCATGGGAGCCGGGTCCGCTATCTCCATGAGGCGGTCGGGATCAACAGCCGGTTGGATGCGCTGCAAGCCGTCGTGCTCGATATCAAGCTCAAGTATCTCGATCAATGGGCGGAAGGCCGCCGGCGTAATGCCGCCCGGTATGACCAGTTGTTTCGAGCGGCGGATTTGCTGGATCGTGTGACGTTGCCGGCGACGAAGGCGGGCAATTTTCACGTCTATAATCAATATACTGTGCGGGTCTCGAAGCGCGACGAGCTTCGGGCTCATCTGAAAGAAAAGGGTGTCGGGACCGAGATCTATTACCCGCTCCCTATGCATTTGCAGAACTGTTATCAGGAGCTGGGTTATCGGAAGGGGGCCTTCCCTTTCTCCGAACGGGCGGCCGAAGAAGTTATGTCTCTTCCCATCTATGCCGAACTCAGCGACGCCCAACTGACCTACGTAGTTGAGATGGTCGCCGACTTCTTCAAGCGCCGATAGGTCGCTCTCTGGTTTTCCCACTCGCTCTCGTACTGTCGGCTGGTCAACGCCTGGCGCCTCTCTCCGTTGAGCCATATAATGTTGGGCAACGATGTGTCTGTTGTCGATGTAGCGGGGAACAGGAACGGTCTCTCTCCGATACGACGGCGATTGAAAGATAGGAGAAATTGATGAGATATGCATTGATCTTCTTTGCGGCTCTGATTGGCCAGGGGCACATGAGCGTTGAAGCGAAGGAGCTGACCCCGCGTGAAATCTACGAGCAGACCTCCCCGGCAGTCGTCATGGTCATGGGCCATTCCGACAGTGGAAAGGGCGGCAGCGGGGGAACGGGCTCGATCATCCAGGCCGACGGCGTCGTGCTGACGAATGCGCATGTGGTTATTGAAGAGAAAACGGGAAAGCCTTATCCGCGACTGTCCGTGTTCTTGAAGCCGGTCCGCGTGAGCGGTGATGCCAAAGCCGACCTGGCCCGCATGGTGCGCGCCAAACTGGTGGCCTATTCTGCCCCGCTGGATTTGGCGTTGCTCAAGCTTGAGGGCGTGGCCGCTCCGCTTCCGGTCATCGATCTGAGCGACTCGGACCGGACGAAAATCGGAGACCGCGTGATCGCAATCGGCCATCCTGAGCAGGGAGGTCTCTGGACATTAACGACCGGTGTGATCAGTGCCGAAGTCGATAATTTCAACGGCGTGAAGGGGAAACATGTCTTCCAAACGGAAACCGGTTTGAACCGGGGAAATTCCGGCGGCCCGCTCGTCGACAGTGAAGGACATATGATCGGGGTGAATACGGCGATCGCCCGCGTGGCGCCTGACGGCATGCCGATCACCAGCATCAGCTTCTCGCTCAAATCTTCTGTGGCCGGACGGTGGCTGCGTGAGCAGGGCACTGCGTCAAGTCAGTTGCCGGCGCTCCTCCCGCCGGCGCCGACTCGTGCAGCTGCAGAGGCGCCGATGGCTCGGCCCCAGATGCAACAACCCATCCCGGTTCCTCCGCCGGCCTCCGACCAGACTCCAGCGCCCAAGATGGTTAGTCCGAAAAACCAGAGCGGGCCTGGTCAGCCGCTCATAGCTCCTCCCTCGCCTCATGCCTACAACTTGGACGAATTGGTCAGTGATCGGAGCAAGGCCGAGGCCGATCTGGACGGCATGATTTCGGAGATGCGCGGGCGGATGAAGGAACGGTAGGAACTCGCCGGGTTCAAGAGTTTCCTCACCGGAGCAAGCGGTGTATGATGCGCCACCTGCATGCGGACTGATCACCCATCGCTGTTTCGAGTGCTGCTGGTCGTCGGGTTTCTATTGTGCCTCGCCGCGGGCTCGGTACTCGGCGCGACGACGAACGATCTCTCCAAACAAGAATTGACAGGCCCCGTGAAGACGGCGGAGACCCGTCATGCGCAACTCCGCACCGTCCATCACTTCGATCGTGACGGGCGTCTGACGAAGGTCGAACTATTTCCCACACAAGAAACCGATTCGGCGCAGTATCGTTTGTCCTACGATGCCACCGGCCGGGTGACGGAAGAGCAGACGATCAAGCCGGACGGCCATATCCTGTACAAGAAGATCTACCGGTATGGGTTCGACGAGCAGGGCCGGCAAGTCGCCATGATTGCGGCAACCGACGATGGCGAGCTCGCCCATGCAGAATTCAACCTGTATGACGAGCGTGGCGTCCTTACGGAGGATCTCGCGATCACCGGGAATGGAACCGTTGAAAAATCGCTCTATGACATCAGGGGAAAACTGATTTACCTCGCCCGATATTTTCAAGGGCGGCTGGTGCTGGAGTCCACGCACCATCACGGACCTTTAGGGCGGCTGAAGGAAAGCCGTTTCTATTCAGGAGACGGGACGTTGATGCGGAAAGATGTCTATCGATACAGCGACGCCGGTCTGCGGATCGAACAGCAGAGTGAGTTTTTTCGGAGCGCGCATCTCCGCAAGTCCGTCGTGACGTACGAGTTCGACGCTGTGGGGAATTGGACGAAGGAAACGATCCAGCGGTGGACTGAGAAAAAGGGAACGCTCGCGCTCATGGAAACCGTGGTGAGCCGGGAACGCCGGATCATCTACTACTAACGCAATCGGGGGCGGAACACATGATGCGCTCCGCCCCGATATCACCCACACAATGCCCGATTCGCTAGCTGGTCACTGCTCCCTCTGAAGCCGACGAGACATGGCGCGAGTATTTACCCATGACGCCCGTGGTGTATCGCGGCTTGGGATGTGTGACTTTCTTGAGGCGCGCTTTGATTTCCTTATCCGTGAGCGCCACATCCAGCCGTCGCTTGGCGATATCGAAGGTAATCGTATCGCCGTTCTTCACCGCGCCGATCGGGCCGCCCTTGATCGCTTCGGGCGCCACGTGGCCGGCCATCAGGCCGTGCGTCGCGCCGGAGAAGCGTCCATCGGTGAGCAAGGCGACGGAATCCCCGAGTCCGGCCCCCACAATGGCAGCCGTCACGCCCAGCATCTCCCGCATACCCGGTCCGCCTGAGGGACCTTCGTAGCGGATCACGACCACATCACCGGCTTTGATTTTTCCCGCTTTGACTGAGGCGAAGGCATCCTCTTCACGCTCGAACACTTTCGCCGGACCTTGGAACTTCATGATCGAGTGGCCGGCGACTTTGACCACACAGCCTTCCGGCGCCAGATTGCCTTTCAGAATGACCAGCCCGCCGGTGGGCTTGATGGGATTCGAGAGCGGTCGCAGCACCTGTTGCCCGGCGGTTTCCTTCGCATCGGCGGCTTCTTCGCCGATGGTTCGGCCGGACACAGTCGGCTGATTCGGGTGCAAGATGCCGGCATCCAACAATCGCTTGGCGACGAGCGTGGTCCCGCCTGCGGCAAAGAGGTCTGATGCGGTGAATCGGCCGCCCGGCTTGAGGTCCGCGAGGAGCGGGACTTTCCGGTTCAGCTTGTCGAAATCGTCGATGGTCAACTTCACGCCCATTTCCCTCGCAACCGCCAGCAAGTGGAGCACGGCATTGGTCGATCCGCCGGTCGTCGCCACGGCGGCGATTGCATTCTCCAGCGACTTGCGAGTGATGATCTGTTTGGGACGAAGGTCCTTCTTGAGGAGTTCCATCACCATCTTGCCGCTTTCGAAGGCGACATCGTCTTTGTGCTGATCCATGGCCGGCACGCCGTTGCGGCCCATCGCCGACATGCCCAGGAATTCAAACGCGATCGCCATGGTGTTGGCGGTGAACTGGCCGCCGCAGGCGCCTGGTCCTGGGCAAGCATGGTCTTCGAGATCTTTCAACTCGGCGTTCGTCATCTTGCCGGACGCATGTTTGCCGACCGCCTCGAACACGTCTTGAATAGTCACATCGTGCCCCTGGAAATGTCCCGGCATGATCGACCCGCCGTACAGCATCAACGAGGGGACGTTCAATCGCGCAAGCGCCATCACGGTGCCGGGGATGGTTTTATCGCAACCCGACAGGGCGACAACCGCGTCGAACAGGTGCCCGCGGGCCACCAGCTCAATCGAGTCTGCGATGACCTCACGGCTGATCAGCGAGGCTTTCATCCCCTCGGTGCCCATCGAAATACCGTCTGAGACGGCAATCGTGTTGTATTCAATCGGCGTCCCGCCGCCGGCGCGGATGCCGGCCTTGACCCGCTCCGACAACCGCCGGAGGTGAAAATTGCAGGGCATGACCTCGATCCAGGTATTGGCGACCCCCACAATCGGCTTGGACAGGTCCTCGTCGGTAAACCCAACGGCTTTGAGCATGGCTCGCGCCGGAGCCCGGCCTGGACCAACGAGGAGGTCGTGACTCTTCATCTTCAATTCCTTGGGCATGGCGCGTTACTTTCCTTTCTTCCCCTCTTTCTTCTTCTCGTCCTTCTTGTCCTTGGTTTCCGTATCGATCACGGCTCCGGTCACGGCATCAATGTGGACTTCCGTCACCTTTCCGTCGGCGCCCAGCACTTCCACTTCCCAGATCGTCTTATTGTGCTTCTTTTCAAGCTCCGCTTCGACGACCGTGCCGGGCACTTTTTCAACCGCGGTTTTCACCGCCTGCTCGATTGTGATCTTGGCCTCTTTGGCCAAGGCGGCGATATCGCCTTCCTCGCCCTTCTTCTTGTCGCTCCAAGCGGGAGTTCC
>CAZWOX010000067.1:0-7006 GCA_964635345.1 uncultured Nitrospira sp.
GAGAAGGCCGGGCTCGTCGTTGATATAGACCACGCCGTCGATCTCGGGCGCGAGGCCTTCGTGCCGGCCTTCCAGCAGCAACGGAGTTTCCTCCGATGGCCCTTCCACAAGGACCTCCATGACCGAACCAATACGATCCTGTCCGCGTGCCGCGGCAATCCCTTCCTGAATAGCGAGCAGTTCGTTCCGTCGTTCTTCCATCACGCTGCGCTCAATCTTGTCGTCCAGCGACACTGCCGTCGTATCTTCCTCGTCAGAATAGAGAAATGCGGCTACGCGGTCGAAGCCGGATTCCGCCACGTAGGATTTGAGTTCCTGATAGGCTTGTTCCGTTTCACCGGGAAATCCAACGATAAAGGCGGTTCGAAATGTCACGCCGGGAATGCGGGTGCGAATGCGATCCACGAGTTTCTCGATGGCGGCGCGATTGCCCAGGCGATGCATGCGCTTCAGCATCCGGTCGTTGATGTGCTGGAGCGGCATGTCGATGTACTTGGTAATCTTTTCCTCGCCCGCATAGAGGTCGAGCAGATCATCGGTGACTTGTTGAGGATAGAGGTAGAACGGTCTGATCCATCGAATGTCCGGCACCTTCACGAGCGCGCGAAGCAGCGAGGTGAGGCCGCCTCGAATCCCCAGATCCACGCCGTAGTTGATGGTGTCCTGAGAAATGAGGTTAATCTCCTTCACACCCTCTGAAGCAAGACGCTGAGCTTCGGCCACAATCGATTCCACCGACCGGCTCCGCTGTTTCCCGCGCATGATGGGAATGGCGCAGAAGGCGCAATTCCGATTGCATCCTTCGGCGATCTTCACGTAGGCGCTGTGCGGCTTGCCGAGTCGTAGGCGCGGGGCGTCGGCGTCGTACAGATACGGCGGTTCGCTGATCCAGAGCCGTTGCCGGCGTTTGGTGGGAGTGAGGAGGTTGCGGCAGATTTCTGCGATCTTTCCGAATTCGCCGGTGCCCACCACGCCGTCCAATTCCGGCAGTTCTTTCAGCAGGTCTCCTTGATAGCGCTGGGCCAGACAGCCTGCGGCAATCAGCACCCGGCAGGCGCCTTTCTTCTTCAGCTTGCCATGTTCGAGAATCGTATTGATCGACTCCTGCTTGGCCTCTTCGATAAAGCCGCAGGTATTGATGATGACGACTTCAGCTTTCTTGGGGTTGTCGGTCAGTTGGAAACCGTCGTGAACGAGTGTGCCCAGCATAAGCTCGGAGTCCACCTGGTTTTTCGAGCAGCCCAGATTCACGAAGCCGACCGTCGTGGCGCGCGCGGCCTTCTTGGCTGATTTCTTTCGATCGAGCTGGATTAATGGAGTCGACATCGTCAGGCAGTCTACGGGAGGGGTGAAAAGCCTGTCAACGCGCACCGGCGCGCGGGTCTTGAATTCTGTACATCCTTCGCCTACAGTGCGCTCCGTGATCCGAACATTCCAAGACACCAAGCCCACCATTCCGGACTCCTGCTTCATCGAAGACACCGCCGTCGTGATCGGCGATGTGGTGATGGGTGAGGATTGCAGCGTCTGGTTCAATGCCGTCATTCGGGGCGATGTGAATCATATTCGTATCGGGAACCGGACGAATGTGCAGGATCTCTGCATGTTGCACGTGACGCACGATACCCATCCCCTGATCATCGGGAACGAGGTGACCATCGGACATAGCGTGGTGTTGCACGGCTGTACGATCAAGGATCGGGTGCTGGTAGGGATGGGCGCGATCATCATGGACGGCGCCGTGATCGGGGAAGACTCAGTTGTAGGTGCCGGCGCGTTGGTGGTGGAAGGGACGGTGGTTCCGCCGAAGAGCGTCATCCTCGGCTCGCCCGGCCGGGTGCGGCGTGGCGCGTCGGATGCCGAACTTGCCTGGATCAAAGAGTCGGCCGCGAACTATGTGAAGTATTCCCGTCAGTATCTCAGTGACTCGTCCAAACGAACCGGATTTAAGATCTAGCCCGTCGTGGCCGTCGAGCCCTCGTCACGGCGGTACCAATCCTCATAAAACAGACCGGATCTCCCACCAGGGCCGTTGGAAATTGCTGTCGTTCAACGAGGTACGGGATATTTTTGCGATGGCACCAATCGGCGATCCAGACCACTTCTTCCGTTGAGGTCGTGACCAATCCAGGCAGGCTCAGTTTCGGCATGACGCGATCGACGATCGAACGCACGATGCGGCGCTGCTGTTCAAATTGGCGCGGGTCGAATGTCACTGGATCGGCGGTTCCGTAGGACAGCGGGGCGAGGTGCGGGAATCGTTCCGGATCATTGAGCACACTCACCATCCAGAGATGATCGAAGCGTCCCTTGGCCTTGGCTGCATCAAGGCTATGAAAGTGAACCGGCAGGGATCGGCAGGCTCGATTGATGGCGGTGACCTCGGTTCGGCGAAGATTATAGGGCTCCACTTCCCGTTGGAGGTCGAGCGTTTCCATGAGGAGCGGTGGAAGCTCCGCGACACCCGCTCCCACATAGAGGCTCCGGCCATGCGGGTCGAGGCGATCGTAGAGCGCACGAGCGATCCGGTTCCCCAGTCGCTCGCAGGGCCCTCGCTTGGCTTGCCAGAACTCATCGCCGCCTTCGTAACAATAGACTGGGCCGAGCGCCTTATAGTCCAAATGGGCAAAGAGCTGGGAGACGGTGGCTCGTGTCGGCCGGCTAAGTGGCTTGGGCATCATGGCCTTTCCGGCATGGCGGCGAGCGCCAGCACTGCATTCGTGACGGCATCAGCCACGGATGCGAGGAATTTCAAATTAAGGGTGTCGACCGTATCGGTCGATCGATGGTAGTGCGGATTTCGAAAATTAGCGGTATCGGTCACCATCACGGCAGCGAAGCCCTGTTCCCAAAAGGCCGTATGGTCGCTTCGTCTGGTGTCAGGGAGTTGCTCCCCGTTACCAGGTACGACCAACGGAACGACGGGGATGGCGGGAGCTATGGCTTGCGACAAAGCGGAGGTCAGAGCGGCTGACGCCTGGTTTCCGATCAGGGCGAGAAAGTTTCCGACAGAAGGTACGGCGACGGGAATACCGGGGGGCGTTCGCTGCGAGCCTTCCTGCTCGCTGGCATACCCGACGCATTCAAGGACGATCGCCCCATGGACGGACTGGCCGGTCTCGGCAAGATGGGCCACATACGCACGGCTGCCCAGCAGGTCTTCTTCTTCGAGGCAAAAGGCCATGAATTTGACCGGTCGAGTCAGTGCGGTCTGCTTGAGTCGACGGGCGACTTCGAGAAGGACTGTAAGCGAGCTGGCATTGTCGTCGGCGCCGGGCGATCCAATGACCGTATCGTAGTGGGCGGCAAGAATCAGCGGAGCAGCAGCAGTGCCATTCGTAGCCGGCTTGGCCCCGATCACGTTGTCGTAGTTCTGCTCCCAGGCGTCGAATCGGTGGGTGGTGACCTCAAGGCCACAGCGGGTGAACTGTTGCGACAAGTAGATCGCCGTTTCCCGCAACGCGACCGGTGATGTAAGGGGATGGCGCTCGCGGACGAGTGCGGTGAGATGGGTAGTGAGTTCGTCAGTCACGCGTCGTCAGTGTTACGACACAATCTCGGTGCCGATGCCCTTGCGGGTAAAGATTTCCAGCAAGAGGGCATGGGGAATGCGGCCGTCGATGATGTGGGCTTTTCCGGCTCCTCCCGCCAAGGCGTCGAGGCAGGCATGAACTTTCGGCAACATGCCTTCGCCGATGACGCCCTTTTTCACCATCCGCTGCACGTCTTTCCGTGAGACCGTCGAGAGGTGACGGCTGTTTGCGTCGCGGATTCCCTTGATGTCGGTCATCATCACAAGCTTTTCCGCGTGGAGCGAAGCTGCAATGGCGCCGGCCACGAGGTCGGCATTGATGTTGTAGGTGTTGCCTTCCCGGTCCGTCCCGATCGGCGCAATGACCGGAATGTAGTGGTCCTGTTGGAGCTTCAGGACGAGGCTGGGATCGACGCACTGCACTTCGCCGACCAGTCCAAAGTCCCCCTCGTCGTCGCCTTCCAGATCCTTGCCCAAGCTTTTTGCCCAGGATTTCGCCGTGAGCGGCTGTGCCATGAGCAACCCGCCGTCTTTTCCGCTCAGGCCCACGGACCGTCCCCCATGGCGATTCAGAAGCTCCACGATTTCCATATTGATCTTGCCGGCCAGGACCATCTCCACAATTTCCATGGTGGCTTCGTCGGTGATCCGGACACCGTGGCGGAACTTGGCTTCGATGCCCAGCCTGGTCAGCATCTTGTCGATCTGGGGTCCACCGCCATGCACGATGACCGGATTGAGCCCGACGTACTTGAGCAAGACGATATCTTCCGCAAACCGCTCCTTGAGCGCCGTTTCGGTCATGGCATGCCCGCCGTACTTAATGACCACCGTTTTGCCCCGGAAGGTGCGGATGTAGGGCAGCGCCTCAATCAGGATATTGGCTTTCTTAATCAGTCGATTCATGGGCTGCTCCTAGTTCTCAGAAGATATCCCGGATCACATTCCGAACATTGACCGTGGCGCACACGGCTTGCGGTCCGTGAATATATCAACTTCATCCAGAAACACAATCCCGTTGTGCTCGAAGTGAGATGGATTTCCGCGCCATTTTGTCGTCACATCAGGCGGAATTGGCGGCGGTTGAGCGACTGCTCATGTTGAAGGACCGTCTTTTCTGGTCGGAGGAGTCTTTCCCACTTTGGCCCGGGGATGAGCGCGGTCATAGACGGCCAGCAACTGATCGGTCGCCAGGTGCGTATACTTCTGCGTCGTGCTGAGCGAGGCGTGTCCTAACATTTCTTGAATAGAACGAAGGTCTGCGCCTTCGTCGAGAAGGTGGGTCGCATAGGAGTGGCGGAGCGCATGAGGGCTGACCGCGCCGCCAGCCAGACGACTTGAGTAGCGGGAGACGAGGCGGGCGACACTGCGCGCGGTCAACCGGCCACCACGGTGATTGAGAAACAGGGGCGTCGCAGGTCGATTATCCGCGGTCGCCCGCTTCAACGAGGCACGATAGGTCTGGATCGCCTGAATTGCGACATCGCCGATCGGAACAATCCGTTCCTTCCGGCCCTTTCCGCGGAGATGGACAAGTCCGTCGGATTGGTTGAGATCACCGAGATTGAGTCCGACGGCTTCGCTGACACGGGCTCCGGTGGAATAGAGCGTTTCCAGGATGGCCCGGTCTCGCAACGGCAACGACGTGCGCCCCTCGGGAAATTCCATCAGGACATTCGCATCGTCCTTCGTCAGTACCCGCGGCAGTGTCTTGGGGAGCTTCGGGCTTCTGATGTCCTCGGCCGGATTCTTTGCGACGGTCCCTTCACGGACATGGAATCGGTAGAAGCTCCTCAGGCAGGCAAGTTTGCGCGCGAGGGAGGACGCCTTTTCACCCTTGCGGTCAAGCCAGTGCAGATAGGCGCGCAAGGAATCCGCGGTCACGTCGCCTATTGCGACTGTGGACTGTGGCGGCGGCGACGGCCGAGCTTGCGTGAGAAAGGTCGTCAGCTGTCGGAGATCAGAATAGTAATTGCGGATGGTTTCCGGCGATGCCTGGCGCTCGACGGTGAGAAAGGTCATGAAAGCGCGGATTGCGTCATCCATCTCTCAAAATCCTCACGAGCCCGCTGGGCAATGAGTTGCCGTTTCTTCTCTTTGTCCCTGGTCGGTTGGGCGAGGGGCGGGAAGAGACCGTAATTCGTATTCATCGGCTGAAAATGTTTCGGGTCGGATGAGGCCACATGCCCGACCAGGCATCCGTGAGCCGTGGTGGCGGGCGGAGTCACCAGGGGCAGTCCCGCGAGGGCTCGCGCCGCATTGATGCCGGCGAACCCTCCCATGGCGGCAGATTCGGTATAGCCTTCCACGCCGACCAATTGGCCGGCAAAGAACAGCGTGCCGCGCGATTTGAACTGCAACGTATTTAAGAGCAACTGAGGGGAATTAATAAAGGTGTTTCGATGCAAACTGCCGTAGCGGAGAAACTCCGCCTGCTCCAGGCCTGGGATCATGCGAAACACCCGTTTCTGCTCCGGGTAGGTGAGCTTCGTCTGAAAGCCGACCATGTTGTAGCAGGTCCGATGCGCGTTTTCGGTTCTGAGCTGGATGACGGCGGTCGGTCTCTTGCCGGTCCGGGAATCTTCCAGGCCGACCGGTTTCAGCGGGCCGAAGAGCATGGTTTGTCGGCCCCGTTCCGCCATGACTTCAATGGGGATGCAGGCTTCAAAATAGGGCGTCTTCTCAAATTCTTTGGGCTGCACCTTCTCGGCTGCCATCAGGGCGTCGTAAAAGGTGTTGTATTGCGCGTCGTCCATCGGACAGTTCAGATAGTCGGCGCCCCCCTTGTCGTAACGCGAGGCGGCGAAGACGATATCCATGTTGATCGACTCAGCGTCGATGATCGGCGAGATAGCATCGAAGAAATACAAATGGTGCGATTGCGTGACGGCACGGATTGCCGCCGACAGTTTGTCCGACGTCAAAGGACCTGTGGCAATGATGCAGAGGCAATCCGTCGGGATCTCGGCGATCTCCTCATGCAGGATACGGACGTTCGGGTGGCTTTCCAGTGCCTGAGTGATCTTGAGGGAAAATTGATCGCGATCGACGGCGAGCGCCGATCCAGCCGGCACTCTGGCCTGTTCGGCCGAGGCGATAATCAGCGATCCCAGCCGCCGCATTTCTTCTTTGAGGATGCCGGGGGCATTCAACGGATCGGCTGACCCGAGCGAATTGGAACAGACCAACTCAGCCAAGCCCCCGGTTTTATGCGCTTTCGTCATCTCCTTGGGGCGCATCTCATAGAGCGTCACCTTTGCGCCTCGGTTCGCGGCCTGCCAGGCTGCTTCGGATCCGGCCAGACCACCCCCTATGATGACGATGTCATCTCTCATGACACACATGCTCCTCTCAGGGAAAATGGGAAGGAGGCATTCTAAAAACCGTGTTTCGGGGAAGTCAAGGCGCAACCGCCGGCCGCAGGGTGGATTTGCCCTCACGAGAATCATTGGTGAAATCGGAGCGTTAGGGCCT
>CAZWOX010000068.1:0-6466 GCA_964635345.1 uncultured Nitrospira sp.
ACCAAGAACTCAGTCAGCTGGGGACGAGCAGCGTGAGAACAAATTTACCGTGGCCGGCCGTGATCTCAACGGCCAGAATCATTCTGTCTCTGCAATTGAACCCGCGAATTGCTCCATGCTAGACTCGGTCGGCATGGGCGATTGGCTCAGTGGTAGAGCGCTTCCTTCACACGGAAGAGGCCACAGGTTCGATCCCTGTATCGCCCACCACGCTGTTCCTGCTTCGAACCCCAGTCGCCGCTCGGCCAGGTTCTTTCAACAATTATCTCGTTCCTAGACAGAATCAGGGATGTCGGCTACACTTCACACTGTATTTCGGGGATCGTTTAGGCCGCTATCAATGGGATCGAACAAAGCGAGGTTACATATGCGACCAACGTCTTGGGCAATTTGCGCGGCGCTGATGGCGGTGCTTGCAACAGGGTGTACGACGACGAATCAAGCCGGCACGGCATCGGAAAAAGAGTACAATCCTCCGACAAGTATTTACAACGTACTGGATAGCACAGCCTTGGTGTATTCAGATCCTACGGCCGGCAGTGCAATTAACGACAATCCGATCCGCTGGTTGGGCTTCTTGTTTCACCCGCTCGGCCACGCGGTCGATTACGCAGTGAATCGGCCACTCTATACCTTGGCGGGCGCCTTTCCGTATTTGTTCGGCTACACCGCTGAAGACAATATGCAGGATAGCCAACGTCGGTAAAACGGCGCTCGCAGCTCATCACGAAAGCCCGCTCCCTCATCCGGAGCGGGCTTTTTCTTGCCCGTTCGCAAAGCCTCCCGAATTCGTGTAAGTTTCAGTGGCCTCAGACTCTGGATTCTTGACCGGAGATCCTATGCCATTGCACCGCCGATTCGGCACGCTCGCAATAAGCAGTATCCTATTGAGCCTGATGGCCGGATGTAGCGGTCCGCCGCCTCCGATTCGACCCAATCTTCCCCCATCCGAGAGCGACCTCGTTCTGCTCAAGACGACGGCTGCGTTGTGCGATCGCAAGCCCGAGGTCCTGAAAAAAGTCCCGCCCCAAACATTTACTGCGAGACCCTGGGGAAGCGGCCAGGAATTACTGTATCCCGCGGCGCGCAGTCCCTCACATGCGGACGAATCCTATTTCTTCGATGAGGACGGAATGCTCGTGGGGGCGATCTTCATGTTCCCGAGCGGGTTGGATCTCGAGCCCTATCCGGTCTTGAGAAAGACGTTGCTCGCGTTGAAGCCACAGTTAGAGTTTTATCTGAACGTCTCGCAGTTGGCGACGAAGGCCAATATGGACTCCAGCGCCATCTTCGATACCGGCGATGAGAAAACGACGGTCGAATATCTGGTGACCGGCAGTCGGGAGCGCATGATTCTCCTCACGGCTTCTTTCACGATTGACCCTTATGTCAGGCTCTTTTCTCCCTACCGGCGGGAATTCCTCGACCGGCTCAGGGAGCCGGCCGGCGGCAAGTCTGGAATGAAGATTGAGAGCCAGGGAAGCGAAGACAAAGAACCCTTCGCCTCGTTGCAACAGTTCGCCCGAGGCCAGACGGCGCAATTGGCCTATTGCAAGGACAAGCATTACGACATTGCGGCCGATGCCTACCAGAAGTCGATCACGAGCGGCTTTGCCAACAAGGTATGGCTGGCAGAAGCGCACCATCGTTTGGGCGTCTCGTTGGATGCCAAAGGACAGTTTGAAAAGGCGAAGGTCGAAATGCTTCAATCGCTCGCCATCCGGCCGAATGTTCCAGAGGTGATGAACAATCTGGGGGCTGTCCACAATAAACTCGGCGAGAAAGCCGCGGCCATGAGCCTGTTTGAAAAGGCCGTGATTCTACGGCCGAACTATGCCATCGCCCGGTACAATCTTGCAGAGGCCTACGAGCCGACGAATCCGAAACGGGCTCTCGCCGAATATGAAACATTCCTGGCGTTGGTCGAAGGGATTCCCGAAGAGGAGGGGCGGGTTGCCCGGGCTAAGGAACGATTGAAAGTCCTGAAAAAACCGTGAAGCCGAGGCCGTGGGCTGCGGCTATCGGCGCACTCGTTCTTTCTGTTCCTGAAGAGTTTTGCACTCGATACAGAACGTCGTCACGGGGCGGGCTTTGAGCCGCTTGTAGGGAATGTCCTCACCGCACTGCTCACAGATCCCGTAGGTCTGTTTCTTCATCCGATCCAAGGCTTCATTGACCTTCTTGAGCAATTTCTGCTCGCGCTCCATGATCCGTATGGAAAAGCGCTGATCTTCTTCTGCCGATGCCTGGTCACTCACATCCGGTAACGCTTCCGGGGTTTTGTGCTGTGTCAGTACTTCTCCCACCTCTTCAAGCAGATCAGCGCGCTGCCGTTCTAGGGCTTGTTGAATGTCAGGATACTTCGACCGAATCTTTGGAGAAGCCGGTTTCTTGGTCTTTGAGGATACGGTGCGGGCGGCGGTCTTTGTGCGTGAAGAGGCCGTCCGTGAAGCTGAGATTTTTTTCCGGGGAGCAGGTGCCTTCATGGATGCTGGCTCCGATCGTCCCAATAGAGTAGGAACTATAGCAGCCGTCTTAAGAATGGGTCAACGGGAATGATGCGGGGGGAGGGGAGAAATTGCGGAACCTACAAGTCCCGGCGGCCCTCGATCGACTTGAGTAACGTGACTTCATCGGCATACTCGATATCCATGCCGACCGGGATGCCATAAGCGATACGGGACACACGGGCGACAAACGGCTTGAGCAATCTGGTGAGATAGATCGCGGTCGCTTCCCCTTCAATCGTCGGGCTGGTAGCGAGAATGACTTCATCCACGCCGCCGAGCTTCACCCGTTCAACCAGTTCCTCTGCCCGAATATCTCCGGGGCCGATGCCGTCGAGCGGAGAGAGGGTGCCCAGCAGCACGTGATAGAGGCCGCGATAGCCGGCCGCCCGCTCAATGGCGTAGGTCGTGCTGGGTTCTTCCACGACCAGGATCTTGGTGCGGTCCCGTTTGGGATCCAGGCAAAATTCGCACAAATCGCCTTCGGCGATATTGCGACATTGCCTGCAGAAGGACAATCCATCCTTGACGGCGCGAATGGCCTCAGCCAGCCGGAGCGCATCTTCGCGCTCAGCTTTGAGCAAGTGAAAGGCCAGCCGTTGCGCGCTCTTCTGTCCGACGCCAGGCAGACGAACCAGTTCTTTCACGAGCCGGGCGAGTAATCCACGTTGATCGATTGACATATTGAAATCGGTGATAATCCGTTGAGGCTAGATTGAGCGCAATCCGGCGCGTTAGAACAGGCCCGGCATCTTCATCCCGCCCGTCAGGGCCTTCATATCCTGCTCCATTAAATCTTTCGCCTTCCGGAGCGCATCGTTGGTCGCGGCCAGCACGAGATCCTGAAGCATCTCCACGTCGCCGCCTTTGCCGACTTCGGGGTCGATGCTGACGCTCACGATCTGCATGGCGCCGTTGGCCGTCACGGTCACGCTGCCGCCGCCGGCTGTTCCGCTGGCGGTTTTGGTGGCGGCCTGCTCCTGGATCCTGGCCATCTGTTCCTGCATGGCCTGGGCCTGCTTCAAAATGTTCGACATATTGCCAAAGGGATTTTTCATTCGCCTGTCTCCTTCTGTGCCACAGTGCGCACCGCAGCGAGATCCGCACCGAAAATATCCAGAGCCTGTTTTGCGACCGGAGTCGCTCGCGCCCGCTCAAACAATACCATGCGCTGTTCCTGTTCTTTGGCCGCCCGCACCTGCGCCATCGTGAGTCCCGGCGGATCCGATGCGGAAAGTTCAACCACACGGATGCGAACCGGTTGCCCGACCTGCCGCTCGCAGAGCGCGGCCAAGGCGCGCAGATTATCTTCCTTTTCCATCATGGAACGGGCCAGCGTCGCCTGTTTGACAAAGCCGATGGTGACCTGTCCCCCTTCAAGCGAGACAAACCGCCCGGCTTCCAAAAACGGAGCGAAATTCGGAAACGATGCCGCCACTTCCTCCTGCACCAGTTCCCAATTGAGCGTGGACAACTCCGATGATCCGGCAGGAACAGAGGAATCGACCGCCGTCGCTTGCGTCCCGCCCGATGGTGTCGGAGGAGACAAGGCTTTGTCCGGCTTGGATACCTGAGGTGTTGAGACTTGCACGGGCAAAGTCGTTACAACCGGCGTCGATGTGGCCGGTGGTGCGGAACGTGAAGCGATAGGTGCCGTGCCGGTTCGTGAGGGCTGTGGCGCCGTCGCAACGGGAGGCGCGGGACGAATCGTTCCCCCGGTCGGACTGGGGGCGGATCTGGTGATGGGCGGCGCAGCCGGCGCTGCGGCGTCCGGTTTCGCGGAGGGTTTTTGCGATGACGATGTCGCCGCTTGTGGCGCGATATCGGCGCGGCGCTCCTGTTGCCGGACCAGCCTGGTGGCGCGCACCGCCGCTGCTTCCAGCACGAAGCGCGGATGAGCGCTGTAGCGCAAGGAATCTTCTGCTTGCGAGAAGATCGTCAGCAGTTCTTGAAGTTGCTCAGGAGTCAGGCGCGAGGCTTCCGCGGCCAATTGGTGAAGGTCTTCTTCCGAGGCCTCGATCAGGCCGCGTAACTCTGGGCCGGCGGGAACGACCGACGCGACGAGTAAATTGCGGAGATGCTCTACGACGTCGGAACAAAAGGCTTTCAGGTCATGTCCCTGATCCAGCAGATTGGCGAGCACCGCCAATGCGGACGGGCTGTCCTGCGCGAGGATTGCTGCGCTCATGCCCTGCACAAGTTCCTGCGGCACGGCGCCGAGCAGCACTTCCAGGTCGGCATGGGCGATCGTCTTGCCCCCGAACGCAACCGCCTGATCGAGCAGGCTGAGTCCGTCGCGCATGCTGCCTTCGCTCGCCCGTGCGAGCGCGGTGAAACTGCGATCCTCGATGGTCATGCCGTCTTGCGCGGCCACGTGGCGGAGTCGGTCGATAATTTCCGCCCGCGCGATGCGCCGGAAATTGTAATGCTGGCAGCGCGATAGAATCGTCGCCGGAATCTTATGAATCTCCGTCGTCGCGAAGATGAACACCACGTGAGACGGCGGCTCTTCCAGCGTCTTCAAGAGCGCGTTGAAGGCCGAATTCGAGAGCATGTGGACTTCGTCGATGATGTAGACACGGTAGTGCCCGCGAAAGGGCGAGAACTTCACGTTTTCGCGAATCTCACGCACGTCGTCCACGCTGGTATTGGACGCGCCGTCGATCTCCATCACATCGACGGAGGTGCCTTGGGTGATCTCGACGCAGTTGACGCAGATGTTGCAGGGATGGCCGGTCGGTCCCTGTTCGCAGTTCAGCGCTTTCGCCAGAATGCGGGCGACCGTCGTCTTGCCGACCCCGCGGGTGCCGGAAAACAGATAGGCATGGGCGATGCGCTTGGTCTCGACCGCGTTCATCAGCGTCTGCACGACGTGCGACTGGCCCACGACATCGTCGAAGGTGCCAGGCCGGTATTTGCGGGCGGAGACTTGATAATCCATAAAAACCGTGATCCGTGATGAGTGATGCGTGACGAGTATTTGTTATAGCTGGCTAGGATGTTCCTCAAGAAATAGTCTGCTCGTCACTCTTCACCCCCTCACTTGTCACATTCCTCAAAGAAGCGGGGCCAGGTGATCCTGCGGCACACAAAACTGACCGCTTACCGTTGCTTCCTTCCGGACCTGGCGGGGTTCACAGGGTTCTGTTGCACAGGGCCCGGCCCCTAAAGCCTGTGATCAGTGAAAAGTGACTGGTGACAGGGTGACGGTCATCCGATTCGAACGCCCCGAGTCTAACTACTCGTCACGCATCACCCATCACGCGTCAATGGTATGGCGGAGAGGGTGGGTATTCGAAGTCGCGCCGAGGTGCTTCGCACGCGCTCCTACGAGAGGGCCAGCCCCCTCGTACACTCCCCACGCGGGGGACGCATCCCCCACGATCCCCCTGTTCGACTCCCACCCCGCCCTATTTCCTCGTAACGTCTATTCCCCAGTGAACGTTCGGGAGTTTACGCACCGGTTTGCTGTATGGCGGAGAGGGTGGGATTCGAACCCACGGTCCCATTGCTGAGACGCATGCTTTCCAAGCATGTCGATTCGACCACTCTCGCACCTCTCCGCGCCCATACGAGAGGCGGGATTGTAGCACTGCGGTCTGGTAAGCGGCAAGGCGCGACTGGGGTGCCAAGAGTGCCGTTTTTCACCCGCCTATGCAGGAGGCCGCGGCTGTGAAGCCGTGGGGCTCCACTGTGCGGCGGCGGCTGAGCCTCGAAGCGGGATGGCCGAAACGAAGTCGAGACATGTTTGTTGACGATCGGTTGACAGGTCGGTTGCGGATGCGGCAATGTAGTAACATTACTACAAGTATGGAGGTGGGTCATGCAAATGGGGCTGCGCGCGGCCAATCAGCAGTTTTCGCGGTTGATAAAAGCAGTGCGGGGAGGCAAGGAAGTGGTGCTGACCGAGCGAGGGCGGCCTCTGGCCGTCGTCAGGCCGATCCGCGGCGACGATCCGG
>CAZWOX010000069.1:0-6403 GCA_964635345.1 uncultured Nitrospira sp.
GGCCCTAACGCTCCGATTTCACCAATGATTCTCGTGAGGGCAAATCCACCCTGAGCGCAGCTGCCCTTGACACGTCCCTGATCGGTCAGTAAGATGACGCTGCCTTTAATGCTCATCCAGAGAGGTGAGTAAGGAGCTTCTATGACAGCGACCTCCGGCTACGGCCGGTCTCCACAACCGAACCTTCTTGCTGAACACAGCGAGAGGGTTTTTTTATGTCCACAATTCAGGAATGGCGGGATCTGTAATGAATCGTGAGCAAGAGCGGTTGATTATGGATGCCGGCGATATCGCCCGGGCGCTGACCCGTGTGGCGCATGAGATTCTGGAGCGGAACAAGGGCGTGAAGGATCTGGCGCTGGTCGGGATCCGCACGGGCGGGGTGCATCTGGCCCATCGGCTGGCGAAGCGCATCCAGGAGATCGAACAGGCGCCTGTGCCGATCGGGGATCTCGACATCACGCTCTATCGTGACGACTTGTCGTTGCGCAAGGAGCAGCCGGTGCTGCGCACGACATCGGTGCCGTTCGATATCTCCGACAAGATTGTCGTATTGGTTGATGACGTGCTGTTTACAGGCCGAACGATTCGCGCCGCGATGGATGGCTTGATGGATCTGGGGCGTCCGGCGGAAATTCAGCTAGCCGTTCTGGTGGATCGCGGTCACCGGCAGTTGCCGATCAAGGCTACCTATATCGGCAAGAATCTTCCGACATCGCGTGAAGAGCAAGTACAGGTGTTATTAGAAGAAGCGGGCGAAGATGACCGGGTGGTCATCTTAAAAGCATGATGCGAGGCATGCCATGAGTCTCAAGCATAAAAATCTGCTCAGTCTGGCGCCTTTGTCGGTGGAGGATATTCAGCTCATTCTTGAGACGGCGGATTCGTTCAAGGAAGTGAGCGGCCGCGAGATCAAGAAGGTGCCGGCGCTGCGCGGGCGGACGGTCGTGAATCTGTTCTTTGAGCCGAGCACGAGAACGCGCACGTCATTCGAGCTGGCGGCCAAGCGACTGAGCGCCGATGTCATTAACTTTTCTCCTTCGTCGAGCAGCGTCGTCAAAGGGGAAACCTTGCTCGATACGGCGCGCAATATCGAAGCCATGCAGGCGGATATCATCGTGCTGCGCCATTCATCGGCCGGAGCTGCAGAAACGCTGGCACGGGGAGTGAAGTCTTCGGTGATCAATGCCGGCGACGGCTGGCACGAGCATCCGACCCAGGCGCTGCTCGATCTCTACACGATTCGTGAGCGGGGGATGGCGTTCAAGGGATTGCGCGTGGCGATTGTCGGGGATGTGGCGCATAGCCGGGTGGCTCGGTCCAACATATTAGCCTTGACCAAGCTGGGCGCGGAAGTCCGTGTGGTCGGGCCGCCGACGATGATCCCGCTGGGCATCGAGAAGCTGGGGGTGCGCGTGTTTCACCAGCTCGATGAGGGCCTGCGGGATGTGCAGGTCATCATGATGTTGCGGCTCCAGCTGGAGCGGCAGGGCCGGGCGCTCTTCCCGACCATTCGTGAATATGCGCGTTTGTACGGATTGACGGCGGAACGTGTGAAGCTGGCGGATCCCAAGGCGATCGTGATGCATCCCGGTCCGATCAATCGCGGGGTCGAAATCGCGCCGGAAGTCGCGGACAGTCTCTCGTCGGTTATTTTGGATCAAGTCGCGAACGGCGTGGCCGTCCGCATGGGTGTGCTTTATCTGATGTCAGGAGCAAACTAAATCGTGGCGATATTGATTAAGGGCGGACAGGTCATCGATCCGGGGCGCGTCAACGGTCTGGCGGATGTGTTGATCGATCAGGGTAAGGTTGCGGCAGTGGGGGCGAATCTGAAGGCTCCCGCGGGCTGTACGATCATCGATGCCAAGGGGCAGCTGGTGTTGCCCGGCTTTGTGGATCTGCATGTGCATTTTCGCGAGCCGGGGTTTGAATATAAGGAAACGATTCAGAGCGGCAGCGCCGCAGCGGTGGCCGGCGGTTTCACCACCGTCTGTGCCATGCCGAATACGAAGCCGGTGAATGATAATCAAGCGGTGACGGAGTTCATGCTGGATCGGGCGCGCACGGCGGGGTTGGCGAATGTCTTGCCGATCGGGGCGATCACGAAGGGCTCGGAGGGCAAGGAACTCGCGGAAATCGGCGACTTGCACCGATCCGGCTGCGTGGCGATCTCGGATGACGGCAAGCCGGTCATGAACAGTCTCGTGATGCGGCGGGCGATGGAATATGCCGTGGCCTTCGACATTCCGGTGGTGGATCACTGCGAAGATCTGCATTTGGCCGAGGGTGGCTGCATGAACGAAGGGATCATCTCCACTGAACTGGGTTTGCCCGGGATTCCTGCCGCTGCGGAAGATGTGATGGTTGCACGGAATCTGTCGCTGTCGGAACTTACCGGCGCGCGTTTGCATCTGGCCCATATCAGCACGGCTGGGTCGGTGCGGATGGTTCGCGAAGCGAAAGCGCGCGGGATCAAGGTGACGGCAGAGGCCTGTCCCCACCATTTCACGCTCACGGAGGACGTGGTGCGGGGCTACAACACGCTGGCGAAAATGAATCCTCCGCTGCGGACGGGTGAAGATGTGCAGGCCATCAAAGAAGGATTGCGTGATGGGACGATCGATGTCATTGCCACAGATCATGCGCCTCATGCGACCCAAGAAAAGCAGCAGGACTTTACCGAAGCCCCGTTCGGCATCGTTGGATTGGAAACGGCGCTCTCCCTGACGCTGGCCTTGGTGGATGAAGGCGTGCTGACGCTGGAGCAGGCGGTTGATAAGCTGGCGACCGCGCCGGCGATTGCCTTTGGGCTGAAGAAGGGGACGCTGGCTGTCGGAGCCGATGCGGATGTGGCGATCGTCGATCCTCAGGAGCAGTGGCAGGTCGATCCCGGCAAGTTCAAGTCGAAGAGCCGGAACACGCCGTTTGCCGGATGGAAGGTGAAGGGGCGTGTGAGGACCACCATCGTCGGCGGGCGGGTGGTGTTTGAGGCGACTCCGGCGGAGCGGTAGTTTATGATGGAGTCTCGGGCGTGCTTGTGGATCTCTCGCATCGGTCTGACGCTCGAATGGGTGGCCTTGGGAGTCTGGGTGGGTGGGTTGGTGATTCTGGTGGCCGCTGTGATTCCGGCGGTGTTTAACACGTTCGGCGGGCAGGATTCCGGGGGATTTTTTCTGACGAGAGCCTTTGAAGGATTCAATCGAGCGGTGATGGTGGTGATGGTGGTGATGATAGGCGGGATGGTCTGGCGTCGGTGGGTTCAGCATCCTGTGATGGCTCCCACATCGCTTGAAATGGGGCTGCTCGGCGTAATGGTCCTCATCGCGGCGATCATCATCGGAGTCTTGCATCCCCAAGCCGCCACACTACAAGCCGAGGCTTTTGCGATCAAAGATGATGTGGCGAGAAAGGCGGCGTTTGAAGCGTTTTTCAAGCTTCATATGCCGGTGCGCGCGCTCTATATGGTGAATCTCTGTTTGGGTATCGTACTGATGGGCGTGCGGGTCAATCACACACTTCGACTGAGCAAGGGGCAGGCATGAAGAAGGCGTTGCTGGCATTGGCCGATGGAACGGTATTTGATGGGCGTGCTCTCGGGTATGCGGGCGAAGCCATCGGTGAAGTGGTGTTCAATACGGCCATGACCGGGTATCAAGAGGTGTTGACCGATCCCTCCTATAAAGGACAGATCGTCACGATGACCTGTCCGCATATCGGAAACTACGGGGTGACACCGGAGGATATCGAGTCGCGGAAAGTCTGGGCGGAGGGGTTCGTGGTGATGGAGGCCAGCCGGCTGGCGAGCAATTGGCGCGGGAAGGAGTGTATTCAGGATTATCTGACCAAGGCCAAGATCGTTGCGATCGAGGGGTTGGATACACGCGCGCTGACTCGTCATCTCAGGGAGAAGGGCTCGCAGCAGGCGGTGATTACGCATGTGGATGCCGATCGAGTATCTGCCGTCAAGAAGGCCAAGCAGGCGCCGAGCATTCTCGGCCGCGATCTTGTGGCCGAGGTGACGTCGAAGCGCTCCTATGAATGGGAAACCGGTTCGGGGGAATGGACGCCCGATGTGCTGCCGGTGCAGGCGCGATCCGAGCGACGAAAGCCCTGGCGGGTGGTAGCCTATGATTTCGGCGTGAAGGAAAATATTTTGCGACGGCTGGTCGATGTGGGCTGCCACGTGACGGTGGTGCCGGCTTCTACCTCGGCTGCCGAGGTGCAGGCATTGAAGCCGGACGGGGTGTTTCTCTCGAATGGGCCGGGCGACCCGGAAGGCGTGCCCTATGCGATGGAAGCGGTGCGCGCGTTGATCGGTCGCTATCCGATCTTCGGCATTTGCCTCGGTCATCAAATCATCGGATTGGCCTTGGGCCTCAAGACCTACAAGCTGAAGTTCGGGCATCATGGGTCGAATCATCCGGTCATCGATATTCGGACGCGCAAGGTGGAGATCACCTCGCAGAATCACAATTTTGCCGTGCAAAGCCCGATTCCGATCGGTGGCGTGCCGGAGCGTCCGGTGACGATCGAGACCAAGCTCGGCAAGGTGTCGATTACGCATCTGAGCCTGAACGATCAGTCGATTGAAGGGATGGTCTGCCTGGATCAGCCGGTCTTTTCAGTGCAGTATCATCCGGAGGCCTCACCTGGTCCGCATGATTCGGCCTACCTGTTTGAGGAGTTCGTGCAGCTCATGGAGAAACATCATGGATAGATTCAGTCGATCCGTCGCCAGTGTGTTCGTCGTGGCCTTGAGTGTGTTGCACACGGCCTGCGTCAGCATCAATATCCCTCCGGCGCCTGCCCCGTTGGAGGAGCGCCAGGTCGGCGGGGCCGGCAAGGATAAGGTTCTGCTCGTGGATGTGTCCGGGATGATCAGTTCGGAAGAGAAGGCGAGTTTCTACACCCATCCCAGCATGATCGCGACGATTAAGGAAGAACTGACGCGGGCCTCACGCGATGAGTCGGTCAAGGCGCTGGTGTTGCGGATCAATACGCCTGGCGGCACGGTCACGGCGTCGGATATCATTCATCATGAGCTGAAACTCTTCAAGGCGTCCCGCAAGATTCCGGTCATTGCCTCGATCATGGATGTGGGGGCTTCGGGCGGCTATTACATCGCCTCCGCCGCGGATCGGATCATGGCCCATCCCTCGACGGTGACGGGGAGTATCGGCGTCATCATGCTCACGGTGAATACTCACGGGCTGTTGGAGAAAGTGGGGGTAGAGGCCACTGCGATTACCTCCGGCCCCCGGAAGGATATGGGATCACCGTTTCGCGCCATGACTCCGGAAGAGCGGGGCATTTTCCAAGGGTTGATCGATTCGTTTTATCAGCGGTTCCTGACGGTTGTGCAGGAGGGCAGGCCGAATCTCCAGATGGAGCAGATCAAGAAGCTGGCCGATGGCCGGATCTATACCGGCGATCAGGCGAAAGCAGCGGGATTGGTTGATGAGATCGGCTATCTGGAAGAAGCCATTGAAGCGGCCAAGAAGAAAGCGGGACTGATCGAGGCGAAGGTGGTGACCTATCACCGCCCGGGCGATTATTCGAACAATGTGTACACCAAGCTCATGGCGCCCGGTCCGCTGGCGGCGCTGGGCAATCTCGACGTGATGTCGTTTGTCAGAGGCGGCACGCCGCAGTTCATGTATTTATGGATGCCGTAAACGCGCGAGAGAAGCCGGTCTCGCCTGTTAGGCTGGTTGGCTAGATCGGGCAGGAGTGCGATGGGGCAGGCAATCGGTCAGAGTCTCAGCAGAGTGCTGGCCACGCCGGTCGGGCGGCGCGCGGTGTTGGCGCTTGGGGCGCGGGGAGTGGCCGGAATTTATGCGGCGCTTGGAGCCTGTACAGCTATGGGGCTGTTGTCGTCGTTGACCGGCTGTTATCGCGCTCCGGGAACTGCCCGCGATCAGCTTATTTTCTTTTCGGAAGAAAAGGAAATGGAGTTCGGACTCGGCGCCTACCGGGAAGTGTTGCGGCAGGCGACGCTCAGCGACAATGTCGAAATCAATGAGCTGGTTCAGCGGGTAGGGCAGCGGATTGCCAAGGCCGCCAACAAGCCGGAGTATCAGTGGGAGTTTGCGGTCATTGAAGATGACAAGATGGTGAACGCCTTTTGTTTGCCCGGCGGCAAGGTCGCGGTCTTTACGGGCATTCTCAAAGTGACCAAGAGCGAAGAAGGATTGGCGACCGTCATGGGGCACGAGGTCGCGCATGCGCTCCAGCGGCACGGTGTCGAGCGGATGAGCCGCAGCATCATCGATCAAATCGCCCAGCTGGGCGCCATCGGGGCCGCGGCGGCCGGGCATGCGGGCGGCGGGGCGATGCAGGGGCTGCTCGGGGCCTATGGGGTGAGCGTCTCGCTGCCGTTCAATCGCAAGCAAGAGTCGGA
>CAZWOX010000070.1:0-5257 GCA_964635345.1 uncultured Nitrospira sp.
ATCGTCAGCTTCTTTAACGACGCGGCCTCGGAGATGATCTATCCCTTGCTACCCGTCTTTCTGACCGCGGTCCTGGGCGCCGGGCCGGCCGCGCTCGGAATCATCGAGGGGGTGGCCGAATCCACCGCCGCGTTCCTGAAACTGGCATCCGGTTTCATCTCGGATCGCGTGCATCGTCGGAAGAACTGGGTGGTCGGAGGATACATTCTTTCCAATGCCGCCCGGCCCTTGATCGGACTGACCACGATCTGGACGGGCGTCCTGGCGCTGCGTTTCATCGACCGCATCGGCAAAGGCGTTCGCACCTCGCCGCGGGATGCCCTGATCGCCGAGAGTACCTCACCCGAGTTTCATGGAAAGGCCTTTGGGTTTCACCGAGCGGCGGATCACGCCGGGGCCGTGGTGGGACCGCTGCTGGCCACGCTGCTTCTGGCCGGGGTAGGTCTTGATCTCAAAACGGTTTTTATTCTCTCCATCGTTCCCGGTCTGCTCTCTGTGATTGTGCTGTCGGCCGGCGTGAAGGAAACCCCGGCGGCCGCCGTGGTGCGACATGAGCCGTTAAGAATCCGGCAGGCCTGGCGGGAAATGCCAAAGACTCTTCGCCGATTTGTTCTTATTTTATTTCTTTTCACCCTCGGAAACTCTACCGACGCCTTCCTCCTTCTAAAAGCGCAGCAGCTCGGCGTATCGGTCGTCCTGATCCCCATTCTCTGGATGGTACTGCACATTGTTAAGATGGGGAGCTCGCTACCCGGTGGAATCGCATCGGACCGATGGGGGCGCAAAGGCGTGATCGTGACAGGCTGGATTGTCTACGCTCTGACGTATGGCGGTTTCGCGATCGCCGATTCGGTATGGCAGGCCTGGGCATTATTCGCGATCTACGGACTTTATTTCGGCCTGACGGAGGGCGCCGAAAAAGCGCTGATCGCGGACCTTGCACCGGCGCATCTGCGGGGCTCGGCCTTCGGGCTTTATCATCTCATGATCGGAATCGGGGCCCTTCCCGCGTCGTTGCTGTTCGGATGGATCTGGCAGGCCTTCGGCGACGCCGCCGCATTCGGGACGGGCGCTTCTCTGGCTTTGGCAGCAGGATTGTTGCTGTGGCTGCTCCCTATCCGACGATAATCCCAGCAACCTCACCACCTCCACCGTTCTTAATCTCCAACTTGTATTTCTAACGTTAGTTCGGTATAGTATTTGGTAGCTGAATGAACACTGAGATTGAACGCGACGGATTTAATCCGGCATGGTGGTGTCCCGGCCCGCATTTCCAGACCGTGTGGCGGAAGCTTTTCGGAAAAGTTGCAGTTCTTCCTCTCAATCGTGAGCGATGGGAAACGCCGGATAATGATTTTCTTGATCTTGATTTTCTCGATCCGCCTTCTCCTGAAGTCAACGGGATCCAAAGACCGATCGCGCTTCTTCTGCACGGGTTGGAGGGGTCATCACGGACAAAGTATATTTTGGGGATGCTGGGCAGGATCCGTCAATGTGGGTGGAGAGGGGTTGCGCTTAATTTCCGGTCCTGCAGCGGTGAGATCAACCGACAGCGCCGCTTCTACCATTCCGGCGAGACGACCGATCTGGATTGGGTTGTTCGAAAATTGATCCATCGGCATCCCGGAAGTCCCCTTGGCGTCGTCGGCTTCTCTCTCGGAGGAAACGTCCTCCTCAAGTGGCTCGGCGAAAAAGGAGAAAATGTTCCTGCTCCGATTCAATCTTCCGTGGCCGTCTCAGTTCCATTTGATTTGGCGGTCGCCGCCCGACGGATTGACCAAGGATTCAATCGAGTCTATGGATTCGCCTTTTTAAGGACGCTCAAGCAGAAGGCGTTGGTGAAGTCCAAACGGTATCCGGGACTCATCGACCCCGAACGCGTCCCTCGGATTACCTCCTTTGCGGAATTTGACGACTGCGTGACCGCGCCGTTCCATGGCTTTAAGGACGGTCTCGATTATTGGAGGAGCAGCAGCTCGAATAACTTCTTGGACGGCATCCGACGACCGACGATGCTGATCAGCGCTGGAGACGATCCTTTTCTACCCGAGCCGCATATTCCGAAAAAGATCATTGGACAGTCGAAATGGCTCACGGGGGAGTTCCCACGAACCGGCGGGCATGTCGGATTCGTGGAAGGAAATTGGCCGTGGGCGGCCGCCTACTGGTTTGAAACACGGGCCATGAACTTCCTCAAACGCCACTTGGGCGGGAAATGATCCGGGCCGGTTCTCTATAATGATGGCCCGCCCCCACCGGCGATCACGTTAGTTGACTTATGTTGAGAGCTGGATTATACAAGGAATGAATCCAGGAGCCGACCGCGTTGAGCGGCGGCCTGGCTTAGGGCGTTAGGCCACATTTTCGGGGCACTTTTAGTTATGGTTAAGTACCAAGTAAAGCACGTACCAATCTCATGGCCGCGCAAGTGTGCTGCATGTGGAGCACTTCCTACGGCAATCGCAAGATCACAGTGTTCAGTAGTTACCAACGTTGGCTACTACGTATTGTTTGTGCGAACGACTCATCTAAAGACGTCAATCGAGTATCCAGTTTGTGCCAGACACAGGTGGGCGGTAAGGATTGCTGCAAAAGTCTCTGAACGCAACCTCTTTAATCTTGCGCTTGGGATGCTAATCGCTTTGTTTGCATTTGGGCTAATTGTCAACCTGTACGACTGGCTCATTAAGGGCAAGCCGACTCTAAATCCCGAAACATTACTTGTCTACCTCGCGATCGTTCTTGGTGGGGTCGCGGTCTATATACTTGCGGCTCGATTTACCCCAGTGAAGTTGAACGGTGCAACGAAGGAAACAATTACCTTGTCGTTTTCCAACGACGATTACGCTAAGGAATTCGCGGTGCTCAACCAGTCGATCATCATCCAAGCGCGGCAACGGTAGTTTGGAACTTTGATTGGCCATCACACATAAGCAAGAACGAAAAAGTTTGGGTCAGGTCTTGAAATATAACATTGCTACCCCGCGCCGGAGCCGAATGCTAAATAAGATGAATCAGCGTGGGGCGGTGGGCGGCTAAGCCGTTCCAGTTGACTATTTCACTGGTATCATATATAGTACCACTGTGACAGTGCAAGTCGTCATCGACACCAATGTTATTCTGGCCGCGTTGCGTTCTCGCCGCGGGGCGTCGTTTCACCTGCTCTCCTTGCTTGGCCGTGAAGACTTTGAAATCAATGTCTCGGTTCCACTCATCTTGGAATATGAAGATGCCGCCAAGCGCATTGCGCGAGAGGTGGGGCTGACTCATGCAGACGTTGATGACATTCTCGACTATATTTGTCGGGTTGCGAATCGGCGTCAAATATTTTTCCTTTGGCGGCCCTATCTCAAAGATCCTCATGATGATCTTGTTTTGGAAGTGGCCGTTGAGGCGGACTGCGACTTCATTATCACTTTCAATATTCGTGATTTTGCAGGCGCTGAGCATTTCGGCGTTCGCGTCGTTACCCCGAAGGAGTTTTTAAAAACCATAGGAGCGCTGCCATGAGCACGATCAGTCTTAGACTCCCGCACTCTTTGCATAAGCGGGTTCGAGAGCTTGCGCAACGAGAAGACATTTCGATCAATCAATTCATCGCAACGGCGCTGGCGGAGAAGATGTCGGCGCTGCTGACCGGCGAATACTTGGAAGAGCGCGCCAAGCGGGGCAGTCGGCGCAAATTCGAGCGGGTCTTGTCGAAAGTAAGAGACCGCAAACCCGACGAGCAGGATACCCTATAAAACCAAGCCTGCCCAACCTGGTAGTGTAGTGGGGTCTGGCATGCCTCATTGACTTTTTGCAGGCCGTGCAAGATACCGTGCATCTAACCCCCGCGGGAGTCGGATGCGAAACCGTAGCGGGTCGGCTTGGGACGTTAGGTGCCCGTCTTTGAAACGATCTTTTCCAGTTCCATAATAAGGGGTGGGAGGTCGGAGGTGTATGACGCAGGCGCACAAGGTCATCCTTGCGCATACTGCACCTCGGCCGATCGCAAGACCTCCTCCCGAAAATAGCGGCTCAGATCCGCGGGCGTTCTTAAGTCTACTTTCCGCCCCAGGATTTCGGAAAGCTCAAGTTCCATGCCGGCAAGTCGAATAAGTCCGACGACCTGACTGGGCTCAAACTCAACCAGCACGTCCACGTCGCTTTCAGACTTGAAATCGTCCCGCAGGATAGATCCAAAGAACGCAAGCCTGCGAATGTGGTGGCGCTTGCAAAACTCAGCAATCTTATCCCTCGGCACAAAAATGTTCTTGTTCACCCTTTTCCTCCTAACGGTAGCGTTGAATCGCTATTCAATCGTCTCGTGCCCGACTATGACGCGTATCGAACACGGAAGACAGCAAAGAGCGAATGAGGAGACCGCCGTCCGCACCTAAGCGCAGCCGATGTGTACAGGAAAAGAGCGCAGATTTATTTTAGGCTGGAAAGCCGGTGAACGGGGGAGCGAAAGGTTACTTGCTGAAGCCGCTGAAGAGGTGTCCGGAGAGGAACAGAACACTTCCGAACGCCATGGCCAGGACCAGCAAGGACAGGGCTAAAGCGGCAAACTCGATAGTCTCAATTACGGGGTGAAGGATTGAAATGATTCTCGACCTTTTCATAACTTTACCCTACCGATAAGGATGCGGCGGCCTTGATCGAAAGCGATTGAGCCACCGCATGTGATTCCCCGCCCTCATCCAAGACCCAGCAGTCCGGCGATGAGATCACCTTGGACACAAGCCGGGCATTGAGCTGATGACCCGGGCAGTAGGCCTCGACTTCTCCGATAAGGGGTCGGCCTAAGAGTGAGAGATCCCCCATAAGATCGAGGATCTTGTGCCGGACAAACTCATCGCTATACCGGAGGCCTTCTCGATTGACCACTCCTTTTTCCGAAACGACCACGGCGTTATCCAGCGATCCCCCTTTGGCCAATCCCCTCGACCACAGGGCCTGCACTTCATGGAGAAACCCAAAGGTCCGGGCCCGGGCAATCTCTCGAATAAAGGCCCCGGGAGAAGCGGAATAGCTTAGGGTTTGATGGATCCGAATGGGTTGCTCGAACCGAATCGTGCAGTGGATCGTCAAGCCATCGGAGGAGGATCCGTTGTCGAGATCGGGCTGCGGGTGAAGAATGATGAACTTATCGCCGTCCTGGACCTTCATCGGCCGGGTTACTCGAATCACGGTCTGAGGCTTGCTCTGCTCCTTGACGCCTGTTTTGAGAATAAGAGCGACAAAAGGCTCAGCGCTGCCATCCAAGATCGGC
>CAZWOX010000071.1:0-5097 GCA_964635345.1 uncultured Nitrospira sp.
CAGGCGCAGAAAATGGACGCCATCGGACAAGTGGCCGGGAGCGTGGCCCACGACTTCAACAACCTGCTCACGCCGATCTTAGGATTTTCGGAACTGCTCGTGAACAGACTGGCGGACGAACGGTCCGCCAGGATGGCTCGGGAAATCCAGCGGGCCGCGAGACAAGCGTCCCGGCTGTCGCAGCAACTCCTCACCCTCGGTCGCCGGCAGAACGGTGAGCCTCAAGTCCTCGATCTTCACCAGTTTCTGCGCGAGCGGGAAGCGCTGCTCCGCCAGACGCTCGGCGACTTGATCGAGCTGACGATCGTCAGACACCCGATTCCGGCGCCGGTCCTGGTCAACCCCGCCGAATTTGAAACGGCGATCTTCCATCTCGCGATCAATGCGCGGGACGCCATGCCCCGTGGCGGCCGCCTCACGATCACGCTCGAGCCGGGGGACTTGACTCCGCACCAGAGAGCCGCGCGGCCGGCAGCCGAACCGGGCCCGTACGTCTGTCTGGCCGTCAACGACAACGGCCAGGGAATCGCGCCGAGTATCCTCCCGCGGATTTTCGAGCCCTTCTTTACGACCAAAGAGAGCGGGCAGCGCACCGGCTTGGGCCTGGCCATCGTGGACGGCATCATCAGGCGAACCGGCGGGTTCGTGGAAGTGGCGAGCGAGGTCGGCTGCGGGACGACCTTCAGGCTGTACCTGCCGCAAGTGACGGCGCAGCCACGCCGGCCGAAGGAGCCCGTGTGTTCACCGGCAGACCATCGCGGGACGGAAACAATCTTGGTGGTGGACGATGAGCCGGGCGTCCGCGCGCTGGCCGGCCATGTGCTCCAGGAACTCGGCTATCGTGTGATCGAGGCCGGCGACGGCGAGACGGCGCTTCAGCTCGTCGACCAGCAATCCGGCCGCATCCATGTGCTCCTGCTCAACGTGACCCTGCCGAATGCGTCCGGGATCGAGATCGCCGAACGGGTCAGGCAAAAATGGCCGGCGATCAAAGTCGTGTTTGTGTCGGGCCGGCCGGTTCACGCGTCGGAGATCGGAGGCGCGACGGACTCCGGCGTGACGTTCTTAGAAAAACCCTTTACGCCGGACGGATTGGCCCGGCGGGTTCGGGAAGCGCTGGAGGTCCGCGAGGTGTGAATCACGGATACGCGGCGCCTATTCCCAGGTCCTTCACCTCCGTGTATCCTCCGAAAACCAGCGCTGCAGCACTCGTGTGAGATTCCGGCTGGTGACGGGCTTGGCCACATAATCGTCCATCCCCGCCGCCAAACATCGTTCCCGGTCGCCCTGCATCGCATTGGCAGTCATGGCAACGATCGGAACGTGAGGGGTGGGAGATTCTGCATTGGTCGCCTCACGTCGTTCGCGTTCGCGAATCAGGCGCGCGGCTTCGAATCCGTCCATCTCCGGCATCTGGCAATCCATGAGAACCAGATCGTACGGAAGCTGGGCGAGCGCCTGGATGGCTTCGCGCCCGTTGGCGGCGACATCGGCCCGGTAACCCAGCTTCTCCAACATCCTGGCCGCAACCTTCTGGTTGATCGCATTGTCGTCCGCCACGAGGATGCGTCCGCGTGACCGCGCCGCCTCCTCCGCCAGCGTGTGGCGGGTGATGAGCGGCGCGGCCACCGTGGGACTTGTCGCTCGTATCTCGCCTTGCGTTTCACGCGCCATAACCGCCTCCAAGCATGCATGGAGTTGCGACTGAGACACGGGTTTCGTGAGATAGCCGGCGATGCCGATCTCACTCGCCCGCTTCGCATCGCCGCGCCGGCCCAGGGACGCGAGCAACACCAGGCGCGTCGCGGCAAGGAGGGGGTCGGCCTTGATCGCGCGCGCCAGCTCGAACCCGTCCATAGCAGGCATCTGCAAATCGAGAATCGCCAGATCGCACGGCGCTCCACGTTGAGCCCCCGCTCGAAGCAACGCGATGGCCTGCGATCCCTCCTCTGCGCCGACGCTGACCATGCCCCATTGCCGGACATAGTGTTCCAGGATCGCGCGATTCGACGGGTGCTCATCCACGAGACACACGCGAAGCCCTTGCAGGTCCGCATGCGGCGGAACGGTGGAGATGGAGCGGCCGCCGGGCTGCGCGGCCAGGCGGACCGCGAACCAGAACGTGCTGCCCTTGCCCGGCTCGCTTTCGACGCCGATCTCGCCGCCCATCATCTCGACGAGTTGCTTGGAGATGGACAGCCCCAAACCGGTTCCACCGTACTTGCGTGTGGTCGAGCCGTCTGCCTGCGAGAACGGCTGGAACAACGCGGCGCGTTGCTGCTCCGAAATACCGATCCCGGTGTCGGACACTTCGAAGCGAAGGGTGATGGGTGACGGGCGCTGCGTCATGAGCGATGGGACATGGCCTTCTCCGGCCTCAACCTGCACCTTCACTTTCACTTCCACCTCGCCCCGCTCGGTGAATTTAATGGCGTTGCCGACGAGATTGATCAGAACCTGGCGGAGGCGTCCGGGATCGCCATGGACCATGCCCGGCACATCGGCGTGAATCAGGCACGCCGGCTCCACCCCCTTGCGGATTGCTTGGGGAGCCAGCAGATCGAGCGCCTCCTCGACCATCGTGCGCAGGTCGAATTCGATGAGTTCCAACCGCAGTTTTCCGGCCTCCATTTTCGAGAAGTCGAGAATGTCGTTGACGATGGCGAGAAGCATCTCGGCCGATCGCCTGACAGTCTCGGCATACTCCCGCTGTTCGGTCGTGAGGGTCGTGTCGAGCAACAATCCCGTCATACCGATGACACCGTTCATAGGGGTGCGGATCTCATGACTCATCGTCGCCAGAAACTCGGATTTTAGTTTCGCAGCCTCCTGCGCCTGGATGAGCAGCCGGGCTTGCTCGATCGCGATGCCGGCATGAGCGGCCAGCGCGATCACGACGTGTTCGTCCAGAAGGGTAAATTCAACCGGCTGCCCGCCGGCCTCCTCACCCTGAGCCTGGGCCTCACCCTCGCCCTCCCTTGAAGAGGGCAGCTTGTCCGCGAGGTGCAAGCCGCCCACGACCCGTCCACGCACACCGATCGGCGCGCTGAGAAAGGAGCGCATCGCCGGATGATGAGGAGGAAAGCCGCTGAACGCCGGATGTTGCGTGAGGTCCTTCAGTCGGAGCGCGCCGTTGGCCGATCCCAGACGACCGAGCAATCCGCATCCGACCGGCATGGCGCCGATCGCGTCTTTCGTGGCCTGATCCATGCCGGAAGTAATGAAATGGGTGAGGCGCTCTCCTTTTTCATCGAGTATGCCCACCGCGGCGTAGGATGCTCCGGTAAGCCGGCGCGCCATGTGGCAGAGTCGCTCCAGCAGGCACACCAGATCCTGCTCGGCTGAGAGCTGTCTCGCCGCAACGACCAGCGATTCGAACGCCTGCGTCCTGTCCTGAAGATCCGCCTCACTGGCCGTGGCGCGGCGCCATTCCCGCTGGACAGACGACCATTCCATCCGCAGCCGGCCGGTCGTCCAGAACAGCAGCCCCAATAACGGCACGAGCACCAGTCCGCCGGCCAGACCGAGGCGCCACAGCATGGAGTGAAACGGGGCCAGGATGTCGTCCCGGTCCATTCGAACCAGGATGCCCCAGTGAAACCCTGGAAAATTGTCACGCCCTTTTGTGTGGGCATAGCCGGTGACGACCGGAATCCGCCGGCGCACATGGTCCTCCTCCACGTACCCGGACGGCCCGGTCCCGGCTCGCAGGGCAGACGGCACGCCCAAGGCCATCAGATTCCCTTGCTTCGCGTCCTCCCGCAACAGCGAGTCGGCGATGAGATAGCCCTCGCGATTCAGCAATTGGTACTCGAGCTTCATCGAGGTCCCCTGTTGCGCCTGCAGCGCCACCAGCGTCTGTTCGACGATATCCTCCAACACCGACAGCCCGACGTGAGCCTTCACGGCCCCCATGAACGCCCCGTCGGAGTTCAGCATGGGAGCCGTGAAGCTGACGACCGGCATATCCTCTTCTTCTTCACCGAAAGAGTGCAGATCCATCATTTCGACATCATGCGCCGCTCGCACGGCTTTGAACCACTCCGCTTCATGGACGTCGCGCCCGACATCCGGGCGATCCGTCGCGGCCACAATCCGGCCTTGGGCATCCGTCACCACGATCCACCGGTACACGGGGTACGCCTCTTGGACTTCCGCGAGATACGCCATGCCGGCACCGGCGTCGCGCCCTTGCAGGACCGATGCATGAGCCATCAGCCGGACGTCGCCGTATCGTTCGAACAACACCCGGTCCAATTTCTCCGCAATGTCGGTCGCCGCCAACGCCAGCCGTTCCCCGGCCTGGGCGACCATGCGCCGACGACCATCCTGTATGCCGATGCCCCCGACCATCAGCACCACGAGGACGATCCCCGCAATGAGACCGGGAAGCCATTGATACCGCCGATCGCTGGGCACTATAGGCATAGGTGGCAACCGACCCGCCTGCCCGGCGACGGGCAAGTCATCTCCCGCCCCCCGCTCCGATCGGTGGCTGACCCGATCGATTGGTGAATCGTTATCGGCCGCCGCCGTTTCCAACCCGGTTGCCATGCGCCTTCCCTTTCCCTTCCCGTTGGCCCGTTCCCTTCTCCTGAAGCGCACGCTCGAGACGCAGGCAGCTCCCGCAATAGGTCCTGAAAAACTCCAGGGCCAGCCGGTCGTCACCGGCGATCAACCGCCGAAGGTTCGCCAGAACCGCATCCTCCTGGGCTGCACATTCCAGCAACTCGGCCAGCGTCACTTCCAGCGCCTCGGCGAGCCGGGCCAGATTCACGAGGGACACGTTCCGCGCGCCTCGCTCAATTCCGCTGACGTAAGTCGGATGAAGCTCGGCCCTCTCAGCCAGCGTTTCCTGAGACCATCCCTTGTGCTTTCTTAAGCTCCGCAGACGCGCGCCGAATTCGGATCGGATATCGGTTCGTTGGGGTGTCATTCAGTCCGGTGGAGACTCGGGGCTCGCGCATAAAAAAAGCGCAATCCACGCCTCCGGCTTCATAGCCGGAAAATCGCCGATTGCGCCATCAACTTGCAGGACGTCGATCCCTGCCCGCTCAGGCCGGCAAGCTCCGCGCTTGCCCTCTGTCACCGTCTTTA
>CAZWOX010000072.1:0-4858 GCA_964635345.1 uncultured Nitrospira sp.
GTCGACAACCTGCCCAACGAACATGGCGGAAGTTCTATCTCTGGATTTGGGTGAGGAGATCACCTTTTAGTTCGTCCGAACCTGTGCTACGATCCACGCGGTTTTCCCCATTGGAAGCAAATGAGCTGCCGGCGAATACCCTGTAGTGTATGGATCTTGAAGGCCTGTCTCATGCAATGGGGTGATTTCTGGAGAGTCTTGAGAATATGGGCAGAGTAGAACAACGGGTGTCGGTGTCGCTTGCATCGCGAAGCTACGACATTGTTATCAAATCAGGCTTGATCAACGAGCTTGCAGCGCGTCTTCCCTCCATCACCTCGACAGAGCGTATCGGTATTGTGACGGACCGGCATGTCGCACGGCATTATCTCCGTGCAGTGGTCACGCAGTGTGAACAAGCTGGACTCCATCCGGTCCCGGTAGTGCTGCCGCCGGGGGAAAAGAGTAAGACTTTTGCGACCGTTGGGAAGATTCTCGATGTGCTGGCGAAGGAACGGTTTGAGCGGAAGTCGCTGTTGATGGCATTGGGGGGAGGAGTCGTCGGGGATTTGACCGGATTTGCGGCGGCGATTTACCAGCGGGGGATTCCGTTTGTCCAAGTGCCGACCACATTGGTGGCGCAAGTGGATTCGAGTGTCGGAGGGAAAACCGGAGTAGATCATCGGTTGGGAAAGAATCTTATCGGAGCATTCCACCAGCCAAAGGCCGTTTGGATTGACACGATGCTTCTGCGCACGCTTCCAAAGCGAGAATGGATTGCAGGGCTTGCCGAAGTGATCAAGTACGGCATCATTGCGGACTCTAAGTTTTTCTCTTATCTTGAACGAGTAATGCCGCGTCTTTTGAAGCTTGAGCCTCAGGCTGTCATGCAGATTGTGAAACGCTCCTGTGAGATCAAGGCGCAGGTAGTGGCAGAGGATGAGCAGGAGTCTGATCGTCGTAGAATCTTGAATTACGGTCATACGATCGGACATGCTCTAGAGGCTTTGAGCGGCTATCGGTCATTGATTCATGGAGAGGCTGTTGGTATTGGATTGGTGCTTGAAGCGGATTTGGCCAGGCACCAGGGGTATTGCGACATCAAGACGGTTGATCGAATCAGGTCGCTCGTCCGTTCTGCCGGTTTAGCCGACCGGCTGACAAGCTCTTCTCTGGAGAAGGTATGGGCGGCGATGCGGCACGACAAGAAGGTCTCGCAGGGGAAAGTTGTGGGCGTGTGGCCGAACGCAATCGGACGCGTTCGGATTGCGCCGATTGAGCGAACGACGTTTGCTGAGTGGTTTGAAACCGCTCCTGTTGGAGCCGGAAGGCGATCACGGTGAGCAGTGAAATAAGTGTAGTGCGGGATATCTTCTCTCGGGATCTATAGGCATGGAATCAAAAAAACTTTCGGCTGCACAACTAGAGCAAGCTTTGCGAGAAAAGACTCGCGAGGTGGATGTATTGCACCGGATCAGCGAGTCGATTAGTAACACGCTCGATCTTGAGGCCGTGCTTCGGCACATTGTGGATGTTGTGGTCGAGGTAACAAAAGCGGATGCCTGCCTTCTGTATCTGCTGTCTGACGGCCGGGATGAATTGATCCTTCGGGCATCGAAAAACCCTCACCCGCGCCTGATCGGCCGCATCACAATAGGTTTGGGTGAAGGCATCACCGGCTGGGTGGCCCGTGAGCGGACTCGCGTGGTCATTCCAAACAATGCCAGTGAGGACCCTCGGTTCAAGTTCTTCAACAATCTTCCTGAGGATCGGTATCAGGCTTTTGTGTCCGTACCGATTCTTGCAAAGAAGGAAGTCAGTGGCGTCATCAATGTGCAGCATAAGCGCTCTCGCCGCTACCGAGAAGACGAACTGGCCTTGCTTACGACGATCGCCAATCAGGTGGGTGGTGCGATAGAGAATGCGCGTATATACGACCAAATGCGGCGAAAGGCGCTTCAGCTGGAGACCTTGTCGCAGGTTTCCGAGACAGTCGCCTCCAACCGGATTACCGATGATGTGCTGCAGCTCATTGTGACCATGACTGCGCAGATGTTGGGGTCGAAGATCTGCTCCATCATGCTCCTGGATGAAGCCAGCGGTGACCTGCGGATCGCGGCCACGCAGAGTCTGAGCGAGGAGTATCGGCGAAAGCCCAATCTCAAGGTCGGACAAAGCATCAGCGGCCGGGCTGTACAGGAGCGGCGGTCGATCATCGTTCCTGCGGTGACGAAGGAACGGGATTATATGTATCCCGATATGGCGGCGAAGGAGGGCCTCTGTTCCTTGCTGTCGGTGCCGATGATGATGCGGGAGAAGTGCGTCGGGGTCATCAATAGCTACACATCAGTTCCCCATACCTTTACGGCGGAAGAAGTGCGGCTCATGCAGGCGATTGCCAATCAGGCGGCGATTTCCATCGAGCATACGACTTTGTTGGAGAAATCGTTTGAAATGCAAGAGGCCCTGGCCGTGCGGAAATTGTTGGATCGGGCGAAGGGCTACCTCATGCGATCAAAAAAGCTCACGGAAGAAGAGGCCTTCAGGCTGATCCAGCGACAGAGTATGGACTTGCGAAAGTCCATGCGTGAGATCGCCGAAGCGGTGCTTTTGGCCGGTGAACTCGACGAGCGTGCCGACAAGCATCGCGCGTAGGGCGGCCGCTTCCCGTGGGACGGCTCGTTAGGGCGACGGAGTGTTTCGAATGGTGGCGAAGTGTTGCTGTTAGGAACGCGATCGCTCCGCTTCTTGTTCCGCCGGCTTTTGCTCGATGTCTCGAAGAGTCTTCCGTCTCGCTTCCAAATTTCACATCTTTCCGGTTCGGTTCGGCTCGGCTCGGCTCGGTCTTCGTCGGTGTGGGCGGGTTGAACGGATGATGACAGCAACCGACGCCGCAGAACGGAATCTGTTGCCCCCCCCCTCAAGAGAGGAGGAGAAGAAGAGGACTGAAGCGGCTGTTGATCGCGCGGCCTGGCGTCGTTACTGTTCCGGGCAGAAATGAGCGCTCGATGTGGGCCTATGGCCGGCGAATGCGATTGTCGGCCGCACCGGCGACCGTTCGGACAACCGACTGACGAGGAGTTCCCATGCATCTGACACCGAGAGAGCAGGAAAAACTTCTGATCTACGTGGCGGCGAAACTGGCGGACGACCGGAAGAAGCGCGGGCTGAAGCTGAACCATCCGGAAGCCGTCGCATTCATCACGGCCGCAATTCTGGAAGGGATCAGGGACGGCCGTTCAGTCTCGAATCTCATGACCTACGGCGCGACGCTGCTGAAGAAGAAGGACGTCATGCCCGGCGTGGCGGAGATGATTCCAGAGTTGCAGGTCGAAGGCACGTTTCCCGATGGGACAAAGCTGGTCACGGTACACGAACCGATTCGCTAGGTGGTGTCACATGAAGACGTCGGCGAAGGTAAAGAAGAAAGCGGCGCAGCGAACGGTCGGTACGAAGGCGGTGAAGAAAGTCTCGTTCCAGCTTGCCGCTGTAATTCCCGGTGAAGTAATCCTCGGCGAGGGCGACATCATTGCGCTCAACGGTCGGCAGCTCGTCGAATTGACGGTCGTAAACACCGGCGACCGGCCGATTCAAGTGGGGTCGCATTGTCACTTCTTCGAAGCCAATCGGGTGCTACGGTTCGATCGTGAAAAAACCTACGGCTTCCGGCTGCAAGTGCCGGCCGGGACGGCGGTGCGCTTCGAACCAGGAGAAGAGAAGCGGGTGATGCTGGTGTCGATCGGCGGTAATCGCGTGGCTTACGGCATTAACGGACTCGTGAACGGTCGGCTTGATGATGCGGATGTGAAGGCCAAGGCCATGACTGCTGCCCGCGAAGCCGGTTTTATCGCGAAGGAGAAGCCCCGATGAAGATCCCTCGCCGCCAATACAACGATCTCTACGGCCCGACGGCGGGCGATCGCATCCGCCTGGCCGATACGGAATTGCTGATTGAAATCACACGTGATCTGACGGTGCCTGGCGAGGAGGCGAAGTTCGGCGGCGGGAAAGTCATCCGTGACGGCATGGGCCAGTCGCCCGCCGCCACTCGCGCCAAGGGCGCGCTCGATCTGGTCATCACCAACGCGATCATCGTCGACTGGTGGGGCATTGTGAAAGCCGATATCGGCATCCGCGACGGCCGCATCGCCGGTATCGGCAAGGCCGGCAATCCCGATCTTATGGATGGCGTGACGAAGGGTATGGAGGTCGGCGCGGGCACGGAGGTGCTCTCGGCTGAGGGCAAGATCGTCACCGCCGGCGGGATTGACACGCACATCCACTTTATTTGCCCGCAGATCATTACCGAAGCGCTCGCCAATGGATTGACCACGTTGATCGGCGGCGGGACCGGTCCTGCGACCGGTACGAACGCGACCACCTGTACCCCAGGTCCCTGGAATATTCATCGGATGCTCGAAGCGGCAGATGGATTTCCGATCAATCTCGGCTTTCTGGGGAAAGGCAACTCTTCGTTGCCGGATGGATTGCGCGAGCAAGTGGAGGCCGGTGCCATTGGGCTCAAGCTCCACGAGGACTGGGGCACAACCCCGGCGGCGATCTCGACCTGTTTGGATGTTGCGGACGAATACGACGTACAAGTGGCGATCCATTCGGACACGTTGAACGAAGCCGGATTCGTCGAAGATACCATCAAGGCCTTCAAGGGGCGCACGATCCACTCGTTTCATACGGAAGGAGCGGGCGGCGGGCATGCGCCGGACATCATCAAAGTCTGCGGAGAAGCCAACGTGCTGCCCTCGTCCACAAATCCGACCATGCCGTTCACGGTGAACACCATGGATGAGCACCTCGACATGCTCATGGTCTGTCACCATCTGAATCCGCGCGTGCCGGAGGATATCGCCTTTGCTGAATC
>CAZWOX010000073.1:0-4291 GCA_964635345.1 uncultured Nitrospira sp.
GGTCGACAACCTGCCCAACGAACATGGCGGAAGTTCTATCTCTGGATTTGGGGGGAAGCTCTCCCTTGACCCCCTTCAAACCCGCGCGGTATCCTGTCGCCCGTTCACTTTTTCACAGAGAAGGCGATACGAATGATCTCCGACGAGGAACAGCAGGAATTAGCCCCCGTTGAGTCTCCTGAGGCGAAGGACGTTCAGGAAGTTCCACCGCTTTCCATCCCCGACTATGTGCATGAGCTGGTCGCTCGTGCCAGACAAGCCGCCGGTCGTCTGGCGACGCTCTCTACGGTCGTGAAAAACAATGCATTGATGGCCATGGCCGATACGCTGGATGAGAAGAAGGCCGCCCTCATGGAGGCCAACGAAAAGGATGTCGAGGCCTTTGGCGCTGAACCGGACAAAGCCGCCATGGCGGATCGTCTCAGGCTCACGGAGCAGCGGATCGCCGACATGTCGGCCGGAATCCGAGAGGTTGCCAAGCTGCCGGATCCATTAGGCGATATGCCGAAGATGTGGATTAGACCGAACGGCATGCAAGTGGGGCGGGTGCGTGTGCCGATCGGCGTGATCGGTATCATTTACGAGTCGCGTCCGAACGTCACCGCCGATTCTGCCGCGCTCTGCTTGAAGTCCGGCAATGCCTGTGTGCTGCGCGGCGGAAGCGAGGCCATTCATTCGAATACGGCCATTGCCGCCGTGTTGGCCGAAGCCGCAGAGAAGGCCGGCATTCCCCCCGGCGCCATCAGTTTTGTCGAGCGCCCGGATCGGGCACTTGTGCCGGTCTTGCTGAAGCAAGACCGCTATATCGACCTCATTATCCCGCGGGGCGGTCCTTCCCTCATGAAGACGATTGCCGAGCATGCGACGATTCCGGTCGTCAAGCACGATGCGGGGATCTGTCACATCTACGTGGATGCGGATGCCGATCAGGCCATGGCTGAAGCGATCTGTGTGAATGCGAAAGCTCAGCGGCCTTCGACTTGTAATGCGATGGAAACCCTGCTCGTCCATCAAACGATCGCGCGGACGTTTCTCCCGCGCCTCATGGAAAAGCTGCAAGCGGCCAAGGTCGAAGTGCGCGGCTGTCCCAGGACCTGCCAATTGCTGCCGGGGGCGAAGCCGGCGGCCGACGACGATTTTGGAAAAGAGTTTTTGGAGCTGGTGCTGGCGGTGAAGGTCGTGAAGAATATGGACGAGGCGATGGAGCATATCGCCAAATTCGGTTCGCAGCACACCGAAGCCATCATCACAACCAACTATCAGCGGGCCATGCGGTTCCTCCGGGAAGTCGATGCAGGAGCGGTGCTGGTGAATGCCTCCACACGACTCAACGACGGCTATCAGTTCGGGCTCGGCGCCGAGATCGGCATCAGCACGTCCCGCATCCATGCCCGTGGTCCTATGGGGCTGGAAGAGCTCACCTGTTCGAAGTTCATCGTCCTGGGGAGCGGCCAGATCCGCGAGTAAATGGCCGGCGATCCTGTTCTCACCGCACTAGCGCCGTCCGACTCTCTCCGGTTTCCTGCCAATCAGGCATTGGCTCATCAATTCGACCGGTCCGGCGGAAAGGTCGTCCGCCAATCCGGCGGCCATCTGGTCTTCTATCGGCCCGATGGCCGGCGGTTTCTCGCGACCGATCCTGAAGGCCATCCCTTGCATGAATGCGAATGGGGCCTGGACGCTCGCGGAAGAACGGCGCTGATTCGTGCGCGTCTTCGACTGGACTGGGGGCGGTGGGTCGGGTTGAAACCCGGTGGAATGGTGAATGAAACCCGCCTTAATCTGGCAACGAAACCGGGCTGGCAGCGCCTGAAAGCGGAAAATCTTCGCCATATGGCGGCGCAGGCGATGCGAGTGCCTATAGAAGAAGTCCGCTTCTTCTACGGCGACGAAGATCTGGTCATCGATGCGCACGGCCAGGCCACGATCCGACATCGAAAAGATGCCTTCTATGTGCTGGAAGACGGCACGTTCGAATCGGCTCGCTTCATGTCCTGCATGGGGGCGATGCATTGGGACCGGATCGATTTTCTGCCGGTCGTCGAACTCTTCAAATCGCTCCTGCCGGGCACCGGGTCGGCGGCGTTTGAGCTGATTCGCGGACTCTACGACGACCAGAACGAGGGGCAGCCCAGTCCGCGTCCCTTGCGCTATCGCGGCATTCCGACCTATCCATCCGAAGCGGCGTTTCGATTGTTCAGCAGTTTTTTTACTGCCCAGGCTCCCTCCGGCGGGGATCCCATGACGCTCTTCATGGATCCTTCCCGTTCGCATCAGATCTTGTGGCTACCGGCGCCGGCGCCTCCGCTGCGCTATTTCGACGAGGCTCATCGTCTGTGTGTGACGGTGCAGGGAGCTGTGTTGCTGAAGGCGACCTGCGCCGACGATCCAACGGGCTTGTCCTATGTGAATCCCACGGGACGGCGCTTTGTGGCGTGGGATCGATCGGCTGTCATCGTCGATGGACATCTGCAGTTGCGCGATCGCGGTGGTCAGAAGGATGTGCCGCTCTCTCAGGAGCTGGCACCGGTGACATCCCCTCCGGTCGTTCCCCCACCGAGTCCGGTCGATTGGCGATCCGTATTCGTGTCGGGTCCTCCTGTCGTCCAGCCGGCCGAGGTGTTCGGAGCGGTGCTGCTGTATCCGCAGGATGAAACCGCGATCGGAGAACTGGCTGCCCAGCCGTTTGTCGCGGACTATCTGCAAGATCTCGCCGAGCAGGATCGCGAGATCGGGCAGATCGTGATGAGAGCGGAGCGCATTCTGATCGACAACGGGGACGCGGTAATTTCAACTTGTGTGCCGTTCGATCGCCCTCGCGAGGTTGTCGCGCACATCTCGCATGTGGCCTTTGCCTGCAAACAGGCGCAGCAGCTTTGGACTGTCTGCGCTGAATTGCAGCGATGGGAGTGGTTGCAGCGAACCAGATTCATGACTTCGTCTGCGACTTCCCAATCCGAGTCTTATGATCTCGTCTATGCCTGGCTGCCCTATGCTGAGTTCGAACAAGCGAGTGCCCTGGCGACGCGGGTACGCGCGCTTGCGCAATGCGTGAAGACCGGCGGCAATGCGTTTGTCGTGGGGCCGACAAGAACGGGCGATGAACTGAATCGGGCCGGCTTGCAGCGTTGCTGGGAGGAGGCGATTGAGCGACTTCCGACATTTGCGATGCATAAGACGATCCTGCCGAAAGCCAGATTGCGCAGCGGGCTGACGCTGGTTCATGCCCGGCGGCGCTAGCCCCTTGCGCCGGGCCGCTCTTTTCAATTACTGTCAGGCTATGAACGAGCCGACGAAAGAGCCGATACCGACCGAAGAGGCCGGGGACAAGGTCGTCATCTATTGGGAGCGGGAGTACTCTACGGCCTTTGCTCCTGAGCGCCTCAAGCTGGATTTCAATCCCCATCGCCCGATGCTGAACAACATGACGCTGGATGAGCAACGAGCGCTTGCCGCCGGCGGGTACAAGGTGGTGCCGGACGACTGCGGGCCGGTTCGCACGGTCGGCAGCTATGGCTGGCTCATCCGCTGCCCGGCGGATGTCAAATTGCGCCGGACGCCCGACGGGGTGAGGTGGCAGTCGCCGCCTATTCAGCCGGAAGAGCGGCTGCTCGGCTACAAGACCTATTCCGGCATGTACGTTGACTTGATCCTGAACAGCGGCTACCCGAAGCTCTGTTGCGGGATTCGCCTGTACTATCCCAAACATGTCGGGCTGATGATGAAAGACCTTCCCAACCACTTCTACCATGTTCCTGATCGGACCTTTGCCGTATGGGAGGGCATCAAAACGCAGGAGTACAAGCGGACGCCGAATCAGTATGAGTGGCTGCCGGACTACGAAGCGTTCACCGCCAATTTCATCTTACAGCTCCACAAGCCCACGACCATCAAACGGGGCGATCCGATCGGGCTGGTCCTGCCGGTGATGCTGCCCAAGCAGTTTGCGCTCGAAGAGATCAAGCATCCCTAAGTGTGTCACAGCAGCGAGGTAGCTTCATTCCAGATTGTCATTTAGAGGATGCTATTGGACTATGTCTTGATCAGCCTTGCTGTAACAAGGCCTCAGGGGCTGGGACACTCGATAATGAGTGGGTACATTCGACTGCGGAGGCATGGCCCAGAGGTCCCAGTGATCTCAGTTCGAGTTCTGGCCGGCTTCATGGATTAGACAAATCCGATCACTGGACCTGCACATTGAACATATCAGAGGGCTTAAAGAATCTCCCGTGAAGATTCAAAACGTCAGAACCTTGTCCGAGTTCATGACCCACTGTGCGAGTTGGCTCAT
>CAZWOX010000074.1:0-4130 GCA_964635345.1 uncultured Nitrospira sp.
GAGCGCCGTCGGATTTCATTGCCATGATTTCGAAGAGATCGTCGTGCGAATATTAGCTTTGACGCGCAACACAGAGAGAGTCCTTGCGAATCTGTGGACTCTCGCCCTGATACTCCTCCTTACGATCGGAGCCGCATCGTGCGGCGACGTCTCTAACGCTCCGGCCCCGGTTACCGGGCCTGTCGTGTTGACGATCACGACGACGGCACTTCCGCCCGCCACTGTAGGAACCGCCTACAACGCAACGCTGACCGGTACCGGGGGAACTGCGCCGTATAACTGGCTGGTCACCCCGCCTCTACCGGCAGGACTTTCGCTAGACGCCGGCTCAGGCGCAATCACCGGAACACCCGGAAGTAATACGATTGGAACCACCTCGCATACGTTTGTTCTGCAGGATGCGGCGTCCGGCTCTGATACCCACGTCCTTTCGCTCACAGTCAACCCGGCGACGTTGGCCATTTCGCCAATTTCTCTGCCGCCCGGCGTGATCAATCAGGCCTACCCGCAGACGACTTTCACGGCAACCGGCGGTATCCCGCCCTATACCTGGTCAGTCCAACCAGCGCTGCCAAACGGATTGCAGTTCAATGTGGCATCAGCAGGCACCATCAGTGGAACTCCGCTTGCTGGCACGATCGGCACCACAACCCATACCTTTACAGTCTTAGATTCAAGCACTCCATTCAAGCAGACCGCTTCAACCGTTCCACCACTGCCCTTGACGATCACATCGCTCTTTATCACGACCAACTCATTACCGAATGCCAGAATCGGTCGGTCCTACAGCACCACTCTGGCACGATCAGGCGGCGTCGCACCCTTTACCTGGTCAATCTCCACACCGTTGCCAAGCGGGCTGCAATTCAATGCAACCACCGGAGCGATTACCGGCACTGCGGCTGCTGGAACCCTCGGTACTTATACACGCACATATACCGTGCAAGATTCTTCCAATCCGAAGCAGTCGTACAGCAAGTCACTGAATCTGACCATCACCAACTAGCCACGCCCCCATTTCCCCAGCACCTCCCCCTCGTTTGACTTCCCCTTCCCTGCCCTCCGAGAATCCGGCCATGGTTTCATCCTTCGTCCATCTCCATCTGCACACCCAGTTCAGCTTCCTCGACGGCGCGAATCAGATCGAGCCGCCCTTACTGCCTTCTCTCCTGCCTTGGTTTGACTTCGATCTGCCTGCTGGCTAGAATCTGCGCATGATCAAGACGTTAAGCGACAAGCGAGCTAAGGATGCCTTTACCGAGCTGGTTGGGAGGGTCTCCGGCAAGAAGGATACGGTCATCGTTGAACAGCACGGGAAACCCGTCGTCGCGATGATTGATTTTGACCGATACCAAACACTAACGACGAAACGCGATCGACTCTTCAGAGTGCTTGATCGGGTATGGGCAAAAAACCGCACAAAGCCGCCTCGACAGGCCTATCGTGATGCCACTCAAGCCGTAAAAGCTGTTCGAGACACGCCTTCTTCCAGCCACAGGAAGCGTAGCGCCTAGGGCGGTTCTCGACACTAACATTCTCATGAGCAGAACGTGATGTGTTCGTTTTCCATATTGACATACTGACACCTCATGAGTATGCTTTGATGCATGCGTACAACGATTCGACTCGATGATCAGCTCCTAAAATCTGCAAAACGCTTGGCCCGCGACACAGGCACCTCATTGACCGCGGTCATTGAAGATGCGCTTCGTCAGATTCTGTCACGCCGAGCCGTCAAGCAGCCACACAATCCGGTGAAACTCACCACGGTCTCAGGACACGGAGTCCGCCCCGGCGTGGATTTAGATGATTCCTCAGCTCTGCTTGACCTCATGGAGCAGTCGCATGGTTCTCCTTGATGTCAATGTACTGGTCTATGCCCACCGCGAGGACTCACCACGCCACGTTGAATATCTCCGCTGGCTCGAAGATCTCATCAACTCTGATCATGCCTACGGTCTGTCAGATCTTGTCTTAAGCGGTTTCCTCCGCATCGTCACCCATCCCAAAGTCTTTAATCCACCGAGCGGAACAGATAAAGCCTTGGCATTTGCGGAAGAGTTACGAAACCAATCCACCTGCGCCATCATCAACCCCGGCCCACGTCATTGGGACATCTTTTGCCGCCTGTGCAAGACTTCAGAGGTCAAGGGAAACCTAGTTCCGGACGCCTTCCTTGCTGCCCTGGCGATTGAAAGCGGAAGTGAGTGGGTCACAGCTGATCGCGACTATCATCGGTTCCCCGGTCTTCGTGTGCGCCACCCTCTTGAATAGTCCCGGATAAATCCACGCGTTCATGTTGTGTCGTTGCGCTTCTCTTCTCCTCGTTTGACTTCGCCTTCCCCGCCCTCCTAGAATCCGGTCATGGCTTCGTCCTTCGTTCATCTCCATCTGCACACCCAGTTCAGCCTCCTCGACGGCGCGAATCAGATCGAGCCGCTCGTGCAACAGATCAAGTCGTTCGGTCAACCGGCCGTAGCCATGACCGACCACGGCAATATGTTCGGGGCAATCGAGTTCTATCGCAAAGCCAAGGATGCGGGGGTTAAACCCATCATCGGGTGCGAAGCCTATATGGCGCTGGGAAGCCGCCACGCGAAGAAGGATAGCGGTCTCGCCCACAACGATTATTATCACCTGATCCTCCTGGCTCGAAATCTGACCGGCTATCAGAACCTCATCAAGCTTTCCAGTAAAGCATACCTTGAAGGGTTCTACTATAAGCCTCGGATGGATAAGGAACTTCTCAAAGAGCATCACGAGGGGATCATTGCCTTATCAGGCTGCCTCAGCGGCGAGATTCCCTACCTCATCGGCCAGAAAGATATGGACGGCGCCATGGCCGTGGCCGGCGAATTCCAGGAGATTTTTGGGAAGGAACATTTCTACCTCGAAGTGCAAGCCAACGGGCTCGATCACCAGCGCATTGCCAATGCCGGCCTGGTCGAGATCCATAAGAAATTGAACATCCCGATGGCCGGCACCAACGACTGCCACTATCTCAAGAAAGAAGATTCCCATCCGCATGAGCTGATGCTCTGCCTCCAGACCGGCAAGACCCTCAGCGACCCGAACCGGATGAAGTTCGATACCGATCAGCTCTACGTCAAATCGACCGAAGAAATCGCCCCGGCGTTTGCCGAATTCCCCGGCGCCGTCACGAACACCTGCCGCATCGCGGATCACTGCGACCTGGAACTCGCGCTCAATAAGACGCACTTGCCGCAATACAAAGTCCCGGAAGGCCATACGCGCGAATCCTACGTAGAACATTTGGCCATCGAAGGACTCAAGGCCCGGCTGAAAGAGCGGCCCAGCACGATCCTGCCGGCCGCCTATGAGCTGCGGCTGCGCGAAGAACTGATGGTCATCTGTTCGATGGGATTTGCCGGATACTTCCTGATCGTCTGGGACATCATTCGCTTCGCCCGCTCACGCGGGATTCCCGTCGGACCGGGACGCGGATCGGCCGCCGGCAGCCTCGTCGCCTATGCGCTGCGCATCACGGACTTGGACCCGCTCGTCTACACGCTGCTCTTCGAGCGGTTCCTGAATCCGGAACGTGTGTCCCTCCCCGATATCGATATGGACTTCTGCATGGATCGCCGCGGCGAGGTGATCAACTACGTCGTGGACAAATACGGCAAGGACCACGTCGCACAGATCATTACATTCGGCACGCTCGGGGCCAAAGCCGCGATCCGCGATGTCGGGCGCGTGCTTGAAATTCCCTATGCCGAAGCCGACAAAGTCGCCAAGCTGGTGCCCAACCAGCTCAACATGACGCTGCAACAGGCGCTTGAGCAAGAACCGAAGCTGATGGAGCTGGTCAACACCGACACCCGAATCGCCGAGCTCATGAAAGTCGCCCAGTCGCTCGAAGGCCTGGCGCGGCACGCCTCGACGCACGCCGCCGGCGTCGTCATCTCCGAAGGCCCGCTGACCGACCATGTGCCTCTCTACAAGGGGGCCAACGACGAAATCGTGACGCAATACACGATGGGCGACGTCGAAAAGATCGGCCTGGTCAAATTCGACTTCCTCGGGCTCAAGACTCTGACGATGATCCGCCGGGCGGAAATCCTCATCAACGAAACGCATCCGGATCAGCTGCCGATCGTCGTCGAACA
>CAZWOX010000075.1:0-4034 GCA_964635345.1 uncultured Nitrospira sp.
CGATCCTCGCGCAGCCAGGGCGCGTATCGTTCGGTCTTGTGCGGGTCTTTCGTAAAGACCCAGCCGCAGTGGCTGTACCAGAACCCCTTCCCGGCGTTGTACGGATCCTCCTCCTGGTCCACCCGCGCATGGTGCCGCGCATGATCGGCGCCCCATTTCAGCGCCGAGTTCTCCAATGCCCAGCCGCCCGCGACGAGGAGCGCGGCCTTGACCCAGTCGGGGCATTGAAAGCTGCGATGCGAAATCATCCGGTGGTACCCCACCGTGATGCCCAGTCCGCTGATGAGGTAGAGGATGCCCCCCACGGCCCAGTCCAGCCGGGTATAGCCATAGACATAGCCGAAGAGCGGCACCCCGATAAGAGCGGCCAGCGTGACCAGCGCGAACAGCGCTGCCGTCGGGACATCCAACGTTCTTCGTCCGTTCCCTGCGGCGGCATTCAGGCGACGGCTCATAGTCGAACCCTCCTTATCCGTTTGACGGCGCCAGCTCCAGCGCGCTGATTGTCGGTTCATACAGGACCTGAACCGTATTCCCGTCCGGGTCGGCCAGATAGAACGAATAACTGCCGTCCCTGTGGCGTTTCGGAGGCTTGACAATCCGCACCCCGTGCCGCTCAATCCACTCGAACATCCGATCCACCGCCTGGGGCGTCTCCACGATGAAACCGAAGTGGTCCATAAACTGGGCATGCGGGTCCTTGAAGTCGGCCAACTCAGAACCGGGGATCTGGTGGAGCGCCAGGATGTCGCACCCCGAGGTCAGATACTGATGCTCGTGATCGGGCTGCCAACTCACCCTCATCCCGAAGAGATTCTCGTAGAACGCGCGCGAGCGCAAGACATCCGTCACCCGAAGCGCGACATGTCTGATTCCGCGCACAACCGGCAGACTCATGCGCACACCCCCAACGCTTGAAGCCGTTCCATGAGGGTCAGCGGGCGCGAGTCGATCCCGGCTTCGGTGGCGGCGACCTTTTGCAGAAGCGCCGGACGGCTTCCAATATTGCGAAAGATTCGATCGCGGAGCCGCGCTAAAAGCGGATGCGTTGTTTCCCACAGCCATACATACTCGTCGGCAATACGCTGCAGCCGCGCCACCACAGAGCGGCGCGTCTCTTCATATGGAGCCAGCATCCGAGCCGAAAACTCGCCTTTCCGGAAACAGCGCTCCAACACCTCTGTTAAGATCTTGCCGTCTTCCATCGCCTGAAATGTCCCCTGAGCCACGTGAGGGTGGCAGGCATGGGCCGCGTCTCCGATCAGGGCCGCTCCATCCACGACCCACTTGGCTGTGCGCACGCGCACAGGACACAGCCGGGAAACGTGCTCCCAGGACGTGATCGTTCCCAACGCATCGCCGATCCTTGGCTCGACCTGAGCGATGTGGCGCTTCACCAGTTCGAGTCCCTCTTGCCCCATCGTTGGAATCCTGTCGGCGGGCACCATGTACAGCAAGCAGAGCCGGTACGATGAGCAGGGGAACAGGCCGAGAATCTGTCCTTGCCCCAAGTAATAGCGAACCTGATCCGGCAGGTTCCAGAATTCCGACCGGCACTTCACGAGCATGCCGAGAAAACCGTTGCGGTACCGCTTTACCTGGGCGCGGATCCCCAGCGCCCCGCGCACCCACGAACCGCACCCATCCGCGCCGATCGTCACACAGGCGGAGAACTCGCGCTCCTGCCCCCCTTCAACCGCCCTGACGCCGGCCACCTGCGCGCCCTGTCGCACAAGTCCGGTGATGCGAACGTTCCTGTGGACCTTCACCGTGGGACAGGCATCAAGCGCTCGCTCAAACAGACGCCGCACCCGGTGGGGCAGCGTGATGAGGGCGTACGGCATCGGACATGAGAGCGCGCGGTAATCGACCTGACACAGATGACCGCCCCCCATGCGATCAAAGCGGAACCGTTGAACCCGCGCGACGTTCACTTCCTCCAAGCCCTTGAACAGACCGAGTTCTGCCATGGCCTGGAGGCCGGCCGGCTGAATCATTTCGGGCCGTTGAATCGGCGGCGGCTCGTCCCCCTGAAGGATGCTGACCCGATAGCCTCTCGACGCCAAGCGAAGCGCGAGGCTGAACCCTGACACACCGGCTCCGACGATCAGCACGTCACTGGAGTAGGCCATCCTCAACCCATCGGTGACAGTCCCGCTGCCGGCCCGGCCAGCGGCGCTTCTTTCATCATCAGAGATAGAAACCGGCAATCCTTCGGAAAGACCGGCGAGGTTTCTCCGGCTGCTCCGAAGAACGGACAGGAGACGGTTTGGATGGCCGCCTGCGCGACGTCTTCAAGGCTGGCGCGCGACAGGTGAACATTGTGATACATCGTCAACCGGCCATCGCGAAGGTCGTAGAGCAGCGCGAGCGTGTTCTGCCGGCTCTGCTCCTCGATCAGCAGCAACGCCCGCAGCAGCATGAGCCGGTCATCCACTTTGCACGCTCCGTCGTCGGCAAAGATGACGACGCGCGGGCGAAGGCGTTCAAGCGCCAGAATCCCCTTCATCAAATCCGTCGTCACCGTGGTGGGAAATCCTGTTCGAAGCCCCGCGAGCGTGAACCGAAACCAGTTGCCGACTTCCTCGTTCCGCGTGATCACCAGGACCCGCCGTCTCAATCGTCTCACCGCCGGAACCGCTCGCGATGGGCTCTCGACTCTGGGCGCGCAACTGTCGGTAATCTGACTCATGGCAGCCTCAATGGTGATGTTCTGCGCTCGCCGGTTGCGGTGAAGTCGCCTCTGCGGCCTGCGCCGCCGACTCAGGTTTCTCCAGCTCTTCGATGCGCATTCGCGCATCTTCCACAAGTGTGGCATGTTCGGCGGCAGCCAGCTCAATGAACTTGCGATAGTTCTCGATCGCCTTGTCCTTGGTGTGGACCCCGTCATAGAGCACCGCGCGGTTGAAATAGGCGCGCGGATAGCCGGGATCGAGATCGATCGCCTTCTGCCACATCTCCAGCGCCTCCTGGAACTTCTGCAGCCCGTAGTAACAGTTGCCTACGCTATTGAAGCCCACCGGGGATTGCGGGGCCCGCTTCGTCATTTCTTGGTAGAAGCCCAGCGCTTCCTCCAGGCGGTTCTGGTCGAAGTGCAGGTTGCCCAGTCCCTGATACGCATCCATCAGGTCAGGATCGTGCTGAAGCGCTAAGCGGTACAACGCCATGGCCTTGTCGGGCCGGCCGGCTTCGTGATTGATCTTGCCGAGGGCCACGTAGGCGGCGCCGAAGTCCGGCTTCAGACGAATCGCTTGCACATACGCCTCCGTGGCCGCGCGAATCTTCCCATTCTTGGCCTCGCTCTGGCCTTTGGCGAGCCAGTCTGCGGCTTGCCGGCCCGCGTCTGCCGGCGAGGCACTCACCGGCGCCTCTTGCGCAGAGACCGACCAGGCGAACAAGGACACCAGAACCGGAACGAGTACCATCATCCGGCGAGCGATTCCCATGTTATCCATTGTTCGCCTCCACTCGCCTGGCTCGATTGTTGGTCGGCTCCACGATCAGAACCCGCCCTTTGTGATCAACGGCGACGCCGGTGGGAAACGCCAAGCTGGCTTTCGCCGCCGGACCATTGTCGCCGGAGAACCCGCGTTGGCCCGACCCGGCAATGGTCGTCACGATCCCGCTCTTGACATCCACCTTCCGCACCCGGTCGTTCCCGGCATCGGCGATGTAGACATTGCCGGCCTCGTCGAGTGCCACACCGGCCGGCTGATTCAGACAAGCCTCTTTGGCCGGCCCTCCGTCCCCGCAGAATTGGTTGACGCCCTTGCCGGCGACGATCGTCACCTTGCGAGTCGCGAGCTCCACCTTCTTGATGCGATTCAGAAAGGCATCGGCCACATAGAGACTGCCTTTCCCGTCGTAGGTCAATCCCACCGGCGCCACAAAGAGCCCCCGAATCGTCGGCGTGCCGGAGGAGTCCGTCTTAGCGCCAGGGGTTCCTTCACCCACGACGCTGGAAATGATCCCGGTCTTTTTGTCCACCCGGCGAATGCCGCCGTTCTCGGAATCCGCAATGTACAGATTCCCCT
>CAZWOX010000076.1:0-3448 GCA_964635345.1 uncultured Nitrospira sp.
CCGTTCCGGCTGGTCCGCATTCTGGCGCAATTCGGTCATGAAACGGATACGGTTGTCCTGAAGCTTTCCCGTCTCGGGTTTCGGCTTTTGCTCAAGATTGCGCTTCTGGCGGCCATCCTTCTGTATGCCGAGCAGCACGGGATCTTTTAGAAACGTCCATCCGGAAAGGCCACTTGACATCATAGCGTCATGATGCTATGATGTTATCCAGGAGGATCACCATGGCTCATTCGAGAACTACGCTTTATTTGGATCCGAGGATTCACCGGGCGTTGAAGGTGAAGTCGGCCACGACGGACCGGTCCATTTCCGAGATCGTCAACGAGGCCTTGATCGAGTCGTTACGGGAGGACGCCGTTGATCTCGAGGCCTTCGAGAAACGGGCCAAGGAGCCGTCCCGCCCGTTCGAGAAAGTCCTGGCCGAGTTAAAACGTGCCGGCCTCTTATAGCCTCCGGATCAAGAAGAGCGCGGAGAAAGAGCTGAAAGCCCTGCCCAAGCCTGATTTACAAAAAGTCGTTCAGCGGATTCACGGTCTGGCTGCCGACCCGCGCCCGCCCGGCTGTCAGAAAATGTCCGAACCGTCCCGGTACCGCCTCCGTCAGGGGGATTACCGAATTCTCTACACGATCGACGACAACGACCGAGTGATTGAAATCGTCAAGGTCGGCCATCGGCGTGAGGTTTATCGCCGTTAAGGTCAGGCGCATGGCGGATTCACTGAACGGGTCGGCGGCGCGGCGGATGATGGGATGATGCCAATGGCGGAGCGGTCGGTCGGGTGAGCCTCATCAAAGCGGCCATGGAGCGCTGTTGCCGTCACCATGAAAATCGAATTGACCGTATCCGATTTTTATGGTAGGATGGTCGCGTGATCAAGCGCCCCAAGATCCTTCAGGAAATTCACAGCGCCCTGCGACGAAGCCGCGTGGTCGCCCTGATCGGGTCGCGCCAGTGCGGGAAAACAACGCTGGCGCGCCAGATCGTCTCTCCGAGCACCGGCCGTTATTTTGATCTTGAAGACCCCACGAGCCTGGCCCGACTGGCCGAGCCGATGACGGCGCTTTCGGGTTTACGCGGGGTGGTGGTGATCGATGAGGTGCAGCGGAGACCGGATCTGTTCCCGGTCCTTCGTGTGCTTTCGGACCGAAGGCCGCTGCCCGCACGGTTTCTCGTTCTGGGAAGCGCCTCCCCGGAGCTGCTTCGTCAGTCCTCGGAATCGCTGGCCGGACGGCTTGAGACGATCCAGCTTTCCGGTTTCAGTCTGGCCGAAGTGGGAGTGCAGGCCCTGAACCGGCATTGGCTCCGGGGCGCATTTCCACGCGCCTTTCTGGCTCGTTCGAACGACGAAAGCCTCACGTGGCGGTGGCAGTTCATCCAGACGTTTTTGGAACGGGACTTACCGCAACTCGGCATCCGCGTTCCGGCGCCCGCCCTGTTTCGATTCTGGACCATGTTGGCTCATTACCATGGAAACATCTGGAATGCGGCGGAACCGGCGCGATCCCTCGGGGTCAGCGAGCCGACGGTGCGCCGATACCTGGATGCGCTGACGGGACTCTTTATGGCGCGGCAGCTTCCTCCGTGGCATGAGAACCTGAGGAAACGCCAGGTGAAGGCACCCAAAGTCTATTTGCGCGACAGCGGGCTGCTGCACCGACTCCTGGGCATCGGGTCTGAGAAGGACCTGCTGGCGCATCCGAAGTGCGGTTCGTCCTGGGAGGGCTATGCCGTCGAGGAGACGTTGAAGGCGGTTCAGCCCGAGGAAGCTTACTTCTGGGCGACACACCAGGGAGCCGAGCTCGACCTGTTGCTCATCAAAGACGGCCGTCGACTCGGGGTGGAAATCAAGCGGATGGATGCTCCGGCGCTCACACCCTCCATGCGCATCGCGCTTGCGGATCTCAAACTGGAGCGGCTCATCGTGCTTTATCCGGGCAAGAGCCGTTATTCGTTGGCGGATCGTGTCACCGTGATGCCGTTGAGCATTCTTGGAGCAGGGGATGCCGAGGCGATCTTTCCGCGTCACAAGCGCCCGCCGCATAAAAGAGGGGGAGGTCGGACGCAGTGACGGGGGCAGGCTTGGCTTGTTTGCTTTTCAAGCCGCTCGACATCAAGGCCTGCCTCGCTTACGCCGCCCAATCCTCAGACAATGAGATCTATTTGAATTTGGTAAAGACCGGGTGAGACCGAGAGAATTCATGGGACACCGGACTGAATTCGGTTGGGGATGGGCACAATACGCTTAATAGCCCACCTGGCTTGACAGCCCACCATTCTATTGTATAATGGATAGCCTTTCTGAGTTTGGATCCAGTGTCATATATCATGGATAGGGATTGAGCCGTATGGATCGCGAGGAGCTCTTCGGGTGGTTGGCATTGAAGGCCGTGCCTGGGCTGGGCGATGTGCTCTATAAACGGTTAATCGAAAAATTCGGCTTGCCCCAGGCGGTGTTTGCCGCTGCCGAATCCGAACTGCTTTGCGTAGAAGGGCTGCGACCACCGATCGCCCAGGCCATCCGAACGGGGATGGCGGCGGAGGCTGTATCGAAGGAGCTTGATGGACTTGAGCAAAATGGAGTGGAGATTGTCACGATCCTAAATGAGGATTATCCTGAACGGCTCCGCCAGATCCATGATCCGCCTCCCTTACTCTATCTCAAAGGAGAACTTCTACCGGAGGATCGTCAGGCCTTAGCGATCGTGGGTTCCCGACACTGTAGCGAGTATGGCCGTGCCGTGGCCCGGCGTATGGGTCAGGAGTTAGCCCGGCGAGGGTTCACGATTGTCAGCGGCCTGGCCCGCGGGATTGATGGTGCGGCCCATGAAGGGGCACTGGAAGCCGGCGGCCGTACGATCGGGGTATTGGGCTGCGGCGTGGACGTGGCCTATCCTCTGGAGCATCTGAGCCTTAAAGAGGCGATATCAAAGCAAGGGGCGGTCATAAGCGAATTCCCCTTAGCAACGGCGCCGGTACCGGAGAATTTCCCCCGGCGAAATCGCGTGATCAGCGGTCTTTGTCTTGGGGTGATCGTGGTGGAGGCAGCGGATCAAAGCGGTGCCCTGATCACGGCCACCAGCGCGCTTGAGCAGGGCCGTGAGGTATTCGCTGTGCCCGGTCCGATCGGGTCCAAGACCAGCGTGGGGACCCATCGGCTCATCAAGCAGGGGGCCAAGCTGATAGAGGGGGTGGAGGACATCCTCGAGGAGATTTCCTGCCTGTTTCAACCCTTGACACGCCAGACTCCAGACCGGGGCGGTTTGGGGTCTGTCTGCGACAGACCCTTGGCGTGTCAAGGGCTCAATGCGGAAGAGCAAACGATTTACGAGTTGCTGTCCCACGAGCCTCGACATATGGACGATCTGACGGTTCAGGCAGGGCGAGCCCCTTCTGAAATGGCGGGGCTATTGCTCCAATTGGAACTCAAAGGCGCGGCCCGGCAACTGG
>CAZWOX010000077.1:0-3213 GCA_964635345.1 uncultured Nitrospira sp.
CCGGTTGCTGACATAATCAATCGCCTTGTCATGTCGTCCGCACCAGCAAGACCCAGAACATCCCAAACAAGATTTCCGGTCACGTCATAGGTCGTGCCCTTCATCGCCGTGGTCGCTTGTTGCGTAGTCTGGGTAGCGGTCGTATCTCGATCTTCGAAGACATCGCCGATAGAGGCTCCGGCTTCTTTCATTTTCTGCCACGCGTCGCCATAGCGACTCGCGAGACGATTCTGAGCACTTTCATCTCCAGACAATGCCTTCGCAATCTCATTGCCTGTTTGACAAGGCTGGATACGACCAGCGGAATTCAGCGCGCGGGCCGCCGCCTCAATCTTATTGAGAACGTCGGCACAATCCGGGCAAATCGCTTTCATCGCAAGTTGAAACGCATAGCCCAGAACGGCACTCGTTCCAATCTGCGTAAGAAGATTCACATACCGACTGAGCTTTCCATACGAGAACGCTCCCAAGTACACGTCGATTCCCTGACACCCGACGCTGAGGCGTGGGGGAGCAACTGAAAACAAGTTAAAGCTGTTTTGGAACGTACGAACGGAGACGCCGCCCCCGCTAAAGTACCCCTTGCTCTGGCTCTGATATGACCCCGGAGGTGTGGTGACCCCAGTACCCCAGGACGTAAACATGTTTTGCAGGGAAGAATCGAGGCTCTGCGCCTCAGACAAGACAGGGAGAAGAAGTAACGTCAGCACACAGAACCAAATACAAATAGTGCGTCCGATCATGCATCCTCGCTTAGTTAGGAACTGCGTTTCTGTTCTTGAAGCAGTAGGTCCTTCTTCTGAAGAAGAACCAACACTCTTTCTCGTAAATCGTTGAGCGTCATCAGCCCAGCGCCAATGGGTTTCAAGAAGTTGTCGTGCGGGATCGCGAGATAGATCGTCGGGACCATATGCACACCAATCTTATCGGCCATCCCATTGTCACGGACCGGCCGTGGATACTCAGGAAGACCTTGGCCATCGAGCGACACGGGGAATATCTTCAGATCGTACTGATCGGCAAAGAGCTTGACGATCTTGGCCTGCTCTTTACAGTAGGGGCAGGTCGACGTGAAAAAGAAGAACAGGCCGGCCTCTTCGGACGCACTCGCGAGCAATGCTTCTTCTTGCTGTTTTGTGACCTCAGCTTCGATCTGATGCCCGTAGGTCGAGGTCGGATGCTTCGTCGATGAATCCAATTGTGGATTCGTATACATCGCCACCTGGTACGCATCCGTAAACCTCTGCGACCGATCGAATGCGGCCTGCTGAACTTTAATGTACTCCGTCACATTGGGGACGGTGGGAACGTCTAAGGCCATTTCTTTCTTCGCGTCAACCAGCTCCTTGAGAAACATCGCCGGCAGCCGTTCGAGATTCATCCCATCAATGGGAAGCTTCTTCAGCAACGGCCGATGCTTGGCAGGGTCCGACCAAATATCGCCAGGAAGCACCTTGAGCTGTGGAGGCATCTCTTCATCGTCATCCTCCTCGTCCATCTGTACCGGAGGGTCTTTGTAGAAAAACCACCCTTCGCGTGAATGATCGATGTAATCCATCGTACCGGGAAAGACTTCGGCTAAGACACTCACGACTTGAAGGAGGAGAAAGACTACAGAAATAGAAAGGATGCGGAAACCGACTTCCGCCTTACCAAAACTAGCTCGCATCATCTCACCTCCCCCTCCCGGCGACACGGGTTACAGCATGCAACATCGCTGGAGCTTCCATAGTAGGAACACATAATCCTCACCGACTGCAGGGATGGATTTATTCAGACCCCACATCATGAGAGTTCGACCAATCGGCTGACAGCACGGTCCTATCGTCCCGGTATTTGGAATGGGATAGATCAATTGATACTTGTACTGGCTCTTCACGATTACCCCTGTCGGAAAGTCATCGCAGATCAGAGATCCATTGCCGGCGGTATACGCCTCCGCACCTACGCGCGCGAGCTTTGACAACATATGAAATCCCGACAATGCAGCTGGCCCGAGATCCGTACCGGCGCCTGAATAGTTGCCATCGGGAGGATAGAGAAATCCTTGTGACCCTGCACACCAAAACAAAGCATTGATGGGAAATCCTAAGGACGAAGCGAGTGAATCGGCCGCACATGCACTGAGCGCAATCGGATTTGCAATGAGCAACGCCTCGGGAAACAGCATCAAGTTGAGAATGTCGTCGTTCCAGGACGGATCAATCTCGGAGATGAACACGACATCAATCTCATCCGCGATCCCCCCCGGATTGAGACAAGCGATATCGAGCCCAATACCGATCAGAAACCAAAGGGGATAGGAGATATAATGAACATTCCAAAAGGAGTGATTCAGTTCCGTATCGTCCATCTGGGTCGATTCAGACCCGCGCCCAATATGGGTGAATCCACCCGTCAGCGACACTCCCAACGACGGGAAACAGAGGGGATCATGCACCACTTCAATCAGGTTTTTGGGCTCCCAGATGCCGAAGGGAAGTCCGGGGATACAGACACCGTTGAAGCACATACAACCACACAAAACAGACCCGTAGTACGGGGCTCGTCCTGGTCCAACCGCCGGAACGGTATAGTCCTCACCAGCATTAAAGAGCGTGAACCCCGACATGCTAATGGGAAACATACACTCCCAACATGTCGTAGCGAGCGAGCTGGCAAGAACATTGGTGCTCGTCTGACAAAAGGCTTCTGCAGTGTCTGGAGCCACTACCCCCGAGAAAGGCAGACCGCAGAGAATAACGAGAATCACGCTAAGGACACCCCGCTTCAGAACACCGAACCAGCGTGCATCCATCAACCCACTAGGTTCATTCACGGCTTGGGTCATCATCGCAACGCATACTCCTGTACCTTCAACCGTTCCCCCTCTTGCTTGACCACACTGGGCACGGCCACCACACCAAACCGTTGCAGCAGATACGTATCGGCCCAATAAACCCGGTGTTCAAGCGCCTTCATCGCTTCAGCAATATCCCCTTCGGTCACAGCCACCTTCACATACATCCGATCGTGTGCATCGAGATACCGTCGAGCCCAACGCACCTGATCCTGATTGTCGGCATTGAGAAAGATCATCGCATAAGGCCACTTCACCTTCTGTAACGGATTGACACGAGCGCCTGCCTTTACCAAGATTGTTTTGGACGTCGGATCTGTAATGTCTTCCGGATACTCCATGGTCATATCGACGAGGAAGGTCCTGGGTGATTG
>CAZWOX010000078.1:0-2743 GCA_964635345.1 uncultured Nitrospira sp.
AGGCGAGTTGACGCAGCGCGATTTTCTCGCGATCCGGTCCAGGATCCAGAAAGACCGAGCCTATTGGGAGCTGGTCGAGGTGGGGCCGATCGTACTCGGTCAGGCTGAAGATCTCGTGCAGAAGACCGGGTTGAGAACACTAGATGCCCTGCATGTGGCCTCCGTCCTCGCCTTTCAGGCGGCTTCCAGCCTCACGATCCCGTTTGTCACCGCCGATATCAAGCAGCGTGAGGGAGCCGAAAGCCTGGCCCTCAATGTGATCTGGGTCGAATAGAAGCGCTATGCGGCAGAGCATGCATGGTCCAGGAGAGGGCTTGCAGATTGTCAAAAAGTTGCGGGAATGAAGGGTGTCTGTTTCCTGACAGAGCGTCAGGCAGAAGATTGAGGAGTTGTCCCGTCCGCATGTCCGCGATGGGGCGACACCGAGAGTTGAGCGAGTTTTTCAACGAATGGATGTGCTGAATGAACATGGTGAGGGGTGTTTTTGACACTGAGAAGCCAAATAATGTGGCACGCATGAACATTTTTTCTTCCCTATCTGGCTTTTATCCGCTTGCAGGCGCACTTCGTCTCAGCCGCGGTGGTTCGCGGTGCGGACGGCGCTTTCACGAAGCAACGGGGCCCGTTGGACTACCCCGGACCATGACGCTCCATCACCAACTGTTTCCACTGTCTTTCCCATCGTCTCAACCAACGGCGGCCCTTGCGGGTGGGCGCGAATACATCGACTCCCGCCCACACCTCCGCGGGTGTTCTTCCCCGGAGATGGTGATGCGGCCGCAGGTGATTGTAGACAAAGCGCACGTGGGCCAAGGCCCGATCCAGCGAGGCCGCGTCCTTAATGGAATACGAAAGGAGCAGTCGCTTCATGGTCCCGATGAGCCGCTCAACGCGGCCGTTCTGCCACGGGCATCCCGGCTCGCTGTGTTGCAGGCGAATGCTCAGCAGGCGCAGGGCCAGACGAAGACACTGCGACGTAAAGACGGCTTCGTTGTCGGTACGCAGGAAGCGTGGGCAGCCATAGTGACGGCACACGGTGACGAGGTGGCGCCAGATCGTCAGCGACGATTTGTCGGTCAATCGCGTCAGGCACAGGCACGCGCGACTGGCATGATCCACGATGGCCAGCACGACATGCTGGCGGCCGGTGAGATCCGTCTTCGTCAACAAGTCCATCCCCCAGATCAGATTGCGGGGCACCGGGCGCGGCACGCGATGTTTCAGTTTCCGGCGCAGACACAGGATGGCGTACTGCTGTCGTCGGATCGTGTCGGCCACGTAGGTTTTGCCGACGGTCATGGACCGGCGGTCGGCGAAGCGCCGGTTGAAGTTGTGCATGATCGTGCGGCAGCCCGCGTGGGGCATGAGGGCTTTGAGCCGAATGAGTTCACGACGAACCCATTCAGGTTTAGGCGGCGCGTGCGGCCGACGCATCGGCCCCTCAGTTCGGTGGTGTGGCCAATAGGACTGCGATCGTGGCCGAATCCAACGGACCAGCCATCGACACAGCCAAGTGCACCATCGAACGAACCAATGCCACACACTCAGCATCGTGCTCCTCTCTCGCACTCCTGCGTCATCGATCGGACGGGAACATCATGATGACTCTGTCTCGCGCCGCCTGGTTTCACCGTGTTCTTGTCTTGGTCCTCGGCCTTGTCCTCTTCGGAACGGCAGGGATATACGCTGACCAGGCGCAATATATCTATGACGACCTGGGCCGCCTGTCGCAAGTCATCGACGGGCAGGGGAATGTCGCGACGTACACGTATGACGCCGTCGGCAATCTGCTGTCGATCACACGCAATACCGGTGGCGTCGGTGCGCCGACGATCACGGAGCTCATGCCGATTCGTGAGGGAGTACGTCTGATGGGGGTCTTGGACGGAGGTCGATGATGGATCTGTTAGGGATGACAAGCGTGAGGGAGTCGATCGAGGATCGCCGCATAGAGCGTTTCGGCGATGGCGAGATACTCCCGAACTTCGTTCATGGATGGCACCTGGGTGTCTCCAGGATAGCGGAACTCCCACGCGAACACCGTGAGGGTTGCGACAGACCGCATGCTGTCGCCCAAGCCGGCATCCTGCTCAAGGCAGGCGCGGCCCAATTCATCCAGATCATGGGTCTTTTTGAAGGGGGTATCGTGCGCGGTCAGAAAGGCTTTCAACGACTTCTCCGCCGCTTGCTGACAATGAAACAGCGCGTCTTCAATCAGCGGGGGATCAGCCTCCAGGTCGATGCGGGCCCCACGCACGTCGTTGGCGGCTTTGCTGAGCCAGCCTCGGACGACGGCAGCCTTGTCAGGCTGCATAGAGCAGCATCCCTTCTCGCTCAACCGTGGCCGGCAACGAGCAGACGACGGTGCGCTGCCGCTCGAACTCGTCATGGGTCAGCACCAGCACGTCTTTCGCGACGCCGACGCCGAGCAAGGCTTCGAACGCGGCCTGGTCACGGCGATACCGGGGCAACGGCGATGTGCGCACGACGACCAGGAAATCGTAGTCGCTGTCCAGCCCGGCATCCCCTCGGGCTTGTGAGCCAAACAGGTAGATGCGTTCCGGCGACAACGCCGAGACGAGACGCCGCACGATGTTCTCAACCACCGAGTCGCCGGCTTGGATGGTCATGTTCAACAAGGCTCCAATGGACCCTGATTATACCGGGATGTGTTCTCTATGTCTAAGGCTCACCCAAATCCAGAGATAGAACTTCCGCCATGTTCGTTGGGCAGGTTGTCGAC
>CAZWOX010000079.1:0-2553 GCA_964635345.1 uncultured Nitrospira sp.
ATCCTAAGTCTCGCGCGTCTGCCAGTTCCGCCACTCTCGCACAGTGGGGAGCATCGCGGGGCTGTCGCCGCGGATGCTAAGACAGCAAAACACGCGATTGTGTAAGCCTTTTGTACCGTCGAAGGCGACCCACTGTCAACCCATACTCCCGCGGGGTTTATGCCGTCCCGAAGGTCAAGACAGTGAGCAATAGAGAGCAGTGATGACCAGGGGCGGAGAGCTGTGTCGATTTGCCTGCTCGAAGGGGAAGCCTGAGGAGGCAACAGGCGGGTCCTGGCTCGTCTTGGAGGGGGAGAGTATACTGATTGACAGGGTATCCGGTGATGGGGGGGCGGTATGCTGGAGACCGTAAAATCTTGTCTACCCCCGAGTTCCCTCTATGGGTAAGGAGGTGGTGTGATGTATCGATTCTCTCTCTTCATCTCTCTCGTCGTCAGTTGGGGCATGCTGCTATGGAGCGCTCCGGCTGGGGCCTATCGTGAATATTTCACGGCTGAGCAGAAAGCGCAGCTCGATAAGATTCAAGTGGTGCTCGTCGAAACACTGGCACTGACCGACAAGGGAGCGGTTGATGTCGGTCCGTTGGCCTCGGTGGTCTCGCGTCGTCTTGGTGAGGTTGGTTACGCCGTGGTGCAGGATGCCTCGAAGGCACATGATGCGGTATTTCGAGTGAAGTGTGAGCAGCATAAGACCTGGGAGGGCACGGCCTCGTCGGGGGGGGACAATGATCTGCCTGATGCCCCCTCTCGCCTGTGGAAAGGGCCGGCCTGCCAGCTGACATATGCTTTAGGCGGGATGAAGATTAAATGGCAGAAGGAAGTCCGCACTGATTTTGAGGATGCCGCCGCCGCTCAGGCGGCTCAAGCCGGAGATCCAGGAAGTTTTGCCATTGCGCGGCTGACTGATCAACTCGAGAAATATGAGTTTCCATTGGTTCTCGCAGCCGAATGGGGCCATGCCGACCGATTGCTGAAGCTGATGGATTCTTCAGAGACGAGTCTGCCCAGGAAGGTGAAAATCATTTCACTGCTGGGGGAGATGCAGGCGGATGAAGCCCTGCCGAAGCTGAAGCAGGTGCTTCAGGATCGCGATCTGGCCAAGCAAGCTTTGGTGGCGATGGGCAATCTTGGGAAAGAAGGGATTCCGTTGCTCGTCGATATCATGAACACATCCGGGATCATCGATATACAGGCTGCAGCTGCAAAGGGATTAGGGCAGTTAGGCGGTATTCATGGGGATGCCTCCGTCGTCCTTCCCTTGCTGGCCAGGCTGCAAGACTCGAAGACGGATTGGACCGTACTGACGGAAGTGGCCTGGGCCTTGGGCAAGATTCCCGATAAACGCTCGATTCAACCCCTCTATGATTTGGATAAGAAGTTGCAGAGCCTGCGGGATCCGGACAATCAGACGTTGAAGAAATTGAAGGAAGCCGTCTTTTGGGCGATCAAGCAGTGCGATACCTGGGATCAGTATAGCTGAACGGGCGTTGACATTGCGTCCCTCGCCTCCTATCGTGCTCCTGGTCTGGTGAACCAGCACGGAGCACGATATGCCAACCGGTCCTGCCGCTCACCGATCTGCGAATCCCCGCGCAATCCTTGAACGCATCACCCTGCAAATGGCCTCGAGTCTCGACCTCCAAGTCGTACTGGCCACGATCACGCAGGGGTTGGTGGAAGAGCTGGATGCAGCCTTCGCCCGTATCTGGCTGATAGGTCCCGGCGATCTCTGTGCCGACTGTTACAAAGCAGCCGACTGTGCGAACCGGAGCCGTTGCCTGCATCTTGAGGCAAGCGCCGGACTTTACAACAATCTCGACGGAGAATATCGACGCATTCCGCTTGGCGCATTGAAGATCGGAAAAATCGCGCAAGGATCCGGCGCCATTTTTACGAACGACCTCCTCGGCGACGATCGGCTTCCGAACAAACAATGGATGACCGACAATGGGCTCCGCTCCTTTGCCGGGCACCCGCTGAAGTTCCGCAGGGAACTGCTCGGCGTCATCGCGATGTTCGGACGCCGGCCGCTGAGCGGAGAGGAGTTCGAGCGACTGGCGATATTTGCCAATGAGGCTGCGATTGCGATCAAGAACGCGCAGCTGTTTACGGAAGTTCAACAGCTCAAAGATCGGCTTCAAGCCGAAAATCTTTACCTTCGTGAAGAGATCAAACTCGAACATAACTTCGAAGAGATCATCGGCAAGAGCCAGAGCATCAAAGCCGTGCTGCGATCGATCGAGCAGGTTGCACCGACCGACTCAACGGTCCTCATCCGCGGAGATACCGGGACGGGGAAGGAGCTGATTGCCAGGGCGATTCACCACATGAGTCCGCGCAAGGCTCGCTCCCTGGTGAAGGTGAACTGCGGCGCGATCCCCGCGACCCTCCTCGAGAGCGAGCTTTTCGGACATGAGAAGGGATCGTTTACCGGGGCATTACAGCGCCGCATCGGCAGATTTGAGTTGGCGGCTGGCGGGACGATTTTCCTGGATGAAGTCAGTAGTGTCCGGTTAAAACGCGAATAGATTCGGTTGGTTGCAGTCGTTGCCTT
>CAZWOX010000080.1:0-2512 GCA_964635345.1 uncultured Nitrospira sp.
GACGATCGGATCCGCCGTGTTCAGGTTGACCTTGCCGTCCGTCTCGGTGGGATACACCGTGATGTATTTGAGTAAACGCTGCACGATCTCATCCGTCATACCCTTGATGAGGTACAGCTCCGAGATCGTCTGGAGAGGCGCGTTCGCCGCGCGATAGGCCGGGCGCAGCGACTGATAGTACAGGCTTTCGGCGCCGGTTGGCTCCGGCACCTCGTCGGCGTCCACCCAATCCACGACGGCGTCGACCAGGTCTGGATTGACCTGCATCAGCTCGAAGAAGCGCTTGAAGCGAACGATCTTCTTTGCTCGTGCGTTGGGATCCGACTGGGCCGCCAATTCGTTCAGATTCAGCTTGCCGCGTTCGTCCTCGATCTGCGCCGTGAGCACCCCGTCGCCGATTTGATAGTTCGCGATCGGCATGGCCCACAGGTCCGTCAGCGCATCGAAGGACTGCCCGGCCTGCTTGTCGATTTTGGTGTCTTGCAGGAGCACGGCGCGGGCTGCCTCGACGCCGGCCCTGGTCAGGGTCGTCACCTTGAATTGATCCCGAAATGCCGCCGCCTCCCGGTACTCGCGCCTCGCGTCGGCATCGAATTCCAGGATCAGCGCCGTCAGCAATGTGAGCACGAGCAGCGCGAGAATCAGCGCCACGCCTCGTTCATCGCGCTTTGGCATAGGTGACGATCCGCAGATTCGCATCCAGGTACGCGGGATTGTCGAACTTCGGCTTGATCTGGAGGTGCGGGACTTGGGTCTCGTAGGGCGCCTGCTCCAGATGGCTCAGAAGATCCAACAGCTGCGATAACTGTACGCCGTCGAGCCGGACGTCGACGGCCGTTTCCTGATACCCCTGCGTGACGGTCGGCGTCTGGGGCTGCATGGCGCTGATCCGGTCGCGGACCTGCGCGGCAACGGCCGCATCCTCCAGAAAGGTGAGCATGGAGAATTGCCCGTCGGTCGGGGGCAGACGCCGTTCAAGCTGAGCCAAGCGGGCGTTCTGCGCCGCGTATTCAGCCCCGACCTGTGTTAATTCTTGTCGCTCCTTCTGCTTCCGGAGCGTCTGCCGTTCCGCCCGATCCAGCCGGTCGAGTAACGGATCCACCACAAGGACGAACACGAGGCTTACGAGGAGGATCGCTCCACCGCCCGCAAGCATGGCGCGTTCGCGCGGAGCCAGCGTCTGCCATCGTTCTGCGAGAACGTGTGTCATGGACTCTGCACCGTCAGCGTCACGCGGAAGACCACCTGGGATGCCGATACACCCATGCGCGAATCGCCGACCGTCACATCCGTAAACATCGACGCCGCGCTCAACGCCTGCTTCACTTTCTCGACCGACTCAAAGGATGTCGTTTCTGCTTCCAGGTGAATTGTGTTCCGCTCCAGCGTCAGCTCCCGCACCTTGACGGGAACGCCGCGCGGCAACTGTTTCACCAAGTGGGCGAGGATGGGCAACTTCTTGTCCGATGTCCCGTCGATCAGCGTGACGGCCTTCGTCAGCGCCGAGGCTTTGGATCGTGCCTGCTCCAATTCTTCCCCCGGGAACGCCTCGCCGTCGAACTGCTGCTTGTAGGAAACCTGCAGCGCAGTTTTCAGGTCTTTCACACGCGCCTCTTTTAGGCTGACATGAGCGTAGAGATCGGCGATCGCAAGGACAGCCAACAGCACCCCCGCGATCGCCCACCGCCGGACTTCTCCTGTGCTGTGTGCCGCTTGCGGCGCCGCGTCTTCGGTGAGTTGCTTGAGGTCCAGCGCCAAATCGGTTCCAGCCCGGCGCACCTTAAACCGAGAGCCCACGATCTTCGGGTGGATGGCCAGTCCGAACGCAATCGAGAAGGCTCTGGGACAATCCGCGCCGAATCCCTGTCTCGGACCGACTGGAGCCAGCTCCAACTGACGCGCCAGATATCCCGACAGCTCCTGCAACTTGGACCCGCCTCCGGAGACCCAACAGTGCTCGATCCGGGTTCGCGTCGTGGCGTGATAGGCGTGCAGGGACAGCCGGATTTCCCGGACGAGGGGATCGAACCAGGTTTCGACGACGGAGACCTCCTTCGATCGCTTGTATCGTTCGGCGTCGCCGAACGTCGCTCCCATCCGAGCCGCCAGGAGACCGGTGATTTCGTCGCCGCCCCACGGAATCGTCCGCAACAGCCAGGGCCTGCCTTCATGAATCAGGCAGATCGTCGTCTTCGAGGCGCCGACGTCGATGACGGCGAGATCGGGCGGGACGAGCGCTCCCGCTTGCTTCAGATGATGCGTGACCGAGAACAATGCCAAGCCATCGACATTGACTGCCGCCGGTGTCAAGTCCGCTTGAGCCAGGAAGCGGACATGCTCCTCGACGGTGGCCTTCGGCGCTGCCGTCACCAACACATCGGACCCGCCTTCGCGAAAGATCTTGCCCGTTGCCGGCCCAGGCGGGAGGAGCATGTTGCCGACCGCCACGTCCTCCAACGGCAGGGGAATCAAATTTTCGACTTCAAAGGGGACGACCTGCTGGATCTTCGAG